>CP107199.1:0-655000 GCA_025758065.1 Lachnospiraceae bacterium
TTAGTATTCCGGTAAGCCTCTGATTGGAAAAAATATCATTTACATTTTCATTCAGTTCAAGAACATCCAGCAGGCTTTTTCCTTCTGCCGGTTTACCTGCAAAAAGGTAATGATCCTCACATCCCTTTACCGGAACCAGCACCTGTTCTTTATACTGTTCCTCTACTACAATGGCATCCAGGATCCCCATTTTAAGAAGGGCTTCTTCCAGATGATCACAGGTCTCATCATCCAGTCCTGCTCCAAATTCGATCACTTTATAAAATTCCTGATATGGTATTCCCGCTTTTTTCAGACGTTCACGGTTCCTTACCACTGTATCCGGCCGTTCAGGCTGCGGCTCTTTCTGATTTTCCCATTCCGCAAGCTCTATTTTCACCCTGGAAAGTTCCTCTTTTTCCAGATTCCATTCATGCTTTTTTGCACCGATATCTGTAACGATCCCAGCATTCTTTTCAGCCCATTTATCTCCCACTTTCTGGCGGACCGTCACAAAATCAGAAGTTTTATCATAATGATCTGCAAATGTACTCAGTCTTCCTAAAAGATCCCGGTCAAGCTTCAGTTCCGTATTATCCTCATTCCATTTATAAAAAGCCTCTTTCCATTCATTTTCTACCTGGATCAGAAGATCTTCCAGCTCCGCTATTTTTCTCTGCACCTGATCCAGTTCCCGTATCTGTTTTTCCCGCGCCTGGAGCATTTCATCTTTCTGCTTTTCAAGGATCTTCAGTTCTTCCAATATTTGAAATCCACTTTGTATATTTTTACGTACACCATCAAATTGCTGCCTGTGAAGATCAAATTTGTAGGGTTCATCCAGCTTTTCACAAAGTTCATCCTTCATAAAAACAAACTCCTGAAAAGCCATCTGCTCAGCTTCATCCTGCATTTCCTCTAACAGCGCATCTATCTCTTTTTCTTTTTCGTATTTTCTGTCTTCCTCTTCTTTTACCTGCTTTTCCACATCGCGGTACTGTTCCTCTTTAGAAGCAAGAAATTTATTTTTTTCTGCCAGGATCTTACTATGCTGAGCGATTTCCTCAACCAGCTGCACTTCTCTTGTTTTTAACGCTACTGCATCACTTTTACTTAAGGATTCTTTTTCTTTTTCAAATGTCTCTCTTTTGCCATTCAGATCCTGGATCCGAAGCTCCAGCTGCCGGATTTTTTCTGTGCAGTCAGCATATTTATCCTGGTATTCTTTTTGTTCTTTCAGCGCTTCCTGCAGCTTCTGCTGTGCCTGCATATAGCGGTCTGCTTTATCGTACAACAGGATTTTATTATACTTATTAAATACCGTATATATCTTCTCCGCTGCCTGTTTCGCTTCCCTGCGTCCTTTCAGGTTCATATTCATGGTATCCATGTTTTCAATAGCTTCGGACATAGGACGCAGATCTTCATCTGACAATGGCTGAAGAGAATCGCTTAATATATCATTGATCACAGATGGTTTAAAATCTTTTGACAATTTCGGTGTACGAAGCTGGATCAGAAGATCTACCATTTCCTTATATTCGTCCGCTGTTTCAAAACCAAATATCTGGCGGTTTACATATTCCATATATTCCACCTGCCGTTCAAACACACGGCCTCCGTCAGCAACCCTGTTTTCCAGCTCTTTCTTTGAAAGGGTTACTTTTTCACCTATATCTTTGTAAAGAAAAAAATCTTTGCCAATACGCCGCCCATCTGTCAGACTGAAATACCATTTATCCAAAGGTTTTCCACGTCTGGCCCTGATCCCCATACCGATAGTCAGGTATGTCTCACTGTCTTTTCGTTTAAATTCCAAATAAAGATAGCCTGTTCTTTCCTCTCTGCCGTCATTTTCCTCCAGGAGATAACTGCTCATTTTACGGTCTCTTGAACCAAAGGGATCAAGTCTTTCAGGACTCATATTTCCATCCAGCAAAAGCGGTACTACGCTTTGCATAGTAACTGATTTTCCTGATCCATTAGATCCACGGAGTAATATACGTCCTTTTACAAAGGGAAATTCCTGTTCATCATAATACCAGAAATTAATCAGCCCTATTTTATTCGCCTGCCATCTGCTGTTCATCTTCTGTTCCTCCCATGTAATCCTGTGGATAACTGCCCTGTATTTTTCCTGTAAGCGGACATATTTTTATCTGATGCATATCATCTTCCTTCTTCAGGAACATCCAGCGTTCCATTTCTTCTGTTACGTTTTCTACAAACTCTCCCTCGGGCATATCCCGGTACATCTTGGCAAACCCGGATCCGTATGTATGCTTTACTTCTTTTATCAGTGTTTCAAATGTGATCTTATCTACAATGCACATTTCTTCCGGTGTAGTCTTCCATTCTCCACTTTCTATTTTTCTGCGGATCTCCCCAAAACATAATAACAAAATGTCTGCCAGTGAATTATTTCCAGGAAATACCGTACCTATTTTACACTCATCACCTGCCAGAAAATAGGCACTTCCTCTATGGATATGTACATGACAGTCAAATAACTGTTCTAATTCATCGATCAGTCTGCCTCTGTAATTTTTCAGATATTCAAAGTCCTCACCAGACCCGTCTTCTCTGTACATTGCAGGTGCAAACAGCAGTCTCTTATACACTCTGTGGCGTCTGGCAAATCCACGGTCTTCATCTACTTCAAACCATTCGCTTTCCCTGAAATCTTCCGGACTGGCATAGCTTATGATATCTTTGGGGAAATTTCTTACAAACCATTTGGAAGCTCCTGTATTTTCATATAATACTTCCCCCCGGACATCATCCATAAAGCTGTCATCTGCACCATCTGTCACTTTTATGATCCCCTGTTCCACAGCATACCGCAGCACTCGGATCATCCTTCGTCTGTTTGTATATAGAGTCCAGTCTGTAATGCTTCCCGGCAGCACGGTGGTCATATACTCAGTTAGCTGTGAAAGGATAAACTGTTCCCCTGCATCCTTATCTTCCAGAAACATTAACAGCACACATAAATATGCATATTCTTCCTTTGAGTCGAATACAGCAATTCCCATAAATTTTTCCGGAACAACCGGTATTTTTTCCATTTTTACAAGCAGGGAATTATCTATAATCTGGCATCCCAGTTTATCTGTAGAATATTTTCTGATCTCACCTACCGCATCCCTGATTTTATAATATAATTCTTTATCCTCTGATTTTAGGATCCAGCGTCTGTTTAATAAGGTTTCCAGTTCTTTCATGCCTCTGCCTCCTGAAATACCAGTCTCATTTTAGGCATCGTAAAATTTCCATCTTCGCAATGAATCACACATTTCTCATCAGCTCTGCCTCTATCCAGCCTGTAACCTCTTCCATCATCTGTCCTTGCAGAAAAATCAGCTGATTCCATTGCATCTGATATCCATTTCAGTAATATCTCCCTCAGCCTCGGCGTTAAAACAGGCAGATCTGAAAAGTCAATTACCCCATTTTTTTCAAGCTGGCGTATTTTCTGCATTTCTTCTTTTTGCTGTTCCAGCAGCTGCCTGCGTATTTCCATTTTTTTCTCTTTTGCTTCTATGATCGAGCTTCTTCTTGTTTTTTCACGGTAAGTACGTACTCTCGGCTTTAACTCCACCAAAAATGGATTTTCTTCATATACACCTTTATTAATGCTGTCTGTTTCCCGGATGCTGTCTGCTGCTATGTGAAATGGTTTCTCTAATCCAAATACCATGGCTGCCATCTTGTGAGCATCTGCAAGATCTTCACATTTCATAAAAATTTCCGCGATTTTTTTATACTCTTCCTTCCTGTTCGCTCCCAGAGTGTTTTTTTCACTAAGCTGGGTTGCATATCTGGTAATACGACGTATTATCTCATTGGTTGCATCAAATAATTTTGCCGCTTCATTTTCCTGCTCTTCATTTCCGGCAAACCAGTTATAAATACTCTGATATCTGCCCCGGATCTTTTTCTGTATCATATCTTCAGATATTTCAACATCCATGCGTGGGATCAGCAGCTCATATTCAACAATCTTGTGAAAGATCTGGTCCTGCATTTCCTTGTCCTGCATTCTTAAACATTCTTCTATTACCCCCACATTGCGCTGCAGCCCTTTAATAAAACTGCGTAAATATTCGATCAGACGGTCCTTAAAAACAAGAAATTGTTTTGTATGCATCATTTCTTCCGCTTTTACACTATTCAGATCACGGATATAATCCTGATAATTCTGATTTAATCTTATAAAATCATTATTTAGATCCGTCCACCAGGTATATACTGTATTGGTATCCTTATCAAGCATATCTGGAAATTTTTCTATATTCCGCCTTATGCGCTCCAACAAAGTAGGTTCAAGAGATGCACCTTCAATAAACAGATTCTCCAGCCGTATTACCAGACGTTCTATCTCAACACTATATTCTGACATCTGGTATCTGTATTTTTTATGCTTAAACTCTTCTATTGAGGAAACTTTTCTGGTGTCCTGTATTGTATTCAGATTCTTCCATTCTGTCAGCATGGCAAGATCCTGCTGACACTGTTCCTGCTTATAATCTGCCCATAATGGATCTGCTGACATCTGCTCATAGACCTCTTCCTGATACAGCCAGTATTTCAATTTCTCATAATTTTCAAAAAAATACGCATAATACAGCGATATCTGCTGACATTATCCGCATTTAAATATTTAGCTTCTGTTAATGGCTTTATTAATTTATCTGTGGCCTGCACCTGTTTTCTCCCTTGCGTTTATATTTGTCCGCACAATTTTAGCTCGTTTTTTAAAATCTGATCCCAATCCCGGAAACATTTGAAGGCTTTCAAATTTACCGTCTTTCCCCTCTCCTTCAGCTGCTTCCTTGGATTTCACATTGTTTCAGCTGCTTTTATTATACATGAAAAGCTATAATATTCAATGTGGATTTTTACATACAACTTTATTCCGCCACAGTACAGCCATGTGCTGATTTAAATGAGAAAGTGTGTTGCAAACTTGCTTGCATAAGCACGTTTGCATCCAGATCAGCATATGGTGGACGCCATGCTTCTTGTTTTCACGGATCACACCACATACTAAGAGCCAAGATCCCACTATCCAAGCAGTTTCCCGGCTCTTAGTTTACTATTCAAATTTCTTTGCGGACTGCGTTTCACAACACCCCAAGACTATGATCCGTGGTTTTGTGCCGCATACATGTTCTGTTTCCATTCTTTCCGTATCATTTTGCTGTCCTTTCTAATGGCAGCTGTGACTTCCGCATCCATGCTCTCCACATGTATGTCCTTCCCCATGGCTGTGCTCATGATGAGAGCACTTTACATCTGGATCATAATCAAGTGTTTCATTAATAAATGCTTCTACTGCCTTATCCGCATCCCCGGAAACTCCTCCGAAAAGCTTAATGCCTGCTGCCGCTAACGCTGCCTGTGCACCGCCTCCGATCCCGCCACAGATCAACACATCTGCATTTAATGCATTAAGAACTCCTGCTAATGCGCCATGTCCGTTTCCATTCGTATCTACTACTTCTGAATGTACTATTTTTCCTTCCTCTACATCATAAATCTTAAATGACTCTGTGTGTCCAAAATGCTGGAAAATCTGTCCATTCTCATATGTTACTGCTATTCTCATGATACCTTCTCCTTTTTCTACTGCATATTTTTGATAAAACTCCTGCTTGTAACATCCTCCAAGGCTGCAGTTACTGCTCTGACCATTACAGATCCTAAAATCCCCGCCTTCAATTTTGAGCGGATGCCCATCAATAAGTGCATCTGCTATTTTCTTCCTGGCAATCTCGTAGATCCGTTGAACTGTTGTTCTTGCGATCTGCATAGATACTGCACACTGCTCCTGGCTATAACCATTCTTGTCCAAAAGACGGATCGTCTCATACTCATCCACGGTCAGGATAATAGGTGTGTGTTTCTCAGCATCATCTGCCGGAAGGAACTCTAAAACATTAGGGAAATGACAGACTTTTCTGCATTTTACTGGTCTCGGCATATACTGCTCCTTCCTTTCTTGCTTTTCTTATATAATGATGTGAGTGTCAAAAGTAAATTTTGCCACTCACTGATGTAACCGGATTGCTCCATTGCTATGCAATTCCCGCAATCCTCGAACACCGAAAACGAAATAAAATGGCGTGTTCACACCATTTTATTTCGTTTTCGGTGTTCGGCGTGTCAATAAGTATAAATTGCTTATTTGTGCGAGCACAAACGCAATTTATACTTTTGACACTTATATCATATAATAGCTCTATAAAAGGCATATGTCAATAATATTTTTGACATATGCCTTTTTAATCTACGGCAGTGTTACCTGATATACAGTTATTTTTCTTTCATTAAAAGACCAACCCTACTCTCAAACATAAGCCCTCCAATCTTGTTATGGTGTTTAGACTCCGTTGAGTAAAACATTGTTTCCAGCAAAGTTTCAAGATTTTCCCACCGGAACAGCCTTGTATGACAGCAATCATTTCGTTTGTTTTTGCAGTCATACAGCTTTGACCTGAAATCATCCCACTACTGCTTATCATACCTTGCATAACCGATCTGATTCATGATCGAACCAAGTTCCGTTTTCTTTTTCTGTATAAAGGTTAGATACCATCCTAATGTAAATACTTCCGTGTTTGCATCTTTTAAATGAAGAATTTTTTTATCCTGCACAGCTGTCGCTGGAAGCCCTGGCATTCGATACTCCGGGAAATGATATTTTAATGCATCAACAAAACATTCCTGCATTTGCACTTCAATTGCTTTGCAAAATAATATACCGCAGCAAGATGCATCAATTTCTGCATTTGCCTGTTTGTATGCATTTTCTAAAAGAAGATATAATTTCATACCCCAAATAAGATTTGATCTTATCTCTGCGCTGAATTTTTTAACATCTTCCATACTATCAAACCCAAATCTGCTTAACTCCTGTGAAGTCAATTCTCTGCTCATGATATTCGCTTTACTGAGTTCATTTATTACTTCATCCGTTGATGGAATAAACTCTTCATCGCCCTCATTTTCTCCTTGTACATAAGAGACCGGGAAGGTACTCCCTGTTGGAATTTCTGAGCATAATTTTCTTAATTTTTCCTTATCCGACTCAGCTTTGAATATTCAGAAACAGATAGTTTTTCACTGGCATTTGTAATTCCATTTGACATTTTTTTCATTGCCCATGCCAATGGCGAAATTGATAACGAATTTGGAATATAGTTCCCATCTTTTGAAAACTTTAATTCTGCAAGTGCTATCTCATCATTATTTTCATCTGGGCTTTGACCGTTCCATTCAACATTCTGTGCAATTTTCCGAATGCAGACTTCCTTTCTCATGCACCCAACAAAAACATTAAAGTCACTCCATGCTGTAAGCTTCATTGCCTCTAAATCAGCTTTTGTCAATGTTTGAAGATTATCCCCGGCCTTAAACCGGACAAAATTCTCTACTACTTTTTTCGGGTGCTTGATCAGTCCCTCCTTCAGTTCTTTTTTATATTTAAATACTTTGTTTTCAATTTCTTTACACGGGTAGTTCATTTTCATTGTGGAAAGTGACGAAAATCATTTTTCTTTTTCATCAAAACTATTTTAGCCGGAAGAAATTCTGCGGATATCGCTTCCGGCTACATGTTTTATTGCTTAAGTTATCAACAGTATCTATAAATTCTCTTTTGAGGCGTGTTGAATTCATCGATTTTTGTGGATGGTTTCTCCACGCCAGCTTCTTATCTGACCATTTTTTTAGAGTTATTCACATGAAAAAATGACGAATGATCATCTCCTGCAAATTCGCATAAATTCAGATCTTCTGCTATAATCATTCCATGAAAAGAGGGATGAGCATGAATGACATGTCTGTAAAAATCGAGCAGTTACTGAAACTTCAAAAGGGTGTCTGCGAACAGTACGAAAAAGAAAATAAAGAACTTTTAAAAACAATTAAAGCCCAGGAAGAACAGATCCGTCTTCTGAAACAGTTGATTGAAAACCAGGATAAAATCATTAAAGCATTGGAGCAATCATAATGGGAAAGCCGTTTGAATATATTGGAGCGTTGCAGTGTGAAAACCGAATATTGAGAAAAAAAGTAGCCGATCATGAGTCAGGAGAACGATTCCAACAGATTCAAATGGAACATCAAAAAGTACTTGATGAGTACCGCCGACAGATAAAACGTCTGAAACAAACGATTGAAAATCTTCGCAAAGATGTAAGAAAAGCCTGGAAATGGTGCGAAGAGGCATATGAAGATGCACTTAAGGAACTGAATGCACAGATGAAAGATCTGGAGCATGCATTAAAAACGGCTAAAAGAATGCGCTTTGCCGCAGAACAACGCCGTGATCAGGCATTGTCTGAGGTCGCTGGACTGCGCCGTGAAAACAGTGAGCTAAAGGATCAGCTGGAAAAAACAGAGGGACAGAATAAGAAACTTCTGGCACAGTTGAACCGTGATTATGAAAATTCCTCCATTCCGTCATCACAATCAAGAAACCGTCGAAAAATATCCAACAATCGTGAACGCACTGGAAGAAAACCCGGAGCGCAGCCAGGGCACGCCCATCATGGAAGGAAAAAGCAGGAAGCAACTCAGACTGTACATCTGCCTGCGCCCAAAATTGTGGCAGAGGATCCGGATTTCAAAAAAACAAAGAAGATCATAACCAAACAGCTTGTTTCCATTGAAATGATTCTTCATGTAACGGAATATCAGGCAGATGTATATCGTAACTCCAAGACGGGAGAAAAAGTCCATGCAGCTTTTCCCGCAGGAGTGGTTGATGATGTGAACTATGATGGCAGCATCAAGTCACTTTTATTTCTGTTAAATACAGACTGTGCAGTTTCCATTGATAAAAGCCAGCGCTTTCTCTCTGATTTGACAGGTGGAAAGCTGAAAATTTCCAGAGGAATGATCAATAAACTCTGCCGTGAGTTTTCTTCCAAAACAGAAACAGAACGGAAAAAAATCTTTGCAGACCTGCTGTCCTGCCCGGTTCTGCATACAGACTGTACAAATGCCCGCGTAAACGGAGAAAGCGCCTATGTATTTGTCTGCGCATCTTCAGATGAGGAAAAGGTACTTTACTTTGCCCGTGAGAAAAAGGGGCATGAAGGCGTAAAGGGAACTGTAACAGAAGATTTCCGGGGGATTCTGGTACACGATCATGAAATTACTTTTTACCGTTATGGAAGCGCTCATCAGGAATGCCTTGCGCATGTAGAACGGTATCTGAAAGACAGCATGGAAAATGAGTCATCCCTTACCTGGAACCGGCGAATGAGAGAACTGCTCCAACGAATGATACATTACCGGAAAGAACATACCGGTGAAGCATCGTTAGACGCTCAAACAGTAGCTGGCTTTGAGACAGAGTATCAGGAAATCCTGGACAAAGCCAAAGAAGAATACAAACGTAATGAGCCAAGCCCGTATTACCGCGAAGGCTACAACTTATATCGCCGGATGCAGGAATATAAAACAGAGCATCTTCTTTTCCTGCATGACATGAGGGTGCCAACCACAAACAATACCGCAGAACGCTGTTTGAGAGATTATAAACGAAAACAGACTTTTGCAATGACATTTCGAAGCCTTGAAAGTATCGAAGAATTATGTCATAGCAAGGGTGTGCTGCTTGAAGTACGAAAAAACAACCCCAACATTGGTAGTGTAAAATAGTTTGTGTTTTTGGTAAAAAATAACTCCTTTTTGGTAAGAATTCAGATATGACAATTCTTATCGAAAAGGAGTATTTTTTATGGCAGTTGCAAAAGAACAAATTCGACAGATCATCTCAGAAAACAACATTAATAGCGTTGCAGATATATACACGCTTCTGAAAGACAGTTTCAAGGATATCCTGCAGGAGCTGATGGAGGCAGAACTGGATGCAACTCTTGGCTACGAGAAAAACCATAAGGGAGATCTACAGACAGACAATAAAAGAAATGGTCATTCTACAAAAAACTTAAAGAGTCAATACGGTGAATTTCAAATCGACGTACCAAGAGACCGTAACGGTGAGTTTGAACCAAAACTCATCCCTAAATACCAGAGAGATATTTCCGGGATTGAGGAAAAAGTGATATCTTTATATGCCCGTGGTATGAGTACACGTGACATCCACGACCAGCTCCAGGATCTTTATGGAATTGAGCTATCAGCTGAAATGGTCAGCAAGATCACAGACAAAATACTTCCTCAGGTTAAGGAATGGCAGTCCCGTCCTCTGAACCCGGTTTATCCGTTTGTCTTTATGGACTGTATTCATTATAAAGTACGTGAGGATGGCAGAATCCTGAGTCGTGCTGCGTATGTAGTTCTTGGCGTTACAGTGGAGGGATACAAAGATATCCTCAGCATCACAGTAGGCGCAAATGAAACCAGCAAATTCTGGCTTGGGATGCTTAATGATCTTAAGAACCGCGGAGTAAAAGATGTCCTTTTCTTCTGCGTGGATGGTCTTCCGGGTTTTAAAGAAGCTATTCAGGCAGTTTATCCGCAGGCAGAGATCCAGAGATGTGTGATCCATATGCTACGCAATTCTTTCAAATATGTAAATTATAATGATCTGAAAAAGTTTTCCTCGGATTTCAAAGAAGTGTACAATGCTCCGAACGAAACAGCCGCTTTAACAGAGCTGGAAAACATGAAAGAAAAATGGGGGAAGAAATATCCGTACGCGATCAGTAACTGGGAAAATAATTGGGAAGATGTAAGTTCCTTTTTTCAGTTTTCTAATGATATCAGACGCATTATGTACACGACAAATATCATAGAAGGATTGAACCGCCAGTATCGGAAAGTCACGAAAACGAAAAGCGTATTCCCAAGCGATTCTGCATTGGAAAAGATTCTGTATCTTGCCAGCGAGAACGTAGTCAAAAAGTGGACGCAGAGATACCGGAACTGGGATCAGGTATTGAATCAGCTGATAGTCCTTTACGGAGAACGGCTTACTGCTTATCTGTAAGAGAAAAGAAAAGCAGGAATGGGGACAATGTCATTAAGTTATCATAGGCAAGCTGATTTGGCGTTTGCCCAGAAACAGGCTGAGGAGTTTTCTTCAGCCTGTTTTCTATCTTTGCCAAACACAAATAGACAGATTTTCATCTGCCTCAAAAAACTATATTCACTTATTCAAATTTATGCTACTCTATATAAGAAACCATGAAATATCTTAGTAGTTGCTTTCCGTTCCCCATGACGATCGGGGCGTATGGGAATCACATTCTTTGCGATAATGGTTTCTAAATCAGGTGATGTCGTTTTCCCACGATAAAATAATCGGCACAAGTGCGACGCAACTGAGAAGTTGGCTTTATATGTATATTTTCTTTGCTTTTTTTCAATGACTACGTGCGAGGTAATCATTTCTGCAAAATTATACATGATTAGATGTGCATAGATTTCCTGTTGGATACACATCACCTTTTTTGAATGAAAATCCAACATTCCAATAGTATATTTTAAATCTCTGAAAGATGTTTCAATTCCCCATCTTAAAGCATAAAGCTGTTTTAATTTTTCAAGAGGGTATTGTTCCTTATCCAAATTTGTAAGGACGGTTTCATAAGTATCTTCTGAAATTTGGAATCTTGCAATTCTAAAAGACAATCCATAAAACGAGGCTGGATCTTTATAATTACTTTTTGCAGGTAAATAGTCGAAATTCACATTGGAAGGAAGATACCGATAATGGTTCTTATCCTTTAGCAGTTCCTTTACTTCTTTTGACTGTTTCCTTGTAATGTTAAGATTTATCTTCAGATCAAAAAGCTTTTCTTTTGGAAGTTCCAGGTTGCTTTTTATACTTCCATGTCCATCTTTAATACGTATCAAGAAGTACCAGCCCTTTTCCTGAATATGTGCCATACTATTATAAGATTCATAACCCCGGTCTGCTATAATAAGAGCTTCTGGTATGGTCGATCGATCAACCATTTCCTGAAGAGCCTTATGTTCATTACAATTTTTGCTTTTCTGGATAATTGAATCTGCATAAATATGATAATCAATCTCATACAGTGCATTTAAATGTAAAAGATTATATCCTTTTTGTCCGTTGCTTCCAGGATAATATGATCCAGTATCCCCAGGGTTTGTAGCAATTTGAATGTCTGAACCGTCAACAGCAAATATAGGCATCTTTTCTGAAAAACCTTTCGTAATTGTTTCGTTAAAGCCGTCCAATATGGAACGGAAAGCTTCAGGCTTAATCTTACTTCTCTGCTGTAAAAAAGCAGATGGTGTGGGCATTTGAGGGGAAGCGTGAAAAAAGTCTATTAATTCATTTGTAAGACTGCCGCTTCCCATACCGATAATTCCTGTTAACACTGCTTTCATAGAAATTTTCCGTTTTCGGGTAAAGTCCGTATCAGGATGAAAGCAATAGTCCTTCGGATTGTTTGCAACTTTATTGATTTCTGACATCAAAACTTTTTTAATGTGTTTCGGTTTCATATGATACCTCCCTGTAATTAAGTTTTTCTTAATTACAAGGGCCGATTTCGCTGCCTTTATTATCAATCCGTAGCGAAATCGGCCGCGCACATTAATATAAATGTCAACTGTTTTCGAAAAATAAAAAGACCCCTATACCATTTCAGATATAGAGATCTTTATGCGTCATACTAACTTAATGACATTGGGAATGGGGAAGCTCTTTTAAGCCCCTTATTCCTGCTCTCTGTCTATTCCTTCGGCATTTATAATATTGCCAGAAATTTCCGATCCTATTCCAGAGGTCGGGTGTGGGCAGAGCCCACAAAAGGCAATAATCATGATGCCTTACTTGTCATGCAAAAAAATCGAAAATGATGTATATAATTTTCCTACATGGCAATACTGTAAGTACAAAGATATATTCGACAGCCGCATAATCATTAATTCGACAGCAAAATTTTACATATCTATTTCTTATCAGAAAGATTTACTTTCCATAGACACAAGAATTTTTACACCCTCCCAACATTTATACCGCTGTCCATCACTTTTGGGATGTGAATAACTCAAGTCCACTTTTATTTGGTTCAACAAACTTGAATTTTCAAATTAGTCTTTGCAAATAACATTTGAACCTTCACCATCAATTACAATTCCCTGACGGTTGTTAATTGGGCATAGATTCAAATCCGAAAACTCAGTCATTATTTTCTCGGTAACTTTCTTAAATGGTGCTGTAAGATAATGCGGAAGAACATAGAAATCAATCAAATCAAGCCCTGCATCATCTTCTTGTGAGTAGTCCTCCGGCTTTTCATCCATTTGCTCGATATATTGGATGCTTGGAGCGCATATAATCGCACCTGCCGATTCACCAATCATCAGTTTTCCCTTTGCCAATTCTTTCTTCAACAGCTCATCCGTTCCCGTTTTACGGAGCTGGTCTATAAGGAAAAAAGAATTTCCGCCGGTAAAATATATCACATCCGCATCTTCAAAAACAGACTGTATCGTTGAATAAGCCTCCGTTGAAATATCAATTTCAGTTACGATTGCTCCCAACTTTTTGAATAATTTTCGAGCCGAGCCGACATAACCGGTGTAGCCTTCACGCAGCGAAGCTGTTGGAATAAATGCGACTTTTTTATTTTCAATTTCTTCCTTTATCAGACTTCCTACACTTGAAAAGTGCGAACATAAAAACAGTTTCATCAATATTCTCCTTTATATATAAATTACGATTTGTCAATTTTATTTTATCATATTTCATCATCGTATTTCAACTGCACGTTCTATCAGTATAGTAAACTCTCCTTTCAAAATTTCCTCACCGTGAGGAAATTACAAAATTGTTCGTCAGTGATTCTATTTTTGTTGTGCCGTCTGCGGAACAATCGTTTTACCTTTTTGCAAAATGTTATGGCTGGGGGTATTAGGGGGCAGTGCCCCAGTGTAGCGGCTAACAAGTGGGAAAATGGCACGAGTGTCTATATTTTCCCTATGATGGTGTATAAATAAAGTTGACAGCCTATTCTCAAGGATTTCATAGTATAATCAAGAGAATAAGGAGGTGCCCAACTATGGCACGAAGTCAACGTAAGTACGATCATGAATACAAAGTGCAGGCAGTTAAGCTTGCAAAAGAAATCGGTGGTGCGAAAGCCGCTAAAGAATTAGGAATTCCTGAAGGGACTATCCATACCTGGCTTAAAGCCGTAAGAACCGGACAACTGGATATTGGAGAAGGTGCCCATACTCCAGAATCTGCCATGAGCCTTGCGGAGGAATTAACCATGCTTCGAAAACGCGTGAAAGATCAGGATAAAGAAATTCGTCGTCTGAAAGAAGAAAACGAGTTTCTGGAAGAAGCCAGCGCTTTTTTCGCAGCGAGCCGTCGGAAGTCTCTAAGACCGAAAGAATGAAATTCATTGCGATTAAGACTGACGATGGCACCATCAAGGGAAAACTGGCTTTTTACTGTCGTATGTTACATGTGAGCCGCCAGGGATTTTATAAATATCTGTCCGTAAAAGACCGTCCGTGGAAATACCAGACGCTTGCAGATACCATGCTTGAAATCCATGCTGAGGATGTCTGCAACGACACCTATGGACGTGTACGTATGTTCCAGGCATTAACTCTTAAACGACCTGATGGCATTCCTATCCCCAGTGAGCGTACCGTTTATAGAGTCATGGAAAAAATCGGTCTCAGTCATCGTCCTAAGCGTAATCCGAAAGGAATTACGAAAGCAGACCGTGAGGCTCGTAAATCGGATGATCTTCTTAAGAGAAATTTCACATCAGAAAAGCCTCTTGAAAAATGCGTGACAGATATCACCGAAATCAAAGCAAAAGATGGAAAACTCTATGTTTCGGCAATCTTCGATTGTTTTGATTCAGCAGTACTGGGGCTGGCAATGGAAACCACGATGAAGGCAACGCTTTGCCAGCATACGGTAGAAAACGCTTTTATCGCATATCCTGAAATTCAAGGAGCAGTGCTTCACTCCGATCGAGGTAGCCAATATACCAGTGAGCTTTACCGCAGCACCCTGAGAAAATATGAAATCATCCAAAGTATGAACAGTGCCGGTGGTCGATGCCATGACAATGCCCGTTGTGAAAGCATGTGGGCGCGTCTAAAGACAGAATTATTGTATGACCGATACAACAGTGAAAACCTGACTGTGTCCGAACTGAAGTCTCTAATCTGGAGATACTTTATCAGTTATTGGAACAATCGGAGGATTTGCACCACCAATGGTGGTCTTCCTCCCATGCTCAAGCGACAGAGATACTATGATTCTCTGCGTATAGCAGCATAGTCCATGATGTCCTTGAGAAAAATGTGTCAACCAATCTTGACAACATCACTATGCTTGCTATAGCAAGTATAGGGAGAATATTTGACACCGAGTGTATATAATTTCCCCCTGCTTGCTAATAATGTTGACCTACAGATTTTCGGTGTCAAGTAATGTGTCAAGCTGCGATTTCCACGCCATAATATTTTCAATTTCTTTTTCAAAAACATAGGATTCTTTTTGGCGTTTTCGTTCCAAAAATTTATTCCAATAATAGTCCTTTTCCTTTTGTAAATCATTGATGTACTCTTGTAATTCGTCCCGTTCCTCTGAGGAATATTCTTCGGCATCAGCGGTCATTTCTGCCATTTCTTTTTTGTTGCTTTCAAGTTCATCCATCAAATCAATATAAGCGTCCAAATCTCCCCACAACAGCAAAAATTTCAGAAACGTATCATCTGAAAACATGGCAAACCAACAACGCTGATACCACTGTTCCGCATACATCCGTTCGTCACTTCCATTGGAATATGTTCCGTCTACTAAATCCCCGATGAAGTTCTCCAACAGTTCTGAAATCGTCAGACCGCCCTCACCGGATTTTTCTGCAAGGCGTCTCACATCTGCATCGGAAAGATTCACTGTTATGGTTCTTGGTTTTATAGTTTCAATTTCTTCTCTTTGTGAACTATAGTCTCTCATTACTTTCTCCCGTTTTATTCTGCTTGTTGTCCATAAATCAAACTAACATACAACGCAAGAATTTAATTATTCTCCTTTAAGCTATTAAGCAATTCCAAAATCATTCTTAATTGTTCCAGTTTATCTGCATCAAAATTATCTGCTGATTCTAAACGTATTAAATGGTTTTCTATATTGCACAACTGACTTTTCACTTCACTTATTAAACGTATATTTCCATAGCAAACAACTTTCTGATGCATTAGTGACTGAATACAAAATTCTTGTTTTAACAGACCAGATAGTGCCGCTCTTTGATTTATCTGGTCTCGCTCATCTTCGGTAACTCTCATATTGAAAATGATTTTACGCTTACGTCCCTTAACATCTTGCTTTTTAACTTCTGTTTCATTTTTTGAATCAGCCCTCTTAAACATTCTCATCATCCCCTGTCAAATTTATTTTTTCACTAGCTCTAGTCCTATCTTCCGATAGTTTCTCTGCAAGCTCATACTGTTTTGATGGATACAGGTGTGCGTACATATATGTGATTGATATTCCTTTATGTCCTAGCCGCTCCGCTATCGCAACTGGTGAAAATCCCAATTCAATCAAATGTGCAGCATGAGAATGTCGCAAATCATGAATCCTAATTCTTTTTACACCGCTCTCTTTACAACCTCTATCCATTTCATGATGCAAGTAACTTTTGGTAACATTAAAAATCCTCATATTGGGTGTTATCCCACAAAGAGAAGCTATAAAATCTTGGATTTCTTCGCACAAAAAAACCGGCAATGAAATAGTCCGATTGCTCTGCTCCGTTTTAGGATCAGTAATCATATCTTTCTGTCCAATACGTTGATAGCTTTTATTGATAATTAACTGCTTCGTAACAAAATTAAAATCGCTTGGTGTCAATGCCAGAAGCTCTCCCTCTCTAATTCCAGTCCAATACAATATCTCAAATGCGTAATATGACACAGGTTTGACCTTCATATACTCGATAAATTGCAAAAACTCGTCTTGCGTCCAGAAATGCATTTCTTTAGCATTTTGTCGCCCTATTTTTCCTGCTTGTGCAGATGGATTGACCGGTAACGAATAAAATCTTCTGGCATGGTTAAAAATTGCACTTAATTGATTTTGGATAGTACGCAGATATGTCGGTGAGTATGCATTTCCATCTTCATCTCTGGCGTTCAGCAACTCATTCTGCCATTGGATAATATCCGATGCTTTTATAGATGCTAATGAGCGTGAGCCAAAGTAAGGAATAAGTTTATTATCAATGATATAACGCTTATTCTCCATTGTGCTTTCCCTAATGCGTGGCTTCATATCATTCATATAAATCTCTGCAAATGCCTTAAAACTCATATTCATATCCTTAGACTGCGACTGTAGAAATTCCCTCTCCCATGCCAAAGCCTCTTTCTTTGTCTGAAATCCACGTTTAGTTTTAATCTGCTTGTTCCCCATCCAATCTATGTATCGAATATAGACCTTCCAAGTTCCTCTTTTTGTATCCTTGCTTGCACTCAAAGTTAATCCTCCTAATACCTAATCGTCCAAGTATATATGGCATACATATATATGCGTCTATTTTTTAGACTTGAACTGTCGTCTATTTTTTAGATGAGTACAGGGTCTATTTTTTAGACGACAACGTTTTTCACTGTTTTCTTGTCGTCTGATTTTTAGATGCCACTCTCGTCTAATTTTTAGACTCGTAAAATTCTTTTATTTGTTTTCCGTTATTTTCTTTGTGGTTGCTTTCTTTTGCTCTTAGCATTTTTACCGATACGTTCATCTGTAAACCAATCTCTCCTTTTGCTATGGTAATTCTTCCATTCCGCACTAAATTCAAACTTCGACGGAGAATATGCATTTGATGCCAATTGTTTTATTAAACCATTATCTATCAATTCTTTTTTCACTTTCAAAAATGTTTGGCGGCTTATAGATGCATCTTTTATTGCATTCTCATACGTGTAAGTGAATACTTTGTTTCCTTTCGCTCTGAACTTCATGTACGTAAATACCCTATAACTATTTGCAGATAAATCCATCACAGCATCCGAATGAAATTGAGTATTAGCAAGTCTGACATAACCGCTTTCTATACCGTTATCCGTTATTGTTTCATAAAACTCAAACTTCCTTATCGTACTCTTTCTAGATTTTCCCATGACCACGTTTCTCCTTGATTATCATATAAAAACGCGGTACAATTTATTAAACGAAATAAATATCCGCACTTTCTAACAGCTCTTCCTTTGCCGAGGGAGGGCTGTTTTATTCTTTAGTCATGCCGTAAATCTTTTTTTCATAATAAGCCTTTGGAATACGTCCGCAAATAGTTGTATAACCTTGCTCTTTCAGTTCTTCATTCCAACCTGCAATCATGCGATACGCAAAAGGTCTGGAAATCTGTAAATCATGCATCACCGTTTCTACTCTCACAAAAAACTGTTCACTTTTTAATTTTTTTGATGTACTCATTATTCACAACATCCATTTTGTTCTCTTTTTTGTTATTTGGTGACCATTTTGTTCTCCTTATATTCATATTATCTCATGTAACACTTTTTATCAATCTTTATTGTACTTAGGTTCTCATTTTGTTCTTGACAATGTATGTACAATGTATTAGAATAAAAGAAATATGATTGGAGATATTATTATGAATGTCAGTGAAAAAATCAGATATTATAGAGAACTCCGTGGGTTAACTCAACAACAACTTGCGGATTTTTCTGGTATTCCTCTGGGTACACTAAAAAAATACGAAACAGGTAATAGAAATCCCAAACAAGAACCTTTACAACGCATTGCTGATGCCTTACATATTAGTATCACCTCTTTTCAAGACATTCATTTAGAAACCATTGGAGAAGTTGCACCTTATCTATTTGCCATCTCCAAAGTTGGCAAAGTTCAGTTTCATGGTAACAAAGATGCTGATGGAAAATTTGACCTAAATACTCTGACCATATCTTTTGATTCTCCTGTATTAAAGCATTTTCTAAAGGAATGGGCAGACAGTAAAGTTATCATCGACCATTTAAGAGATGAAGCTCAATTTTCTCCAGATGAAACAACAAAAGCATTTTTACTTAACCGTGCTGATGAAATTGAGCAAGAATTGGAACTCCGAATGGTTGATTCTCAAATGCTCATACAAAGTGCAAAAAAATAAGGAGCCTTATCGGCTCCTCACTTGTTTATTCGTTGCATTTTCCTCAAACTGCAAGCATTTTGCAAGCACAAAGCCCAGAAACCTTTGATTTATAAGGCTTCTGGGCTTTATTATACTATTCAAACTCAATGATTGCACCTTGGTTTCTACAATATCTTGTGCTTCTGTTTTTACAAAAACCACTACATTTATACGTATTATATAGGCTATTTTCTTTTACCGGAGAAATTTGGGCCAAAATTTGGTCACACCTCGTCTTCCAGCGTTATCTTATTATCCTCCAGTTTCAGCACTTTGAAACTTTTATCCGAAACATTCAGGCCATCGCAGTTTCTTAAGAAAAGCATATACTGATTCGAAAATTCGAAATTAATAAATCTCCGTATATCATCATCGATCAAAATTGCAGCATTGTCAATTACAATAAAATTATTTCTGTATTTTTCGAGATTCTTCTGGACATTTTCCGATCTATAATTAAACAGCTTTATAGCATGATACTCATCAGTCAATTTCAAATCTTCAAGTATTTCATAAAAAACCGTTTTGCCTGAGCCGCTGTCTCCGCCGACAAGAGTGATTCAATCTTCAAAGGCCAGATCATAGAAAAAGGGCACTGCCTGAAAGGCAATGTTCTTATAAACCATTTTGTTCGCTCCTTTCATACTCGGCCACTGGCTCTGATATACTGCACTTCAAATTACAATATCTCTACCATGAGAAAACAAAATTCAAATTTTATTGGAATCTCATTAAACCCCAAAGTGCTACATCCCCCGAGAACTATCAATCAAAGATTTTTGTAATATCCTGATATCGGTTAATCACACGATAAATCTCTACGTAGCAATTTCCAACCTTGTAGATAATCACATAGTCTTCCCATATTGCATATTTGTAATCTGTCCGAAAGCTGACTCGTTTTGAAAGATCTGAACCCATTCCTGGAAACATCTGAAGATTTTCAAATTTACCATAAATTTCCTTTATAGTCTTTACAGCATATTCTTCATTATCTTCAGCAATATAATCCCGAATATTCTTCAGATCCTTTACAACAATCGGATTGATCCGCAGTTTTAACATCTTATTCCCCCACAAGTGCTTTCAATTCATCCAGATTCAGCCAACCTTCACCGTCTTTCACTGCTTCTTCGGCTTCCTGTAGCTTCATCAGAAGCTTTTTTTCTGCACGGTCACGCTCATAATCTTCAAAATCCATAACTACAAAACGTCCTCTGCCATTCTTGGTCAAATATACCGGTTCTCCTTTATGACAGTTTTTCAAAACTTCATTATAATTTCTCAAATCAGACACTGGTAAAATATTTGCCATATTCTTTCAGCTCCTTTCTTTGACTTCATGTTGTTTCTACTACTTTTATTATACACAAAAAGCTGTAAAATTCAACGTGAATTTTTACAGCTTAAAAGTGTTCTCATTCCGAATATTTTTATTATGGTAATATATCGCAGATTAACCAATTCACTTAAAATGTATCTACTTGCATTACTTAAGCCGTTTTCCAATTAATCTATTATCGATATTTTCTATTTGAATCCATTGATAAAAATAATCCCTAACACCTGTTGAATGATCGATCACAATAAACGTCTTGTCTTTTTCTCTTATTCAAACTCCAGACAGACAGTACGGAGTATTAGCAAAAATCGTTGATTTTAAGCCATTTTAAGGCAATATAAAAAGCTATAAAGCAATATAAAAAAATGAAAAAATGCAATTATAATGCAATGAAGTACATTTGATATTTTATTATTCAGTGTGAATGACAAATCCTCAATATCTTAAATTTTATAGTTTAGGGAACGTCAAAATTGATGTTCCTTTTCTATTTCTAGACGTTCAATAATGAGCGTCTATTTTTTTACCCAAAATGAAAGGAGGGTTTATTTTTATGAAAAAGATTATGAATCACTTGCTTGCCGGCGTGCTTAGTCTTGCTGCGATGTTTACAACACTACTCGTTTCACAGGTTCAAGCAGCAGAAAAACAGTATTGGACAGAATCAGCGGAGCGAGTGGGAATAATTGAAAAAGTTATGAATGATGGCAGTATCGATTCAACATTCAATGAGGGCATGATGAAAGTTGAGGGTGAAACTGCCTACTGTGTGGATATTAACACAAACTTCCAAAATGGATACAAAACACGAGCTGATGCAAGCACCCGTATGCGTGCCGATCAGATAACTGACGTTGCCCTTTCTTTGGAATACGTCAAGCTATATGCCGACAGTCATAAAGGATTGAATTATAAACAAGTCTACTTATTAGAACAATGTGTTGTCTGGCAGCGTTTAAGTGTCCACTTAGGCTGGAACTGCGATAATGTACGAACTTCTTAATGATGAAATTTCCAAAGCGGTACAGAATGAGGTATATGCTGGAGCAAAGGCTTTTGTAAAAGAAAACAAAGGACGCTATGACTGCGGAGGATATATTTATTCTGGACAAGGACAGGAATTAGGTCAGTTCTGGGCGAAACTGGCGGTCGGTAATGCGACACTTCAAAAAACGTCCTCCAATACCGACATTACCAGCGGCAATGAGCTTTACTCTATCGCTGGTGCGACTTATGGTGTCTATTCTGATAAAGGCTGCACGAAACAGCTTGCCACCCTTACGACAAATTCTAACGGGAACACCGAAACTGTGGAGGTAAGAGCTGGTACGGTCTACATCAAAGAGCTGTCTGCTCCTGCTGGATATAAAGTTGATGATACCGTTTATCCACTGACGGTCAAGACTGGTGAAACTTCTACTTTAAAAGTGAGTGATACCCCAAAGGTTATAGAAACCTTGATTGAGCTTTTCAAGATTGACATGGAAACTGGGAAATCCACTGCACAGGGTAACGCTTCTTTAGAGGGTGCGGAGTTTACATGGAATTTCTACGCTGGTTACTACAACAAAAATAATCTCCCTGCTGCTCCGACAAGAACGTGGACAACAAAAACTGTTGCAGAAACAGGTAGTGACGGTTTGGTTCATTACGTCACAAAGCTGGCAGATAATTATAAAGTATCTGGTGACAGTTTCTACACACAAAACGGTGTGCCATGCTTACCGCTTGGAACTATCACGGTAGAAGAAAGCAAGTCACCAACAGGCTATCTGTTAGATGGTGCATATATGCAGGCTGATGGGAGCGAAGAACAAATCAAAGGTATGTATCTGACACAAATTACCGAAGATGGCAACCTTGCTGTACTGACTGGTAGCAACCAGTATTCTGTATCGGATAAAATTATCCGTGGCGGTGTAAAAATCCAGAAACGTGACCTTGAAACAAAGGATACAAAACCACAAGGCGGTGCAACTTTCAAGGATACCGCTTTTGAAATTATTTCCCTAAATGAAAATGCAGTGCTGGTTGATGGAAAACTGTATCAGAAAAATGAAGTGGTAAAGACCATTCATACAGGCATTGACGGTATCGCTTCTACTTCTACGGATACATTACCTTACGGAAAATACCGCATGGAAGAAAGCAAATCACCAAATGGTTACTTGACAGACGGTGCAAAACCGATTGATTTTACCATTACAGAAGATAAAAAAGTCGTGGATTTAACAGATGAATCACACTCTATCTACAATCAGATTAAACGTGGTGACATTGAGAGCATAAAAATTGGAGCTGGCACACACAAGCGTCTTGCGAATGTTCCGTTTCGGATCACTAGCAAGACAACAGGTGAGAGCCACGTTATTGTCACTGATAAAAACGGTCAATTCTCCACTGCGTCTGACTGGGTATCCCACAAACAAAATACCAATGAAGGGAAAAACAGTGAGGACGGTATCTGGTTTGGAACTTCTGAACCAGATGACAGCAAAGGTGCATTGCTCTATGATACCTATGAGATTGAGGAACTACGCTGCGACAGCAACAAAGGCTTAAAGCTCATTCCTCCATTTGAGATTATCGTGTCCAGAAATAACACTGTCATTGACTTAGGCACTCTGACTGATGAATACGAAAAAGAAATCTCTATCCATACCACTGCGACCAGCAAGGACGGGGAAAAAGTCATTGAAGCTGGTAAAGATGTGACTATCGTTGATACGGTCACTTTAGATGGTTTGGAAGTGGGTACAAAATATCAGCTTAAAGGTTGGCAGATGGTAAAAGAGGAAAATGCAGAACTTCTCATTGATGGCAAGCGTGTAGAAAATGACTACACCTTTACTGCCGACAAAGAAAAAATGGAAGTACAGGTTTCCTTTACATTTAATGCTGCTGAACTGGCAGGAAAACATCTGGTAACTTTTGAAGAACTTTACGACATTACCAATCCCGGCGAGCCTACAAAAGTAACGGAACACAAGGATATTGAGGACAAGGGGCAAACAGTAACAGTCAAAGAACTACCAGAAACACCCGAAACGCCAGAAGAACCGAAAGAACCAGAAAAACCGAGTACCCCAGATACACCGAGTCATAAGACAACGGATTCCCCAAAAACGGGTGACAGCACACATATTGCTGAATTTGCCATTCTGCTTGGAATTTCTGCGGCTGGACTTGCGTTTACTGCCTATAAAAAAAGACGTTCCATGAAACATGGCAAAGACAACAAAAAACCTTTAGCCATAAGTTACTACCCACAGCTAAGGGCTTTCTAAATAATATGGATTCGTTCAGCACCAAGCGATTGTTGTGGATATCTGTATGCGTTTCTTCAAGAGATTTTCTATGTTTCTGACATTCTTTGTTTCGTCTCTCTCAAACAAATAAATGGCATCGGCTCCTGCTCCTATGCAGTTCACCTGCACATCCATATGATAATACTGCCCATTGTAACGAACAATGTTCCATTAACGGCTTGGATTCATTGCATCCGCATTTGTATGTACATACTACTCGATTCAATGATTGCACCTTGGTTTTTTCGATAATTCTTCTATCCTGCTCAGTATTAAAAAGCTAGGATTCCCCTGTGCCCGGAAGTCTCACCTAAATAAAGCTGCCGTTGATCCCCCAAAAAGGTGCATCAAAAATATCCAACAATTAAATTAATAATTCTGCAAGAAAGAAATGTTTTGTTTCCGGACCGCTTCCGGCAGACGATTGTTCTTCATGCAATCACATAAATACAAATTGATGAGAGTCTGGCATGGAATACCAACTACTTCAGACTGATTTTTAAAATACGTGATCACGTTTTCATCAAGACTGATTGTCACTTGCTTCTTACACGTTTTAACATAAGGATTTTTTCTTGGTTTTAAATCCATGATATTATATTCTTCATGCATAATCTTCCCTCCAAAAAAGCTGTTCATTGTAGACTCTTATCCTATTTTTATTGACTTCCTTGCAGATATGATTCTGATTTTTCCTCCTACCAACATATGCTGACCGCTATTTTAATCGATGCATTTTAGAACTTACTAACATATTTTTATATTTCTTTTCTATATCACCGTTTCCCTGTACATGCAGACTTTTCAATAAATATATGGTAGCATAAAATCAGTCTTTTCTCAAACTCCAAGTGCCAAATACTTTTAAACCTGAAATAAGCGCTGAAATTTATTCTTTTTATTTTTGAAATCTTCATTCATGTGCATTGTTAATACAATGTATTGACAACATAAAAAGCATAAAATATAATATCAATCAAAGGAAGGGAGTGGCAGAAATGGCAAATGTAACCGTGCGAATTGATGAAACGCTAAAGGCTCAGTTACAGGAACTCTTATCTAATCTCGGAATGGACATGACAACTTTTTTTACCATGGCAGCTAAACAGGCAGTAAGAGAACAAGCATTGCCCTTTAAGCCGACCATGAATACTGGAACATATGGATTGCAAGCATATAAATTAGCACTTCAAAACACCAATTACAGCAAAGAAGGCAAAGCAACCATATCCTCTGACGATGAATGGAATAACGAAGCCGAATGGGATGATATGTTTGAACAAATGAAAAACAGAAAAGTCTAAGCAAAAGACAGCCAATATTTCGATTGACTGTCTTTTGTTAATTGCTAATTCATTTCCAGTACCAGAGGAAATAAACTCGTAATTTGTAGCCCTGTTTAATATGTAAAATACTGCGTCATAGCTGGTATCGCATTTCCAAAGTCCTGAATTACCACAGAACCCTTTTCCTGTTCCTGCTTCCGATAAGCACGGCCATCGAAAATAATGAACTTGAAAAAGATATCATTCTCACGGCAATATTTTGCAATCTCTGCGGCACTTCGTCCCTGTCCTAATGGATCAAGGCTTACAGACTGTCCCTTTTTCAGCGTCTGGAAATTCGTTTGCGGTCCTTCCTGCGCCAGGTATAAGCCACCCTGCTGCCTGCTCTCATTTCCTTTTAATGCAATAATAGCTACCTGCATTTCATAATCTGCTTCATTGTAAGGTGATGATGCATCGAGTTTAATACTGCCAACATCGTCTGGAAGTTTAATTGCCTGACAAACTCCATAATCAACCGTGCTCATTTCTTCTGTTTTTTCCGATTCGATATTCAGAATAAATGCATCTTCAGACGGGAATGCTGCTACTGTTATATTTTGTGCTGCTGCCGCATAATCTCCCTGCCCCTCGGCGAACCGTGTTACCTGTGCGTCTGTTCCCGACACTTGTGGATAAGCACTCTGATCGTAGGTGCATGGATGAGTGGCAGACAAATAAATGGCATCTGCTCCTGCTCCCATGCAGTTCACCTGCACATCCATATGATAATACTGCCCATTGTAACGAACAATGTTCCACTGATGGCTTGGATTCATTGCATCCGCATTTGCATGGACATAATAACACTCGATCCCGACTGCATCACACATTGCTTTGAATGCTCTTGCATAACCGGAACACTGAGCAGTATGGTTTACAAGTGCTCCATATGCAGTATTGGCACTGTTTTCACTCCAGTTCTCTGCATATGACACATTCTGAAACAGATATGTATGGATGGCACGTATTTTCTGTTCTTCTGTCATGCCATCTTTTATATAATTATTTACAAAATCAGATACCGTCTGTGCGACCGTATCCAGCTGTGCCTGTGTCAAAGCTGGCCCATACACTGACTCCGTTCCCGATGTATATTCCGAAGTGTGTGCTGCCTTTAATTCTCCTCCAGTCATCGCATATACCGGTGCTGCAAGGGCCATTCCCATTACAATTGCTACTGCTGCCGTTTTTACACTTCTTCTCATAATTCTTCTCCTTTCATTGATCACCATTTTTTTACTATGTTATCTTCACCCAATACCCACCATGCAATTGGCACAAGCGGAATCGGGAAAAATACAATTCCAACAGCCCACCATTTTGAACGATTTAATGTTCTGGTTCTTCTCACCGTTGCTGCAATGTTAGGAAACGTCAGCACTCCCCAGCCAACTATATTGATTATGCCCGAAAGAAGGCTAAAAGCAATAAGTGCCCCTGCTCCAAACAATCCTATCATCAGCTTCATACAAAATATAATAACCCCCAAAGCCAACGGCCCGACCAATTGAATCACACAATATTTTCTATAGGTATCTCCCTGTTCTTCCCCCGCAAAATCTAATGCGGAAGAAAAGTATTCCTTTACATATTCTGACATTTGTACTTTTATCTCCTATTAGTCCCATGAATTTACTATGTCCAACGCTATGATCTGCTGCAACAGCCGACATTGATACAATTGTATTTCTATCTGCTGATTCTGCAGCTTTTCCATAGTCCAACGATGCAGCTGCTCATCCAACTTATCATAAGCTTCCCGCATGGTATCAACACGTCCCGTTTGTATTATCTGAATCAGATAATCTACCGCCATGGGAATTTCATATTCTTCCCTGTGAAACAACAGACGTTTACACTTTTTAGCTACTGGTCTATAACTTTCCTCATACTGCTTTAATAAAGCATTTAATTCATCCTCTTTCTTTTTCCGTAAGCGAATCTTTTCAGCTGTGATTTTTTCATAGCCGAAATATAATCCACCTACTGCAAACGGTCCAAGCATGATTCCTACAGGTCCCAAAAGAATACATATGCCAATGCTGATCAGCAAAATTTTCTTTTTATTTTCCGGTGCCCACCGTTCCTCTGCCTTTTCATATCGTTCCAGGATTTCCTGTTGCCTGATATATTCCTGACCGACATCATAATAACGGTACATATGGTTTCTGATATCTTTCAGATCTTGCAAATTTTCTTCCATTTCCGGATTCATATTTTTTTGTGTACCTCCATCTAATCCGCATAATTTACAATATTATCGTATAACATACGCACGTTTTTTCCTTCAAAAACAGGTATCATTCTACTCCAGTTTTCATTTAGATAACGTTCTAACGTAACCTTATAAACAGTATCAGCTTGATAGCCTTTTACTGGTACGATTACAACATCTTTTGCCAGAAAAACCTCTGTTTCTTTTATTTTTCGGCTTAACACCTGCTCTTCCTGGTCATATGGAAAATATAATGCAGCATCTTTCGAAAATTCATATGTATCCATGCCATACTTTACTGTCACCCACATATTTCCACTCGTATCCATTTGTACATCTGATACAGTACCATAAACATTCTTTGGCCGGATCAGGAATTTGTCTCCTATGTTATACTGCAGCTCATCATTGCTGTAATACGAACTGTCATACAAAGTCACCTGTGCCTTATAATATGTACCGCAATCCTTATAGCTGTTAATCTGCATATAGCAGTTGCTATATACTTTTTCTCCATATAACGGATTTTCTGTATCGGATGCCGAAATCATTTTTCCGTCCGCTCCAAGATAATAACCATCTATAACCGTATTCTTTTGCATCACTCCCCAACGCGAGCAATAATACCAGTCTCCGCTATCTTGAACCCATTCATATTCAGCATAGCTTCCGTTATCTTTCTTATACTTCCAATCTTCTCCATCCTGTTCCCATGCGCCAGCATAAGCAGTAAAACATGACAGGACAGATACAGCTCCGGCTATCAGCAATACGCACCTTTTGTTTCTCACTTTTTTACCCTCCTGTAAATTATTTAAAGACTTTTAAATCTCCAGTTCCTTCCGAATTAACTCAAGCGTTTTTTCACATTTATTACGACCGTATATAACATCTGATACGGTAGCCTTCGTTTTGTTAATCCTTTGAGCCAATTCTTTCGCATCCATATTTCTCCTGATTAGTGCCATCTTAATTTCCATACCAAACGGGGAAATCTGTTGTCGGCTCTTCATTCGCCCATTCCCTCCTTTCAAATTGCCTTGATTCCATGTTTTTGATGTTATATAATCGATGTATCATATTAATATGATTTTATTATAAGAGTAAATTTACCGTTTGTCAATTTAAAAAGAGTATTTTTGCTCTTTTATATTTTGGGAGGTATTATGAGTTTAGTGGACAGAATAAAAGCCGCGGCTAGCGAAAAAGGCCTGACTTTGGCTGGTATCGAAAAGACTTTAGGGTTTGGAAATAGTACAATTCGAAAATGGGATAAGAACTCCCCCTCCTTAGATAAGGTAGTTGCAACGGCAAATTTGCTCAACGTCTCAGTATCGTGGCTTGCAACTGGAATTCCTGACGACAGCATAGAAATCAAATATAGCACTTTTTTGAATAAATACGAAAAGCTAGACGCTTCTGATAAAATCAAAATCGATCATTTTATGGAGATATGCCTGCTCAGTTCTCCAGCAACACCAGTCTCGCATGATACAGCAGAAAACGTACAAGAATCTCATGTAACACAAGAAAATTAACGATAATCTTAGCATTCAAATGGAAGCAATTCTTATCAAAGATCAATACAATGGTTCATTTAGCAGAACCTATTTTTTTCATCGTGTAATCATACTAATACGATTTTTATATTCTTAAGGATGACTGATTTTCAATACCAGTCATCCTTTTATAGTAAATCTATAGCTGCTCATAAAACCGAATTACTGCTGGATCCGTTTTTATATTGCAATACTTAATCGGAGTAAGGAAATGAATTCCTTCGATTTTTCTGGCACGTGATACTGCTACATACAGCTGGCCTGGTGCCCAGCATCTTGTTCCATCAATATTTACATATTGGAAAGTCTGTCCCTGGGATTTGTGAATGGTAATTGCATAAGCTGGCCGAATGGGAATCTGCCACACATCTGTAGTCTTTCCTGGTATATCTCTGCGGTCCACTGTAAAATTTCGTTTTCCAAAACATACTTTCCAATTATTATCAAATAACACTTCCACATAAGACTGATTTAAACTGACTACAGTTCCAAGAGAACCATTACTGTAGCCTATACCGTTAACCACAGACATAACCCGCATTCCAACTTTCAAAATCATGCTTGTCTCAACCTGTAGGTCTGCGTCTGAAATCACGCCTTCATAATCTGCAATATACTGGACAGGATTGCCTGTTAGTTTTTCCATGGCAGCATAGTTGATCAAATCAGCATCTTTTTTAGTTGCACATATTGAAATCTGATCTACTAGTCTTACCGGATTGGAGTGTGACAACAAATACTCAATGCACTGATCATTTCCATATTTCAACAGATTAATATTTCGGATAAATTCTGCATCTTTTTGACGAATTACTTCTGTAAGGATGCAAGGTATCAGATTTAACAGTTTCCAATATGGAGATAAAAAAGCATATTCATCTTTAACCGGAGGCAGTTGAAAAAAATCACCGCTCATTACAAGCTGCACATGATGACTTGCGCAATTCAAACAATTATGAAGATACTGAACAAAGAATTGTCCCAGCATACTGATTTCATCAATAATGAGAACATCCACATCATCTAAATTTTTTGCTTTCTCTTTATAATCTATTTTTTCGTTTCTAACTCCTGGATAAGCTCGAAGAAGACTATGTATCGTTCTTCCACCAATCAACTGTGCAGCAATCCCCGTAGATGCTGTTTTTGCTACTCTCTTCCCACTTTGTTCAGCCTGCTGAACAAATGCAGATATCAAAGTCGACTTTCCGGTTCCTGAATCTCCAAGGAGAAGAAGATTCTCCCCGGAGCAAAACAGCTGCAGTGCAGACAACTGACCATTTGTAAGGACCATCTATACTTCATCTCCTTTTCCATTCTCAATCATACCTGCATATATCTTCGCAACCAAATTAATAGAATCCAGTAACTGCTCATTTACCTCTCCCGCAAAATTGATACGAAGCAGTTCATTATAAATGCCTTCCATCTTTGTTTTCAATGCCTTGAAAACTCGCGGATTTCCAACTACCACTACATCCCGATTAGTCAGTTTTGCAATGATATAGTCCTGTTTTGTCATACCAGTTAATGCTACCGCTTCATCAATCGCCATGTTTTCTTCTTCCGACACATGGAATGCAACTGTTTTTGCACGCCACCTTCCCTGTCTGTCTCTGTTTTTTGCTGACATATTATTCCTCCGTTTCTTCCTTAATAAGATCATTCAGTTTATTCATCATTTTATCCTGAGCAGACGGGAACATATGTGCATAGCGAAGTGTAATAGTAATACTCTCATGTCCAACGCGTTTCGCAATATCGACCGCACTGAATCCAAGATTAATCAACAACGAAATATGAGAATGACGAAGATCATGAATCCGGATTCTCTTTACCCCAGCTCGCTTGGCACCACGTTCCATGGCTCTGGTGAGAACACTTTTGGATGTTGGAAATGCACGTGAATTGTCTGAATCATAGCACATTTCAAAATAGTCCTTCATCTCTTCGCAGAGTTTATCTGGCATCCGAATCACACGGGTTCCTTTTGGAGTTTTCGTCGGACCAATAACTTCTTCTTTATTTACGATCTGGTAGGTTTTCGTAATGGATATTGTTTTGTTCACAAAATCAAAATCATCATAAGTAAGAGCCAAAAGTTCACCTTCTCGCAGCCCGCACCAGTACAGAACCTCAAAACAATAATAAAAGAACGGCTCTTCCATCATTGCTTCGGAAAACTGCAAATATTCATCAAGTACCCAGAATTTCATTTCTTCTGCATTACTGATTCCAATACTTCCCGCCTTTTCAACCGGATTGTCTTTCAAATCATAATATTTGACCGCAAAATTCATGATCGCATTCATCTGATTGTGAACCGTTTTCAGATATGTTTTCATGTAAGGTTTTCCAGTCTCCGGATTTCGGTAGCTTAAAAGCTCATTCTGCCATTTCACAATGTCTTTTGCTTTAATTTCAGTAACTTTGAAATTTTTAAAATAAGGAATAAGTTTTGTATTGATAATATGATCCTTTGTAGCTGCAGTACTCACCCGGATTCTTGGATACAGATCTTCCCGGTATAATTTTACAAATTCCTCAAAGTTCATATCCAGATCCCCGGCAATGTGAAGCTTGAATTCCCGCTCATATTCTACGGCCGCCCGCTTTGTTGGAAACCCACGTTTGGTCGTGAATTTTGTTTCCCCTTTCCAGTTTTTATAATTGAATTTCGCGTACCAGGAATTCCCCTTTTTGTCTTTATAAGCTGGCATATGATTTCCCCCTTACGCAATGGAAAAACCATTTACTTTATGTTCAAAGTAATTGCGATTCACTCGTCCAGACACCGTCAGAAAACCCTGGGATTTCAGTTCATCATTCAGTTTACGAATAATCTTATAAGCCATGGGAATTGAAATATTCATATACTCAGATACATCAGCTGCATTTAAAAAGTTTTTTTCTAACATATGTTTTTCTCCTTTGTCTTGTGGTGAAAACAAAAATACCGTGCAGGTTTTTAATCTACACGGCAGAATGTTAGACGCTTTCTCAATGCGCTGGATGTAAAGATATTTTTAAATACTCTTGAAAAAAATAGAATATAAAGATATAATTACAACGCAGTGCGGATTTTTCCGCTGGTAGGTGCTGGTATCACCTGCTAGGTGCACAGGAGTTGGCGCTCCTGTGTACTACTGTATTTTTTATTTTCTGTTTTTGTTGTTATCCATACTATATCAAATATACATGTATATGTCAATTAGAAATATACATGTATATTTTTTCGATTTTGATTGCATAAAACACTGGGATCTCTTATAATAGAATACATAGAATACTAAATCTTTTACGGAGGATTTCTATGGCTTATAATGATATTTCGAAGAAAGCCACAAATACCTATCGAGCGAAATTTGACATTATCCAAATCCGAGTTCCTCTGGGAGATCGTGCAAAAATAAGTGCATATGCCGATGCCCACGGCGAATCCATGAATGCTTTTATTAGTCGTATAATCAAAGAAACCATGGATATGGATCCACAAACACCAAAGATAATTCAAGCGATCAAGAAAGGATGATTATATGGAAATAAAGGTAAGCGAAATAAAAGAGGAAGGAAGAGCAAGCCTTGCTTATGCCTACGACATAAACAATGTCTATACTGCTGCATCGCAAGCAATAAGCGGTGTCCCTTACTCATGCCCATTTTGTGGATGCCCCATGCATCTTGTCATCTCAAAGACCGGGAAACGGTTTTTTGCACGTAATCCAAAACACATGCATACAAACCCCACTTGTATCACCATTGAATCAAAAGGCAAAGAACACACTTTCGCAGATTTGGATCCTGAGCAATTTATTATGTCCTTATGTCATGTTACTCCCCGTCCCAAAAAAACAACCCCAAAAGATCCTGACGGCATTGAGTCCGGCAGTCCGACCAAGACACCATCCATAGATGATGATTTTGCCTTGGTACGATTTTCATCTTTGAAACAGATTGCAGAAGCAGGCGTAGATCATCTAAAGGCAGAAGATGTGCAAGGCTCACATCGCATCTCAGATTTTATAATAACTTACAAATATGCTGAAGCACTCTTTGCACAACCCGATTTTACTTTGGGCTCTCGTATTGTGTACGCACGATACAGTTATGCCGACAGTACAACCCAATCTATCCTTTTTACCTTATATACAGGCAATTTCTCAGTGCGTTTTCGACTACTTTTTACAGATATTAAAGTTTTTAAGAGTATCCGAGACAAATTTGGGACCTTCGCTTCCGATGCAAATGGCCGCACAAAATTCCAAAAATACTATGATGCACAATATGTATTAATCGCCAGTGATAGTTGGGCTCACATTTTGACGCCAAGATGTCGCGAATCTTGCAATCCAGCATTGGATGATTATTGCAACAAATGTGGGGGGATGTACCAAGCCGTATATACTAACGCCAAACAACTTTATTTGCTTCCAGCCGATCACTGATTATATCTACCTGCTCTTGATATGCCATCTTACACCTGTTATATATAACACAAGGGCAAAAAACTCTGGCAAAGAACTTTTTGCCCTTCATTATCATAGAAGAATCTTATTTACAAGCTTTTTCCCATACTCTCATATCGTTTATGGTAATTCTCTAATATGTTAACAGTCCGGCTAACCGTATGCTGCATAACTTCTTCACACCAATACGTGTTTACCGAGGCACTCTCCTCAGTGCTAATCCTAACACTAATACCTTCTGCTGGTTCTATCGCAGAGATATTTATTTTCACCGTTTCCTTCTCCCTTATATATACTTCAGCCTTATTATAATCAGTGAGTCTATCATTTAATAATTCTCTTTGCCTCAATTTTAACCACATACCATATATTCGTTCGCTATCCACATATTCACTTCTAGACTCGTACGCATCTTCCACATCATGTCCTATAAGATATTGCATCTCTGAATTGTTTAATCCCAATATACACATTTGTGTTGCAAAATTTCGCCGTAATAAGTAAGCTGTCGGATCTTTTTCCTTCAAAATTGCTGATGTATTTCCTTCAAATAACTCCTCATCAAGAAATGCAATCTGCTTTGAGGTTATCCCCGCATTTTCAAATATATCATGTACAGTTATACTTACTTGGTCTGCTCTACATCTCTCAAAATACTCCATAGATTCAAAGCCAATCCAACCTTTCGAGCATATAGGTAATTCATCTATATTGAGCATATCTTGATTCTGCGTTTTCATTACTGCATATAAAAGTTTCTTTCTTGCATCAAGGAACTCCAAAATTTTACCAGGCACTGGAACTATGCGTCCAGTATTATAGGTTTTACCGCCTGACTGCAGTTCATTCGATTTGATCTTTGTGGTTTTATATATCCACGCGCCATAACAATCTGGATGCCCGTCTAACTGTTTTATATCACCGTAATTCAAACCACATGCTTCTGCGTTTCTAAGGCCCAATCCCCACATAAGTAGGAGTGCCACAATCGCACCATCTTCAGACGGATCTGACATTACTTCCTTTGCCAAAAGCTTCTCTTGGTCAATAGAAAGAGATTTTTTTAATATCACTCGCTCTTCTACTTCATCCGCTTCATTGGGCACATCCAGCACAAACTTCGTCCCCCATAGAACATTATCGCATAATCCATATACTGATGCCTGAAAGACAACATAATAGATTAAATTTTGAAAATTATTGATTGAGCTTTCAGAATATTGTCTTTTGACTCCATCCTTCACATACCCATTCTCTTTAATTATTTCAATAGCATTTTCATAATCCTCCCTAATATATTCTCTGATACTTTTATCATTGTGATTCTTCAATGCCGGAAGAATAATATTATTATATTCCCTTTCATGCTTTTTACGAGTATCCGTATTCCAGTTTTTTGCTACATGCCTGTAACGATATTCAAGGGCTCCACAGAAAGTTAATTCCTTTAATCCATCCTTATATATTTCCCTAATCCAACTATCATCAATTTGTATCTTTATCATTACATCACCTCAATATACTGTTTTGTTTACTTTAATACCATGAGTACTAATGACAGAGACTTTTGTAATTGAGGAGTTATCATTTTTTATGAGAATATCCACTGAAGCTACCCCTTCCGAAAATGGTCCAACTTCAAGTATTCCTGATCCACTTACTGAACCAACACTTGGATTCCTATACTTAACCTCCGTAGCCATGTTCTCATAACCATATTCCCACCTTCTAAGTTTCTGGATAATGGCTTTTTGCAGAAAATCATTTGAATAATCACAATAATGACGTGAAAACGTATCCGGTGCATCAATTCCAATCATGTAATTTATTTCACCGATCGTCAGATATGCAACGTGATTTGCCTTATGGCGGAAATTGGACAAAAATATATCTCCATGGTATCGATTCAAATCCGTAATCAACTCTCCTCTTTCATCTGGCAAAATAATCTCGTTTTTGGGAATACCTGCCACTTGAATCAATTCATTACTGATACTACTAATTTTTCCTGGTCTGCAGTGATTCATTTCTTTTCCTTTTTTCATATCTGAAATACATTCATTTTCAAGAATAATCGGACAGTCCATCAAGTATCCCTTATCAATTCCTTTACCTATCAGATATTTTTTTCTTTCAAGCAGCAAGCATGATAATATTTTCGCAGAAGGAACGATTCGAAATCTCTTCCAATTTTCTCGCTCTGAATGAGACTTCAGTTTACCTTTCGAATCAACAAATTTTGTAATCACAAATTGATAACCCTCAGCACCTTTAATCTCCTTAAAATCCTTCCATTTGAGTGCCGCTACCTCACGAATCGCCATTCCAGTAAAAAGCCTGATTCCCACTGCAAGAAGAAGACTCTTGTGTATGCATGCCAGGCACTTACCATCCATTGTTTGTTTCTTAAGAATTACATTCATTATTTTTTCTTCTTCAACAGCCGTAAAATGTTTTTTGACTAATGCATTTCTAACATCCTGCTGCCTTTCTGTCGCTCGATTCGTATATTCTGACACATATACTTCAAGTGGATCACAAACAAGGATTCCTCGTTTCACAGCTAATTGAAGGACTAAGTCGATTTGCTCAACAGCAGCGTATGGAACGTTCTCCGATTCAACACCAAACCCAATCGATATGGCTTTCATTATTTGATTTTCATTTTGCAACCTAGGCATAATATCAGCAATTTCAACTCGTTTAAAAAGCTCTGAACTATATTCATGATTGTATTTTTTCAAATCCGAAAGGTAGTTCCAGAAATAAAACCATAAGGATTTCAACGTGATGCCTTGCTTTTCTATAATATTTTTTTCTTTTAAATCATTCCGAATAATGGGATAAATTTCATCATTGAATACTGTCCGTTCAAGTTCGAAAAGAACGTCTTCCCTTGTATCTGCCCGCAATCCTTTTTCTATGTCTGCAGACAACTTTCGCCCCCATGTTTTCAGATTCATATTTTCAATTTCTCTATAATATGCCACACCAGCATACTTATTTTTTCTACCAGAATAGATTTTATAAAAAAGTGAAATTTCCTCTGAGAATTTATATTCTTCTGCCTTATTATATTGAGACTTCTTATCTTCTACATTTTTCTTATCAGATTTCAAACATGAAAGAATTGTCTTATCGGTCTTCAAGTAAGTATCAGCATTAATAGAAATGTCCTTATCAGAAACTGAAAACTGCCTTGCTGCTTCATCATAGCTTGAATCATAGATTTTTATGTTCTCCGCTTTCCCCTTTTCCAATACCAGAATCATTTTCTTTCTAGGTGTAGATACGGTCACCTTTGAATCTACAATTAGTAACTGCTTTATCGTCATTCCAGTTTCATTCATTCTTGTATATACACCACTGTTAGGATTATCAAGCCAAGCACAAGGAACCAGACCCATTATCTTTGTACTTTTCTTGCAGCCTGACAGGAAATTCAGTAAGCTCTGTGCTTTCTCCATCTTTTGATCTCTGTTTGTGATACATACCGCATCAATATCATCGATTGTATTCATCTGGTCAAATGTTAAAAATTCTGACTCTGGAAACTGAAGTCGATAAAGACCAGCAACCGTTGGATCCGAAACCGCATAAAATTTTTCTTCACCATGACTACTTTCTTCCATTCGGCAAATAATATCTGGCGACGGATTCACAACAAGCATCCTGTCCTTCTGATCAATATTGGCAAGAAAAAGAGGAAGGAAATATCCCAATTCAAAATCAGAATCGTTTCTTGTCCTGTTCGAATAAAAGGCAGCATTAATCACATCTGATGGCTTCTGGTCTTTTAACGTCATCGCCGAAAACCGAAACAATGTCTCTTCATGGGAAACCCCACTCTCGATTTCATGTCCCTGTATACCTTTATAAAAATATGCCCATGGATTGTCTGCTGCCGCCAACTCCTCAGTCTTCGATTTTACCGCCAAAAAATCTGTCAGCATAACTCTCATAGGAACCTTCTTTTCGCTATACGCATCTATCGCCTTTTTTATTTTTCCATTTATTTTTAATTTCGCCGAAGGAATCACTTTCGATTCAAAAAGCATTTTCAAAATTCCTCCTCCCTCTGTGTATATATGTTTCTGTTTTATAATTACCATAATTTATTTTATTTTTCAAGAGTATTTCAAATATATATTATGGCAAATTTGGGTCAATGTTGGGTCAAAGGGCAAAAAAAAATCCCCGCAAGCCCTTATTTTACAAGGGTTTGCGGGGTTGTGTTACTATTCAAACTCCAGACAGACAGTATGCTATATAAGTGAAAATCATTGATTTTAAGGCATTTTCAGGAACTATCAACCACTAAAATCTATATGAAAAAAATTAAAAAATGCAATAAAAATGCAATCGAAGTACATTCAGATTTATAAGATAAACCAACAAGACCTCAATATCTTTCCTTTATAGACGTTCAGAAATGAGCGTCTATTTTTAGCCTTATAAAATAGACAATACTACTTATACATTTAGTGTTCCGATATATGTAGCCCCATAAGCATTTGATTTTTTATTATTTTTAAGGAATTTTACAGAATAATTTTCATTAGACACATATATATCTACAATACCGGATTCGCAATCTAGTATTATATCGCCAGCTGTATTTTGGGTAATAGTATTATAGTTAGATAAATAGTTGATTTTTTCCGATGGGGCTTCTCCTATAATTACAATTTTAGGACTAATACTCTCCATCCATTCTTTAGGTATTTTACCACTACTTCTTCCATGATGTGGTGCAAATATTATATCGGCCTTTGGTAACTCGACAGTATCCTTTATTTTCTCCATAAAAGAATTTTCCAAATCTCCAAACCATAAAACTGTCACACCATTACTTAACGAATACTTGATGATAGGAGAAATATTATTAGGACTTTTCCCCTCCTTAGCATTAAGCAATTCAGCCTTATAATCCTCATTATCAGTAATAGGCCATAAGATATTTATTCCTGATGAACCATATTTCTTTTCTTCATCATTTTGGTTCATCCAACGTCGTGAACATCCTTCATAAATATAGAAAGCCTTTTTATCAGAATCTCTTAATTCACAATATTTTTTAAAATCATCTGTTTCATCAGATTTAGTCGCTTCATTTTTTACACAGTAAAAGTTAAGGATTCCGATTTTATCATCTAGGTACTTTAAACCGTGAATATGGTCTTCATCAGGATGAGTAGATATAAAACGGGTTATATCCTTATCACTTGATTCGGATATGATTTCATCAGTTATTTTTTGTCTATTTGTATCATCCATATTGCAATCAATAATAGTAAAATTACTACTTCCATGTTTAATATAGAACATATCACCATTGCCAACTGATATAGACTTAATAATACTCATTTATTTTTCCTCCCTTTTATCAGCTATCTCAAGAGCTATTACATTATAGGCAAAGCGTTTTGCTTTAATATGTGTTGCTATGTTGGTCAATATTAAAACAGTTAGTAGATACACTATATACGAAGTTTCTATAGAAAACCATTTCAGCAAAAAACTTGCCATTATATACAACATTAGTATAACAAACGTAGATATATACATATCTCTCATAAGTAAGTAATTTCTATTTGATATAAAGATTACCGGTTTTTCTCTATATTTACTATATATTTTATACCATTGGCTATTTTCATAAATTCTTTTTTCCCTAGCATTTGTAGGTATATTACTATATATAGCTGAAAATCTTTGTAATGCTTCCTCCGTTGTAAAGCGAATATCCTTATTCTTAGCTTTTATCTCGGTAAATATATATTCCCCTGGCAGCTTCATCAAACATAAATTGACTATTACATTTTTCAATTTATCATCCATAACTCCATCAATAACAAGCGTAAAGATATATATTACAGATGTTAATATTGAAGTTCCTATAAAAGAAACAATTCCTTTTATATAATCAATATTTTGTGGATTGGAAAAATCTATAAATCCATGAAGAAGTAAAAATAGCAATGATGTTGCAATTACATATTGTTTTAATTCATTTTCCCTGTAATCTTTAATATTATTCAAAACACATCACTCCTATCGTTTACCGCTTAATCTACAATTATGATAACATGGAAAAATACTATTTGCAATCACCGTAAATATTTCTACCATTCCACAAAGGCGTTCAAAACTGAGCGTCTATTTTTTTACCCTAAAACCAGAAAGTCCAGCTAATAAATGTCAATAGAAAATGGAAAAAAATTTTCTTAAAAAAAGGGTAGGCTGCCCCCTTGGTGAATATATCGTTCTTTTGCAAGAGATTGATTCGTTGGATTTACAGTATTTTATGCAGCTATATCGCATTTAGCAGCATTGTATTGTTTGATGTGCTCTTGTGGAGTGATGATTTCAAAAGGTTTGTTGTCTCTTAGTATTGCAAATATCATGTTGCATACTTTATGTGAAACGGCTCCCATTGCTACGAGCTTTGGTTTTGAATCACATTTCTGGAGATAGTATTCACGAAGAACTGGATTTTTAGCTTTTCCATTACGGGAAATACTGATACTTTGCAAGGATAATGTGTGAATCACACGTCTGGCAATAGAAGAACCACGCTTAGACATTTGAACCTTGGTGCCTTCAAATTTGCCGGATTGTTTCACAGCAGGATCAAGACCAAAATAAGCGAAAAGCTGTTTTGGTTTTGAAAAAGCAGAAAAGTCACCAATTTCGCCCATGATGGTTGCAGCAGACAAGAAACCAGCACCTTTGAATGTTTCAATCAAATGAACCTGTTTGACAAATTTAGTATCTTCATTTGAATCAACAAGCTTATGAAGCGATTCAAGAATATCGTTGATTTCTTCATCATATTTACGTATGAAGCTGATATAAAGACGGATACGCTTGATGTTGCTTTCTATGATGTAGCCAAACTGATTTGCATCAGTTGCCGCCTGAATGATGGCATTATACTTATTCTGAGCATATGTAAGCCCAAAGCGAGCTGTTGATTTGATGATATCAATAATCTCTTGCTTGTCTGCTTCAAGAAAAGCTGATGGAGAGGTATAAGTTTCTAACAATGTAAGAGAAGTGTTGATAGTAACCTTGGAAAAGATGCCAAGATACTGTGGAAACGCCATGCGTAATTCACCCTGAAGCTTATTCACATAGGCACTGCGATTATCCATTAAATCGTAGTATTCACGGCATAGGTTACGGCAGTTTAGGGCAAGATCTGATGGCATAAGTGAAACCTTTAAATCCGGTTTCAAGCCAACCAAAGCAGCTTTTTTTGAATCAAAACGATCATTATGCACTTTTCGGATGTTGATGTTTGTGCTATTCTTAGTGATGATAGGATTAATAACGGAGCAGTTAAAACCCTTATCACGAAGATAGCAGAAGAGTGGGTAATGATAAATTCCCGTGGATTCGAGGAAAATGCGACTTTCCAAAGAATACAACTCTTCTGCTTCTTTTATTTTAGAAACAGCGGTTGTAAGGGAATCAATACTGTTATGCAGGATTTTGTAAGGTTTTCCTACGAATTGTTGGTTTGGAAGTGCGATAGACATCCATGAGAAGTCAGCACCGACATCAATACCAACAGAGATGAATAATTCATCAAGATTAAAAATAACTTTGTTTGACATGAGCGATAGCTCCTTTCTGATAGGAATCCATTTCCAATCTGGCAGGTACACAACCTAGCGCGTTATTCGGGTATTGCCTTCCGGCTCCCAACCAGCTAAAACATAAAACCCTGTCGAATGGACTAATTGACTTTCTTGTAGGTATCAGTCACAGAAGTGACTTCCCAAGGAGGCGAACATTCTTTGTCCTATCCTAAGAGATAATACCTTATGTTTTATCTAGTGTCTATCAGGAACCGTCAGACATGATAATTATTATGGATAACATCTGATGAAGGAGGAATCCCTTCTTCTGTTATCTGATTTATAGAAACTTATTAACCAAGTAGTCTTGATTGACTACACCATTATTATACTAGGATGTGATACTACGAAGAAATCACCACCGCCGGAGCGTTCCCCTCCGTTTCCAGACCAGCACCCGAAACCAACCATCAGACACCACATTCAGAAAGGACAGGTACATCTATATGGAATTAAAATTCGTTATCCCCAACATGGAAAAGACATTCGGCAACTTGGAATTTGCCGGAGAAGACAAAACAGAGCAGAGAAGAATCAACGGACGCATGGTGGTACTCTCCCGCAGCTTCAATCTGTATTCAGACATACAAAGGGCGGATGATATTGTGGTTATTCTCCCTGCCGAAGCCGGAGAGAAACATTTTGATTTTGAGGAACATGTGAAGCTGGTCAATCCCCGTATCACCGCAGAGGGATATAAAATCGGCACAAGGGGATTTACCAACTACATTTTGCACGCTGACGATATGGTAAAAGCGTAAGGAAAAGGAGGACATCAGACTATGAGATTAGCAAACGGAATCGTGATTGACAAGGAAGCAACATTCGGGGCATTGAAGTTTTCTGCCCTTCGCCGTGAGGTTCACCTCCAGAATGAAGACGGCTCGGTATCAGAAGAAATCAAGGAGCGTACCTATGACCTAAAATCCAGAGGACAGGGGCGTATGATTCAGGTTTCCATTCCTGCCAGCGTGCCATTAAAGGAATTTGCTTACAATGCAGAGGTGGAAATCATCCATCCTGTGGCAGATACCGTGGCAACGGCTACCTTTCAGGGGGCAGAGGTGGACTGGTACATCAAGGCGGATGATATTGTCCTGAAAAAAGGGGCTGCCATGAATCCGCAGCCGCCGAAGAAAGACTCTCCCCCTGTAAAATAATAGGAACATAAGAAGAAAGCGAAAGGAGGATTGTTCCCATGAAGCAGCTTTTCCCCCGTGGAAAACGTATCCGTCCCACGGATAAAGACCTTGTGTTCCATACTGCCCTTGCTGCCCTGTTCCCTATCTTCCTGCTGGTTATCCTGCTGTTTCATATCCGGCAAATTGCCGGAACCAACTGGCAGGAAGTGTCCCTTTCCCAGATAGTACAGGATGTAAATATCCCTTACCTGTTATTCAGCATGGGCGTGGCAGGGCTGGTGTGTTTTGCAGCGGTTCTTCTACTCTGGCGATACCGCAGGGATGAGGTAAAGCAGCTCATCCACCGTCAAAAGCTGGCAAGAATGGTGTTGGAAAACAAGTGGTATGAATCGGAACAGAGAAAGGAAGACGCTTTTTTCAAGGACTTGTCTTCCAGCCGTTCCAAAGAAACCATCACTTACTTTCCCAAAATCTACTACCGGATGAAACAAGGATTGCTCCATATCCGTGTAGAAATCACCTTGGGGAAATATCAGGAACAGCTCTTAAACTTGGAGAGAAAGCTGGAAAGCGGCTTGTACTGTGAGCTGACGGATAAGGAACTAAAGGATTCCTATGTGGAGTACACCCTGCTCTATGATACCGTTGCCAACCGTATCTCCATTGAAGACGTACAGACAAAGGACGGCAGGCTCCGGCTCATGGAAAATGTCTGGTGGGAATATGACAAGCTCCCCCATATGCTCATTGCCGGAGGAACCGGCAGCGGAAAGACCTACTTCATCCTAACCCTCATTGAAGCCCTGCTCCGCACTAACGCTGTCCTGTCCGTGTTAGACCCAAAGAACGCCGACCTTGCGGATTTAAAGGCGGTTATGCCGGATGTGTACTACAAAAAGGAAGATATGCTCGCCTGCATTGACCGTTTCTATGAGGAAATGATGAAACGCAGCGAAGACATGAAGCTCATGGAGAATTACCGGACAGGGGAAAACTATGCTTACTTGGGGCTTCCGGCAAATTTCCTTATCTTTGATGAATATGTGGCATTTATGGAAATGCTCGGCACAAAGGAAAACGCTGCTGTCCTCAACAAGTTAAAACAAATCGTTATGCTTGGACGACAGGCTGGCTTCTTCCTGATTCTTGCCTGCCAGCGTCCGGACGCAAAGTATCTGGGGGACGGGATTCGTGACCAGTTCAATTTCCGTGTGGCTCTGGGGCGGATGTCGGAAATGGGCTACGGGATGATGTTCGGGGAAACCACAAAGGACTTCTTCCTAAAGCAGATAAAGGGGCGTGGCTATGTGGATGTGGGAACCAGCGTTATTTCAGAGTTTTACACGCCCCTAGTGCCAAAAGGACACGATTTCCTCAAAGAAATAAAAAGGCTGACAGACAGCAGGCAGGGAGTGCAGGCGGCGTGCGAAGCGAAAGCCGCAGAAACGGACTGACCTGCTGTAGCTGGTGTGCCGCAAGGCACGCCAGCAGGAACCCCTCGTATCTAACAGAGGGGTACAAATCGACAGGCAACAACCAAGCAACAGGGCAGAATCCCACAGTACACAAGGGATTTTCCCATATCCGGCGTGTGTCAGCAAGGCTTTGAAAGTTGACATACGCTTTTTTAGACAGGAGGAATTTTCACTGAATGAAGAAACATGGGTACGGCACATCAGGGAGAAACGGGCAGCTTACGGTATCTCACAACAGAAACTTGCCCTAGCTACCGGAATCACCCGTCCGTACCTAAGCGACATTGAAACAGGCAAGGCTCACCCATCCGAAGCATTGCAGGAATCCATCTCGGAAGCTCTGGAACGCTTCAATCCAGATGCTCCCCTAGAAATGCTCTTTGACTATGTGCGGATTCGCTTTCCCACTATGGATGTGAAGCATATCGTGGAAGACGTACTGCGGCTAAAACTCCCCTACTTTATCCATGAAGACTACGGCTTCTACTCTTACACGGAGCATTACTATCTGGGGGACATTTTCGTTCTGGTATCGCCGGAACTGGAAAAAGGGGTGCTGCTGGAACTGAAAGGGCGTGGCTGCCGCCAGTTTGAAAGCTATCTGCTGGCACAGGAACGGAGCTGGTATGAATTTTTCATGGATGTTCTCATGGAGGACGGCGTAATGAAACGGCTTGACCTCGCCATCAATGATAAGACGGGAATCCTGAACATTCCCCATCTGACGGAGAAGTGCCGGAATGAGGAATGTATCTCGGTCTTTCGCAGCTTCAAAAACTACCGCAGCGGCGAACTGGTACGGCGTGAGGAAAAAGAATGTATGGGGAACACCCTGTATATCGGCTCCCTCCAAAGTGAAGTGTACTTCTGCATTTACGAAAAGGACTATGAGCAGTACAAGAAACATGACATCCCTATTGAGGACGCAGAGGTAAAGAACCGCTTTGAAATCCGGCTGAAAAATGAGCGTGCCTTTTACGCCATCCGTGACCTGTTAGAACATGACAATCCAGAACGGACAGCTTTTCAAATCATCAACCGCTATGTCCGGTTCGTAGACAGGGACGATACGAAGCCCCGTTCGGACTGGCGTATCAATGAGGAATGGGCGTGGTTTATGGGGGAACACAGGGGAAGCCTGAAACTGACAACGAAACCGGAACCTTATTCCTTTGAACGCACCCTGCACTGGCTCTCCCATCAGGTAGCACCTACATTAAAGCTGGCTCTCCGTCTGGATAAGATGAACCACACCCAGCTTGTCCATGACATCATCACTCATGCAAAGCTGACGGAGAAGCATGAAAAAATCCTAAAGCAGCAAGCCGCCGCTGCAAAGGAGGTGGTGCTTTAACGGCGGCAATTTTGAAAATCTAAGAAATCTTACAGGAAAGAAAGGAGCTTTTTATGAATTTCGGACAAAATCTTTATAACTGGTTTTTATCCAACGCCCAGTCCCTTGTGCTGCTGGCAATCGTGGTGATTGGACTATACCTTGGATTTAAGAGGGAATTTTCCAAACTTATCGGTTTTCTGGTGGTTTCCCTTGTGGCGGTTGGTCTGGTCTTCAACGCTGACGGCGTAAAGGACATCTTACTGGAACTGTTCAATAAGATTATCGGTGCATAGGAAACCTACTTTACACTTCCGTTATGGAGCAAGCTCTGATTGCTTCATGGCGGAAGTCCATTAGGGGCTTGGGGAGCGTAACTCCCCAAAAGAAAGAAGATGTAATACGATGGTGTATGATAATTGAGATAAACTAAGAATGGTGGTATAATTTCTTTGATAATAATTGAAAGTGGAGGAAATACATGAAGGATTTTATTGATTTTTTGAAATTACCGCCGAACATTTTAGGAGCTTTATCTATTGCCAGTGGTACATTATTATTATTACCTCAAAAGTTAGCTCAAAAGTTTTATATTATAAATTTTCGAGAAAAATATGGTTTTACAATAGGCATTGTTTTTGTGATTTCCACAGCCTTACTAATAGTTTTATTACTATCTAAAATTTTTCATTTCTTTTATGACAAGTATGCTTCTAAAAAATTAGGAACTGCTCAGATTAAATATTTGAAAAATATGACACCAGAGCAGGTAGCAATCATTCGGGAGTTTTTACGTGAACCAACTCACACACTACCATTACCAATGAACAATGGATTAGTAATAGAACTTCAACATTTACAAATATTAACCCCTGCCGGACAGACCCATTTAGTAAGTATGTTAGACCCACAAATCAACTATTTTTTACAACCTTGGGTAATTAAAAAAATCAATAGTGATGAAGAATTAAAGCGAATATTTTATTAGAGAAATGGCAACTGACAATCAAAGTTAGTTGCCATTTCTCTATTCTAAGAAAGGACGTGTTACCAATTGAGGAAATGAGAATCTACATCCTTAAAGCGGTGGTTTCATAGCTTTACAGAATTTATCGATAACAAAGACCAGATACGCTGTTATCCGGTGCAGGACGGGGAATCCCTCGCCCGTTATCTAGTGCAGGAAACGCAGATATTTGGGGAAGTACATCCAGACCTGATGAACCATATCGACTACGCTGCCATTGGTCGGAAACTGGAAACCAGCGAAAACTACCTGTTTACGGACAATGGTATCTTTTCTTACCGCTAAAGGGAGGTGGAAGAACTTGGAAGAAATGCGGATTTACATTACCAACTTAGGCAAATACAATGAGGGAGAACTGGTAGGGGCATGGTTCACGCCGCCTGTGGATTTTGAGGAAGTCAAAGAACGTATCGGCTTGAATGATGAATATGAGGAATACGCCATCCATGATTATGAGCTACCCTTTGAGATTGACGAATACACCCCTGTTGAGGAAGTCAACCGTCTGTGTGAGATGGTGGAGGACTTACCGGAGTACATTCAGGAAGAACTATCAGCGTTGCAATCCTATTTTGGCAGTATCGAAGAACTCTGTGAGCATGAGGACGATATTATCTGCCATTTCGGCTGTGATGATATGGCAGATGTGGCTCGCTACTATCTGGAAGAAAGCGGACAGCTTGGGGAACTTCCGGCACACTTACAAAACTATATCGACTATGAAGCCTATGGGCGTGACATGGAATTGGAGGGAACCTTTGTTGTCACAAACCACGGCGTATATGAAATCTTACGGTAAACCCGTCTGTATCTCCTTTGGGAAGTGCAGGCGGCTTTTTTATTCAGGGGCGGCTTTTGCTGCCCCATCTTTTAGAAAGGACAGACAACATGAAGAAAATACGAAGTTATACCAGTATCTGGTCGGTGGAAAAGACACTCTATTCCATCAATGATTTTAAGCTTCCATTCCCCATCACGTTCACACAGATGGCGTGGTTCGTGATATCGGTGTTTGCGGTTATGCTCTTGGGGAACCTCCCTCCCCTTTCGTTCATTGACGGAGCATTTTTAAAATACTTCGGCGTACCCTTTGCCCTCACTTGGTTCATGTGCCAGAAGACCTTTGACGGGAAGAAGCCTTACGGCTTCCTGAAATCCGTACTGGCATATCTGGTACGCCCGAAACTGACCTATGCAGGAAAGCCCGTGAAGCTGGAAAAGGAATATCCGGCACAGCCCATCACGGCAGCAAGGAGTGATATTTATGGCATATCCGATTAAGTATATCGAAAATAACCTTGTGTTCAACCATGACGGGGAGTGCTTTGCTTACTATGAGCTGCTTCCCTACAACTATTCCTTTTTAAGCCCCGAACAGAAATATCAGGTACACGATTCCTTTCGGCAGCTTATCGCCCAGAACAGGGACGGGAAGATTCACGCCCTGCAAATCAGCACTGAATCCAGCATACGGGCGGCACAGGAACGCTCCAAACAGGAAGTGACAGGCAAGTTAAAGGACGTTGCCTGTTCAAAGATTGACGCACAGACCGAAGCCCTGATTTCCATGATAGGGGAAAATCAGGTAGACTACCGCTTTTTTATCGGCTTTAAGCTGCTTGTCAATGAGCAGGAAGTCACCATGAAGCAGTTTCGCAGGGAAGCAAAGACCGCCGTTTCCGATTTCCTCCATGAAGTCAACCACAAACTCATGGGGGATTTTGTTTCCATGAGCAATGAGGAAATCTGGCGGTTTCAGAAGATGGAAAAACTGCTGGAAAATAAAATCTCACGCCGCTTTAAAGTCCGGCGGCTTAACAAGGACGATTTTGGTTATCTGATTGAGCATTTATACGGGCAGACTGGAACCGCCTATGAAGATTATGAGTATTACCTGCCGAAGAAGCGGTTTCAGGAGGAAACGCTGGTGAAATACTATGACCTCATCAAGCCTACCCGTTGTCTGATAGAGGAAAACCAGCGGTATCTGAAAATCGAACAGGAAGACGGGACAGTTTATGCCGCCTACTTTACCATCAACAGCATTGTGGGGGAACTGGACTTTCCATCCTCGGAAATCTTTTACTATCAACAGCAGCAATTCACCTTTCCCATTGATACCTCTATGAATGTGGAGATTGTCACAAATCGGAAAGCCCTCTCCACAGTGCGGAACAAGAAAAAAGAGCTGAAAGATTTGGATAACCACGCATGGCAGAATGACAGCGAAACCAGTACAAACGTGGTGGACGCTCTGGACAGCGTAAATGAGCTGGAATCCACCTTAGACCAGAGCAAGGAATCCATGTATAAGCTGTCCTATGTGGTGCGTGTGACGGCTCCCGACTTGGAAGAACTGAAACGCCGCTGCAATGAGGTGAAAGATTTTTATGACGATTTGAACGTGAAGCTGGTTCGCCCCTTTGGGGATATGCTGGGGCTGCATGGAGAATTTCTCCCTGCCAGTAAACGGTATATGAACGATTACATCCAATATGTCACCAGTGACTTCCTCGCGGGTCTAGGCTTTGGTGCAACCCAGATGTTGGGGGAACCGGAGGGCATTTATATCGGGTACAGCCTTGATACGGGAAGAAATGTGTACTTAAAACCTGACCTTGCCAGTCAGGGTGTGAAAGGCTCTGTCACCAATGCCCTTGCTGCCGCTTTTGTCGGCTCCCTCGGCGGTGGAAAATCATTCAGCAACAACATGATTGTCTACTACTGTGTATTGTTTGGGGCACAGGCACTCATTGTTGACCCGAAAGCAGAACGGGGACGCTGGAAGGAAACCCTGCCGGAAATCGCCCATGAAATCAATATCGTAAACCTGACCTCGGAGGAACAGAACAGGGGCTTACTCGACCCGTATGTGATTATGGAGAATCCAAAGGATTCGGAATCACTGGCAATCGACATCCTGACCTTTTTAACCGGCATTTCCAGCCGTGACGGGGAGAAGTTCCCTGTTCTTCGGAAAGCCATCCGGGCGGTGACAAACAGTGAGGAACGGGGGCTTTTCAAGGTGATTGAGGAACTACGGGCGGAAGGAACCACCATCAGCACCAGCATAGCCGACCATATCGAATCCTTTACGGACTATGACTTTGCACATCTGCTCTTTTCGGATGGGGATGTCACACAGTCCATCAGCCTTGAAAAGCAGCTCAACATCATTCAGGTGGCGGATTTGGTGCTGCCGGATAAGGAAACCTCGTTTGAAGAATACACCACAATGGAGCTGCTTTCCGTGGCAATGCTCATTGTAATCAGCACCTTTGCCCTCGACTTCATCCACACCGACCGCAGCGTGTTTAAGATTGTGGATTTGGATGAAGCATGGAGCTTCTTGCAGGTAGCACAGGGCAAGACCCTTTCCATGAAGCTGGTCCGTGCCGGACGTGCCATGAACGCAGGCGTTTACTTTGTGACCCAGAACACGGACGATTTGCTGGATGAAAAACTGAAAAACAACCTGGGCTTGAAGTTTGCGTTCCGTTCCACGGACATCAACGAAATCAGGAAGACCCTTGCCTTTTTCGGGGTGGATTCCGAAGATGAAAACAACCAGAAGCGGCTCCGTGACTTGGAAAACGGACAGTGCCTTATCAGTGATTTGTACGGGCGTGTGGGGGTGATACAGTTCCACCCTATCTTTGAAGACCTGTTCCATGCCTTTGACACCAGACCGCCCGTGAGAAAAGAGGTGGAATGATGGTAATACATAGAAATTCCAACAAACAGCAGGTTCCTGCTCCTTATAAACAAAAAAGGGGCCGGTCTGGAAAAGTGATAGGAAACATGATTGGCAGGGTGCTTCTGGCACTCCTGCTCATCCTCCTGTTGCTGGCAGTCTCCGGTACAGCCGCCCATGCTGCCGGACTGGTGGATGATACAGTGGACGCTGCCAACGGATACAGCAAATATCCTCTGGACAACTACCAGCTTGATTTTTATGTGGACAGCGGATGGGACTGGCTCCCGTGGAACTGGCTGGACGGTATCGGGAAGCAGGTGATGTACGGACTGTATGCCATCACAAATTTTATCTGGACCATCAGCCTGTACCTTTCCAACGCCACGGGGTATCTGATTCAGGAAGCCTACTCGCTGGACTTCATTTCCTCTACGGCGGATTCCATTGGGAAAAATATGCAGACCCTTGCAGGCGTTACCACAGGCGGCTTATCCTCGGAGGGATTTTATATCGGGTTCCTGCTGATTCTCATTCTGGTGGTGGGGATTTACGTTGCCTACACAGGGCTTATCAAACGGGAAACTACAAAAGCCATCCATGCCGTTGTCAATTTTGTGGTAGTGTTCGTGCTGTCCGCTGCCTTTATCGCCTACGCTCCTGATTATATCGGGAAAATCAATGAATTTTCCGCAGACATCAGCAATGCCAGCCTGACCCTTGGCACAAAGATTGTGATGCCCAACTCGGAAAGTCAGGGAAAAGACAGTGTGGATTTGATACGGGACAGCCTGTTTTCTATTCAGGTCAAGCAGCCGTGGCTCCTGCTGCAATATGGCAACTCGGATGTGGAAAGCATTGGAACAGACCGTGTGGAAAGCCTGCTTTCAACCAGTCCAGACGAAAACAACGGGCAGGACAGGGAAGAAATCGTGGTGGAGGAAATCGAAGACAGGGAAAACACGAACCTTACCATCACAAAGACCATCAACCGATTGGGAACTGTCTTCTTCCTGTTCATGTTCAATATCGGTATCTCCGTTTTTGTATTCCTGCTCACGGGGATAATGATTTTCTCACAGGTGCTTTTTATCATCTACGCCATGTTCCTGCCTGTGAGCTTTCTCCTTAGCATGGTTCCCTCTTTTGAGGGGATGTCAAAACGTGCCATCACGAAACTGTTCAATACCATCCTTACCAGAGCCGGAATCACCCTGATTATCACGGTAGCGTTCAGTATTTCCACCATGCTCTACAACCTGTCTGGGGAATATCCGTTCTTCCTGACGGCGTTCTTGCAGATAGTGACCTTTGCCGGAATTTATTTCAAGTTGGGGGATTTGATGGGGATGTTCTCCTTACAAAGCGGTGATTCCCAAAGCATGGGAAGCCGTATCATGCGAAGACCCCGTATGCTCATGCACGCCCATATGCACCGTTTACAGCATAAGTTAGGACGTTCTGTGACAGCTCTTGGGGCTGAAACGGCTGCATACCACGCAGGGAAACAGGCTGGTTCAGACCAGAAAAATGCTTCCAACTCCGGTTCCTCCAAACGGACACAGGCAGACCACAGCAGACCAGACGGACAGACAGCACTGGAAAAGGAATCTGCATGGAAACTGGCTGGCTCTGCGGTGGGTGCAGTGGCAGATACCAAAGATAAGATAGCCGATACTGCCGGACAGCTTCGGGAGCAGGCAAAAGATTTGCCTGTCAATGCAAAGTACGCCCTTTACCACGGGAAAACACAGGTATCAGAGGGAGTACAGGATTTTACTTCCAGCGTGACCCAGACCCAAACTGCCAGAGCCGAACAGCGGAACGTACAGGCAGAAAGCCGCAGACAGACCATTGCAGAACGCAGGGCGGAACTGGAACAGGCAAAACAGCCGCAAAAGACTGCTTCCGAAGCACCCAAAGGGGCGGCTCCTGTCCATGAACGCCCTGTTACTACAAAGCAGCCGGAAAATTTCCGAAATCATGCAGATACCGCTCATGCAGGAAAGCCAGCTATACAGCCAGCTCCCCCATCCATCAGGGAACGGAGACAGGTTTCTTATGAGGGGACTGTGGCAGAACGGGCTTCGGTTCCGGTGGTAAAAGCTGCTTCCATCCACTATGAACATACACCGCCTGTAAGGGCAGAACGCCAGATAGTCCCACCGGCTTCCCCTGTCCAGCCAGATGAAAGACAAAAGACAGCTCCAACCACCACACCTGCTGCTCCCCGTCCGGCAAGACCTGTCCAGAATGATACGGCTCCTGTGATACCGGAAAGAAAACGGGCTGCCCCTGTGGTTAAGGAATCGAACTTTACCATCCGGCGTACCACCGCCAGAAAGGAGTGGACAAAAACGGGAAAAGCGGCTGCCAAACAAAAGAAAGGGGAGAAACCATGAAGTTAAGACACCTTTTCTTTGCCTGTTCCGGCGTGTTCGTGATGATGTTCTCCATGCTCCTCTTGGTGGTGATTGTCTTCTCGGATGAGGAAGACGGCGGAAGCGGCGGAAACCTTATCTATGGGGGCGTGAGCGTATCACAGGAAGTCCTCGCCCATAAACCTATGCTGGAAAAGTATGCAAGGGAATATGGCATAGAGGAATACTTAAATGTGCTGCTCGCCATCATTCAGGTGGAATCCGGCGGCACGCTGGAAGACGTTATGCAGTCCTCGGAATCTCTGGGGCTTCCCCCGAACTCCCTTAACACAGAGGAATCCATCAAACAGGGCTGCAAATATTTCTCGGAACTGCTTACAGCAGCAGAAACAAAGGGCTGTGACCTAAACAGTGTGATTCAATCCTACAACTACGGCGGCGGCTTCCTGGACTATGTGGCAGGACACGGGAAAAAGTACACCTTTGAACTGGCAGAGAGCTTCGCAAGGGAAAAATCCGGCGGAAAGAAAGTCACCTACACCAACCCTGTTGCCGTAGAGAAAAACGGGGGCTGGCGGTATTCCTACGGAAATATGTTCTATGTCTTCTTGGTATCGGAATACCTGACCGTGGCACAGTTTGATGATGAAACGGTGCAGGCTATCATGGAGGAAGCCTTAAAGTATGAGGGCTGGACGTATGTGTACGGGGGCGATTCCCCCTCCACTTCCTTTGACTGTTCGGGACTGGTGCAGTGGTGCTATGGCAAGGCAGGAATCGCCCTGCCACGGACAGCACAGGAACAGTACAATGTAACACAGCACATCCCTCTGTCCGAAGCAAAAGCAGGGGATTTGGTCTTTTTCCACTCCACCTATAACGCCGGAACCTATATCACCCATGTGGGGCTATATGTGGGAAATAACCGGATGTACCATGCCGGAAATCCCATTGGTTATGCAGACCTGACAGGCTCCTACTGGCAACAGCACCTTGCCGGAGCCGGACGAATCAAACAATAGAAAGGATGAACCGATATGATTCAGATTAGAAAAGAGGAAAACCAGAAAAAGCAGAAAGAAAAGAAGCTGAAAGTTTACAAAGTCAATACCCACAAAAAAACCGTGATTGCCCTGTGGGTGCTTCTGGCGGTGAGTTTCCTGTTTGCCGTCTATAAGAATTTCACGGCGATAGACATCCACACTGTTCATGAAACCAAAGTGATTGAGGAAAAAATCATTGACACCCACAAGATAGAAAACTTTGTGGAGAATTTCGCAGAAGTCTACTATTCATGGGAACAGTCCGCCGCTTCCATTGATAACCGGACAAATGCTTTAAAAGGGTATCTCACCGGAGAACTGCAAGCCCTGAATGTAGATACCGTCCGAAAGGACATCCCCGTATCGTCTGCCCTGACTGACTTTCAGATATGGGAAATCATAGAAGAAAAGGAGCAGCATTATCAAGTGACCTATACGGTAGAACAGCGTATCACAGAGGGGGAATCCAGTAAAACCGTCCGTTCCGCTTATCAGGTGACAGTCTATGTGGATGGCTCTGGAAACCTGACGATTGTTCAGAATCCTACCATCACCAGCGTTCCCGTAAAATCCGGCTACACTCCAAAAGCAGTACAAAGTGACGGTACGGTGGATTCCATCACTACGGAGGAAATCAACGAATTTCTCGCTACCGTTTTCAAGCTGTACCCTACGGCAACCGCAAAGGAGCTGACCTATTATGTGAATGAGGGCGTATTAAAACCTGTGGGAAAAGAGTATATTTTCTCGGAACTAGTGAATCCGGTTTACAACCGAAAAGGGAATCAGGTGACAGCTTCTCTTGCGGTGAAATATCTGGATAATCAGACTATGACAACACAGATATCACAGTTTGACCTTGTGCTAGAGAAGAATGGGGAGAATTGGAAGATTGTTAAATAAGTCAAGGCTGATAAATGGTTAAATATTGACAATAGCAAAATATGTGGTATTATATAAATATAATTATATTATTTAAATATATTATATTTCTATCATTATTTATGGAGCTTAATACAAGGAGGAGATTTGATTGTTTATTACAAAAATGCCAAGATTTGTAACTATTACAATTATACCATTGGCTTTCAGTACGATTGTTGTTGGATGTTCAAACTCTGGAAAACTTAAACAGGAGCAAATAGCGGCAGCAATAAATAGTACGGGAAAAACTGAGGTACATACATCAGAATCACCGCCAAATTTTAATATGCAGGCCACTCCTGCCAAGTGGTCTGTAAATACAAAGATTGCAACCGATATGCCGGTTTTAGACTTTGCGGATGACAACATTATTATAATGCATGATTATTTTGGGTTATTTATTTATAATCTGACCACTGGTGAAATAGAGGATAGTATTGACTTACAGGCATTAGGATATGATTTTAGTAATGATTCTTCCTGTAGGATATCAGTCAGTTCAAATGCTGACACTATATGGATATGGTCTACATCCTCTGAGCTTCCATATGAATATGACCGTATATCCAGAAACTTAAACTTAACAAATGATATTTCTGAAAAAGACATATTTGAAGACTTTGTTTTAACAAAAGACATCCCACCTGAGCAACTATCTGTAAAGCCGTATCGTTGTAGTAAAAAATCAGTTTTATTTACTGACGGGAGTTATGGCATATTGAATGTTAGAAATGAAAAAATTACAGGAATATCATATATTAGAGGCGGCAAGGAGTGGGTATTATTCAGCGACAAGAATTGTACTATGCCGGAGCTTTCAAGACAAGACGATTTTTTTTATGAACAATTCGTAAATGAGGGGGCGGAGTCGGCCTCATCGTTGGCATTCTCTTATTGTACTATGATAAATTATGGTGAATATGCCGGTATTTGTGCATTATCTGAAGGTATAGAATATTCGGAAGAATTACAAAAAGAGTGGAATGCTCTGCAATTAACTGCAAGTAGTGAAGAAATAAAGACTACGAATGATAAAGCCTGTTTTAAAGTATATATCATATCCTCTGATTCATCACCAAATAGCGGTTTGCTTCAAGGTATAAATGAAAAATATATATACTTAAAAAAAGACTTGACAAATGGTTGGTATGTTGAAGGTTTTTGGAATGATACAGTTCCCAATGAGGTATGGTGGAGTTGAATCAATCTATTTTATCATTTTTATAGTTTATAATCATTGGATGAAAAGAAAAAACATTTAAACAGCAGTATACCGTTGCATAAAATGGTGCATTTATTACATGAATTACGAGGAGGATAACGTACAAAGAAACGAAGGAGGAAGAAAATGAAACGTATTATAAGCCTTTTACTTTCTACAATATGCACAGTTATGATGATTAGTACATTAGCTTTTGCCGCTGAAACATCATTGGAAGATACCGGGGTAACGGTTGTTCGTTTAAATAGGCGTGAATATGACACGCTTTATGTAAAAACAGATGGAGGAAATCTCAATGTACGTTCAGGAGCAGGTACAGAGTATGCAATCGTTGGAAAACTTGCCAACGGAACTAAAATTGATGGATGGAGTATTTTCGGCAGAGTTGACAGTGAGGGACGTTCCTGGACAAATATCACAGCAAAAGATATCAACGGAAAGTCAGTCACAGGCTGGGTTTTAGATGAATATCTTACAGCTACGCCGCCTTCACGTGCTGTTCCTGTCGGGATTGGTCCTGATGTTGGTTAGTTTGGATAAGTCACTGTTAAAATAGTACCTTTTCTCGTAAAAAGAATTCAGACAAAATGCACCATAAAAAAGAAATTGTGGGAGATTCCTTATCTAAAGGGTTCTCCCCTTTTCCTCTTCATAGTACTATAAAAGTATGAAATCAAAAAAGAGAGAAGATTAATGGATTAATATGTAGCCCAAAGATTTTTAATATTATGAACAGATTATGTATTAACAAAAATACAAATATATGGTATTATATAAATATAATTATATTAACAAATACACAGAAAGGAGGAGGATTTATGGCAAGACCTGCTGAAGCACCTTTAAATTATCTGGGTGGAAAGAAAAAACTTTCTGCTACAGAGTTTGAATTTATGAAATTTATTTGGAAACACCCAGAAGGTGTCAGTAGTGAGGAAATCTATCAGGCATTTCCGCAAGCAAGAGGTACAAAAAGTACGATTTTGTATCATCTTTCTGAAAAGGGCTATGTTGATAAAAAGCAAAGTGGACTTCATCATTTCTATACGGTTTTAGTCACAAAGGAAGAATATGAGCAGGCATTACTTCGCCAACAGATTGAGGGGGTATTGGGTAATACTTCTTTTGAACGCCTAGTTGCTGCCTTCTGTGGGAAGACATTGTCAAAAGCACAGATAGAAAAAACCAGAAATCTTTTAAAGGAGCTGGAAGATGGGCTGGAAGATAAGTGACATTTTGGCACTGTTAGTAACGCTATTTGTCTCATTGAATATTTTAATATCGGTTATATCCCTTTCCGGAAAACATCTGGAAAGAAGAATGGACATGGGGCATTTAAGTTTATTTTTAAAAATGGTTCTAGTATTCAGTGCCTTTGGTATGCCCGTATTGGCTGGTGTAATTTTGTATAAATTCGTTTTTGGGGAAAGAATTTATTTGGTTAGTGATGATTTGCTTTATATGGATACCATTCATAAAGGTTCAATTAGCTACGGAACACCTTGGGGAAATCACTGGATAGCTCTGTTGCTTTTTCTCGCCTGGTTTTTAGGATTTATCTATTATGGTATCTTCAAATATGCAAATGACAGAAGGATTCTCAAAAAACTAGAAAAATGCAGTAAGTATACTCAGGATAAACTTCTAATAGAGACAAAAAGAGAGGCAATGAATGAATTAGGTCTGAAGGGTCCGGTGTTGTTATTATCGAATGAAATAATTCAGTCTCCTTTTATGACAGGAATATTTGAACAGAAAATTTTCTTGCCGGAGAGTAATTACACGCAGGAAGAATGGGGGTTGCTGTTAAAGCATGAGTTGGTTCACTGCAAAAATCAGGATTATTTTTTTCGCAGACTTGTATTTATTTTATGCGCTCTGCATTGGTTTAATCCGCTTATTTACAGACTATCAGATTATTTTGTTGAAGTAAATGAAATGGCCTGTGATGAGAAAGTACTTAATCGCCAGCCCATCAAAAGACATACTATGTATGCGGAACTAATTTTACAAATACAGGAAAAGGAGCTTGGTTTAACTACGGTGTCGCTTACCGGCCATACGGTAAACGGTTTGGAAAGGAGAATCAGAAATATCATGAAAAAGACTGAAAAAACAAAGAGAATATCATTTGCTGTGTTGGCAATGTCAATGGTTTTGATGTGTCCCCTTACAGTGTTTGCTGCTTCTTGGGGGATGTCAAATTTACAGGATTTAGTGGTAAAGAAACTTTGGATTACGGAAGTTGAAGTCCAGCAGGAATCTACAGAATTACCTGAGAAGACGGAATTTCACTATTCGGAAGATGTAATAGAATACTCGATACAAATAAATCCAAGGGGAGTAACGTCAATTGATATAACAATTGATGGAAAAAATGTGAAGTATGGAGATAGTCTTTCTTTGACCTCAGGTAATAAAGTGGCCTTTATACTACAATCAGATAGTAGTTCTGACAGTTTTAAGGCGGGACTTGAGGATTCCAAAGGCAAGAGAATATATGTCCAGACTTCTAATGGATGGATTGACCATACATTTTCAATTGAGCAATCTGGAAGCTATAAAATATTCTTGGAGGGTACTACGTCAAAGAGTATACATATTACCGGAAGTATAACTATATTAAAATAAACAGTCTCAATATAATGCCATTACTGGAGATGGAAGTGGAACATATCGGATTTATTTAAGATTAATAGAAGCTACTGGTTACCGTGTGACAGGAACGTTAAATATTAGCTATAACTTCTAAGAAGTTGTAATATACATTGCAAAGCCAGAATAACAGAAAGGTGATATTTTTAGGGATGCAGGTGGAAGATACCTGTATCTCTTTTTCTAAAGACGAGGAAGGTAATTATGTGGACATATATAAGACAGATTCCTGACTTAAAGATATTTATAATGTTATTTATTGTTCTAGGCATATTTGGAATATACTCTTTCGTTAAAAAAAACGAATCCACTTTTTATATGATAGGTTATATTCTGACTGCTTTCTACTGTGTTTTTTTAATTGATATATATTTTTCTCCAACAGTTATAAGAAAAAGCATTGATAGTATTAGCCCCTGGATGACTTTACAAACTATCCCATTTAAAACATTGAAAAATTTGGGATTTATAAGTATAGCCGGACATATAGTATTAACAATGCCTATACCAATATTGATTTATATTATTTTAAGAGCATCTGTAAAGAAAATCAGCATTATTAGTATTTTAGCAGGTATATTTATTGAACCTATTCAGTTGCTTATTAATTTGATTACTGGCTTTCCTAATTATGTGATTGATATTGATGATTTTATGTTACAAATAGCTGGAATTTTAGTTGGATTATTTATAATTACACTAGCGGAGAAATATCATATATTAAATTGGCTTAAAGAATGAACGGTATTTATATTTAAAGAGGGAGTGCATTTTTGCGCTCTCTTTTTATTTGCCTATAAATGCAAATACCATTTTGAATTGTTTTAAAATGCCATATGCTAGATGGCTTTGCACCTATTATTTTTGTTGTGTCATTAGAAATTAGAAAATTTAACAGATAATGCAACAAACAGCCCTTTCGTGTCGGGACTAAGCACGAAAGGGGGAAGTCAAGAAATCTTTTACCCTCTTTTAAGGCAAGAAAGGGGGTGAGTAATGATGAAGCCATCTGAATTTCAGACAACCATAGAGAACCAGTTTGATTACATCTGCAAGGTCGCTATGGAGGATGAACGTAAAGACTACCTCAAAGCGTTATCCAGACAGTGTAAACGTGAAACCCTGTTCTGTGATATGGACGATTACACCGTCAACTTGCTTTCTTCTAAAGACACCTATCCATCCCACTTCCATACTTTTGAAATGGACGGGTTTACTGTCCGTATTGAAAACAGCCTGTTAGCAGAAGCGTTGGAAAATCTGGACGGAAAGAAACGTGATGTTATCTTGAGATATTATTTCCTCGGATTTGACGATACGGAAATTTCAAAAATTCTGGAAGTCAACCGTTCTACCATCCAGAGAAGAAGACACGCCGGACTGGAATTTATCAAAAAATTCATGGAGGAAGAAGCATGACAGCAAAGCACCCTATGATTCCGTTTCCTGTGATTGTAAAGGCTTCGGACGGCGATATTGAAGCAATCAATCGGATTGTACGCCATTATAGCGGTTTTATTACCAGCCGTTCCATCCGTCCCATGAAAGACGAATATGGGAATACCCACATGGTTGTAGATGAAACCCTACGCCGCCGGATGGAAACACGTCTGATTGCAAAGATTTTATCTTTTGAAATCAGGGAGCCAAACTAAAATAACGCTCTCCTGTGGAAGCATGGACAAGCCCATGCTTCCCAGACAGAGCTTGCCAGTCTATTAAAGTGCATTATCACCAGTGCATTTTAACAGGCTGACAAAGCCGGATTGTTCCTTGAAAAAGAAAGCGTCTAATCAACGCAGCATAAAGCAGCCGAATACGTTTCGATAGAAAGAGAGCCGTTGGGCTGGCACGCCGTAATCCACCAAAGGAGGGATAAAACCGGATAGCGATTCCTGCCAGCGTTCCATAAGCAGCTTGCCGCAGAGCTGCCGCCATGACCTTTCTATCGTGATAATGATACTTCCGTACAGCCTTAGTCCGTGTGATGATGTAGCACCATTGGCAAAGGGTACGGCTGGATGAGAACCATGCAGGGGGGATTCCCATGAGCTTTAGCGAAAGCTGTTCGGTTTGCTTAGATACCATTTTGAATGAAAATTTTTCATTCAAAATCAAATAACTATTCGCAGGAAATACAATCTTAATATTACTTTTGCCACAAAATCTGATATAATATAGACAGATATTGAGGGTTCCATATCTGGTCTATGGAAAGGAGGAACATGATTACAGTAACAAAAAAAGATTTAATAGAACTAGGTTATGGGACTTCATTCGCAGCAGACATCATAAGAGAAGCAAAAAGACTTATGATTTCAAAAGGGCATACCTACTATCAGTCACGCAAACTGGACAGGGTTCCCAGAGAAGCTGTGGAAGAATTGTTAGGGATTAATTTTACTGATAAATCAAACTGATTGTACTTCTTGCACATTTATGTAAGGAGTGAAATCATGGCAAAAGACCCTATTAAGAAGGCAGAAAACGGAACCTATTATTTTAGAGCAAACTTAGGTTTCCATCCGATTACCGGAAAACAGATTCAGAAATACAAAAGCGGATTCAAGACAAAAAAAGAAGCTAGAGAAGCATATTCAAAACTTATGCTGGCATCCACAGAGGAATTGGCAGAAAAGAAGCAGCAGCTATCCTTTAAGCAGTTCATTGAGGAAACTTACCTGCCTTGGTATAAAACACAGGTAAAGGAAAGCACCTATCTGAACCGCCGTTCTACCATCCAGAAACATTTTTCATACTTTTACAAAATGACGGTGGATGAGATAGAACCCATTAACGTCCAGAACTGGCAGCTTGAACTCGCAAAAGAATTTAGTCCAAACTATATCCGTATTGTACAGGGTATGCTCTCCATTGCCTTTGACAGAGCAGTTGTTCTCGGTCTTGCAAAGAAAAATCCGTCACGAATGATAGGAAACATCAAGAGCAAGAAAACAAAAGTGGATTTTTGGACACTGGATGAATTTCAAAAGGTAATTTCCCTGCTCTACAAGGGCGATTATTACGAACATTACCTTTTCATTTCATACTGGCTCCTGTTTATGACCGGAATGAGAATCGGAGAAGCCGCAGCCCTGCAATGGTCGGACATCAACTTTGAAACCGGACTTTTAAGTATAACGAAAACGCTGTACTATAAAACAATGGACGAATACAAATTTGTGGAGCCAAAAACACAAGCCAGTATTCGCACTATCTATATTGACACAGATACCATCAAAGAATTGAAAGCATGGCAGGAAGTACAGCAAAAGGTTTTAAAGGGCTGCGACCTTGTACTAAGCTATAATGGGATTCCCACCAGTAAGCACACCCTCCCACGGGCTTTAGAAAAACTTGCTGGATTGGCAGGCGTACACCGTATCAAAATTCATGCACTCAGACATTCCCATGCTTCCCTGCTCATCAGTATGGGGGAAAATCCTTTATTGATTAAAGAACGTCTGGGGCATGAAAAGATACAGACCACGTTAGGAACCTATGGACATTTATACCCCAACACCAACGTGGAAGTTGCCCAAAAATTAACTGGTGTTCTCACTTATACTCCGGCAACAACCAGTGTTGCCGATTACACCAGCAATCAGCATACAGCAATCTATCACAGAGCAGTTGAATAAAAAAATGCAATCAAAATGCAATTCTAAAAGGAAAGAGCCTCAAAACCCTTGAAAATAAAGGCTTTGAAGCTCTGCTCCGACTATTCAAACTCCTTTGCGGACAGCATTTCATGACACGCAAAGGCTGTTATTAGAGACTTACGCTTCGAACATGTGTTCTGATTTTGTACTTTTCGCACAGCTTATGAAGAAATAAACTCCAAAATAACTCCATTCTACTCTTTGTTATTTTGTTGTTCTTCTCTTGCGTACAGGAGATCCAATGCCTGACATACAACACCACTCATGCTCTGATAGTGTCTTTCTGCATACTCAACAAGTCTCTGTTTTTGTTCTGGAGTCACCCGTACTCGTATGTTTTCTTCTTTGCCATCTTTTGGTGTTTTTCTAGCCAAACATATCACTTCCCTTCCACAAGTACAGTTTACTACTGATTACTACAAAATGTCAATCTGTTTTTGTTATTTATATATATATTCCCTTGGACTAATCTTGAGATATCTTGGACTAGTCTTGGACTAATTTACTTCTCACTCCTGTAGATCTTTATCTACAATCTCCCAGTAACCATTCTTTGGAGATCCATGTCTTATAAGAATACCATACTCTTTTAACTTCTTAATATTGTTCTCAATATTTCGACTGGCAACCCCAATTTTTTCAGCTAACTTAACTGCTGATAATTGATGATCTTCTGAAAGTAACTTTATAATCTTTTGCTGTGTATCGTTGAGGTCTGTTCTCCACACTACCTCCGATGCTTCTCCGATGCTTCTCCGATGCTTCTCCGATGTTTCTCTGATGTTTTCTTTTTCATTTGTCATCGGAAATGAATTACGGAACAGCTCTACCCGAAACATATTATCGAATTCCTGAAATCTCGGCTTCAAAAGTCCATACTCTTCTGCTGCATTAAGGATTCTTTTTATTCCGCTTCCCCATGCCTCTACAAGTCCCATCTGACTGAATATATTGGCAATGCCTTTATTCCGGATCTTCGAATGACCATTCATGACTTCCTCATAAGTCAATCCGTTATATAATCCACCCGGAGAAGTCACCTCCAGTCTGTCATCATAAACTGCGACCTGAATACAGGATTCGTCTAACAGGTTACGGTGACAATGGGCATTAATAATCATTTCCCTAATTGCTTCCGGCGGTAGCTCATATTTCTCTTTTCGCACCAATCCATCAATCGTTGCTCCAAGCCGAATATTTCTCAATACAAAATCTACTGCTTCTTCGATTTGTGTGTAAATCGGTCCTGTAAATTCTCTCTTATCCAGAAACACTGCACGATCTGTTCCCTTGAATACCGCACATTGTGTTTTAGAAAATGAGAAATAATCTGATGTCAGCAATGCATAGGCATTCGTTGCCAGAAGCTGTCCCTCACTCTGCTTTAAGATTTTCCAGTTTATCAGCTGCTCTTTCTTTACAGAATGTTCTGACATTCCTGCTTTCTTCCGGAACTTTTCGATATCCAGACAAAGTTTCTCTGTTGCTTCCTCTGAAACAGGATAACCCACACAAGTAAGCTCATCCCATGAGATTCTGGCACCTTCCATTTCCAGCTCTTTTATCTTCTCTGGAAATGCCTGTCTTGATGTACCTGCTACACGGATATAAGTGCCATTATCTTTTCCCTTTGATTTCAGATAATATGGTCTATTCTTTCCTGCTTCTACTGATACAACAATAACTGTTTTCCCATTTACCGTCTGCGGCTCAATATCAGGAATGATCTGCGGCACACAGGAATCAGAAACTGCATTGGCAATTCCATCCATCAGCTGAAACAACACATCATTTTCCACACCAACAATCTGGTGTGTTTTATCATCTACTCCAACAATCAGCTTGCCACCTTGTGTATTGGCAAAAGCTACGATTGTCTTCATGTACTTTTCACTTTTATCAGGTAAGGATACCTTGTACTCAATATTTTTCGATTCCCCGGAAAACATAGTATCTTCTACCATTCTTTCACTCCTACTCTATACTCGCACCACTGGTACGAATAATTCTATTTCCAGAGCAATCTTCTCTGGATCATTAACACTATTATACGTTCTATTCTTCTTTTCTATCAAGCAAGAAAACAAAACAGTTCATTTCTTCTTACCATTTTCTTCTGTTCTTTTTTGATGCCAGATAAAGTCTCGTCATCTCATCCATGAAAATAGTTTTGTCCTCATTGGTCATAGTTCCACTGGCAAATAAAGCAGCTACCTGTTCAAGAATCTGCCTTGCCTGTTTAGCACCAGCATATTCACTTGGCTCATCATTACCCAAGCACACGGTTTCATTATCATTCATAAGATAAGAAACCTGACACTGAAATGCATCTGCCAGTTTTTGATATAAACTACTCTGCTTCGGATATCGTCCTTCAACTTCCCAAGATCGAATTGTTCTATGAGAAACGCCCACCATATCACCCAGCTTTTGTTGAGTCATTTTTTTCTCTTTTCTCAACTTCCTAATTTTATCACCAAATGTTGTCATAAGTATACATCTTTCTCCTATGAGTTTTGTACATGCTTTATTTTTCTAACCACAATAAAAGTATATCATTATGCAAATAAAAAGAGAACCCGACATCACAAGCAAATTTGATGATGCGGGTTCCCTCTTTATAGATCAATACCTTTTATTTTTTCATCTTATGATCCGATGGCAATCTCACTTCTTAATGACAACTGTGGCTTCCACATCCATGCTCGCCACATGTATGTCCTTCCCCGTGGTTGTGCTCATGATGAGAACATTTCACATCCGGATTATACTCAAGTGTTTCATTGATAAAAGCTTCTACTGCTTCATCCGCATCTCCGGAAACTCCTCCGAAAAGCTTGATGCCTGCTGCCGCTAACGCTGTCTGTGCGCCGCCTCCAATTCCGCCACAAATCAAAACGTCTGCATTCAATGCATTAAGAACTCCTGCCAATGCGCCATGTCCACTTCCATTCGTATCTACTACTTCTGAATGTACTACTTTTCCTTCCTCTACATCGTAAATCTTAAATGTCTCTGTGTGTCCAAAGTGCTGGAAAATCTGTCCATTTTCATATGTTACTGCTATTCTCATGATACCTTCTCCTTTTTCTGCTGCATATTTTTTGTAAATTTCCTGTTTGTAACATCCTCCAAAGCTGCAGTTGCCGCTCTGACCGTCACAGATTCTGAAATCTCCGCCCTCAATTTTGAGTGGATGCCCGTCGATAAGTGCATCTGCGATCTTTTTCCTGGCGATCTCGTAAATTCGCTGGACCGTTGTTCTTGCGACTTGCATAGATGCTGCACACTGCTCCTGACTGTAACCTTTCTTGTCCAAAAGACGGATTGTCTCGTACTCATCTACCGTTAGAACAATGGGTGTTTTTTTCTCAGTATCATCTGCCGGAAGAAATTCTAAAACATTGGGGAAATGACAGACTTTTCTGCATTTTACTGGTCTCGGCATAAACTGCTCCTTTCTCGCTTTTCTTATATAATAGCCCTATAAAAGGCATATGTCAATAATGTTTTTGACATATGCCTTTTATGAATCACCTTATAGTATTACTTCTTTTCATTATTTTTTAATTTACAGATACCCTGCGTCATTGTTCCCATTGGACAAAATGTACACCAGGTTCGTGGCTTATATAACACCATTACGATCAACCCTAACAACAAAGATGTAAGCATCAAACTATAAAATCCAAAACTAAACTGTGCCACCCAATCAGCTACTGTTCCGGCAGTGTATGTCCATCCCCACGGAACACGGAAGGTCCAGAATAATTTGATGGCTTCACGCAAGGATGATGATCCGGCACCAACTAAATATGTCTGAAATACCATATTCCCAAACATTGTAAGGAAAAATATCAAAAAGCCGTATCGGAACCATTTTGAACTCATCCATCGCGGGGTTGGTTTATTTCTTGAGCATTTTAAATCCCCACCGAGCTTACTAAAAAGCTGGCCACGTCCACACAAATGATTACAGAAAAATTTATTTCCACCGAATATCGCTATTCCTAACGGCAACAGGAAATCAATCATCCCAAACCAAGCAAACAAAATATTAAAAAAACCGAGAGCAAAATAAAGGATCGCCCATATCCATAAATAATCATACCAATGTTTCTTTTTCTTCACATCGCTGTCCTCTCTTTCATTTCAATACAACCTGCCGGACAGGACTTTGCACATTTTCCACATCCTACACACACTGTTTCTTCTACCACAGCATAACATCCATGGTAAACTTTGACAGCTGCCAGCGGACAAGTATTTTCACATACTCCGCAGACAACACATCTTTTTTTATCGACACTTGCCATTCTTTTTGCCAATGCTTTGTTCCCCTTTCAAATTTTGTATCTCTATTGTACCTGAAAAAGGTAAATCCTTCTGTGATATTATTACATAAGAATTTACCTTGAACGCTAATCATTACAATGACATATTTTTATTATACATTACCTTTATATTTATATATGATGTTTAGAATTTCCTCAGTTGTTCGAATAATTTCTTTTTGTTTTTCTTTCATTGTTATAGATTTGCTTTCTTCTTCAGCTAACGAAGAGTAAAGGTGAATGGTATTAGCATGATTCCATATCTCATCGTAAATTTTCTCGATTTCATCAGCACTCCGAAATGCCTGGTCTGTTTGCATTTGCAAGTGTTCTCGTTGCTCTTCCAGATGATTCATCCGTTCTTGTAACTGATCCCTTTCTTTCTGCAATCGATCATGTTGTGCTTGCAGTTGATCTATTTGTATTTTAATTTCGCTCATCTTTTCTTTCTGTCTCCGCATAAGCATCATCAAATATACAACTACAACTACAAATACAAATAATAGTATTATGTACAGCATAAACTTCTCCTCACGACACATATATTTCGACGGTTTTCCGCAAATCAACTATTGATAATGGCATAGAAAGAACAGTTAGTTTTCCTGAATTCTTTTTAATTTCAACAGCATCAGGATTGCCTGTGATTAAAATTACAGGTGTTGTCCTGTCCGCACGCCATGGCTGATTCGGTTGGCTCGTCATATCTTCGGTAACAATCCAAAGATCCGGCTTATGTCTGCCTAATCTTGTTTTAGCACTTTCCGGTGTGTAAAACAGCATGATCTGATCTGAAATAAATTGCAATGTTTCTTTTAATCCTTTTGCATAACGTTCACTGCCACAGACCAGTGCAATAATAGAAGCAGCTTTCTTTTTTTGTGTTACCTGAATAAAATCCAAAACTGGTGTATTATAGAGACTAAAGTCTTTTTCCAAATGAACTTTATCATAATAATTCTTTGCTGCCTTGCACATCCTCAGACAAAACTGTTCTATGTCTATACGAATATCGTTTCCGTTCTCCTGTATGTTCATACTTTCCAACTGACAAACTGACATTCCACAGTTTAGTCCAAGATGAAAGCGTATATTATTTTCATCATTCAAAAATCCTTTATTTTGATGAAGATATTCACATCGAAGCTGCCAACAGCGTTCTCCGCAAATATATGGCTTTTCATCGGATTGAGATAGTTTAAAGTAGTCCCCTGCATATTCATCAAACCAGCGAATATACTGGGTTCCCACATCACGGGTCGGATTCTTTTGCCGATCCAGCATAACCCGGCCATCTCGATAATGTTTAACAATTTCCGGGAAAGCAATACCTCCGCAAATATCTGGCAAAGTCAATGCCAATGCCAGTGCAGACTGCCATCGTCTATCTACAATATTCAGTTCTACTTCTTCAATTCGGTCCAAAAATGTAAAACTGACATCTCCCTGCATTATTTATCCCTCCCTCATATTCACAACAGTCATGTACTATAGTCAGTATATTTTTATTTATGGCATATGTCAATTATGTAATTGACGCATCTAAAAAAAGTAAGTATACTATGTTCGTAAAGGAGATAACTGTTATGAGCTTCGAAAATTATTTTCCACTATGGAATGACTTAAATACAGCACAGAAAAAAGTAATTTCAGACAATTTGATTACACGGGATGTAAAAAAAGGAACGATCATTCACAACGGAAACCTGGATTGTACTGGATTATTACTGGTTAAATCCGGGCAGCTTCGAACTTACATACTTTCAGATGAAGGACGAGAAATTACACTTTACCGCCTGTTCGATATGGATATGTGTCTTTTATCCGCCTCATGTATCATGCAGTCCATTCAATTTGAAGTAACCATTGAAGCAGAAAAAGATACTGATCTTTGGATCATCCCTGCTGAAATCTATAAGGACATCATGAAGGAATCGGCTCCCGTCGCAAACTATACCAATGAATTAATGGCTAGCCGTTTTTCTGATGTCATGTGGCTGATTGAACAGATCATGTGGAAGAGTTTGGATAAGCGTGTTGCTTCATTTCTTTTAGAAGAGACCTCTATCGAAGGAACAAATGAACTGAAAATCACTCACGAAACTATCGCAAACCATCTTGGTTCCCACAGGGAAGTGATCACTCGAATGCTTCGATACTTTCAGGGCGAGGGTCTCGTCAAACTCTCACGCGGCAAAATCACCATCCTTGATTCGAAAAGACTGGAAACACTACAAAGATCATAAAACTGTTTTTCTATGACATCTAAAGAATCCTCCATTTATCAGAATTGTGAAAGTCATTCTAATAAATGGGGGATCTTTTTATGCTACAAGTAAATTATAAAATTATTGTGATTATTTTTTAATAATCCATACCACATGCATATGCCCTTTCAATCAGCGCACGGTCATTAACCACTGCATCATAGAAGCGGAATCCACCGGAGAAGTTGTATGTTTCATAACCGTTTCCTTCCAGAATACGGCTGGCAATGTAGCTGCGCAGACCACTTTGGCATATCAAGTAAACAGGCTTTCCCTTCTCAATTTCATTGATACGTTCCCTTAGTTCATCTACAGGAATATTTCTGAATCCATCCATATGCCCCCTGTTAAACTCACCTACAGTTCTCACATCCAGCAATACAACACTTTTATCTTTAGAAATCTTATCCATATCTTCCAGATGCCATTGTTTTAAGGTACCTTTTGCTATATTGTCTATCATGAATCCTGCCATATTTACAGGATCCTTGGCAGAGGAATACGGCGGTGCATATGCAAGATCCAGATCTTTCAGCTGGGTTGCCTTCAGCCCTGCATGAATTGCTGTTGCCAGCACATCAATACGTTTATCAACTCCTTCATATCCAATAATCTGAGCACCAAGCAAACGATAAGTCTCTTTTTCAAAAACCACCTTCATGGTCATCACTTTTCCACCAGGATAGTAACCGGCATGACTCATAGGAGAAAGAATTACTGTATCTACATCTAATCCTGACTTTTTGGCATTGGTTTCATTGATACCTGTAGTGGCTGCTGTCATATCAAATACTTTGATAACGGAGCTTCCCTGACTGCCCAGGTAACGGCTGTCACCACCACAAATATTATCAGCGATGATCCTGCCCTGCTTGTTGGCTGGTCCGGCCAAAGAGATCAGCGCATCATCACCCGTAACATAATGTTTTACCTGAACTGCATCACCTGCTGCATAAATATCCGGTACAGAAGTTTCCATTCTGTCATTCACTACGATACTTCCCTTGATGCCAAGTTCCAGACCAGCTTCTTTTGTTAATGCTGTGTCTGGTGTAACTCCGATTGCCAGCACCACCATATCAGCCTGAAGGGATGGATTATCTTTTAATAGAACCTCTACTCCATTGTCCTTTTCTTTAAATCCTTCTACTGTATAGCCCAGTACCAGTTTTATCCCATGCTTTCTCATTTCATTATGGATCATGGATGCCATATCCGGGTCAAATGGGTTCATCAGCTGCTTAGGCCGCTGGACAATTGTAACATCCATGCCAAGCTCCCTCAAATTTTCTGCCAGTTCCAGACCAATAAAACCGCCACCTGCCAATACAGCCGATTTTGGATGATTCTTATTTATATATTCCTTTATCCGAAAAGTGTCTTCTACAGTACGAAGTGTAAAAAGTTTATCCATACCTACTCCGGGAAGTCTCGGCTGTGTTGGCTTTGCACCTGGAGAGAGGATCAGCTTATCATAGTTTTCTTCAAATATCTCACCATTCTCTAAATTTTTCACTGAAACCGTTTTTCGTTCCGTATGTATGGAGATAACTTCATGATGAATTTTCATGTTAATACGGAATCGTTTAAAAAAACTCTCTGGTGTCTGTAGTGTAAGTTCTTCCGGGTCTGTGATCACGTCTCCGATATAATATGGAAGCCCACAATTCGCATAGGATATGTATCCGGATCTTTCAAACACAATAATTTCTGCATGTTCATCCAATCTTCGTATTCTTGCTGCAGCTGTAGCTCCTCCGGCTACACCGCCTACGATTATTACCTTCATCTTATTTTTCCACCTTTCCTGAATAAGCAGCAATGCCACCAATATTATTTACTTTAGAATATCCCATTCGTTGCAACATCCCAGTTGCTTGACGACTTCGGGCTCCGGAATAACAGTATACAAACAGCGGTATTTCTGTATTCTTCACTACCGAAACAACATTGTTAAGTTGTTGCAATGGCACATTTTTACTTTCTGGTATATGCCCTTCCTGATATTCCTGCGGCGTACGAACATCCAGCAGAACTGCACCAGCAGTCTTTTTATATTCCTCTATCCCTTGATTAATATTCGCCTGTTTTAAAAAATCAAAAAATCCCATTAACGCACCTCCTTAAAGCATCTCTAAGATTGCCTTCTTAGGTCTTGCCCCTGAAACTTTTGTTACAATCTTCCCATTCTTCATAACCACCAAAGTTGGAATACTCATAATACCAAATTTACTTGCCAGTTCTGGCTGCTCATCCACATTGATCTTTCCAACTTTGATATCAGGGCGTTCACTTGCTATCTCCTCTATGATAGGAGCCACCATACGACAAGGAGCACACCAAGGAGCCCAAAAGTCTAAAAGAACGGTTTTCTCGGAATCCATTATTTCATTCTGAAAATTATTTTTATTGATATTAATAGCAGACATTTTACAGTCCTCCTTGTTTTTTCTTTTGTGGCTTTATTATAATCTGAAATTCATTTGTTTTCTGTGATATCATCACATTATTATCATGATTAATTTTTAACTAATTTATTTTTTCATCTTATGATCTGATGGCAGTCTCACTTCTCCGGTCCTTTTCTTCATAATAGAATTCTGTGTTTCCATCTGTGTTGGAATATAATCGCTTTCCTGCAGAAATGCACCAGCCGCCTCAGCATATGATTCATATCCAGCTGCTTTCATCCTCTTTAACATTTTTGCCAAAGCACTTTTCTTGTCTCTACTTACCTGACGTGTGCTGATGCCCAGTTCCTCTGCTGTTTCCTTAACCTGTTTTCCCATGATAAAATAATCGCTCACGATTTTCTTTTCTTTCTCTGTCAGATCACTGAAGAGTTCTTTGAAGAAGATCTCAGTTGTGATATCCGATGCAATATCACGTCCACTATCTGCGATAAAGTCTGTCGCACAACCGTTCTCTGATTCTAATCCACAAAATAATACTGTATTATTTCTCTGATGCTGCTGATCGAACATATAATGTTCCTTATTATAAGAAATATTAAGAACTTCCAGCTCCTCTGCAGTAATATTAGCGTATTTCACCTTCTGGTATCTGTCGTAAAATGTGTATTTTCTTTTTTCCATGATTGTTCCTCCGATTTGTCGTTTTTGTTGATTTGTGACAAATCGAAAATCATGGATATCTGGCATAATGCCTGCCTCTTCCCTGCATCTTGATATGCTCTTCCTTTCCGGCATCTACCTGTTAAAAAGGAAGCTTTTTCAAATCTGCAACCTGTTTTTGGGTATAAAAAAAGGCCATGCCCTTCCGGGCACAGCCTGACGCCTTATAATTTGAGAAAAGAAAAACCTCCGCAAACATTACGTCTGCGAAGGTCTATTTCTCTCAGCATATCAATTCTAACATGCACGTATTTTCATTGTAATACCATTCACATGCCAGTTTACTGTCAGTTCACTGCCACTTTACTTCCACTTTTCTTCCAGTTTATTTCCTCCATCTTATTCTGTATCTTTTCCGGTCGTGTAAATGCCCAGAGCATTGTTGCATACAACCGGATTGCTTTCTTACGGTTTCGATAGTAAGTGGTGCTTGGCATATCATCCAGCATCAGCATCACATCTTCATTGGTATTTCCTGCTTCAAAATATCTATATTTCAAAAGCCGATAATACAGCTGTCCATTCTTTGGATAATCCCTCAAAGCTATCAGGGAATCTCTCATTATTTCCAGCAAACAGAGATTCATATCATTATTCAGAAGCTTTTCCTGAATTCTGCGTTTCTCTGCAGTCATTTCTTTTTCCGGTACACCTTTCGCCATCAGCTTCTGTTTCAAGTCATCGTAAACATTGAAACTGCCATCGCCTTTCGGTGTGCTCAAGTCACAAAAAATGATCTGCGCCGATTTCTGTACAACTGTATCTTTCCAGATTTCATAGCTTTTTTCTGCACAGACCGACACTTTACTGCCCGGATCGTCTGGCAATAGTTCATTGACCAATCGCTGATCCAGTGCCAGTTTTCTTCCGTCATTGGTAATTTTCAGCATATTGTCTACACTAGCATCTACGCCACCGTTTCTTACCACTTCCGCACGCTCTCCTAGGCTTGCTACGATTTCTTTCTGCTGTTCTGTTGGTTTCAATACTACAGTTTCGTATTCCGCTTCCGGTACTGGAAGATTCAACTGATCCGAAGTCTTGATATCTGCAATCTCCTTGAACATATTCATCAGTTCCGGGATATTATAGAATCTGGCGAATCTGGATTTTGCTCGGTATCCGGTTCCTTCCGGTGCAAGTTCAATGCTGGTCACAACCTCTCCAAACGTGGATGCCCAGGAATCAAATAATCCCAAGCCCATATTCTGTAATTTGCTGTTCTGCAGATATCTCTGCATGACATAAAGTTCCGTCATGCTGTTGCTGATCGGTGTGCCCGTTGCAAAGGTAATGCCTTTTCCACCGGTAATCTCATCCAGATACTGACATTTATTAAACATATCTGCTGATTTCTGTGCTTCGTTCTGGGCAATTCCGGCTACATTTCTCATTTTTGTATAAAGGAACGCATTTTTATAACTGTGTGCCTCGTCTACATACAGATGATCCACTCCCAGTTCTTCAAAGGTAACTACATTATCCTTTTTCTCTTTCTGATTCAGCTTCTCCAGTCTTGTCATCAGCGTTTTTCTGGTCTTTTCAATCTGCTTTACCGTATAGCGGCCGCCATCCTGCTCATATCTTGCACTCTGGATTGCGATTTCCAGATCGTCAATCTGCTTCCGCAGCATGGCTTCCTGCCTCTCATCAGAGATTGGGATACGCTCAAACTGGGAATGACCGATGATAATCGCATCATAGTTTCCCATAGCGATTCTGGCACAGAACTTTTTCCGGTTCGCCGGTTCAAAATCTTTCTTGGTTGCCACCAGGATATTGGCTCCCGGATATAACTGCAGGAACTCGGCTCCCCACTGCTCTGTCAGATGGTTCGGCACGACAAATAGATTCTTTTGTGATAATCCCAGACGTTTGCTCTCCATTGCAGCCGCTACCATCTCGTAGGTCTTCCCAGCTCCTACTACATGAGCCAGAAGCACATTATCCCCGTAAAGCTGATGTGCGACAGCATTTTTCTGATGTGGGCGAAGTTCAATTTCCGGGTTCATTCCTGGGAAAGTCAGATGACTGCCATCGTATTCACGGGGACGGATACTGTTAAACCGTTCATTATAAACTCTTACCAGTCTTTCACGTCTCTGTTGATCTTTGAAAATCCAATCCTTAAATGCTGCTTTCATGGCATCCTGTTTCTGTGATGCCAGCATAGTTTCTTTTTTATTGAGGACACGAATCTCATCCCCATTTTCATTGACACTCTTATCATAGATACGAACATCTTTCAGATTCAGTGTATCTTCCAGAATCCGGTAAGCATTTGCCCTCTCGGTTCCATACGTTGCATAGGCAAACGCATTTCTTGGACTGTCTGCATTTTTCCCGGTAATCCGCCACTCACCATTCACCTCAGAATATTTTACCTGTATCTCCTTCTGTGCAAGATACCACGGAGTATGAAGCAGTTCCCTCATAAAGTCCTGATAATCCGATGGTTCAATCCAGGTTGCTCCAATCCTTACTTCGATTTCAGATGCTTCCAGTTCTCTTGGCTGAACTGCTTCCAATGCACGGACATTCGGTGTGAATTCCGGGTGATTCTCTGCAAAGGTTCTTGCTGTGTTTAACTTCTCCCTGACATTTCCAGATAAATACTCATCTCCACTCTCCCACTGGTCTGTCAGTGGGTTCTTAAATATAACTCCAACCAGTTCCTCCGTGATTTTTTCTTCTGTCTTTCCTGTCAGCTGTGCCATATAGGACAGATCCACCTTTGCTCTTTCATTCAATGATAATGCTAAGGCTTCTGTCGCAGTTTCCACACTGGTTACCGCCACTGCCTTTTTGATGGTTCGTTTCGTAAACATGTCTGCTTTTCGCTTCAATGTTCCATCTTCGTTCAGGTCTTCCAGAGAACACAACAGACAATAAGAAGCGTCATCAGAAAACGCCCGCTTGTTTGCATTACTTCCGATGACTCCATACTTTGCTGTGTAAGCATCATATACTTGATTCAATTTCTCCTGCTGTTTGTGAATTTCTTCATCTGTTACGGATTCTTCCATCTGCATGGCAATCAGTTCACGCACCGTGTCTCGGATCTCCACCATACCTTTTACACGTTCTGCAGTAGCGGCAGGCATCTTTACCTGATTCATCAGAGAGTTAACACGGTAATATACCTGATCATCTACAACCGCATAACTGTAATTACGAACATTCGGATCTGCCGGGATACTCTCTGGTACATCATCCAGTTCTGCATCCACATCAACTGCAGGTGCCATATTTCCATGAATATTCCTGACAGCTTCTGCAAGCTGGACTTCAAGATCAGCACCTTCTATCGGCATACAGGTTGTTTCCATACCATACGGACCGGATACCTCTTTCATCTCACCCAGAATCATTTCCGGATGGTCTGCAAAATACTGATTGACCGTAATTCCATTGGCATCACTTCCAAGATTCACCCACTCCGGCATCTCTTTTGTCATGCTGTCACGCTTCTGGAAGAATAAAATATCTGCACTGACTTCCGTTCCTGCATTTGCTTTGAATGCTGTGTTCGGCAGGCGGATGGCTCCAAGGAGATCGGCACGTTCTGCCAGATACTTTCGGACTTCCGGTGATGCTTTATCCATGGTTCCTTTTGTTGTGATCAAAGCTGCCACACCACCCGGACGCAACTGGTCGATTGTCTTTGCCAGAAAATAATCGTGAATCATAAAATTATAGCGGTCATATTGCCTGTCATTCACTTTATAAGCTCCAAATGGCACATTTCCGATTGCCACATCGAAGAAATCATTCGGATAATCTGTCTTCTCAAAACCTTTAATCTGGATATTGGCATCTGGGTAAAGCAGTTTTGCAATTCTACCGCTGATACTGTCCAGTTCCACACCATAGAGTTTTGACTGGTTCAGCTTCTCAGGAAGCATTCCAAAGAAGTTACCAACACCCATGGATGGCTCCAGGATATTTCCTTTTGTAAATCCCAGATTTTCCAACGCCTGATACATACTTTCAATCACGATTGGCTGTGTGTAATGGGCATTTAAGGTAGAAGCTCTGGCTGCTGCATATTCTTCCGGTGTAAGGACTGTCTTTAATTCCAGATATTCCGTCTCCCATGCGGATTTTGTTTCATCGAAAGCATCAGCAAGACCTCCCCAGCCTACATATCGGGATAAAATCTCCTGTTCGTCTGGTGTGGCATTGCGGTTTTCTTCCTCGCATTTCTTTAAAAGCTGGATTGCCATGATATTAGCACGGAACTTTTCCTTTGGTGTTCCCTGTCCCAGTTCATCATCTGTGATATGGAAGTTTGTTGCTGGAATATCAGACTGTTCTGGTGTTATATCTTCCTTTTTTTCTGCATCTTCTACTGCTTCCGGTTGTGTCTCAACTTCCGACGGTTCCTGATTTTCCTCTCGTATTTCCTGCTGATCAGAGCCTTCCTGCTCCACTTCCAAAGCCTGCTGAGCTCCTTCCAGATCCGCCTGTCTCTGTGCTTCCTGCCGTTCTTCATACTTTTCCAGTTCTTCCGGTGATAAGAAATCATCGGTGCGAATCAGCTGACGGACACGTTCTGCAACCTTATTCCACTTTAATAGAACTTCTACATCTGGACTGCCAATCTTCCCTTTCGCAAGTTTTAATCCTTTCGCATCATGGGAAGCATCGGATTCATACGCTCCCGGTATCCCAGGTGCTGCTCCACCTGTACCATACTCATTTTTCAGAAACTCAGCTGCATCCTTTATATCGTGATGTTCCATGAAATACTCATAGATCCGATTCCGTCCTCCGGCAGTGATCCCGCCTCTTCTAAGGACTGCATCTATCTCATCCTGTGTGATAAAGGAAAGGGCCGGACGTTCGACCGTAAATTTCTGGTCTACCCAGGAACGCTCCCTCTGGAGATCCTGAAAACGCTGGAAATATTCCGGATTATGCTGAATCTCCCACCTGCGATAATCTTCTGGATTCTCATCCATATCTTTCTGCAGCCATTCAAAGCGATGGGCAATTGCATCTGCTTCCGCTGAATCTGTCCAAGCTTCCCGCACGACATCCTGCCAATCCGAATATGATTGCTGCTCCTCCCGGTTTCTGCTGGTATCCCGAAAATGGAGTGCAAGAAGATTGGTCATTTCTTCCTGCTCCTGTTCAATGGCGTTATTGGAAATCAGATTATCCACGTAACTTCTATCCTCATACATATCCCGGATTCTGTCCGCCGCTTCTTCCCACGTAACCATGCGATCAAAGTTTCTTCTGGCGGAATCTCCCCGTCGGATACGGATACCATCATTGTCATACCAGATACTGATTTTCTGTCCATCTATGGTAAATCCTTTTCCACCTGTTTCATATTCCTCCTTCAGGAAGTTCTGCATTTCTTCATTATCCAGACCTTCAATCAGTCTTGCCGTAATATGAAACAGTGTATTTTTCTGTCCACTTCCCGTGCGGAGAATATCATCTACTACTTCATCAGAAATAAGAAAAGCGGCTGGCTGTTCTAATGCAGCTGCCGCTTTCCTTATTTCTCCTAACTGTTCCTCTTCTGTCGGGAACAGACTTAATTGTAAATAATCTCCTGAATTACCAGTTCCTCTGCCTGTGCTTTGATCTGGTTCATGTGTCTGGTCCATGCCATCCCGTCTGCCATTTTGTCCGGTGCCGGGTTTTTCTCCAGAAGTTCTGACATCAGGTTGTCTACTCTCTGCCTTGCCTGGCTGTCGATTTCCATCAGATGACTGTCCAGACGGTTCTGTAAGGTCAGAATGTTGAATCTGGCTACTTTGTGGTTTCTCAGATACTCTTTCCTCATCAATCCGTACTTCCCGATCGTTCCTCTCGTCTCCTCCAGACTGATATCCGGAATCTGGTACTCTCCATTCTGGCTGTAAGTGATCTCTCTCATGCTCTGTTTCCTCCTTATTTTCTCCTCTATCTTCTGTGTTCCTTGTTTTACTTTCACGAATTAACGTGTTAAATTCATTATAAGCTACTTCTTTTTCTTTTGCAACCGTTTTCAGATCTTTTTCCAAGTCATTCAACACATATCGTCCAATCTGCATCAATACCGGTCTGCTGATCTCATTCACAGAACTTCCAAGGTGTCCAATAACCTTTAACTGGTTAAAATCTGTAATATGACGAAAATCCTCTGCATCAAGATATTCCTGCACATCCAGTCCGCATCGGTTCAGTAACACATACCAGACACTGTTTGTCATCAGTTCCCGGAACTCCACTTTCTGATTCTGTTCATCCAGATCTTCCAGAAAAGTGCCGGCTACATCCATTTGCAGTTCGTCGAAAGCATCCGGCAACCAGGCCTGCACACTTTCTTCTGCCGCCTGGTGAAGAACCTCTGCTAATCCTCCCTCTGTTGCTTCCAGTGCCAGCCGCTCCTGCAGATAATCTGCCACCAGTTGTTCTCCTTCTGGATTAAGATTCCATAACTGCGGATCTCTGCCCAGATTTTTTACCTTATAAGTATCCTGCACATCAAAAACATATCGGAGTTTCGTTTTTGGTCCGGATGTGTTATCTATCAGGGCAATTCCTTTAGACCCCTTTTTAATCCATCGGTACATCTTCTGGTTCCAGATTTCCATGGATGCCACGGCTGTTGCTCCCGGACGCTGTGCATAGATCAAGAGCTGTTCCGGAAAAGTGTACCGGTACAGCCTGGATGCAGTATTTAGAAACCGCATCCATTCCTGCGGATTGGCAGCAACATCCTTTGCCACTTCCTCCGTCAGAAGTTCCATTGCATATAATTTATTTGCCATCTGTTACTCCCTTTCTTCTTCCCACTTTTCTTCTACAACATCGGCAATCCGTTCCATTGCCCTTGTCATAGAAGGAAAATTACTACTGTTACTTGCTTTTCCAATCTGATCAATAAGAAATTCCGGCATATCTGCAAGTGCTCCGGCAATCATAGCCTTTACCCGGATATCCTCCAGCATAAGAAGCTCTTTTACACCAAATTCTTCACCAAATACATCCTGATATCTCCGTAAGTCATCCAAAAGATATTCCGGTTTTAAATCTCTATCCATTTCCTTTCTTTTATCATCACCATATAAACACCAGTCCATATTCTTTTCTCCTCCATCTTCATAAAATTAGGGACTGCTCACACAGTCCCCTCAAAATCATCGTTATTTCTCGTTATAATACTGAGGCAAGGTCTTTCGCCCTATTCTTTGGGATTGTATCTGTCCCTTTTGCTTTGATCTCCGCCTTGGCTTTCTCCAGTTTTCCATGGATTCCACCTTTTGCTTCTGTTCTCCCAGTTGCTTTTTCTGCTGCTTTTTCTTTCTCCAGACGTGCTTCCCTGCGTTCGGCATTTTCCATAACTGCTGTCTTTCCATCACAGAACTGAACCTTATCCGAAAGCTGTTCCTGCCTCTCTACCTGCGTCTCATTGACTTCCTGTACCATGGCATTTAATTCCGGTACTTCAAACATTCCGTTATCAGGAAGAATCAGCACCTCATGAATTGAAGAGGGAAGAACAAAATAATCACTTCCCAGGCATTCACCGATCTGCTTACGAATATCTTCCTGCAGTAACAGTGATGCACCATTCATTTTTTGTGCATTTGAAAGACAGAACATTGGATTTTCCATTGCTTCAACATTCAGTTTTTCATTCAAAAGATTTTCTGCTTCTTCACCAAAAATCATGGATTTTATCATTTCATTCATGTCCATCAAAACAACACCACGATTTCTGTCTGCCGCCACTGCATCTGCCTGGATTTGTTCTGCTGTCACACCCCATTCATTCATAAGATTGACAGTAACCGGAATACTACCAATTCCTCCCTCGTTTTCTTCCACATTCACTGCGTAATATGCTGCAAAATCTCCATGTTCGGTAACAACTTTATCAGCCAGGCGTTCTTCATTCCATTCCCGGTCACAGATTCTCACCTGTAATTTGTCCTTCATTTTTTCATAATCCAAAATATCCGGAAGACCCATATTGATAAATGCCGCTTTGTCCTGCACTTCAATACGCATATCTGCCACATCACCCACACAGGAATCCAGATTTTTTCCATTGACATATTCCATATAAAGAGAATCCAGATATACCATCGGCACAGCTCTTTGATCACCCTGTGGAATTGAAATGCCAGTCAACCTTAATCCATTATTTTTTGCAACTTCTTCAATACGGATTTCTCCATTCTGATATGAATCCGGCAAATAGTCTTTTACATTATCTTTGACATATTCATAAAATTCTTTTCTGTTCATCATACGCTTTTACCCCTTTCTGATCATGTGATGGTTCATTCTTTTCCTGCTGACCATCTGCTCGGCTTTTTTCTGATAAGCCATCATTCTTTTTAAAGTTCTCTCCTGGTTCTTTCTTGCTTCCTGTCTCTTTTCCATTGTTTTCATCATATTTTTCTGTCCCTTTCTGTGAATTTTTGTATTTTAAAGGGAGCCCTGATTCAGGGCCCCCTTTACTGAGGATTACTGTTTTCTGATTTTCTTTCTGCTGATATAAAGTCCTGCCATGCCTCCGGTAGAGATAAGCAGAAGCAGAATCGGCAGCCAGATATTTGTGTTATCTCCTGTCTTCGGTGCATCTGATACCTTCGTCTCTTCATGGGACTGCGGCACATCTGGTGTGCTTGGTGTTTCCGGAACTTCCGGTTTCTCATTTGTCAGATTGAAAGTAACTTCTACAACCGGCGTACTGTCGTCTGCGTAGGCAAATGTCACTTCATGCTTGGTCTGATCCAGTGTGTATCCATCCAGTGTTTTTGTCTCCACCAGATAATACTTGATTGCTGTATCATATTTGCCGTTCTTGAATGCGGCAATCTCATACAGCTTACTCTCGGCATGACCGGCAGCATCTGTTTTTAAGGTTTCCAGGACCTTTCCTTTGCTGTCACGGAATTCAAATTCTACTCCTTTCAGCGGTTCCCCAGATGATTTATCTGTCTTATTGAGAATGACTTTTCCCTTGGCAGTATCATCTTTCATAACCACTTTCTGGATTTCTCCAGTATCCTTCACCTCAAATGTCACATCCGATGTCAAAAGATATCCTTTTGGTGCCTGTTCCTCTCGTAAGGTGTATCTACCAATTGGCAGTTTTTCAATATAGTGTGCCTCCTCTGTGGAAGTCCAGCTCTCTACTACCTGATCGTCCTTATCAAGAATCGTTAGTTTTGCACCAGGAATCTCTGTATCTCCTGTGATATCTGTCTTGCTGATCTGAACCTTGGTCACATCATCTTTCATCTCATGCTTCTGAATCTCAGCTGTATTCTCAACCGTAAAGGTAATGCTCTCTGCAGTAACATATCCGTCTGCCGGTTTTGTTTCCGTCATGGTATACTCATTACCTACAACAAGTTCTTTGATCACATGAGATTCTTCTGTAGAAGTCCATTCATCCACAACATTTCCATCTGCATCCGTCACTTTCAGGTGTGCACCTGGAAGTTCTTTGCCTGTGGTCAGGTCTGTTTTTGTCAGTTCCACTGTGGTCGGCTGATTTTCAAACGTAAAATCATAGCTTACTTCTGCCTGATCTTCTCCGGCATATTCAAAGGTAAACTCCTGCACTTCTTCCGTTGTCACAAATCCGTCCGGTGCACTGTTCTCTTTTACATAATATTTTCCATCTACTGGAAGATCTGCCGCAAAAGTGATCTGTCCTTTCTCATCGGTTGCTTTCTGCTCGATGAGGGAATCTTTCTCAAGCAACACATCTCCGTTTACATTTTTGATATCTTCACTGGTATAAAGGCCGAAGACGCCGCCTGCAAGAACACGGTCTGTATCTTTTTCTTTCTTCAGAACAGTAACCTTTACTTTCTGACGGGTATTCTGCCATTTTTCATCATAAGTGATTACCGGTGTGTCCTGATCACGGTAGGAAAGATCAACATATCTCGGTTCTCCATCCAATACATAGCCATGGGCAGTTTTAACTTCTTTCACATAGTATTTGCCTGCCGGGAGATTATCCATCTGTGCAATACCATTGGAATCTGTAGTAATAGTTCCTACTTTTTCATCTGCTTTGTAATAATCTTTGCTGACACCATCTGCCGCTTTGATATCTTCCGCAGCAAATACATCGAAAGTCACATCTGTAAGGCTTCCGGTTACATATTCGAAGAGATGCTCCACAGTGCCTTTTACATTGTCCAGAAGTGTCACTTTATCCAAAAATTCTCCATTTTTGTTGATGATTAAAAGTCCTGTCGGCACTTCATCTTTCATCTCTACCTTCTGAATCTCTGCGGTATCTTCCAGTGTGAACTTCACATCCGTTGCTTTCAGATATCCATACGGTGCGATTTCTTCACGAAGGGTATATTCCTCCCCAACGGTCAGTCGTTTAATCACATGTGGCTGGTCTTTTACAGAAGTCCACTGATCTACGACATTCCCCTCTCTATCAAGAACGGTGAGTTTTGCTCCATCCAGTTCCACACCTGTTGTCACATCTGATTTTGTAATTTCAACCGTTGTCGGCTGATTCTTCTTCACTGTTTTCAGTTTTACTGTCTTCACGTCCTGTCCCTGATAAGAAGCATCCAGATTCAGAACTTCATCGGAAGAAACGAATCCTGCCGGTGCCTTTAACTCTTTTACATAATACTGTCCGAGTGGCAGATCCAGCGTACAGGAAGCAATTCCATCTTTATCAGAAGTCATTTCCTGTAACAGGGTATCAGCGTTGACAATGACTTTGCCTTCTGCTTTGATATCATCTTTGTTATAAATGCCAAAGACTGCACCTTCTACCGTTGCTCCGTTTTCTGCATCCTGTTTTTCTACCTGGATTGCAACTTTCTGTCTGTCATCACCAACAGTCACTTCCTGTTCGATCACAGGTGTATCCTGATCTGCATAGACAAATGCTACATCCGATCTGTCATGGTTCAGAACAAATCCTTCCGGTGCTGTTTTTTCTACCACATAGTAAGAACCAAGCGGCAGGTTATCTGCAACTGCTTTTCCGTCTTCCCCGGTCGTTACCGTTGTTACCAGAGCATCTTTTGCATAAATCAGCTGTCTGTTTCCATTTTCATCTTTCTGATAATCCGGTGTGTAGATATTTTCCGCTGCATAGACGTTAAACTCTGCACCTTTCAGATATTTTTCTTCATAAACAAAATCCTTTTTGAATCCACTCAGCATCTCACCTTTTTTATAGATCGTCAGCTTTCCTTTTACCGGATGATTCTCGTAATCAACTGTGATAATGGCATCGCCGCTTTCTGAATCCATCTGATAAGCAGTGTTTGCATCAACAGCAATCTCCATATAATTCTTGTTGATTGTGTACCCTTCCGGTGCGTTGACTTCCTCAATCCGGTAATGTCCGATTTTCAGGTTCTTTGGCATGATCAGATAACCCTGACTGTCTGTAAAATAGGACTTGTGTGTGGTTGTCACAGGATAAGTAGTTACCTGCTCCACATATTTTTTGTTATCCAGGTCATATACCTTAAATTCTGTTCCTGCAATCAGGACTGATTTCTTTGTTTCATCGTCTTTTTTCACAATTTTCAATTTTGCCTTGAACTCTTTGTCCAGAAGCACACGCCAGATCTGTGGCTCATTCGGATGGTTCTCTGTGATATTCACTTCAAAATCATCGACTGGCTTGTAATTGTGTGGTGTTGTTGTTTCACGGACAATATAGCTTCCAAATGGTAATGGAATACTGCAGGCATAACCTTTTTCATCTGTAAAAATCTCAGTAGCTCCGTTTTCTCCACTCACTACTGGTTTAGCAGAATCAAAATCATAGCTTCCATCTGCTTTCTTTGTAAGGGAAGATTTCAGATAAACTGTAAATCCGGCTCCGGATAACAGATCTGCATCGGTCTTTCCATTGTTGGCTGCTTTGATAATCTGGAACGGCTGCTTGATCACCTGTTCACTGGAAATGCATTCTCTTTTTACTTCTGCAGTCATATCACCTTCATAACTACATTCAAGATCATGTTCTTCTGTATCTGCCAGGTATCCGGTCGGTGGTGTGATCTCCTTGACGTAATATTTGCCAAGATATAAGCCATCTACAGAAGCCTGTCCTTTTTCATCCGTTGTAAGAGAAGCCACCTGTTCCCCTGCTTTATAAATCACACCGGTTGCTCCATCCGGATGCACGATATCTTCACGGGCATATAATCCGTAGACTGCACCTTTCAGTGTTGCATCGCCCTGCGGAACGGCTTTTCCTGTTTCTTTATCAACTTTGAATAAATTGATTTTTGCTGTCACACGGTCATTGCTGAAGGTATGGGCGAAAGATACGGTTGCTTCTTTATCATTGGTGTAAGAGAACTTGAACGTATACACGTCTTCTGTATTTCTTACATAGCCTTCTGGTGCCTGGTCTTCTTTTACGGAATAGGAATGATTGATAGGCAGATCTGCTGTGAATTTTGCCTTTCCATCCTCACCGGTAGTGGCTTTCTCAATCAGGGTGCCTTTCTTTACAACAACTACACCATCTGCATTTTTGATATCGTCTGCCGCATACAGGGCGAAAATACCACCTTCCAGCGGTTTCTTTGTATCTTTATCCTGTTTTACTACAGTGACTTCTGCTTTCTGACGCTCATTGTTGAAGGTGACATCCGCAAATACAACTTCTTTATTCTGTCCGGCATAAGTCAGCGTCACTGTCTTTTCTTCGCCGCCATTATAGAAGTTGTCCGGTGCTTTTGCTTCTTTTACCACATAAGTTCCTAGATGGAGATTCTTCAGGGTAACAGAGCCATTCTCACCTGTTGTCAGATTTTCTTTCACCAGATCACCTTTGCTGTACACTTTTGTACCATACGCAGTCACAATATCTGCTCCGGCATACACGTTGTAAACAGCATTTTTTTGTCTGCGGTTCTCATAATGGAATACGGTTCCACTCTCACTGACTTCTGCTCCGGTAAGCACCTGACCTTCTTTATAAACAGTAAGCTCTGCAAGCTGCTCCTTATTTTCCACGGTTACAGCTGAGGTCTTACTTGCTACCAGTTTTACATTTGTTGCCGTTGCATTTACTACATATCCCTGTGGTGCTGTGATTTCTTTCAGATAAACGGTATCCTGTGTCTTGATAATCGTAACAGAGGATTTTCCATTCTTATCTGTTGCAGGCATCTGAGTGATCAGCTTTGTACAAGCCTCATCGCTGTAAACGCCAAATACTGCACCTGCAAGATTGACATTCGCTGTATCGTCTTTCTTTACGATTTCGATCGTAGCCTGTTCAATCCATGAGACCTTTAAGCTTACATATTTTTCATCAGCAACACCTTCTCCAAATACAAATGCCAGATCCTGAACACTTGCATTCGTAGTCAATTTATATGCTGAATAATCTTTTGTAATACTTCCCTTCATTTTTGCAGAAAAAGTATCACTTACATCTCTTGTCTGTGTCAGAGGAGCTGAGAGATAAAACGTGGTTCCTCCTCCAATTGTTACGCTTGCACCTGCCGCACTTACGGTTCCAGTAGATACATTATGGAGCTTTACTCCTTTTGGTAAGTCCATTGTGATTTTCTGCTGGGAAGATGCGTTGAACTTAATGTTCTCCGTTCTCTGAACATTTCTATCTACATAAGCTTTTACATCCGGCTTTGAAAATGACATCGCTACATCTGGTATTTCCGGCTTATTCACACAATAATTATAGAGTTCTTTTGCCAAAGCCTCTCCTGTAGCATTGGTTCCGTAAAATGCATCACTGCTTCCGTTGGCATATGATGCAGCCATGTGAATGATGATGAATCTTTTTCCTTCTGAAAAATCCGTGTGTTTATTCGCAAAAAAGCTTTCGCTCCCTGCGGCATCTGTGCCGTAATAACACACTTTTGCTAACGCCTGATTGTCTCCAATCTTTGTAATTGTATAATTTCCAGATCCAGGTCCTGGCTTAGCTGGCTGTACACAATACGCAATTGCTCTGACGTTTCCGTAGCTGATATAGTACGGCTCTGTCAGATAGGTTCCAAGATTATAATCTGCATATCTATACAGTGGTCCTTTTTCAATTGTTACCTGCTGTGTACTTCTTGCTGAATAAGCTGAAACTGCTTCAAATGTTGCAATCTCTCCCTCTTCCATAGCATCAAGATCCACACCTTCGTCTCCTGCCTGTTCCAAAACATCATGAAGCTCTAACCCTGATTCTTCATCATAGGTATCCTGATTCTGTGCCTGCTCTACTAAATCATCAAATTCATCAGCGTCAATATCGGTAATCTCCGAGTCTGCTTCTGAATCCTCCGCTTCCTCTGTCTGCTGTTCACTGCCAGCGGTTTCTGATTCGGTCACTGCTTCACTCCCTGCAGTTTCAGTCTGAGCTTCTGTTGCTTTCTCACGCACAATCAGTTTTCGGCTGATCTGGTACTTCGGATGCTCTTGATTTACCGGTTCCACATAATAGACCGCTTTGTAAGTGTCCGCATGATCTGTCGTAAAATCCTCATCCTTGTCATTCTTTGCTTCCTCAAATGTGACTTTGACCTTGTTATCATCCTTGATTTCCAGTCCCGTGTAATCTGATTTCACATCAAATACACTGCCTGTTTCAATTTCATAATCTTTGGCAGTCACCACCTCATCTTCATCCAGAAGGTCTTTCACTTCCTCATAAAGTGGAGGTTTTTCCTCTGGCTGGATCTCCGCTGCATATGCCGTCATCGGAGACAGCACTGTACTAAGCATTGTCATGCCTGCCAGCAAGCCAGATACTACTTTTCTAAAATTACCTTTTTTCTTCATGCTAAGGTCCTCTCTTTCATATATTTGTATTAAAACAGACAGTCCTTAGACTGCCTGCAATACACTACTTATCGTTGTGGAAAAATAAGATTGAACTGTACATTTCCCTCTCCGGGATCGACCATCTCCACAGTTGCTTCATACTGTCTCCCTGTTTTTCTTGATACCAGATCCTTATAATGGATTTTTCCTTTAGACAGGAACTTCTTTGCTGCCACCTTATCCATCTTTTTTCCCTGGCTTGCAAGAAATTTATCATTTTTCCATAAGGTAAAAGCACATTTCCGGTCAGAACAGTAAAAATTTACTTTTCCTTCCCTGACATCTGCTCCACAGCGGGGACATTTGCCAATGACTTCTCCTTTTGCCTTTCCCTGAAACTGATTTTTCTTCTCTTCTGAAATCCCCTGATACCTGGCAACCAGTTCCTGCATCAGCTCTGTAATCCCATTTAGGAATTCATCTGCTGTCTCTGTATTCTGGGCAATATGATTCAATGCCATTTCCCACTCTGCGGTCATCTTCGGAGATTTAATCTCATCCGGTAGAACCGTAATCAGCACATTTCCATCATCTGTCGGCACCAGATTTTTCTTTTCCCTTTTCACAAAGCCAGACTGAATCAGTTTTTCAATGATTGCTGCCCTTGTTGCAGGAGTACCAAGTCCTTTCTTTTCTGTATCTTCGGTCAGCTCTTCATTCCCTGCACGTTCCATCGCAGAAAGCAGGGTATCTTCTGTGTACTGTTTCGGTGGCTGTGTAAAATGCTCCGATACAAAAGAATCACAGGGACCATAATGCTTGCCTGCCCAGATATCCAACTCCGGCTCTTCTTTTTCTGCAATGATTCCAAAGAACTGTTTCAGTTTTTTCTCAATTGTCTTGAACCCTTCCTGTTTTGTTTTCTTTGCATTGAGATAAAACGTATGATAATTGCAGGTAATCTGACATTTATGACTCTCATAAATATAAGGATCTGCAGTTGCTGTCAGAACCCTGGCACTGATCAAATACAAAATCTTGCGGCTTCGTTCTTTCAGTTCACCAATATCTGCTTTGGCTACTTCCATGGTTGGGATAATCGCATGGTGATCGGATACTTTCTTTGAATTTAATACCTTACTCACGTCCGGTTGATATTCCAGACCTTCAGCATAAGGCATTTTCCCAAATAACATCTGAATCAGAGTTTCTGTACTTTCTCCCATCTCATCTGTCAGATACTGGCTGTCTGTTCTCGGATAAGTGACAAGCTTCTGCTCATACATCTCCTGCACAGCATCCAATGTCTGCTGTGCGGTATAGCCAAACATTCTGTTAGCTTCCCTCTGCAGGGTGGTCAGATCATAAAGCTTCGGAGGGCGGACCGTTTTCTCTTTCACATCATCCTTCTCCACTTCGCACATGCGCTCCTGACACTCTGCAGCCACTTTATCTGCATCTTCTTTTTTCTGAAAATTCTCTGTGACCGCATCCATATCGTCAAATTTGATATGAGCCATATAATATTTCTCTTTGGTAAATTCCTTGATCTTCTGATTTCGATCCACGATCATGGCAAGTGTTGGTGTCTGTACTCTTCCAACTTTCAGATTCTGGTTATACAGAACAGAAAAAAGACGGCTCGCATTGATTCCCACCAGCCAGTCAGCCTTTGCCCTGCAAAGAGCTGACTGATAGAGACTGTCATAACACGAACCGTCTTTTAATGACGCAAATCCATCTTTAATTGCCTGTTCTTCCATGGAAGAGATCCAGAGTCGCTTCATCGGCTTTTTACATCCTGCCTGCTCATACACCAGACGGAAGATCAGCTCACCTTCACGTCCTGCATCAGTGGCACAGATCACTTCATCTACTTTGGAATCTCTCATAAGTTTCTTTAAGATTCCAAACTGCTTTTTCGTACCTTCCAATACCTTATGTTTCCAACATTCTGGCACAATCGGCAGATCATCATATCTCCATTTTTTATATTTTTCATCGTATTCCGATGCATCACATAATCCAACCAGATGTCCTACGCACCAGGAAACGATATAACCGTTTCCCTCCACGTAGCCATCTTTTCTTGTTCTGGCTCCAAGCACGGAAGCCAGTGCCATCGCAACCGATGGCTTTTCTGCAATCACTAATTTCATTTACTCCTGCTCCTCTTCTTCATCTTCTAGTACCTCATCATTGAAATCTTCATCTTTCAAAACTTCTGTCCCTGCATTTTCCTGTTCTTCCTGCTCATCTGCATCGTCTACCTCCCGTTTTTCTGACTCTGAATCTTCGGATTCATTTTCATCCTCTTCCATCTCATCTTCATCATCATATTCATGTTTCGGTTTGTAGACTTTCAAGTAATAACCACCTGCCGCAGCTCCAACAGCAACCAATCCGATCAGTAGATAAGTCCCTGCCAAACTTTTGTCTTCTGGCATCTGAATTTCATCCTCTACCTTATCTTTCTCATCTGTCTCTGTCGTTTCCGGCTTTTCTTCTTCAGCCTGTTTCTCTGGTTCTGCATAAACAATATCTACTTCCGGAAGTGTCACAGAATCAGAAAGTGTGAAGTTCATCAGGTCTTTCTCACTGACTTCGGTAAGGAAATACACATTATCCTGAGATTTTGAATTGTCGATGATCAGATAAAAAATCTTACCACTCTTAGTTGAAATGGTATAAAACTCTTTTGTGCCTTCCGTAGCTGTTTTGGTAACAGAATCTGCTGTCTCGCCTTCTTTATTAAGCTGTTCCTCAATACCTGTCACTGTCCGATCATCCACAGTTCCTTTTGCATCTGTTGGCTCAGAAGCCTGTGCATCCTGCGGAAGTGGTGAAGTCGTTGTTTTCTCAGTCCCAGTTGCATCTGCACTGGTCGTGGTTGCCATCGCACCATTGCTGTCACCTGAAGTTTTCTGTTTCTCTGCCTGCTTCTTTGCCCATTCATAATAAGGATTCTGCAACACATACTTTTCAGAAGTATTTCCGGCACCATCCGTTACCGTGATTTCAATCTGTTTTGTTGTAAAATCTTTCTGTGTCAGTTGCACTCTCAGCATTCCATCCTTCAGATCTGTATAAGTGGTGCCATTAACTGTCACAGAAGTAATGCCGGAAACGGTATCATTTCCCTGAATCGTCAGTACACCATCTGTCAGAGATGCAGAAAGCGTAGGCTTTTCTGTGTCATAACACTTAATAGAGCGATTCTGCTCATAGACCTTCCCCTCACCATCTGTCACACGCACATAGACCGTCTGATTACCAGTAATGGAAATACTTCCATTCCCTGTCACATCCTGCCAGCTTCCGTCTTTCCCAGCTTTCGCTTCAATTTTTGTGATAGAAAATCCTTCTGGCATATGACTGGCATCCACAGTAATTGCGACTGCCGTTTCCCCCTGTCTCCAGCCATCTGGCTTTTCAATCGTAATTGCGGGTGCTGTATTCTCTGCCGCTAACACACTCTGTGTCTGCAACATAGGCGATGTCAAGCAAAGAATCGTTGTTGCCGCAAGCAATCCTTTTTTCACGCTATTTTTAGATTTCTTCTGTTTCATCTTCTCTAAATTCATCATCAGACCTTGTTTCCTCCTTCTGTATTTCTACCCTGCCGGGCAGTTCATTTTTCATTCTCTTTTTGAAAGCTTCCAGCTCTGGAATGCTCATATCCATTGCACGGATAATTTTTACAATTTCCAGATTTTCCGCTTCTGTTTTTGCTATCTCCGCAGCCTTGAAACGCTTTAAATCTGCTTCATATCTGGCTTTGGATGCTTCCATTTTTTCCTTGGCTTTCTCATAATCTGCCGTTGCTTTTTCAAGACTTTTCATCGCTTCTCCTTTCCGGACGGCTGTTACACCGCCCTTTTCCTTACCATCGTCCGAATCCATAGAAATGACTCTGCCAGTATGGAGAGTTGATGGACGTATACTGCACCGGATGCCCACAATGGATCATCTGACCATTGCCCACATAGATTCCGATATGCGTTACCGGAACTCCTGCATCGTAAGTACCTGTAAAGAAGATCAGATCTCCTGGCTGTGCTTCTGACTGAGATACCGGCGTACAAATGTCATACAATCCCTGTGCCGTTAATCTTCCTGTATTCCTTACACCTGAATGTGTCAGGCAGTAACTTACGAATCCAGAACAGTCAAATCCACTTGGCGAATATCCACCCCACACATACGGTGTCCCAAGATATCTCGCTGCTTCATTTAACAAACGCTGTGCTGCTTCACTGGTATATTCATTGCCGCCAAATCCTGCCCCTTCTCCTGTTTCCAGATAAAAGATCGGGTTTAACCGCTCTCCATTTTTCAGAAGTTCAATGTGAAGATGGCTTCCTGTAGAATTTCCAGTATTTCCTACAAGCCCTATCTCATCACCTTTCGTGACGGATGCTCCTGCAGATACACTCCGGCTGCTTAAATGTGCATACCGCAGTTCATAGCCTTTACTGTCCTTGATCACAACATAATTGCCATAGCTGTCGTTATAAGCAGAAGTTGTAACCGTTCCGGTCAGCCCTGCCATTACTTTTGTCCCTTCCGGTGCTCCGATATCCATACCATTATGAAGCTGATTTGCTCCTGATATTGGATGAATCCTGTATCCATAATAGCTGGTCACACTGGAATACCAGTTAAAATCAACCGGTGTTGCAAACATCTGCAAGTTGCCTTTTGTATCGTTGTAGGCACTGAACAGTTCTTTCTGGAAAAATCCCAACCTGTCCTGACAGATTGACATCAGGTTTCCACTATTTAAGGTGACATTCAGCACATCTACATCTCTTGTCCTGGTCACTTCCACTTCATTGCTTCCATTATCATCTGCCAGATAACATTCCCATGTTTGATGTCCATGTGCAGATGCTGCCGCATGACTGTCATAATAGACATCAAACTGTACACCGTATCTTGCGAAAGCTCCGGTATCTTCTACGGTATATTCGACACCATTCATAACTACCTTTGTTCCCATTGGTACAAACGGATTGGAAGCATCTACCGCTAAGGTATGATTGGCAGTTGGATATGCTCCACTGGCAGTCGGTCCTCCGCTCCAAATACCACAACAGATTGGGCAGTTGCAATAGCCACTGGTAACAACCTGTCCCAAAGATTCTCCAACCCTTACTGTCGCAGTCTCTGTCACAGTCTCATTCACTGCTTCAGTAGTCAGATGGTATTGCTCTGCAAACAACGCATCCAGTTCTGGCTTCACCTGCTCAAACGTAAACTCCTCATATTTTGCAGACAGGTAACTGATCAGGATAAACGGATCATGCTCTATCGGACCAATATCATAGCGGTACTCATCATGCCCCGGTTCTTCCGATTCCATGTTGTTGATCCGCTCCTGCAGATTAGCTTCCAGCTGTGTGTAATACAGTTCCGCTTCCCGGATTGCCTGATCCGATGACAGATAACTGGTTCCGGTATAAGTGATCACATTTTGTAAAAACACTGCAGAGCAAGACGTGACATTCGTTATGATCAGAAACATCAATCCGATCAGAACTGCTACACTGATATACACCTTCCGGTTTTCTTTAAAGAAGTTGGTGACTTTGCCGCCAATCTTCTTGATATAATCAATCGTACCTTTTGTAGCTGTTCCTACTGTCTGTTCACTTCTCTTCGCTTTGGCATAATCCCGTTTGATCTGTTGCTTCTGAATCTGTTTTTTCAGTTTCTTCTGCTCCTGACGGGCTGCAGCCTGTGTCTGTTTCTCTGCCTGTCTTTCAAGTCTGCTTCTTTTTCTGGATGCCCTCTGTTTCCTGCGTCTGGCACTTCTCTGTTCCAGCCGGTAAACACCTTCGCCGCTTTCTTCTAACTTATGGGCACCTTCTACCGCCGCATTATCATCTTCATTTTTGCTGATCTCACGGTGCAATGCTGCGGAAGTTGCACTTCCTGCTTTCTTGACAACAGAAGTTTTTTCAGTTTTCACAGATTCCCCTTCTCCAAACTTCAAGCGGGATTTCTTCTTTCCAGGAGCTTCCCCTTCATTTGCCTGATAGACCTGTGCTTTCTTGGAATGCTGCTTTGCTTCCTTTTTCTTTCTTGCTTCTTCATAAGAAAACTTTTTGGCTTTTTCTTTCTGTTTCTGATGGCGGAAATTGACTCCATCCGTATCCATCTGGTTCAATTTCTCCATATCTTTGTCATTTTTCACAGAAGCACCAGTTTCCTCATAAGCAAACTTCAAACGTTGTTTTTGTTTTGGCTTTTTGCTGCCACCTGTCTGATTTCTCCGGCTGTCTCCTCTGTTTTCTGATAGATCAGCACGTTTTTCTTTCAGTCTCCCTGACTGTCCGGCTTCGGATTTTTCTGCAAGTCTGGATTCTTTTCCGACTTCAGCACGGATTCTTTTTCTATTTTGCTGTTTACTACACTGTCCAAAATCCTCACTTTGCTTCTCTGTCCGTATCAGTTCCGGTGCATCTCTGGATTTTTGCACAGAGGGTCGAATATTTTTCCCACTCCGTTCAGACTGGCGGGGAGACTTATCCACAAGGTTTTCTTCTTTTTCCCCCTGTTTTCTTCCCATCTGCACATCACCGACACGGTTACTGACACGAACAGAAGATTTATCTGTCAGGTTTTCTTCCACCAGACCATCCTTGGTCATCTTCTGGACTTTCTTGTCTCTGACTTTCATTCTCTGTTCTGCCACTGATTACTCCTCCTTCTTCGGATACCCTTTCCCTGCCTGTAATAAACAGAGAAAAGCGATGCCAAATACAGCACCGCCACTAAAAGTTAATACATATGAAATTGCTCGTACCATTGCTTTCTCCTTTGATTTAACCTGCTTCAGAAGTCTCCTCTAAGCGGGTTGTCATGATTTTATAGAGGGAATTCTTCGGGAATCTGTCTACAAATGGGATAATGACATTTCCATAGAACAGAAGTCCTTCACCCTCATTGCTGTTGGTTACATAGGACAGCTGAGTTGGTGAGATATTCAGCTGTTTTGCCAGAATCTGCCTGTCTCCGGAAGCCTGGTTCAGCATATAAATAAAATCTGAATTTTCAAATATATTCTCGATTTCCCTGGAAGACAGCAAATCCTTAATATTCTGGGTGATGCCCGTTGGAATACCACCCCATTTACGGAATCGCTTCCAAATCTCCACGCTGTAGGCTGCAGTTTGTTCTTCTTTTAAGAGAAGATGGAACTCGTCCACATAGTATCTGGTGGATTTATGGGCAGAACGGTTCATCGTTACCCTGTTCCAAACCTGATCCTGGATGACGAGCATCCCAATCTTTTTCAACTGCTTACCAAGTTCCTTGATATCAAAGCAGACAATGCGGTTATTGATATCCACGTTTGTCTGATGGTTAAACACATTCAAAGAACCTGTAACATAGATTTCCAACGAAGTGGCCAGTCGCTGTGCTTCTGGCTCTTCCTGTTTTCTCAGAAGGTTATATAAATCCTCTAGGATTGGCATCTTCTCCGGTACGGGATTGGCAAGATATTCCTGATAAACCAACCGCACACAACGGTCAATGATAGTTTTTTCTACCGGCTCCAGTCCATTCTTTCCTCCAACAATCAGCTCACACAACGACAGAATAAAATCTGCTTTCAATGACAGTGGATTATCTTCCTCGGAATAGTTCAGGTTCAGATCCATTGGATTGATATACTGGTCAGATACCGGAGAAACCCGTACCACCTGCCCGTGCAGTGCCTGCACAAGTGCCGAATATTCGGCTTCTGGATCGCAGACGATGATATCATCTTCTGTGATCAGGAAGCAGTTTGTAATTTCTCTCTTTGCTGAGAAGGACTTACCGGAACCTGGTGTACCAAGAATCAGTCCATTCGGGTTCTTCAAACGTTTTCGATCAACCATAATCATGTTGTTGGATAATGCATTCAGTCCATAATAAAGAGCCTCCCCTTCCTGAAACAGTTCCTGTGTCGTAAACGGCACGAAGATCGCTGTTGAAGATGTGGTAAGCCCTCTCTGAATTTCAATCCGATTGACTCCCAGCGGAATACAGGACATGAGTGCTGCTTCCTGCTGATAATCCAGCTGTTTTAAGGAACAGTTATATTTCTGTGCGATTCCCTGCACCTGGAAAATATTGTTATCCAGCTTCTGACGCTTCTTTGCGGTATTCATTACCAGAACCGTCACAAGGAACATTCTCTCATTTCTGGACTGCAGATCTTCCAGCAGGTTTTTCGCCTCTTCTCCATAGGTTATAAGGTCCGATGGAAGCACGTATAGTGATAGGTAATTCTTTGAAATTATCTCCGAATTTTCCCCCACTCCACACCGTGCGTGCGAGCTTTCCCCGCACACGGCGCTCCAACAAAATCTAGTTTGCGTTAGCTACTATTTCTAAATTTCCTGCTGATAGTCTTAAAGAATTAACCTTTTTCAGTGCCTTGTCATCAAGTTTGAGAATATCAAGATATTTTGCAATCGTATCTGCTTCTGTAGCATGGATAAGTTTATGTACATCCGCTTTTACCCACATGAGGTTTTTATATTCGTCCGTACCACCTAGCTTTTGGGGCTTTTTATGATGACATTCCATGTCAAATATACAGAGTGGTTCTCCTGTTATTGCACATTTTCCATTTTGTCCTGCCATAAGTGAAATACGATTATCATTGTATTCCACAGATTTTCCGTAATCTTTTGCTTCCAAAAGATACTGAATTAAGTGTTGAACGGTAGACAGATTTTTGTGTATAAGCTGTCTGCCTTGTGGAGTATATTTATTAACCTCTCGTGTGAACATTCTCGGAGAAACAAACCTACAGCCATAAATCGGGAAGATATGTACACCTGCCACGACTTTCGGCTTTCCGTTATAACTACCATAGAATTTCTGATACGTTTTGGATTTTGGCACTTTTTCAGGCAATAGCGATTTATTATTTTTAATTCGCTTAACCTTTTTGGTTTTCACTCTAAGCCTATGCTTCAGGCTCTTGCTGACAACGAAATTGATTTCTCGAAAATCACGACTGCACCCTGTAGCGGAATTATAATAATTGTGCATACCAAGAATCATTGAATTAAGCTGGCTTACTTGGTGGGGTGATGTATCGTGCTGAATTACTTTGATTTGCTCTTTGAGCTTGGTTTTCATTGTCTTTTTCGCTTTTTCCGAAATATTACTTTTAGACACATACTTCTTACCCTTTTTCGTCACATACAATGCAAAGCCAAGAAAATCCGTTTTCTTTTTGCGAACATTTGTGATTTTGGATTTTTCCGGACTGATTTCAAGCCCCAGTCTTTCCCAAAGCCATTCTTTTACAGCAATGAATATCTTTTTTGCTGTTTTGTAATCTCTACAGAGAATCTTAAAATCATCGGCGTAACGCACGAAGAAAAATTCTTTGAGGTTGGACTTTTTCAAGGCTTCATATTTGTGACTGTGCGTATAGGGATATCTTGTGCTTTTGGTTTCCCATTGGTCACTCAACCACCAATCGAGTTCGTTCAGAACAATGTTTGAGAGCAACGGGCTGATGATACCGCCCTGTGGCGTTCCTTTATCTGGTCTGCCAATTCCCTTAATCTCAGATTTCAGTATTTTGCCGATTATGCAGATGAGACTTTTGTCCCGTATGCCCATTGCCCACATTTGCTTGAGCAGCTTGCCATGGTTTACATTGTCAAAGAATCCCTTTATATCAACATCTACAACATAGTGCAGCTTGCTGACATTCATCAGAGATTGTGCCCTTGCAATGGCATGGCTTGCCGACCTATTTGGTCTAAAACCATAACTGTGAGCATGAAACCTTGCTTCACATATCGGTTCTAATACTTGGATAATACATTGCTGTATAATCCTGTCGTCCATACAGGGAATACCTAACGGACGCATTTTACCAGGCTGTCCGACCTTTGGAATTTCTGTTCTGCGAACACTTTTGGGGTGATAGTTTGCAAATTTATTTTGAAAGTATTTGACAAACTGTTCTTCCGACCACCCTTTATACTGTGTAATTGTTTTGCCGTCTGTTCCCTTAGTCATTGAGCCTTTGTTGTTTTTGATATTTCTGAACGCTAAAAGTATGTTGTTCTCACTGGTAATAAGGTGCATTAGATTATGGAATGATTTTCCTTTGCAGGATTCTTCATATAGCTTATCCATAACATCCTGCATATCGTAATATTCGGCATTTCGCAGTTTTTGCTGCTTTGGTTGCCTCTCTAAGTTCGTATCGACAGTCAAGTCAACCGCCTCCTTTCGGACTTGGTTTCTATTAGTCATACAAGAACCTTGAAAGATTTAGAAATAATGATGAAACTAAATCCTGTCTTGGGGCTGTTGCTCCTTTTCCCATTACAGGAAATATCAATGCTCGTGCCCCTGATTTCACTGTGATAAAGATAGATTATCCCGATAGCGGAAAGCCTATTGGCTTGCCAGTATTTGCTACTGGCTTTCGATTTTTTCTATCACTACAACATTAGACTGCTGAATCCTTACCATTTGTATTCACAGCTTCCCACGTTCCGATATTCCTATCTGTTCATATATCCGTAGGTGCTTGCTATGAGCCTGTATGCTTAATTGTGCCTGTAACACAATAGGGTATTTCATAACATGGATTCTTACTTTACCCCACATACCCCGTGACCACGGTTTATGCATTTCTACATAAGCTACGTTTAGACCCTTACTTTCGCAAGTTCGTCAAACTTATCTCTAAATTATTCTCACCATAGATATTTTATAGACCTCCGGCATATAGGATACACCGCCCACCGCTGGACAGCTTTCGTGACATTTTCATGCCTTACGGTATCTCTCTGCCGACTTCACCTAGCTTCATACTGCGCATTTCAGCAGTTAGCACAGCATGTAGGAGTATTAAGGAGAGCGTTTCGGGACGTTACCCCCTCATTCCACTCTTTGGAATATCAGTTCTCTATACAAAAGTTTTGTATATGCCTTGTTTCCTGCTTATGCAGTTATCAAGAAACGTGTCGCACCCATATCATAACCGGAACGTACCGCCCGTTTCTGCTCTTCAATCTTCATCTTATCCAGATCTGAAATCTTACTCTTGATCATCTTGATTGCAGAACTCTGGTCAATGGACTGGATATGAATGTTGACATTGATGCTGTCATCCACATCCAGGAAATCTGCAAGCATCCGGTCTGTAAGCTCCGGTGCAAGAATCTGCAGGTAACTCACACTTCCCAGCGTTCTTCCCATCAAAAATGTCTGATTCTTGGAAAAGTTAAAGGAAGTCGGTGCAATAAAATCTTTGGTCTTTAATCCGGTTTCCGGAAGCATCTTATACTGGAACTTAAATGGTTCAATCCGATCCTGGTTGAACACATGATACATAATCTCCAGCCTTTCCAGACCATTCAGGGAATGTGCCTGTGCTCCCAGGACCTTAAAGTTATTTAAGATATCTGTTTCGACTCTTTCAAGCCTTGGCCTTGCCACCTTCAGGCTTTCTGCTTCGATTCCAAAAGTGATATACTTTGTCTTCACCAGACCATTATTTCCCTTGGAAAGCTGATTCTTCAACATGGTACGGTATTCTTCACGAATGGCATTGAAGTCATCGTTCTGATCCGGAATGTCAATGCTTTTCTCAAATTCTGCCACATCCACCTGCTGATTGATAAAAGACAGCTGCACACTGATGGAAGAATCAAAGTAATTTAAGAAATCACAATAATTCTCAAATATCGTAGTCTTATCCTCATTTAAAGCAAGCTGATAGTTGATGTCATAAAACTGAATCGTCTTGGAGAAAAAGGTCTTTGTCACCTGGCAAATACCATCCTGCAGCATCCGAATATACGGAATACTCTGCTGTGCTGTTGTAGGAATGTTTTTCTGTTTCCTGCGGTCCCGTTCCTGCTTCTTCCTACGCTTTTCCTGTTCTCTTTCTTTTCTGCTTTTTTTGTTTCTTCTTTCCTGACGGTTTCTTTTTTCCGCCAGGGACAGACGCTCCTGCTGAGCCTCCTGCTTTGTCTTTTTTGCCATCCGGCACACCCTCCTTTTTTACAAGGGTGGAAATCTCCTGATAAAAATTTTCTGTCTTATATGGTCTTACTGCCGGACAGATAAACTTCTGTCGAATGATATTTGCCACCACTTTTTCAAAGGGAAGACCGTCTTTTTCATACATTGCCATGAAGAAAAACGGAAGCATGATCGTTACCATCAGGATGGCTGCGATACTGGAACCGATTGGTTTTCTCATGAACAGATAAAACGGAATTCCCGCAACTGCGGCAAGTGAAAAGAAAATCAGCTGCCGCTTTGTCAGATTTAACGCTACTTTTGTTTTGACCTTTGTAAGGTCTTTGGGTACTGGTACATACGCCATGTATGTGCTCCTTTCCTGCCCGTTAGTGGGCATTGAATATTGATTTGCTAAGGCTTCCGGTCTTGAATAATGAAAATGCAAGAATCACGGTATAAGCCGCTACTGAAAACATTGCTGCATGAAGGTCACTGGATATGGTCATTGCATTTACTAAAACTGCATAAATTCCCACACAGACCATCATGAAGAATCCCTGAAATGCCAGTGCGAACAAGCCTTTTAAATAGTTGTTTCCGATATTGCCCCATTCCTTATTGGTCATGGTGGCAAACGGAATTGGTGCTATGGAAGTATAAAGGTAAATCTCTATCATTCTTCCGTATAAAATAACGGTTATAATGATCGACAGAATCCGCATGGTAATACTGATCAGCAGCGTTTCCATGGATAACAAGAACAAATCCCCCAGTTCCATATCTTCCAGTGCATCCACAATCCTTGTGATTGCTTCCGATGCGTCCACTGCTGTGTTTCCGGAAATTACTCCGGCGGCATTGTTGACCACATGCTGGCCAACGTCAAAGACCGCCATCGTGATATTGAACGTATTCGTCACCAGATAAATGGCTACATACGCCTTAAAGATCCAGAGGAAAATGTTGTAAGTCTCAAATTCATGGAAATTGTTTTTCTGCGTTACCATCGTAATCAGTTCATAGCACAGGACAAATGTGATGATCAGTCCCGCAATGGGGACAATCACCGTTTGGGAAATGTTCTGGATCAGATTGAAGATTCCGGCATTCCATCCCTGCGGTGTCTGTCCCACCTGCCCGGCTATGGTTCCCACCTGCTCATTGACAGACGTGAACATGTTATCCAAACAGGACTTGATAAGCCCGATCAGGATATCCTTTATCGCTTCCGTAATTCTCTCAATGATGGTGTTCATCTACCACTCCTCTTAAGAGAACAATGTTGCCAGCTGTGGAATCAGGGTAGTTCCCAGCAGCATGATTCCGGCACCAGCCATCAGCTGTTTGATGCCCTGGCTCTTAGCACCGGGATTGTCGTTTCCATATCCTTCCAGAAGGTTTACGACACCCCACACGCCAAGACCTGCGCCGATTGCGACTACAAGAGTTTTTAAAGTTGTAATTGCACTGCTAAAAAATGCCATATACATTCACCAAAACTGACTTCTTTCAGGTGTTTACGGGAACGAAAATACACCGACTAAAAAGCCGGTGCACCTAATGTCAGTTATTCCTTTCCTCATTATTTTCTGTTCATTCCCAAGGTTACTCCGACAGTTCTACATGAATTACTTCCACCTCTTCTTCAGATTTCGGTGTATACTGCGGATTTAACTCTTTCTCAACTTTGTACCGGTTCTTCTCGTTTTCATCTGCAAGAAGCCGATAGTTTTTGTGTTTCGTGATATCATATTTGTCCGAGAAAAATGGTCTGGCACCACGGATCTGCAGGATACATTTTCCTCCATCCATGACTGCAATCTCATCTTCAGTCATCAGCTGTTTACCTGTTTTCTGGTAATTCAATCCAAAAGACTTCTGATTACTCCTCGTCTCCGAAGTGTTATACAGGTCAATGGTTTCCTTACCCAGAAGCTCGCTCATTTCCTTTAAGGTAGTTTTCTCTTTTCCTCCAAGAAATAGTGTGGTATCACAGTTACCCAGAATAGTATCTGCACTATCCTTATACATTGCCTTTAGCTGACTCTGTGACTGCAAAATAATAGAAGCAGAGATTTCCCTGCTTCGGATGGTTGCAATCAGCTTGTCAAACTGAGGAATTTGTCCAATATTGGCAAACTCATCAGCAATGACACGCACATGAACTGGCAGTCTTCCACCATATTCATCATCTGCTTTGTCACAAAGCAGATTGAAAAGCTGTGACTGTAACATGGCAATCACAAAGTTAAAGGTTGTATCTGTATCGGACATAATCAAAAACAAGGCTGTCTTCCTGTCCCCAATCTTATCCAGTTCCATTTCATCATAAGACATGATCTCACGAAGTTCTGCTATATCAAATGGTGCCAGCCTCGCACCACAGGAAATAAGAATACTTTTGGCTGTTTTGCCAGCCGCCATTTTGTATTTTTTATACTGTCTGACCGCAAAGTGCTGCGGATCTCTTTCTTCCAGTTCCTGGAACATCATATCCACTGGATTCTGGTAAGTTTCATCCTCTTCACGGGTTTCGCTTTCATTCAAAAGATCCAGAAGGGTATTCAGATTCTTTTCCTCTTCATCTCCTTCATACCAGATAAAAGCAATCAATGCCGTGTACAACAGCTTCTCTGCTTTCACCCAAAAATCTTCGGAAGCTTTTTCCCCTTCGCCTTTGGTATTAACAATAATTGTTGTAACCAGCTTCAGGATATCTTTTTCAGACCGTATATAAGCAAATGGATTGTAATGAAGCGATTTGGAAAAGTTGATAGTATTCAGAACCTTAATCACATATGGTTCGTGTACCACTTTTCCTGATTTATCTTTCATAATATTTCCATTCTTATCTTTCTTAGGTGGTCCCTTTGCTAACATCTTCCCGCACTCCTCGATCAGAGTGCCTTTCGGATCTGTAATGACCATGGAACAGTTCATCTGCATGACTGACGGCTTAACGAAAAATCGAGTTTTTCCGGAACCACTGCCGCCAATGACCACTATATTTTTATTTCTTGCATACTTTGGCTGTTTAGGTCTACTTTCCATAGTCAATGCTTCTGTTGCTGTTAATGGAATATTCATCCAGGGATCTTCCGACATATAAGGTTTAATATCCTCAGCGTTTCCCCATCTGGCTGAACCATACTCGATTCCTTTCCGGAGTTTCTTTGCATCTGACTGTTTCTGCCATACCAGTAATTTCAGAATGACAGCTGCTACAATTCCTGTCAGCATATCACGCCAGTTAAAACTTGGCTGCAATCCAGTAAGAATCCTGTCTGCATGTTCCATCGCATATAATAGCTTGTTCCCAATATCTTCTCCCAGACTGTTTCTGTAAAGAAATGATGCCCGATTTGTATAAAAAGCAGTTAAGATATATGGGATATTGGTAAGAACCAGTTTCTTTTTATCCAGGGCGGACAGCCTGACCCTGATCTTATTCTTCCATTTTTGCATCAGATTTTTACCGATTTGCTTTTTCATCGGCTCTGCTCCTGATGCCGGTTCTTTACTTTGTCCTTCGATTTCTTTGGCATCATTGCTCTGTAAGTTGCAAGACGCTTGTGAATAGAAGGCTTATTCGCTTTTTGAATCTGTTTCTGGGAAAACTCACGGAAAGCAGCATTGAGGGCATCCTGATCACGTCCTTTAAAAAACACCAGATACATCGGTGGATCTTTACTCTTATCTTTTTTCAAAGCATAATTGATCCCGTATTTTCTGGCATAACGTTCAAAGGACTTGATATTCTTATTTGTGATCTCGATATTGACCATCCCGGCATTTTGTTTTGCCAGCTCTTTTACCGTGACCTTTCCCTGTTTCGGCTGATTCTTCTTCGCTTTCTTCTCTACCGATTTCTGCTTCTGATGACGCAGATAAGCAGCAAGAACCTTTTTCAATAAATCTGCTGTTACTTTGGTAGTCCGAATGCAGAACGTGACCGTTTTCTGAGTTACCTCTTCCTGCATGATTTTCCCTCCTTTCAGCGATTTAACTGCTGTCCAGATCTGTAATCATGGCAACCACCTCCTTCATTCTTTACTCTTCCTCCGCACACAACGCTTTAAAAAATTCTTTTCCTTTTGGTGTAACCAATGTCTGTGAACCAAGATGTCCATTGTTAAAATAGTCTTTTACAATAAACAGATCATTGTTCTTCTCCACCGCATAGGGTAACAGCGTGCCGGATGGACTCCTATATAGAAATCCTCTATTTAAAAGAAGTTTCACAAATTTTCTTTCTGGAAATTCAATCTCTTTTGCCGTCGTTCGAATATTGGTGCATTCTCCTGTAATCATGAAATGATCATAATAATCTGCTTTTGGCTGCATATCCTTTACACGATTTTGCAATTCTCGATTTCGATTGTTTTCTGCCAAAAGTCTCTCGGCAAATTCCAAAAGAAGTTCCGGGTTATCTTTTACCCTGTCTAAAAGATCGGTCTCTAAATATCCGCCTGTTTTCCTAATAGCCGGAAGTACCTCATCAAATACCCACTTCTCAAAATTCTGTGCTGACTTTAAACGACTTTTTGTAATCAGCCGATATACATCTCCCTCTGGAATAAAAATCATTGGCTGTACCCCACCTGATGTAAGGACGCCCCGTTTCAGGGCCCCCTTGCAATGAACATTTATCGCATTTCTTGGTTTTGCATATCCCAAAGCAAATGCTACATCAATTCCAGAAAATAAAAGTCTGCCTCCATCTTCAATCATACGGATGGAACCAAACTCCGAATTGTGAAACTCTGTGATTTTATAATCCGTCTTCTCCATCCTCTTCTCCATCCTCTTCTCCTCCTGAACCGGCAAGTAACATCAAACCATTTTCAATGATTGTGCTCCTAATAAACTCTGCTACATTCACGGTTAAATAACCAAGATATTCTGCAAGGAAACTACTATATTCCTCTTCTGTCAACAATTCCTCCAGTGCTTCCAAATGAGCTGTCACTTTAGAAGTCTGCTTTCCGCCAAGCAGCTTGCCTAATATTTCTGTAAATTCCTCTGTGTCACATGACTCAAACATACATAAGATCATCTCCATTGTTGTTTCCAAAACCAAACGATCCATTTTCATTTGCGTCAGCTCTTCCATTGTTTTCATGGCAGTCATAAGCGCATCACTTGTCATATGTTCTGTATTGATTCTTCCTTCTGAATCAACCAATCCTATTGCAAATAATTCTAAAAAGTATTTTCTCATAAATCTTGTCCTCCTATCGAAATGGCATTTCTTGTTCAAGTTCTTCTGGTATATCGAATGGAATCTTCCTCTTCTCTGCTGGTTGAAATCCGTCAGATTCTTCTTTTTTTGTTTTGGCTTCTGCAAACTCTACATTATCCATAATGACTTCGGTATAATAGGATGCAGTTCCAGTCTGTTCATCTTTGATCTGAGAGATTACCAACTCTCCGGAAAGAGCAATCTTAATTCCTTTTTCAAGATATTTCTCCACAAATTCTGCATTATTTCCATAAGCTGTGATCATCACTACAAATGCTTTGCTTGTGCGATTTCTTTTTACTACCAGTGGAAACCTAGATACTTTGGTTTGTCCCTTTTGCGTAGATGTCAGCTTAGTTTCTGGATCTCTGGCAAGTCTACCCATTAAAACAATCGTATTCATTCTTTTTGTCCTCCCTTTCTTCCTGCAACACCCTTCCCTGGTATTTCAAACAGGATAATAATCTGTGCATTTTCTGCACGAAAAAATGAGGAATGGATTCGAACCATTCCCCACTTGCTACAGGATTTCTCCTGTAATATAAATAAGAAAATCTAAGTATTCACATTTGGGCTTTGTCTGTACATATACATCTGATCGTTATCATTCCAGATAACCCGGCTGTAAAAATACAGTCACAGTCTCTGTTTCAGCAGAGGTCCTGTACCCTTCGGTGGTATCATTATTGCTTCGCTCTTCCCGTAGGAGTCTTCGCCTGCACGAGCCGGATTATCTCCGGTAAGCATGTTCCTCAAGATGTATCAGCTCCTTCAATTGTCAAGGTGCAATCGGAAGAACTGTCTGAACCTCTTTTACGTTTGTGATTTTTGGAAATCAGAGGATTTTCAATTTGCCTTCCATATACTCTGTATTGGGAGCGACAAAATCGGACATGATTTTAGAAATTTTTTGAAATTATTTTTTGAAGTGTAAAAAGATATAAAAAAAAGATGCCAGGATTTCTCCTGACACCATAGTGACTATGCCAACTTCGTGCCCACTGGGCACAAGGTTGATTGTATTATTCTTCATTTCCTAATGATATTGGTTCTTTCTTTGTTTTCTTGTTTTTAGATATCATCTTATGACCTGTGTAAATAGCCATAATCATACAAAGCAAAGAACTTGCCGCAAAATATTTATGGCTTGATTTTGAACCTTTATATCCGCTATAAAAAGTTCCTAGCATCGTTATCAATGCTCCGACAGACCAATATTCATGAGCTTTCATTCTAACATCTCCCTTTGTGTTAATTTTAATATGTACCGTTTGATGAAATATGCAAACAGGAATTTGGAACGTGCTTTATAAATTTTTTCCGATCCCCTCAAGTTCGTTCATGGAATCCTTGTTTTTTTCAAGTTCATCTCTGGCTGTTGCATAATATGATTTTTTGAAAAGCATATCCCATGAAAGATATTTTGCCATACAGTCAAACTGCTTATCAATCAGCTCATACTGGATACTGTCTACGGGAGAACCGCCTACAACAATCGTGCCAACTTTTTTATTTTTTAACTGCAATCCACGGCAGTAGCACTTATCAATGATAAGTTTCAATTGTGCTGACATTCCCCACCAATAAACTGGTGTAGCAAAAAGAATCATATCTGCGGCAGCAATTTTATCAATTGTAGGATTTGTATCATCCTTATCGACGCATCCCTTAGAGCATTGACAGACACCACATCCCTTGCATGGTGCAATGTTGAGTTTGTCAGGTTCAATGATTTCAATTTCATTCTTTTCTGATGCTCCTTTTATAAATGCATTGATTGCTGTCAGCGTGTTTCCTTTTCTGGCACTTCCATTAATGATTACAATTTTCATGCGTGTATCCTCCAACTTCCGATTTCATGATATCATTTCTAATACAGATTTTACCGTATTTTTCAGATTCAGTCCATCTTTTAATCCCAGTCGATAGAAAAATTCTTCTGTTTCTGCTCCACTGCTAAAAATTGCATTACAGTATTCCGTAATCACTTCTTCCTGTTCTTGGGATAACGTTTCCAGTAATTTCTGGTATTTCTTATCAATCTCACTTACTGGCTCTTTATCCTGCTTTAACTTCCATTCTGAATATGCTTTCCCCATATGCTCTGTAATTGTCAGATTCACAAATTCCTGCACTTCCTCGGATATGGTGCTCGCAGATTCCTGTTTATCTTTCTTTTTATCATTTGATTTTTCAAGTGTCGTGTCATCAATATAACGAATGATTTCTCGAATATTTGACTTCATCGACTGCAGATATCCTTTCATCAGCACAGCTACTTTTCTAGCATCCGATTTTTCGGTTTCTTTTTCCAGCATATAAAACTCTTCCAGTTCTTTCAGAATATCCATCCCTGCTTTCATCTGAAATTCCACCTCAAGCAAATCATCCATCACTTTATATAATTCTTCCATTGTTTATTTCTGCCTTTCCATATAGCGCCACTATATTTTCCACAATCATCCAAAAATAAATTCCTGTAATCCACATTTCACAACTTCAATTACTGCAACTATCCCCATACCGATATGTGGGAGTAGAACAAACACTACTGTCGTAATAATCGCTGATTTCATTGTCCAGTCCGTACTGATTCCAAACCCAATACTCAAAACTTCTGTCACAACAGAGATTCCGGCTATCAGATAGCAGAATCCAGCAGATAACCCAACCAGGAACACCAGCACAATATTCACCGCTGCAAGTACCAGCCAAACAGGAGCTGCAATAATTCGAAATGGCAGTTTTATCATAAATCTCAACATAATTCTTCCTCCTACTTTGTGCCCAGTGGACACAAGGTTATTTTAGCATATCTGCCAGATATGACTATCTCTTTTTAAACTTCGTGCCCAGTGGGCACAAAGTTCTTACCTGTCTGGAATATCCTTCCCCCAGTACATGTCATGTCGAACTTCAGCATCATAAAACTGATTGATTGTTGCAGGAGCGTTATACAATACCGTCAGCATATACTGCCGGATATTCTTCACTTTGCTTGTACTCCTGTCAAGACTGAAAAACACATACTGGATGTGTTCATACCCGACTTTGAGCAAACGGCTCTTGACCACTTGTGTAGGCACAGCTTCCCCATTGATCTGTTGATATGTCTTTGTCGAACATATTGCATCCAGCATCAGCTCTACCAGCTCTTCTACTCGTCCAGTTCCATAGCTCTGACAAAGGATCTCATATTCGATATTATCATGAATTAACTGTCGATACTCATTTCTCTCCTGTATCCTATCTCTCCCTTTCTCTTGTTCAGATAGATATTGATAAGATTCATTCTCACTAAATTCAGTATAATTATATTCAGTATTATTACAGTTTGTTTTTGAAACTTCTTGAAGTTTGTTTTCTAAACTTCTTGAAGTTTGTTTTTCAAACTCCTTGAAGTTTGTTTTTGAAACTTCTTGAAGTTTATTTTTCAAACTTCCTGAAGTTTGTTTTTCAAACTTCTGTGTATTTACGGGCTTTTCCGGCTCTTTTTTCGCATATTCTTCTATTTCTGTCTCTGTATTTTCTTTTCTCTCTGCTACATTTTCCGGTGTTTCTTCCGAATCAAAGATTGCTGGCTCATCTGGATATTCTGTCAGGCTGAAATTTTTCACGTAAATAACATTTGTTTTTCCAAGTCCGATTCGCCTCTTCTCAATCAATCCAATCCCTTTTTCCTGATCCAGCTCTTTTAGACAATTCACAGCCTTATTCCTGCCACAGTTAAGCATTTCCATAATCTCTTCCACCGAAAAGAAAATATATGCCCTGTCCTCTTCATCAAACCACCGGTTCTTGATGGACAGTGACATCCGGTCTAACATCAGTCCGTACAGCACCTTTGCTTCGCAGGAGAGATTTTTAAAATATTCACTTGTAAACAGCAGTTTGGGAATACGATAAAAACTGTACATATCGCATTCCATTCCTTGAAAATAATGGAATGTTGCTCTTATACTCATGACACATCCCTCCCTTCGTACTTATCAATGATTCTGATTGCTCCATTCCTCCAAAAGCTGACATATAACAGTCCGTATCTTCTGTTCATCATACTCTGGAGGAAAATACTTCTTAATTTCATCCTGTTTTAATGTTACCGTTGTTTTCTTTTTACGCTCTCCTATAACCAGGAGCCGCACAATCTCTTTTGTCAGCGTTTTTTCTTCTCGATGTTGCCTTATTTTTTTTGCCTGTTCCAGACTTGGATATTTTCCGGTACTCTCATGCACTTCCTCCACCATCTCCTGTTCTGGAACCGTAAGGTAGGAAAGCTCTACACCTACCTGCAATCCGATCACATCACGATCTACTGCGTTTAATAGGTCATTCATCAGATAAGTAAGCCGGATATAGCGATACACCTGCCTTGCACTGTCATTTGCGTTCTTTCCAATGTCTTTCGCACTGATACCGCCTGATGTTCCCTGATGATTCATTGCTTCCATCTTCATACGGTAAGCAAATGCCTTTTCACTTGGGAGTATATTAGGTCTCTGCAGATTGCTGTCTACCATCGCACGGACAGCTGTATCTTGATCCATATTTCTGATAATAACCGGAACCTCTTTAAGACCAGCAAGTTGTGCCGCATGTCTCCTTCTGTGACCGGCGATGATTTCATATTCACCATCACCCAGCGGTCGTACCAGTAATGCTGTAAGAATTCCCTCTTCTTTCACACTTTCCACCAGTTCCGCCATTGCCTCATCATCATTTACTTGAAATGGATGGTTCTCGAAAGAATGTAAATGCTCAAGTGAAACCTGCTGGATATCGTTCGTTTCTTCTCCTCCTCCAAGTAATTCATCATAAGATGTCAGTTTTATCTTCGATGCACTTCTACCTTTCATCCAAAAGCACCTCCTGTGTCATCTGCCAATATGCAGCCGCTACTTTTCCTTTTGGATCATGCTCAAATATGCTGATTCCTTCCGCACTGATTTCAGCTGCTCGTACTGAAAATGGAATACTCTGTGGAAAAATCTTAATCTGGTTTCCATATGTATCAAAAATCAGATCAGATATATCTCTTGCATAGTTCGTTCGGTTATCCACCATTGTGATCAATATACCTCCAATTTTCAGTTGTTTGTTAAGCTGTCTTCGCACCTTTCCTATCGTCCGTATCAGCTGTTCTAGACCCTTTACAGGAAGATAAGCCGCCTGGACAGGTATAATAACTGCATCGACACTGGCAAGTGCATTGATCGTCAGCATTCCAAGTGATGGCATACAGTCAATCAATATATAGTCGTATTCTTCTCTCATTCTTTCTATATATTGTTTTAAGACAAGTTCCCTGCTCATAATATTTACAAGTGAAACTTCCATTCCAGAGAGTTCGATGTTTGCCGGAATCAAATCAATTCCTTCCTGGTGATGTAAAATTCCCAGTGTATTTTCAAATAGTTCATCTTCTACAATCTTTGTCAGAATAGTAGCCAGTGTGATTGGTAATTCATCTGGGTTATGATACCCAAGACTTGCTGTCATACTTCCCTGCGGATCATTGTCAATCACAAGCACTTTCTTCCCTGCTTTTGCAAGTCCGACTGCCAGATTCACGCAACTTGTTGTCTTGCCAACCCCGCCTTTTTGTGAACACAATGCCAGCACTTTACAATCCTTCATTACTTTCTCTTCCATCCTTTTTATCCTCCCATAAATAACTTGAACCTTTCAGCATCCATAATGCTGCTTCCAAAAATGCAAGATACCGTTCTGTCATACTATCAAGAACCGGTTCTGAAATAACTGGTTTTTCAGACTTCAAATCTTTTGCCACATCCTCCAAAACCAAACTCATTTCCTTCATTTCTGACCGGATAATCTCAATTGTTTCTTTCTTTCCAACAACACATACATGATTGTAAATGCATGATCGGACGATATAATCCTGTTTTTTCATTCCGCTCACTTTCACTCGTTCTTCAATTGTTGCTTTTTCATAAGAATTCACCCGAAAAGAAATGGTCGTTGTGTTGTGTTTTCCATGTCTGTCACCAGCCATCGCTTATTCCTCCTCTTCCTCATGTTTCTTATCTAGCAAACCTGCTAATTTACTCTGTGTAGACGGATACAGATGTGAATAAGTGTTCAACGTGGTTTCCACCTTTTCATGTCCAAGGCGTTCTGCAATCTCCAATGGAGCCACCCCCATATCAACCAGCATACTGGCATGGGAATGGCGGAGATCATGAAGTCGTATCCGCTTTACACCAGACCGCTCGATTCCGGTAGCCATACAATGTTCCATATGCGATTTGGTAAACCGAAAAAGTCTTTCCTTTTTCATAATTCCATACAAATGACTGCAATACTCCCGAAATTCCTCTGCAAGAAAATCCGGCATCGTAATCACACGGATACTCTTTGGAGTTTTCGGCTGCGTGATCATATCCTTTCCTTTCAGTCTCTGATAAGATTTATTGATTGATATGGTTTTCTCTTCAAGATTGATGTCATTATAAGTAAGTGCAAGCAATTCACCGATACGCATTCCGGTCCAGTACAACAAAAGAAACGCCATTCTTGTCTCCGGCTTATCACTTACTGTCTCCAGAAAAGCATTGAACTCTTCCTGCATCCAGAAGTCCTTCGGTTCTCCTTTACTCTTGCCAATCGCTCCTGCCTTCCTGCAGGGATTATCCTGCAGGTTATAATACCGCATTGCATAATTGAAGATTGCAGTCAGCTGGCAGTTCACTGTTTTCAGATAAGTAGGAGAATATCCTTTTCCATTCTTATCCTTATACGTCAGCAACTCATTCTGCCATGCACGGACGTCTGCCACCGTAATTTCACTGAGAATCTTCTTTTCAAAATAAGGCTTGATTTTCAGGTCAATAATATATCGCTTCGTGTACATAGTGTTTTCTCTGAGACGGACATCCATATCTTTGTAATAAATCTCCAGAAAATTTCCAAATTCAATATCCACACCCTGGCTCTGCTGTTGCAGGAAATCTCTTTCCCATTCCTTAGCTTCACCCTTGGTCCTGAATCCTCTTTTCTGTTTTCTTTTCCGATTTCCCTGCCAGTCTTTGTAATAGACCTGTACTTTCCAGTTTTTTCCTTCTTTGTAAACCCCCATTGCTAATCCTCGACTTTCATGCCATAAATCTTTTCTGCCAGGAATTTCGTAGAGATTTTTCCAGATACTACAATATAGCCTTTTGCCTTCAATTCTTTGTTGTATTCTCGCATCAGACTATATGCATAAGTTTTTGAAACTCCAAGAATTGCACACACATCATCCACATCCATATACATTTTTTCCTGCATCATACTCATACCGCTTTATCCTCCTTCAAATACTGCTCAACATGTTCCAGACCATAGATCTTGTCCTCTACATAGCGGGTTGGCACCCGACCGAGAATCACATAATAGTTCTTGCTTGCCAGATCGGCATTCATTCTTTCCACTACCCGGTAAGCAAACGAAACTGATAATCCAAAGAGTTCTGCAATGTCTTCCACTGATAAATACATTTTTCTCTTACGCATGAAACCATTCCTTTCCCTCTTCCTGTGGAATCTCACAAGTATCTTCTACTCCGTAGAAACGCTTCACAAAATACTTTGTCGGAACTTTTCCTCTAAGCGTCAGGTAGCCCTGTTCTTCCAGTTCCTTGTTCAGATTTCCGATGATTTCATAAGCCGATGTCTGTTTTACTTCCAGAAGTTCACATATATCGGCTGCCTTTAAAAATAATTTATTCTGCATAATCAGTACCTCCTCTGTTTTGAATATTTATCTCTTCATATACTCTGTACTGGCAGATGCAAAATCGGACATCATTTTCCGAAATTTATCAAATTTTCTTGTTTTTTAATTCTCCATCAGTGTGATTACTGTGTCATGGAGTTTAAGCTCATCGAAAGTAAAGAACCTTTCTGTGGTATCTGTTTTCTAAATGCAGGCAACAAAAAAACAGTCTGCCTTGACGAAAATCACTTCAATCAAAACAAACTGTTCTTCATATTTACTCTAATTTTATTTTATGAGAATAACCGATTTCACGAAATTTGCAGGTGAATCTGGAATATAAACAAGAGAAAAAAATAATTTTTAAACTCCATTTGCACTCCATTTGGTCTTTTCGACACCCCGCAAAGCCTTTATTTATGGGCTTTTCCGCGATTTTTCAAGCTACTCAAACTCAATCGTTGCCGGTGGCTTACCAGTGCAATCATACAATACTCTGTTTACATGCTTCACTTCATTAACAATTCTGCTTGCTACTTTTCCAAGTACTTCCCACGGGATCTCTGCTGCTTCTGCAGTCATGAAATCAATGGTGTTTACGGCTCTTAATGCGATGGCATAGTCATAAGTTCTTTCGTCACCCATAACACCTACGGAACGCATATTTGTCAATGCTGCGAAATACTGGCCAATACTGCGGTCAAGTCCTGCATTTGCAATCTCTTCGCGGTAGATAGCATCTGCTTCCTGTACCATCTTTACTTTTTCAGCAGTTACTTCACCAATGATACGGATTCCAAGACCCGGACCTGGGAATGGCTGACGGTATACCAGTTTTTCCGGAATACCAAGCTCTAAACCAGCTTTACGTACTTCGTCCTTGAACAGATTACGGAGAGGCTCGATGATCTCCTTAAAATCTACATAGTCAGGAAGTCCTCCTACATTGTGGTGGGACTTGATCACTGCAGATTCGCCTCCCAGACCGCTCTCTACAACGTCCGGATAAATGGTTCCCTGTACCAGGAAGTCTACAGCACCGATCTTCTTTGCTTCTTCCTCAAATACACGGATAAATTCTTCGCCAATGATCTTACGTTTTCTTTCTGGCTCTTCCACACCTGCTAATTTGCTATAAAAACGATCCTGGGCATTAACACGGATAAAGTTTAAATTATATGGGCCGTTTGGTCCGAATACCTCTTCTACTTCATCACCCTCGTTTTTACGCAGAAGACCATGATCTACAAATACACAGGTCAGCTGATCACCAACTGCTTTTGCCAGCATAACAGCTGCTACAGAAGAGTCTACTCCACCAGACAGTGCACACAGCACTTTTCCGTTTCCAACTTTCTCCCGTATAGTTTTGATGGTATTTTCAACAAAAGCATCCATCTTCCAGTCGCCTGCACAGCCACAGACATTGTATACAAAGTTGGACAGCATCTTGGTTCCTTCTACAGTATGAAGCACTTCCGGATGATACTGGATCGCATACAAGTTCTTCTCTTCCCATTCAACAGCTGCTACCGGACAGTTATCTGTGTGGGCAATGATCTTAAATCCAGGAGCTTCTTTTTCGATGTAATCGTTGTGGCTCATCCAGCAGATCGTCTTTTCAGATACGTTCTTAAATAACTTGCTGTTGTTGTCTACGGTTACTTCGATCTTTCCGTACTCACGAACAGGTGCCTTGCATACATGACCACCCAGTAAATGCATCATCAGCTGTGCGCCATAGCACAGGCCCAGTACCGGGATTCCCAGTTCAAACAGTTCTTTGCTACAGGTAGCAGCACCTTCTTCATATACACTGTTTGGTCCTCCGGTTAAAATGATGCCCTTTGGATTCATTTCTTTGATCTTTTCAATATCAGTTCTGTAAGAATAGATCTCACAATAAACATTGCACTCACGTACACGGCGGGCAACCAGCTGATTGTACTGACCGCCAAAGTCGATCACAATAATCTTCTCTCTGTTCACGAGTCTTCCTCCTAATTTTTGTATGATAAAACGATGATCCAACCGTTTCATCTTCATATATCTCGTTTCATTATACCTAAAATAATTTCACTATACAAGTAGATTCCCTAAAATCCTTATGGTTTTCCTATTACTCTTTCATTTTTCACAATTTATATTATTTTTCGCCATAAAAAAACAGCATTTTTCTCATAGCATTTTCTTCTTTTTTCCTGTTTTTTTCATATTTGTTAATTACATAACATTTTTCTTTAAAATAAACGGCAAAGTCTTTCCGCTTTTTTCTCATTATACATCTTTTCCGGAAACTTTATTCCATAAAATCGCCCAAAAATCATCCTTACTTTTTTGTACATTGTTAATAAAATTACGTACAAAACTCTCGTTTTATCTTTGTATGTTTTACACATTGCACAATTTTTACTCTTTTTTATATAATGAATCTGCCAAATAAAAAGCGTTCTATATTTAATCTAAAACAGGTCACACCTGCTATAAAACACAGGAGGTTTTAATTATGGATCAGTATAACACTCTCACACCTGAGATTATTTCTAAATTAAAAGAGGTATCAGACCATATCCTTACCGGCGATGATATCAACCCTGATTTTTCCAGGGATGAAATGCCTATTTATGGCACACATATGCCAGACCTGGTAGTTCAGCCACGTTCCACTGAAGAAGTAGCTGCTGTTATGAAAATCTGCTATGAAAATACGATTCCTGTCACTCCAAGAGGTGCCGGAACTGGACTTGCAGGAGGTGCAGTTCCCCTTCTTGGCGGTGTTCTCCTTGACATGTCTAAGATGAACCGGATCTTAAACTATGATCTGGAAAATTTTGTTGTAAATATCGAAAGCGGTGTTCTTTTGAATGATCTTGCTGCTGACTGTCTGACAAAAGGCATGATGTATCCGCCAGATCCAGGTGAAAAATTTGCCTGTGTAGGTGGAAATGTTGCTACCAATGCCGGAGGCATGCGCGCTGTAAAATATGGTTCCACCAGGGATTACGTACGTGCTATGACTGTTGTTCTTCCAACCGGTGAGATCACCCACCTTGGTGCTACTGTTTCCAAGACCTCTTCCGGCTATTCCCTGTTAAACCTGATGATCGGTTCTGAAGGTACTTTAGGCATCATTACAGAGCTGACCTTAAAGATCATTCCTTCTCCAAAAGCAAGCGCTTCCCTGATCGTACCATTTGAAGATCTGAAAACAGCACTTGAAACCGTGCCAAAATTAAAAATGTCTTCCTTAAATCCTCAGGCCATCGAATTTATGGAGCGTGAAATCGTACTGGCTTCTGAACGCCATACCGGACGTTCCGTTTTCCCACAGGAAATGGGTGGACAGCCAGTTGGTGCTTATCTTCTGATCACACTGGATTCTGACAGTGAAGACCAGTTATATACACTTCTTGAACAAGCGGCAGAATTAGTATTAGATGCCGGAGCTATGGACGTTTTAGTAGCTGACAGCCCTGCAAAAATGCGTGATGCCTGGGCTGCCCGTTCTGCCTTTCTGGAAGTTATTATGGAAGAAACAAAACTTCTTGATGAATGCGACGTTGTAGTTCCTGTTACCAAGATCGCCTCTTATCTTGAATTTGTAAATAAGGCCGGTGAAGAATGTGGTCTGGTGATCCGTTCCTTTGGTCACGCCGGTGACGGAAACCTGCATATTTACGAGTGCTCTAATGACCTTACTGAAGAGGAATTTAAAAAGCGCGTAGACAAGTTCTTTGATATTATCTATAAAGAAGCTTGTGCACAGGGCGGACTGGTATCCGGCGAACATGGTATCGGCTCCGGTAAGATTCAGTACCTGATAGACTCCATTGGCGAGACCAATATGGCCCTTATGGAAGGCATTAAACGTGTATTTGATCCGAAAATGATCTTAAATCCAGGCAAAGTATGCTACCGCCTATAATATAATATGAGATACTGGTACATCGTTTTCGAAATAACGATACCACTCACTTGTCTACGAATCTGATTGCACAGGCCTAAAAGCCTCAGCGTAGCCCGCTACGCCTGCGTTTTTAGACCTGCACACTCAAATCCGCATCCTACGTGATTAGTACAGTTATTTACGAAACGATGTACCAGGGTCAAAAGGTCGGGAGTCCGATGCAAACTTGCTTGCAGGAGGATTTGTGACCTTGGGACCCGCCAAAAACATGAGTAAGAAGCCATTTTTTGAAGAAAAATGAGCGGATTACGAATGTTTTTAGTATTACGGAAGTGCAAAGCACGTAGCAATTCGGTATCAGAGGGGGTAAAATACCTTTTGACTCCAACATCTAATATGATACCAGTTCCAAAAAAAGATGACTCAGGACAGTTTTCCACTTCCCGGGTCATCTTTTTTATTATCTGATCTATCATCTTTTCTATAACCTTTTAAATCAGATCTACCATGATCTTCTTCATTTTCTTCCTACAAACTTTTTTAAATAAAATTTACATATTTTTATCAATAGACAGGTACATTTTATATTGAAAATTTTAAAACCAGGCTATATAATGTATAAAGAAGTTGTTAAGAAATACTTCTGGTCAATGAACCATTAATCTTACGAAAAAAGGCAGGTGAACAGAATGGACGGTTGCGATAGTCATGGGCGAAGTAGATGCACGGGATATAAAGGAAACAGCAGTCTGTTCTGTTTCGTATAATTATCGTCTTTAGCAATAAACAGATCATAACAGAATTTCTTTTTCATTTCTTATCCCGTTTTACAACTCCCGTAATATACATCGCAAAGCTGTAATAAGGAGGATCAGATGTATCGGTCCTGCGATTTTTTGTTCTGCACATTTTTAGACTGTGCAGGCTTTGTTGTGCAAAAAAGTGAATAAAGGAGACTGAAATGGAAAACAAAATTCAAGTTCAGGACCACAGCCAGGAGATTCTGTCTGTGATCCGAAGCAATGCCTCACCAGGCATTCTGAGAAACAAACTGGAAGATTACCATGAAAATGACCTTGCTGACATTTTCCCGGAACTGACATTAGCAGAGCGGCGCAAGATCTGCCGTATCCTTGATACAAATATGCTTTCTGACATTTTTGAGCATATCGATCAGAAACAGGCTGCTGAATATCTGGATGAAATGGATATAAAAAAAGCTGCTTCTATCCTTTCTGCCATGGAAACAGACTCTGTTGTGGATGTATTAAAAATGACTCCCAAGGAAAAACGTGCCCTTCTTACAGAACTGCTGGATGATGACGCAAAAAAGGATATTGCTGTGATCGCTGCATTCGATGAAGATGAGATCGGCAGCTGGATGACCACAAATTGTATTGTGATCCGTGAAAACCTTACTGTAAAGCAGGCCATGAGCAGTCTGGTAGAACAGGCCGCTAAAAATGACAATATTTCCACCATTTTCATGGTAACAGAAGATCAGACCTTTTATGGTGCAATGGATCTGAAAGATCTGATCATTGCCCGACAGGATTCCGCCTTAGAGGATCTGATCGTTACCTCTTATCCTTATGTATATGGTCACGAACTGATCGATGACTGTATTGAAAAACTGAAAGACTATTCTGAGGACTCTATCCCAGTCCTTAATAATAACAATAAACTGCTTGGTGTTATCACTTCCCAGAGCATCGTAGACCTGGTAGATGATGAAATGGGTGAAGATTACGCAAAGTTCGCAGGTCTGACTGCTGAAGAAGATTTAAAAGAACCTTTAAAAGAAAGTTTAAAAAAACGTCTTCCATGGCTGTTAGTCCTGTTAGCTCTTGGTATGGTCGTTTCCTCTGTTGTAGGTCTTTTTGAACAGGTTGTAAGCCAGCTGACGCTGATCATGTGCTTCCAGTCCCTGATCTTAGACATGGCCGGAAACGTTGGTACCCAGTCTCTGGCTGTTACCATCCGCGTACTTATGGACGAATCTCTTACAGGCAAACAGAAACTGGAGCTGGTATGGAAGGAAATGCGTATTGCTTTCTCAAATGGTCTGATCCTTGGCATTCTTTCTTTTGCAGCCATTGGTTTATACATTGTGATCGCAAAGGGAAAACCTTTCGCATTTGCTTATGCTGTATCCGGCTGTATCGGAGCTGCACTGCTTTCGGCAATGGTAATCTCCGGTGCTGTAGGCACATGTATCCCGCTGTTCTTTAAGAAGATCAATGTTGACCCGGCAGTTGCTTCCGGTCCACTGATCACAACGGTAAACGACTTAGTAGCTGTTATTTCCTATTATGGACTAAGCTGGATCTTACTGATCAATATCATGCATCTGGCTGGTTAAAACAGAAAACAGGCAGGCATAACTTCTGCCCCCTGCAGTATATAAAAAATACGCTTTCTCTTCTGTAATTCTCTCTGGAACCCGGAAAAGAAAGCGTATTTTTATTTTTCATCTTCTGCCGAATGATGTGTCAGTAATCCCTGTTCTTCTCTCACACTTCGCATCCTGCGAAAATAGGAACTCATCTCATCAGCCATACCGGAAAGGCGGTTTAACAAGGTGGAAAAATCCTTTAACATTTCATCATCTTTATAATATGGATAGACAATGTCATGGTCGATCTCACTCCAGCCTTCCTCAAACAGCGTTCTTCCCTGGATCTCTACATAATATCCTTTGTATTTGATAATATAGTGGAGAGAACGGTAGATTCCGTCTGATTTAATGTCGATCAGCTTTTCATCATAAATCCGGGTATCACCATTTCTCCGGTACACCTTTGGACGCTCTGCAATATAGCAATGGGATGGATCTTCGTCAAAATCCTGTCCTCTGTCCTTTACATAAATGTCTGGGTCATTTTCAAATACAGTGGTAATATATTTGTGGAAATAGATCCAATCTTCCCGGTAAAGGAAAAATACACGGATACCGATCAGGTCGGTCATGTATTTATAATAATTATTCCTGTTAAGATCTTTGAATTTCTCCGGATCTTCTTTCCGTTTTCGTATGATCTTCTCCAAAAGATGTCCCGGATTTTTGGTACGGTATCGGTAGGAATGAATTCCCGCCCGCTCAATATCATAGAGATAATCATTGACAAAGTCTTTGCCGATCTCCCGGAGTTTTTCTTCTTTTGACAGATAATCATCATAGATCGCTGCCAGCTCTTCCCAAGAAATGTCAGCTGCCTTAAAATCATCTTCGTCAATGTTATAGGCTTTTAAGAACGCAGTTTTATCCACCATCTGCCTTCCCCCTTTTCTTTTTTATGTTCTCTCGGAATTTTTCTGTACCTGATTTTGCGAGAAGATTTTTTGTCAGTTGTACCCCAATTTTGTTTTTTCCTGCTTTTTTCCGACTCGCAAACCCGCGCTGACGCGCTTTACCGCCTGCTGACGCAGGCTGTTTGCTCGTGGAGTGCTTGGAAAAAACAAATGCCGCCTTCGGCGTCGCTTGTTTTTTCCTGCTTTTTTCCGACTCGCAAACCCGCGCTGACGCACTTTACTGCCTGCTGACGCAGGCTGTTTGCTCGTGGAGTGCTTGGAAAAAACAAATGCCGCCTTCGGCGTCGCTTGTTTTTTCCTGCGCTACTCCAGTTCGAAAGCTCCTGTATATAGCTGATAGTATTTTCCTTTTTCTTCGATCAGCTTATCATGGCTTCCGCGCTCGATGATGTGGCCCTGCTCCAGCACCATGATCACATCGGAGTTACGCACTGTGGATAGTCTATGTGCAATAACAAATACAGTACGTCCCTGCATCAGGGCATCCATTCCCCGCTGTACGATGGCTTCTGTACGTGTATCAATAGATGATGTTGCCTCGTCTAAGATCATAACCGGCGGATCTGCAGCGGCTGCTCTGGCAATAGAGATCAGCTGTCTCTGTCCCTGGGATAAATTCTCACCATTTCCGGTAATAGCAGTCTCATAGCCTTCCGGCAGACGGGTGATAAAGTCATGGGCACCGGCCAGTTTTGCTGCTCCTATGCACTCGTCATCTGTTGCATCCGGGTTACTGTAGCGGATATTTTCCATTACAGTGCCGGTAAACAGGTTGGTATCCTGTAAAACAATACCCAAAGAATGGCGCAGATCCGACTTTTTGATCTTCCTGATATTGATGCCATCATAACGGATGGTTCCATCAGAAATATCATAAAAACGATTGATCAGATTGGTAATGGTAGTCTTTCCGGCACCAGTCGCACCTACAAAAGCTACCTTCTGGCCAGGTTCTGCATACAGTGTAATATTATGAAGAACTGTCTTACCAGGATCATAACCAAAATCTACATTTTCAAAACGCACATCACCTGTCAGCCTGGTATAAGTAACCGTTCCATCGCTGTGGGGATGTTTCCATGCCCAGACACCGGTACGTTCTTTGTGCTCTGAAAGAGTTCCGTCAGGATTTTCCACTGCATTTACAAGTGTTACATATCCTTCATCTTCCTCTGGCTTTTCATCTAACAGGCCAAAAATACGTTCCGCACCTGCCATACCCATGACAACGGCATTGATCTGCTGGGAAACCTGGTTGATGTTTCCTGCAAACTGCTTGGTCATGTTTAAGAACGGCACTACGATACTAATAGAAAATGGTAACCGGGAAATGCTTAAATTAGGCACTTTAAACATCAGGAATAAGCTTCCTGCAAGGGCTACTGCCACATACAGCAGGTTACCAATATTGTTTAAGATCGGTCCCAGGGTATTTGCGTATTTATTAGCCGTTTCAGACACATGGAACAGCTCATCATTAATAGCATCAAAAGTCTTTTCGCTTTCTTCTTCATGGCAGAACACCTTAATGACCTTCTGGCCATTCATCATCTCTTCCACAAAACCTTCTGTCCTACCAATAGCTTTCTGCTGCTGGATAAAGAATTTTGCAGAGCTTCCCCCTACTTTCTTTATAATATTCAGCATGAGTACAACACCTGCAACTACCACCAGCGCCATCCAGATACTGTAGTAAAGCATGACGCAGAATACTGTCGTTACCATAACAGCAGAATTTAAAAACTGCGGAATACTCTGGGAGATCAGCTGACGCAGCGTGTCAATATCATTGGTATAGTAACTCATAATATCCCCATGATTATGAGTGTCAAAATATTTTACAGGAAAATCCTGCATACTATTGAACATTTTTTCACGCAGCTTCTTTAAAGTTCCCTGGGTGATCTCAGCCATTTTCCGGTTATAGAAGATAGAAGCCGCCAGCGCCAGACCATAAAGTGTAAGAAGGATACCTGTATAACGCAGTATCTCATCCTTACAGCCATTCCACTCACCGGACTGCCAGTTCTGTTCTACCACAGCAATAACCTTCTGCATAAAAACTGCCGGAATAGAACCTACAATAGCATTAAATAAAATACCTATGAGTACCAGAGGCAACAGCACCGGGAAAAATCCGAAAATGGTGCGGATCAGGCGCAAAAACGTCTTTTTTCCAGCCTTTGCCATGGCTTTTCCATTATTCTTCATCCTGACCGCCTCCTTTGTTCTGTGATTCATATACTTCCCTGTAGATCGGGCTGGTTTTCATCAGCTCTTCGTGATTTCCAACTGCCTGGATCTTTCCGCCATCCATTACAATAATATGATCAGCTTCCTGAACAGATGAAATACGCTGTGCGATAATGATCTTTGTAGTTTCAGGGATAAATTCCTTAAATCCGCTCCGGATCATTGCATCTGTCTTTGTATCTACTGCACTGGTAGAATCATCTAAGATCAGGATCTTTGGCTTTTTAAGAAGTGCTCTTGCAATACAAAGTCTCTGCTTCTGGCCACCTGAAACATTAGCACCGCCCTGTTCAATGTAGGACTTGTACTTATCCGGGAAACGGAGAACAAATTCATCTGCCTGAGCCAGCTTGCAGGCATGGGCCATTTCCTCTGGAGTGGCATTTTTATCACCCCAGCGCAGGTTTTCTTCAATAGTACCTGAAAACAGGATATTCTTCTGTAAAACAACAGCAACCTGGTTTCGCAGTGTCTTAAGGTCATATTCCCTTACATCTCTTCCCCCCACCTTTACCACACCTTCTGTGGTATCATACAGACGGGAGATCAGCTGGATCAAAGTAGACTTTGAAGAACCGGTTCCACCAATAATACCAATAGTCTCACCGGAATTAATATGAAGGTTAATGTTCTCCAGAGCGTTTCTCTCTGCCTTTTTAGAATATTTAAAGCTTACATTTTCAAAATCAACAGAACCGTCCTTTACCTCGTAAACCGGATTTTCCGGATTTACCAGACTGCTCTTTTCTTCCAGAACTTCTACAATTCGCTTTGCAGACTCAGAAGCCAGTGTGATCATAACAAAGACCATGGACAGCATCATAAGACTGCTTAAGATCTGGAAACTATAGGTTAAAAGAGCGGAAAACTGTCCTACATCCAAATCCAGTCCCCGGCTGGTGATGATCGTATAAGAACCAAAGGACAGCACAAAAATCGTAACTGTATACAGGCAGAACTGCATCAGTGGATTGTTAAATGCAAGGATCTTTTCTGCACGGGTAAAATCACCGCATACATCTTCTGCTGCACGGTCAAACTTCTCTTTTTCATACTCCTCCCGCACATAAGATTTCACAACACGGATGCCCTTAATGTTTTCCTGAACAGAGTTATTTAAAGCATCATATTTGTTAAATACAGCGCGGAACAGCGGCATGACCAGGCGGATAATGGAAAAAAGACCAATTCCCAGTATGGGCACTACAATGATAAAAATACATGCCATTCTGCCGCCCATGATAAATGCCATGACAAAGGCAAAAACAAGCATTAATGGGGCACGTATGGCAATACGGACGATCATCATATAAGCCATCTGTACATTAGTCACATCTGTAGTCAGACGTGTAACTAAAGATGAAGATGAAAAACGGTCAATGTTTTCAAAAGAAAAATCCTGGATCTTGTAAAACAGGTCTTTTCTCACGTTCTTTGCAAACCCGCAGGAAGCAGTGGCACAGGCATTACCTGCAGTAATACCGAATATAAGAGAAAGCGTAGCCATAATGACCAGTACCAGACCATACATGGCGATTTCCCTAAAACCGGCACCTGCCTTCATCTGGTTCACCAGCCGTGCAATGACAAATGGAATAATACACTCCATCACCACTTCCAGTGATACCATCAAAGGGGCTTTCAGGGATGCCTGCTTATACTCACGGATGCATTTTGATAAAACTTTCAGCATAATAGGTAAAATACTCCTTTCTGTAAACATGCATGCCAACAATAAGAACAGGACGTCCGCAACGCGAACGTCCTGAATGCGTTTTTCAGTACATATACTGAAACATGTGCATTTTAGGCTACTCTTAATCATACCCTAAATCTACTGTTCTTTACAAGAGTAAAATAATGAACTTTTTGTGAAAAAAAAGTTACTGACCAAGAGCTTCATTTAAACCTTGTGTTCCCTCTAATGCAAATCTCCCCTGTCTGATTAATGTGATCCTGCTGCCGTCTTTTCCTACGGCCACAATATCTCCCAGTTCTGAATAAGGAACTGTGATATCTGTATGGCAGCTGAAATATGCCTTTGACATATCCTCTTTTCTTAAAAGGGATATCTCGTTGTCTCTGGCGATCACTTCCTTACCATCCGGATTGTACATAGGAGAGTCTTCTGCAAAGCTGTAGCAGGTATCTCCCACTGCAAAGTGGGGACCGGTTTTTTCTGCAATAAGGATCGGAAGCTTGCTTCCGATCTGATATTTCTGAGCCATTGCATAAGCTGTAGTATTAGTTCCAATGGCAAATTCCCCCAGTGGAAGCCAGCTGTGGCCACGCATGATCACCTGCTTTACCAGATCTTTTCCCTGTTCCTCAGATTCCGGAAAGTTTCCGCAGCCAAACTCTGTCACTTTTCCATCTTTAAATACCATACGCAGATCTTTAAAGAGATAATCTTCCACATAGACCTCTTTTACATGGAGAATTCCTTGCGTTCCTGTAAGCACAGGAGAAGTAAATACTTCTCCTAATGGGATATTCACATCTGATACACAGTTTTCAAAATTGCTCTGCTTTGCAGGATCGGTCAGTGTATGGAGCTGCACTTTCATGGATGTTTCATTTCCATCCCGTCCTGTGATCTCCACATGATCAGCCTTATCTAAAGCATCGATCAGCTTCTGCTGGATCTTCTGGTATTTTTCGTAATCCAGTGTATTTATGGCAATGGTCTCACGGAAAATATCCTCAAAATCCGGTCCGATCTCCGGCTTCGGGAAAGCAATGATCGTAAAGCTGGTCTCATCTCCCGGCATATACTGGTTGATGACCTGGCGTGACTCATTTGCATAAGCTAAAGTCAGCTCCTGCTGATGGTCATTTAACCCAAGGGCAGTTTTCTTATTTACCGGCGTAAAGCCTTCCTCGCCAAAGGTCTCTACTACAGCCGGGCCTGCGCACCAGGAAGCCAGCTCACTGTACTGTTCATACGCAGCCTTTAATATAGAAAGTTTTCTCTCTTTAAAGGCATTGCCCATATAAAGGGCACTGTCATAGCGGTGATCATAATCATACTGTTTGTTAGCAGAAGCACCAAAATAGCCTCTCTTGCCATTTGGTCTGCGGTTTAAGGACTCTACCGCAGCCCGATAGAAAATCGGTTCCAGTCCCATTTTCCGGAAATTCTTAACAGCTTCCCGGATCATCCGTTCAAAGCCCAGCTGGTATTCTATAACCACAGTCTTCTTTTGGGTAATATCCCGTCCCATAACAGAAAAACCTTTACGATAACCTTCTGTATAGGTATCTGCCATTTTATCCACAGTTTCCTGGGGAAGTGTGTTCATAAAAGCCGCCAGCTTTAACTCAGACTGGGAAATATACTCACCAAACTCATATAAATAGGAAAGATCATTTAAATCACTTTCCATGATAATATCTTTTGCAAAAGAAAGCTTCGGATCCAGGCCTTCTCTGATCCGCCACGGAAGCATCAGATCTGAATAATCGCTGACATACCAGTAAAAAGCATCTTTGATCTGCTGTTCTTTAGGGCAGTCTGCTCCTTCTTCCCATGCCTGTACAAACAGGTTATATACCTCCAGAAAGACTTCGTTTAAGATAGCGATATTTTCCAGACGCATTTCAAAAGCATAAACAATGTCTCCCCTGATCTCTGTATAAAGAGCAGACAATATCTGTCCATAGCCTTCTCCCAGCTCTTTTACCGCATAGTCCGGATTTGCAAAGCTTTCTTCATAATGTTCCGGCAAAATATCTTCGTAAAGCCTGTGATTTCGCTCCTGTAATTGGGTGAGAAAAAGCTTCCTTCCTTCCTGTCTTTCTTTTACCAGTTCCCCGATCATAAGGATAAAACGGGAAACACATCTAAAATAATTGCCGTAAGGCTGCCGGATATCCTCTTCTTCCATGGCTGTCACACGCTCCATAGAAAGGTCCAGCCGTTCTCTTACGGCATCGTTTTCTTCCTGTAAAATTGTTCTGTAATCCATAAAAACTATTCCCTCCTTATACATCCACATCTGCCTGCTGTGATACTTATATTTTGCCATTTTAACCCTGGTATCATTTTATCTGAATATACCAGTAAATATAATGATGACCCATATAAGAAGGATGATTCCCTCTAAAGCCATCCCGATCCTGGCTAAAATATAATTACAGTCATCTTCTGTAAAGGAAAGGATGCCGTACCAGAGCCCCATAATGGCTGCTGCCATGCTTGAAAATCCATAGGCTCCTGTATTCAGTCCCCCTTGTCCTGCATTTCTAACTGAAAAATACATACTTAAGGCACCTAAAAGAAGGGAGACGATTCCCAGACCCAGACAGTAGAAACTGTTCTTTGCAAGGGGATTTTTCACATAGGAAACCTTATTTCCAATCTGTCTCAATGTATTTTCCTCCTGTAACGTAACTGCTGTACCAGACAGTAACAGCCAAAGCCGAAAGCTGCTCCCAGTGTATTAAGGAACAGGTCATCTACATCAAAACTTCCCACTTTGAATATGAGCTGCAAAGTCTCTAAGATCAGGCTCCAGGTAAACCCAAAGGTCACTGTATTATACCATTTCTTACTTCTTCTGCTGATGACCGGCAGAAAAAATCCAAAGGGTGCAAAAGCAATGATATTTCCCACGATATTGATCATAAACAATGGGAATCCCAGTACATTATAATATTTAAAATAACGGCTGATCTCTTTAAAAAGAATCAGGTTATAGACATAACCCCTGTCTGTATCAGTCCGTCCGAATGACTCTGAAAAAAACATGAAATACGCCAGAAGGCACAGGTACAGTATAAACAGTACCCATCCCATCTTCTGGCTTTTAGTTGTGTTTCTGATCATCTGTGACCCCGCATCCTAAAATTCAATTTCGGATTTGCGTTTTAAAAGCAGCGCTCCATTGACAATGGAAATAATGCCCACAACAAGACCTGTGACCAGGATCACAACACCTGCTGCAATACAGCCGGCTCCTGTAACCTTCATTGTTTTATATACTCTCTCCATATTGCAACTACCTCCGGCTTTTACTCGTTCTTTGCGCCGTACTGCTCATAATATGCATCAAGAGCTGTCTTGATCTTATCATCGATCACTACCTGACCATTGCATTCTTTGTTATAGAGACACTCAGTTACATCTGCCATGGTAACAATAGCTGCGGTTGGGAAGCCATACAGATCCTTTATCTCATCTAAGGCACTCTTGGTTCCTTTTCCGCGTTCCATACGGTTTAAGGAAACGATCAGGCCTTTGATCTCTACATCGCCCTGGGCTTTGATGATCGGGAAGGTCTCCTCAATAGACTTACCGGAAGTGGTAACATCCTCGATGATCATAACACGGTCGCCGTCTTTGATCTTGCTTCCTAACAGGATTCCTGTATCACCGTGATCCTTTACTTCCTTACGGTTAGAGCAGTAGCGGATATCCTTTCCGTACAGATCACTGATCGCCATAGTAGTAGCCACACTTAAGGGAATTCCCTTGTAAGCCGGTCCAAACAGTACGTCAAAATCCAGCCCAAAATTGTCATGGATCGCCTTTGCGTAATACTCACCTAACTTCTTTAACTGGGTACCTGTTACATAAGCACCTGCATTCATAAAGAACGGTGACTTTCTGCCGCTCTTTAAGGTGAAATCTCCAAATTTTAATACATTGCTCTCTACCATAAATTCAATAAATTCCTGCTTATAACTTTCCATGGTAATAACCTCCTTGATTCTTATATGTTCTCTCAGAATCTTTCTGTGCATGAGAGACTCCGGGAGGACATTAATAATTTTTTCCCTGTGATCCTGTTATCATCACTTTACTGCACCAATCAGCTGGTTAATATCTTCAATTCCATATTTTTCCATATATGCCTTAATTCCATCTACTGTTTTAACTGTAGCATATGGGTCATGGAAGTTTGCAGTACCGATGGCTACTGCTGTTGCACCTGCAAGGATAAACTCCAGAGCATCATCTGCATTGCAGATACCACCCATACCGATAATAGGCACCTTTACTGCCTGGGCAACCTGATATACCATGCGTACGGCTACCGGACGGATCGCCGGACCGGAAAGTCCTCCTGTTTTGTTGGCAACTGCAAAAGTTCTGCGGTTAATATCGATCTTCATACCAGTTAAAGTATTGATCAGGGAAATAGCATCTGCACCGCCTGCTTCTGCTGCCTTTGCCATAACAGTAATATCTGTTACATTTGGGCTTAATTTCATAACAACCGGCTGTTTTGCATGGGCTTTTACAGCCTTCGTGATAGCCTCCACTGCCTTAGGATCCTGGCCAAAGGCAATACCGCCCTCTTTTACGTTTGGACAAGAAATATTGATCTCCAGCATATCTACCGGCTCATCTCCCAGACGTTCTACTACATCAATGTAATCTTCTGTGGTCTTTCCACACACATTGACTACGATCTTTGTATCATATTTCTTTAAAAATGGAATATCTCTCTTTGCGAATACATCAATCCCCGGGTTCTGCAGACCAATGGCATTGATCATGCCGCCGTAGGTCTCAGCGATCCTTGGTGTTGGATTTCCCGGCCATGGCACATTTGCCACACCTTTTGTAACAACAGCACCAAGACGGCTTAAGTCAACAAATTCGCTGTATTCCATACCGGAACCAAAGGTGCCGGACGCTTCCATAACCGGATTTTTAAATTCCACTCCGGCAATCTTTACACTCATATTCATAATTCGGTCCTGCCTCCTGCTTTTATTCATGTTCTTAAACATTACAATTCAATGTCTTCTGCCAGGAATACGGGACCATCCTTACAGATACGCTTGTTATGTACCTGGGAATGTTCGTCCACATCCTTTGTCTGGCAGGTGCAGGCCAGACAGGCACCGATACCGCAGGCCATTTTTTCTTCCAGGGATAAATAACAGGGAATACCTTTTTCCTGGCTGTATGCCTTTAAGGCACGAAGCATAGGTGTTGGTCCGCAGGCATAGATCACATCTGCCTTCAGGTCATTTTCACGGATAGCATCTAATACATTTCCCTTTGTTCCCACACTGCCATCTTCTGTAGCAACAGTTACTAAACCATATGCTTCAAATTCTTCCTTTAAGAACATATGGCTGTCACGGTAGCCGATCACAGACTGTACCATTTCACTGCCGTTTATTTCATTTAACGCTTTTGCAAGCTGGAGCATTGGAGGAATACCAATACCACCGCCAATGAGGAATGCTTTCTTTCCTTCTAATAATGGAAAACCATTTCCCAATGGTCCTAATACATCAATGGTATCACCTGCTGCCAGAGCAGAAAATTCCTTTGTTCCAGCTCCTGCTACACGGTATACCAGGCGCAGCTCGCCCTTTTCTTTATCAATACCACAAAGACTGATAGGTCTTGGAAGCAGTCTGGATCCGTCTTTAGAATAAAGGGATACAAACTGTCCAGGCACAGCCTGGGCTGCAATCTCACCTGCAGCCAGTCTTAAATCATAAATTCCTTCTGCCAGCTGTACCTGTGAGGTAACAGCAGCTGTCATTTTCAATTTTGCCATGTTGTTTTTCCAACCTTTTTTGTTTCTTGCCTGTTGTTCACAGTAGTGTGCTGATCATTGTATCATGCTTACTACAGTACACTGTTGATGTCAGCAACCATATCCATAACTGCCTGTCTGGATGCTTCTGCAAAATGCTCCGGACCAAACTGTTTGTATTTTTCCTGACGATAAGCTGCAATAATTCCTCTGGAAGAGTTTACGATCGCACCTAAACCATCTTCATTAAAGCAGTGCTTTAAGTCTGCTGCAGTACCACCCTGTGCGCCATATCCTGGTACCAGGAAATAGGTATGCGGCATCAGCTTTCTTAAGATCTTGCTCATTTCCGGATAAGTAGCACCTACTACTGCGCCTACGTTACTGTAAGCTCCGTCCATGGACATGTTGCCCCACTCTACTACCTTTTCAGCTACTAATTCGTAAAGAGGACGGCCATCGATCAGTCTGTCCTGGAACTCGCCGCTGGATGGATTGGAAGTCTTTACCAGAACAAAGATCCCCTTATCATTTGCATTACATGCTTCTACGAAAGGTTTTACGCCGTCTGTTCCAAGGTATGGATTTACAGTCAGGATATCGGTATCAAAACCGCTGTAAGATTTAGAACCCACCTGTACTTTGCCCAGATGTCCGGTTGCATATGCAGCGGAAGTAGAGCCGATATCGCCTCTCTTTGCATCACCGATTACTACCAGGCCTTTTTCATGGCAGTAATCTACGGTTTTCTTATAAACTACTAATCCCTCAATGCCAAACTGCTCGTACATAGCGATCTGTGGCTTTACTGCCGGGATCAGATCATAGGTATTATCAATAATCTCTTTATTATACTGCCAGATAGCTTCTGCAGCTCCCTCTAAGGTCTCTCCATAAACATCAAATGCCCTTTTTACAATGTGCTCTGGCACATAGGAAAGCATTGGGTCTAAGCCTACGCAGATTGGAGCCTTTGTCTTCTGGATTTTTTCGATTAACTGACTGATCATATTGTTCCTCCTTGGTTATGGTACACTCTTTGTACATTGATCCACAACATCTCACTGCACGGCTTTGCCGTATAAGAAGCATCGCTGTGGATGATTATCCCCATTTTAACATAGATACCGCATTTCTTCAAGAAAACTTGGCGCTGCAGGCAGATTTCATGTTCTTAATTATTGCGCCAGTACATCGTTTCGTAAATAACTGTACGAATCGCGTAGGATGCGGATTTGAGTGTGCAGGTCTAAAAACTATAGTTATTTCAAAAACGATATACTAGTTCCTCAAACTCATTTAACAGCTCTTCAAAGAATTTAAGTGCTTCCTCCACCGGGCCTGTATGGGACATATCCACACCTGCCAGCTTTAACAGCTCAATAGGAGTATCACAACAGCCACCGCTTAAAAATTTCCTGTATCCTTCTAAAATACCAGGTTCTCCATTAAATATCTTCCTGCTGATAGCGATCGCCGCAGAAAAGCCGGTAGCGTACTGATATACATAAAATGGTGTATAAAAATGGGGGATCCGTTCCCATTCATACTGGATCTCAGGATCGGTCACTGTATCAGGTCCAAAATAATCTTCATTTAACTTCTTATAAATACTGCAAAGACTCTGGGAAGTCAGGCTTTCCCCTGTTGCTGCCATCTCATGGGCTTTCTGCTCAAACTCCGCAAACATGGTCTGACGGAACAAGGTTCCCCTGAAGCTTTCCAGAAAATAATTTAATAAATAAGCCTTTTCCTGTTTATCTTTGCTGTTCTTTAACAAATGACGGATCAGCAGGGCCTCATTACAGGTGGAAGCCACTTCTGCCACAAAGATCTTATAGCCGCTATAGGTATAAGACTGATTCTTATTGGAATACCATGTATGGATAGAATGGCCCATTTCATGAGCCAGCGTAAATACATCATTTAAGGTTCCGTGGAAATTTAACAATACATATGGGTGGCAGCCATAAACACCCCAGGAATAAGCACCACTGCGCTTTCCTTCATTTTCGTACACATCGATCCAGCGGTTTTCAAAACCTTCCTGAAGAAGGCCCAGATATTCTTCTCCCATAGGCGCAAGACCTGTTCTTACAATATTTTTGGCTTCTTCAAAGGTATAATGGCGGTCTGCTTCTGCCACCACAGGCACATACAGATCATACATGTGAAGCTCATCCAGACCCATTATTTTTTTACGAAGAGAGGCATATCTGTGGAGTAATGGGAGATTTTTTCTCACAGATGCCACCAGATTATCATATACTGTCTCAGGAACTTCATTTCCAGAAAGACTTGCCTGACGGCTGGAATCATAATTTCTGGCTTTCGCATAGAATACTGCCTGTTTCACATTGGTAGCGAAAGCAGCTGATAATGTATTTGAAAACTGTTTGTATACACTATACAGATTTTCGAAAGCTTCTTTCCGGATCTCTCTGTTCTGATCTTCCAACAGGGCAATGTAATTTCCATGAGTAAGTGGAATTTCTTTTCCCTCTGCGTCATGAACTGCCGGAAAACGGACATCTGCATTGTTAAACATGGTAAATACCTGGCTGCCCCCCTGAGTTGCCTCATAGGACTGGGCCAGCAGCTGTTCCATTTCTTTTGACAGAGTGTGGCTCTTGCGTTCTAACAGCTGATCTAACAGACGACCAAAATGTTTAAGACCAGAGTGTGTGCTTCTGAATTTTTCTAATGTTTCTTCTGGAATGGCTAAAATCTCCGGAACCATATAGGATGAATTTTCAGATGCACGGATATTTAAAAGCTGGGCTCTGGAAAACATGTCCTGATACAGGTCATTTGCCGTATCTTCATCAGAACGCATTCTTGCATATACATACAGGCGTTCTGCTTTTAAACTGAACTCATCATCGAATTTCAGACACTGGTATAAATTTTCTGCTTTTTCTGCCAGCTTACCCTTAAATTCCCCGTATGTTTCAAGCTGGTCAGACGCTTCCTTTAACTGTTTTTCCCAGGTCTCATTATTCGGGACCATATCTTCCAGCCTCCAGGTGGTAGAAATTTCTGCTTCTCCTCTTTTCTTCATGAATGTACCCCTCTTTCTATGATTAATGCCCTCTCAGAATCTTTATGTGCATGATTTTGTGAGAAGATTTTTCCGAAAATACATTGATTACTGCGAAAATGCTGCCAAGTGACTATTAATCCTGCATGCTTGCACCAAGAGCCCATAGACCTTTAGCTGCTGACATCCCTTTATGGCATATGGTAATGTCACAGTTAAATAATGTGTTTGTTTAGATACAGATGTGCCCCGGCAGTGCCGGGGCTGATATAATACTTTATATAAACTTATATTTTAGACCTTTGGCCCCTGGTGATACCGGATTGCTGCGTGCTTTGCACTCCCGCAATCCTAAAAATATTCGTAATCCGCTCATTTTTCTTCAAAAAATGGCTCCTTACTCATGTTTTTGGCGGGTCCCAAGTTCAAAAATCCTCCTGCAAGCAAGCCCTCGTCGGATTTTAGACCTTTGGCCCCTGGTATCATCATATAAATTTAGATGCGATCGGTACTGCAACTACAGTGAGAAGGCCGGCCACTGCAATGGAAAGGCTGCTCATAGCGCCTTCTACTTCTCCTAATTCCAGCGCTTTGGCTGTGCCTACTGCATGGGCACTGGTACCAAATGCCAGGCCTTTTGCTACCGGATGATGGATCTTTGCAAGCTTAAGCACAGTCTCACCAACCATATTTCCCAGCACACCGGTAATAATAATGCTGATAACAGTCAGTGTTACAATGCCGCCTGCTTCTTCACTGACGCCCATTCCAATAGCAGTTGTAATGGACTTTGGAAGCAGTGTTACATAATGGGCATGGGACAATCCCAGAACACGGCACATGAGGAAAATACTCACTGCACTGGTGGCAACTCCGGAAATAATGCTTACTGCAACAGCTGCGCCATGCTTCTTTAACAAATGAAGCTGCTTATACAGCGGGATCGCCAGACATACAGTTGCCGGTGTGAGAAGCCAGCTTAAATAAGATGCTCCCTTATTATATGTATCATAATCAATTCCTACTCCCAGTAAAAATGCAATGATCACGATAACAGATACCAGGATGGGATTTAAAAAGGCAAGCTTTGTTTTCTGCTTCAGCCAGCAGGCAAACAGATAGGCTCCTATACTTAAAGTAAGTCCCCAATACTGGGAATTTCCCAGAATTTCTCTTAATGCGCTCATTTGATCATTTCTCCTTTTTCTTCTCTGCTGATTCCATCATAAACTGTGCTACTTTTCCGGTAACGATCATTACTACCACTGTGGAAACTGCGATAATGATCAAAAATGGGATAAGAACTGCTTTCAGCTCATCTGCGCACTCCAGGATCCCTACTGTTGCCGGTACAAACATCATAGACATGGTATCCATCAGGAAATTGCCGGTTCCTTCTACGCTTTCCAGCTTTACCACGCCAGTCATAAGAGCTGCCAGCATAAGAAAAAGACCATACACGCCTGCCGGAACAGGTAATGGAAGGATCTTGTTTAAAAATTCTCCTGCCAGAGTGATTCCCAGGATAATACCGATTTGTCTTACGTATTTCATCTTTGCTTTTCCTCCTGATATTTTAATGTCCTCTTCTATATCCGAAGATTTTTTCTGGACTATTCTACCACTGCAATTTTTCATATTCAAGAGACTATGGCGGAAATACACAAAAAATACAATCCTGGCTTTCAACAATGGTTGCATACCGGAAACCATTGGATTACAATAAAAGCATTATGAAAACTATGTTGGGAGCTTATTTCATGGAAATTTTCTTTAAAAACAATCTAAATTCATCAGACCAATTGCAGATAGGACAGCTTCTTTCTGCACCCACAGCAGACTCTGCCGCTAATACCGAAGCATGTTTTGTGCCAACGCCTGCGCTTGCTGATATCCTGGATGCTGACAGCTGGTGGTTTGCTATGCAGGAAAAGGATCTTCTCCTGGGATGCATGGCTGTTTATCAGACTGGGGATGACAGCTTTGAATGTGTACCTTTTGTACATCCGGATTTTCGCAGAAAAGGCATCTTTTCCGCGATCCTGGCTGCTGCCTGTAAAGAAGACAGGATCCCTGGAGAAGGTTCTGTGTATTTTTCCTGCAGTGCTGAAAATGAATCATGGAAAAATATTCTGGGGCATATTGGAGCAGAACATGCCTGGGATGAATATATGTTAGAACGCAAGCTAATAATAAGCGAAAAAACAGAGACTGGTATTTACTGCCGGATTGTAGAAACAGCTCCAGAAAATAAAACAGAAGCCAATGATACCATAACTTCAGGCAACATAGTCTGGCACGCCATCGGCTGCCGTTTAAACCAGAATATTCCCCCCAGTTTCACATCACCTGAAGTCACCTGTTTTCTTGCTCCTCAGGGAGAGTCTGTCTATTTATACAGTCTCCAAGTTCTCCCGGAGCTTAGAAACAGACATCTTGGTACTGCCTTTTTATCTGCTTTGCTTCCCCGGTTAGCCAAAAAAGGCTTCAAGTCCATTAAACTTCAGGTGTCCTCTGAAAATCTCCCTGCCATGGCCCTGTATAAAAAAACAGGGTTTTACATTACGCAAACCCTGTCTTTCTATGAATATTAGTACATCGTTTCGTAAATAACTGTACTATTACTTAGTCTCTTGATACTGTTACGCCCTGTGCTTCGATCCTCTTCCGGATCTCCAACATCTTATTATCGGTCTGGGCGATCACATCGGCACACTGCTTTAATTCGCTGCTGATCTCACCATTCAGGTCTACAAAGGACTTTTTATACTTTAACTGATGATCCAGACTTGCCCAGAAATCCATGGCGATCGTACGGATCTGTACCTCTACCCGTATGGGCTTTTTGCTGTCCGAGAAAAATACCGGGATCTCAATGATCATATGGTAGCTGCGGTAGCCGTTTGGCTTAGGATTTTTAATATAATCCTTGATAGCTATGACTGTTACATCATCCTGACGTACCAGCATTTCCGCTACCTCATAAATATCATCTACAAAGGAACAGATAATACGGATACCGGCCACATCATCCAGATTTTTTGTCATAGAAGCCACAGAAACTTCCAATCCCCGGCGCTGAAGCTTTTCCAGGATGCTCATAGGCTTCTTTACACGGGATTTGATCATTTCAATAGGATTTCTCTGGTTTTTAATGGACAATTCATCATTTAGCACTTCTAATTTTGTCTTTACTTCACGGATAGCACAGGCATACATCATCATCGCCATCCGAAACTGTCTTGCTTCATTGACCCATACATCCGGGACCTGGACCACATCCGGCACATTGACAATGGACTGATTCAGTTCGCTATTAGGATTAAGATTGATATTCATCGTATCACCGCTTTCCGCTTACAGATTCTCCACTGCCTTTACAGCCTCTTCAAACCATGGCATCTCAATATATTCTATCTGTCCGCCATCTACCATCTGAGCGATTTTTGGATCGATCGGGATCTGTGCTAACAGCTTTAAGCCATATTCTTCTGCAACCTGTTCTGTATGGCTCTCACCAAATACATTAATGTGTTTTCCACAGTCAGGACATTCCAGATAACTCATATTTTCTACAATACCAAGGATCGGCACATCCATCTTCTTTGCCATGTTCACTGCCTTGGCTACGATCATTCCTACCAGCTCCTGAGGAGAGGTAACGATAATAATACCGTCCACAGGAAGTGACTGGAATACAGTCAGAGGAACATCGCCAGTGCCAGGAGGCATATCTACAAACATGTAATCTACATCTTTCCATAATGTTTCTGTCCAGAACTGCTTTACAGCGCCTGCTATCACAGGACCTCTCCAGATAACCGGATCAGTATCATGGTCTAACAGAAGGTTTGCTGACATGATATCAACACCTTCTAAAGATCTTGCAGGGAGCATCAATTTTCCATCTTCGGAAACACCTGCTTTTTCATGGGCTACGCCAAATGCCATAGGAATAGACGGACCTGTAATATCTGCATCCAGAATTGCTGTATGTTTTCCTCTCCGGCTCATGCTTACTGCCAGCATGGAAGTAACAAGTGATTTACCTACACCGCCTTTTCCGCTGACAACACCAATTACTTTTTTTACTGAACTTTCCGGTGCCAGTGCTTCCAGAAAGCTTTTTTTATCCTGAGTACGGCTGCTGCAGTTTTCACCGCAGGTACTACAGTTATGGGAACATTCACTCATTTGTATCTTCTCCTTTTAATTTCTATCTCTCGTCCACTCATGAACACGCGCTGGCGCGCTCTACTGTCTGCTGGCGCAGACGGTTCATTCGTTAATCGCTTGTGAAAAACAAATGTCTGCTTCGCAGCCGCTTGTTTTTCCCTGCGCTCTCCTTCACTCATGAACACGCGCTGACGCGCTCCACTGTCTGCTGGCGCAGACGGTTCATTCGTTAATCGCTTGTGAAAAACAAATGTCTGCTTCGCAGCCGCTTGTTTTTCCCTGCGCTCATTACATTATATACCATTTCTTACAATGCCGCAAGCAGTGGTCGCAGGCGAAACTCCCCCTTGCGGGTCAATATATCTTCCAGCAGTCCTTTGTTTTCATCGGAATGCTCGATCTCTCTGGAATAGCGGTGAGCCACATCAGCTGCCTCTTTTAAAGTAAGTGTACCATTCTTTTTCCAATGAGCCATCATCATATCCTGGATCATGATCGTGGAGGCCACAGCTGCTTTCATTTTTCCATAGGGATTTCCATTGTAAACGCTGCCACAGAAGTAAGTGTATACAAAGTACACCATTAATTGTTCTGTCCAGAGACTTATTTTTCCTGCTTCCGAACTTTGTAAAAAGGCTTTTCTCATCTCTTCGTAAGCCTCTTGGCCGCCATCTAAAAGACAGACTTTTAATTTATCCCTGTACTCCGGCCACTGGTGGTTTAATGGTTCCATTTTCTCTAAAAGGGCTATGATCTCTTTTACTGCTTCATAGCGGCTGTATCCCTTAATGCCAGCCAGTTTTTCTTTGAAATAATCATCTCTCCTGGAGCTGTTATATTTTTCAAATAATGCATCTGTCTGGTAAAGAACATTGTCCCGCACTCTTCTTTGCAGATCATGGGCTAATGCCAGCACCTCTGCCATACGCAGCTTTACATCCAGGCTTCTGTCCTGTAATATCTGAAAAACCAGATCCCTGGCATCCATAAGTTTGGTATATAAAAAGAAATCGAAATCATCATAGGTTTCATCTTTTTCATCTTCTTTTGTAAAAAACTGCACCTTTTCCTCGCAGCCAAGGATGATCTTTGCTGCCTCCATACAGGAAAGACAAAGAGAATACTCCCTGCTGCCTTCAAATTCCTCTACATGGCGTGGATACATGCGACAGGTACGGCATAAGCTGTCCGGCCCCATTTCTGTATACAGGTCACACAAATTTTCATCGTTCAAAAAGGCACAACGGTGATGATACTGTAAAAACGACCCTTCTTTCCAGTTAATAGAATTTTTCAACCGGTTTCCAACCGGGCCTTTTGCCTTTTTATATTTTTCCAGTGCCTTATCATCGATCATAATCTCCCAGCCTGCGCAGCAGGTATCCTCACATTCTGAGGCAATACACTGAAATTTTCTATAATAATGTGGATATGTGTAAAGCATTTTATTCTCTCCTGCCAAGGCGGATATCTTCTAAATATGCCGCCAGTTCTTCATCTGCACCATGGAACAAATAGTTTTTCCCATTTTTTTTCAGTTTTGCTTTTTCTTCCCGTATCTGCTCATTCGCCCAGGCAACTTCCTCTTTTAAGTCCCTTGCTGACATCAGATGACAGCCCTGACCATAGATGATCAGCTGCTCCAGCCCGTCAGAAGTGGCTACTGTCACATGATACTGGCGGCCTATCTTATGAGCCAGTTTTTCAATGTACTGGTCAGCAGTTTCTGCCTCTTTCGTATATACTACATGGATGTTGTGATAGTTTATGGCTTCCCCTGTATTTCCTGTCACTTTATAAGCATCAAATACCAGGATCAGCGTACATTTCTTATATCCCTGATAATTACACAGGATATCCATCAGCTTCTGTCTTGCCCCGTCAATCGTCACTTTTGAAAGCTCCCTCAGCTCTTCCCAGGCAAAAATAATATTATAGCCGTCTACTAGAAGATACTCTTCCTCCTCCGGTTTCTTTGTTTCCTTTCCCTTTAAAGACTTATCTGCAGAATAATTTCTTGTCCTTGGTGCAGTACAGCTGCTCTGGGTATCCGGCCTGCTGCGCCATTTTCTAGGACCAAAACGGCGGTTAAAAATTTCTTCTAACTCTTTATCATCGCTCCAGGATGTGCCGGGATCAGAGCTGCTCTGGCGTTTTCCACCAGCTATTTTACCAACTGACGCTTCAGCTCCGTCAGCCTCATTCGCACCATTTACTCTCCGACCCAGCTTTTCTAATGGGCTTTCCACATGCATATATTCCTTCACCTGATACCATGGCACCAGATATCCTGCTCCATGGGAACAGAAAACAGAATCTGCTGTATTTTCCAGATCTGCCTCCGGATCATAGCCTGCTGCCTCTATCACTTCTTCTGCATTGTGACAGGGCTCATAATCTTTAAACCAGAGATTTAAATGTCCCCGGCCCTTTGTATAGGCAATGACCTCCCGCTGGTAATCACGCAGACTGGCAACCGGTGCTTTTCCCGTTAATATAACACCATCCTCTGTAGTCACCGGTGGCTCAAAAGTTCCAAACATCCGGTCCATATCTGCCATGGCCCGTCCCAGATTTTCAGCAGGAAGTTCCAGTGTAAACCCATAAAATGGCTCCAACAGCTGGCTTTCTGCCTGCATCAGCCCCTGACGCAGCGCCCGGTAAGTAGCCTGGCGGAAATCACCGCCCTCTGTATGCTTCATATGGGCACGTCCTGTAAGCAGAGTCACCTTCATATCCGTGATCTCCGCCCCAGTAAGCACACCTCTGTGGAGCTTCTCTTCCAAATGGGTCAGGATCAGCCTCTGCCAGTTCCTATCCAGCACATCCTCGCTGCATACAGTATCAAACTGCAGTCCGCTCCCCGGCTCTCCCGGTTCTAATAACAGATGCACCTCTGCATAATGGCGCAATGGCTCAAAATGTCCCACACCCTCTACTGTATTTAAAATAGTTTCTTTGTATACAATATTTCCAGTATCAAAGCCTGCTAACAGGCCATATCTTTCTTCCAGCATATGCTTTAAGATTTCGATCTGCACATCTCCCATAAGCTGTACCTGGATCTCCCCAAGCTCTTCATTCCAAAGTACATGAAGTTCCGGTTCTTCCTCTTCTAACTGCTTAAACTGCTGTAAACATTTATGCACATCGCTGTCAAAAGGCAGAAGGATACGGTAGGTAAGCACAGGTTCCAGCATTGGCAGTTCTGAAGCAGGCTCACTGCCGATCCCCTGTCCCGGATGTGTATGGAGCGGCCCGGTCACTGCGCAGATACAACCTGCTGATGCCTCTTTTACGCTTTCAAATTTAGCTCCTGAATAAATACGGATCTGGTTTACTTTCTCCTCTTCTCCCCAGCAATCCTTTACATGAAGCACGCCGGATGTGACCTTTAAATGAGTCAGGCGGTTTCCCTGGTTGTCTCTGGATATTTTAAAGACTTTTCCGCCAAAAGGCTCCTCTTCCTTTCCCGTTTCCACTCCCTTTCCATAAAGTGTAATACCTTCTGTCAGCTTTTTTACACCCTTTAATTTCAGTGCAGAGCCAAAATAACAGGGAAATACTTTCCGGTTTTCTACCAGCTGGCTGATCTCTTCTGTATTTATGATCCCATTTTCAAAATAGGCTTCCATAACCGCTTCATCACAGACTGCCAGTTCCTGATAAAATTCATCGGGCTGTGTTTTTTGTGGATCCCATTCCCCTTTTTCCCCGGACCAGCCTCCAAAATCTACACAATTTCCGTCTAAATTAGTCTTCAGATCCTTCATAAGGGCTGCCGGGTCACAGCCTGACTGATCCATTTTGTTGATAAACAGAAATACCGGCACATGATGGCGTTTTAACAGTCTCCATACGGTTCTTGTATGCCCCTGAACGCCGTCTGCCCCGCTTACCACCAGAATGGCTGCATCCAGCACCTGGATCGTCCGCTCCATTTCCGCAGAAAAATCCACATGCCCCGGTGTATCTAAAAGAGTTATATTTTTATCTCCCAGGTCAAATACCGCCTGTTTGGAAAAAATAGTGATGCCGCGCTCCCGCTCTAATTCATAAGTATCTAAAAAGACGTCCCGGTCATCTACCCGGCCCATTTTCCGGATCGCGCCGGTAAGATATAAAAGCGCCTCAGAAAGAGTGGTCTTTCCCGCATCTACATGAGCCAACAGCCCCACACTGATCTTATTCTTATTTGTTTCCGGCTTTTGTCCGCCCATGAAAACGCCTCCTGTATATTCATGATATCAGCACATTATACCACAGGAAGCGTTTATAGTCGATATGTCAAATCAGTTACTGTCAATCCATTGTTACGGTTCAGCCATGGCATCTCTTTGTAACCATTCATTACAGGAGGTTTTTGAACTTGTGACCCGCCAAAACCATGAGTAAGAAGCCATTTTTTGAAGAAAAATGAGCAGATTACAAATGTTTTTAGAATTGCAAAAGTGCAAAGCACGTAGCAATTCGGTATCAGATGGGGCAAAATACCTTTTAATCACAACATCATATTTATATCTATAACATAAAAAAATCCACCATACACTCACAGCATACGGTGGATTCTTCCAGTACATCGTTTCGCAAATAACTGTACCAGTTCTCTATTAACTTAGTTAGTTTTCTATTAACTTAGTTAGTTTTCTGTCTCTTCAGCCTTTTTCCCTTCTGCTGCTTCTTCCGGAACCGGAATAGTTCTCTGGATCTGTGCAGCTGGTGCCTTTGGTCTGGAAACAGTCAGCGGCAGATTTACACCCATTACATTTAAGATAATGCCCTGAGCTTCATTTGCCAGCACACTTGGTACCTTGGCAGCTTCTACTACAACCGGACGCATCTTATTTTCACGGTTGAATTTCTGGAATTCCAAAATATCCGTAAATGCAGGCTGATACAGCTGTCCGTCTTTTAATTTTACTAACGGGATTCCCTTTTCTTCTTTCTGCAAAGCGAAAATAAATGTTCCCTTCTTAAAGTCGGCAGTCAGCTCTTCATTTAATTCTGCCATTCTTTCCTTATCAGCAGCAGCTGCAGGACGGCGCATTTCCTGTGCCAGATATGCTGCAGTCAGATGTAACGCCGGGTTTTCTACCCATACAGTTCCCTGAGGCATATCTTCCGGAGATTTACGCTTTACAATATCACTTACCTGCATGGAAGCCTTCTCGCCCTTATCTGTTACAACCAGGGCATTTACTCCCAACGCATACAGACCGGTAAAGAATACCAGCATATCCTTTCCATTGATCTTTGCAACAGTTACAGGTACTTTTTCCTCTGCCAGTCTTGCTGCTTCTTTCTTTGCCTCTTCTTCATCCAGGAATAAGAATACCTCATCATCAAAGGTCTCCTCATCACAGACTACATATGGCTCTCTTGTACACAGAGAGATCAGGGCAAAAATATCTGCATCATGTCCAAGGCGCATCAGAAGCTCCCTTTTGATGCCCGTAATCGTATTCGGTGTCTCACTCATTCCAGTTAATCTCCTTTATTGCTTTATGTTCTCCCGGCAGACTCCCAGGAGGACATCTGCTTCATTGGATATGATTGTACCACATTCCCTGAAAGGACGCAATCACCAGACTTTTTTATCTTGCAAAAGCCTCTGCCATATCCTTATATTCGCTTAAATTTGGAAAATTGATCTCAACAGGACTGCCTGGATCTGCGATTCCCACATCTCCGTCCATGTCAATGTTTGCGGTCTTTCCGTCCACATTCATTCCCATGTTCATCTTCATACGTATCTTAATACAGTCACCATTGGGATCTACTACATATTCACATGGAATGTCTGAAAATTTCATGTTCACGCCGCTTCCAGAAAGCAGAGAGCTTCCCATTCCCAGACCATTTAATACCTGACCCATGTAATCGGTCATCTTATCGCCCTGGATCACAAAGCCGACTACCTGGTTATCCCCTTCTGTCCATAAACGGAAATCCGTCAGCAGTTCTTCCTGCTCCTGTCCTGAAGCTAATAAGAATGTCTGGCTGCTGATCTGTTCTGCCATTTTGGACAGATCCATAGGATATTTGATCTTCATTCCGCCTGCGTCCATATAGCTGGTCCCATCTTTGTAATACATAACGCTGATCACTGGTTCCTGTCCCGGCATGGTAATACGGCTGTAACTGCTGTACTGCAGATTTCCCATATCTGTTAAATGGTTCATGCGCACATTCATTTCCATACGCATGTTACCAGCATCTTCTATGCCTTCTAAGGCGCTGCCGGAAAGGTGGATCTGGTAATCATAATAAGCATTCATATCCGTAATGGATTTCTGCTTTTCTGTTACCTGCTCATAAAGAGCTTTTGCATCTTCCACATTGCCTGCATAAGCAGTGGCCGGGCTCAAAAGAGCCGCTGTAAGGACAATTGCTGCAAAACGTTTTACCTTTCTCATGACGTAACTCCTTTCCGCTATATATCGTCGGCTTTGCATCCCTCATGCAAAGCAGCTGCACCATTTACCCGCATAATGCGGGAAAGTTACATACCTATCTGCCTACTGTCCAAAATAGGCTTTCACACCTGCTACCAGTCCGTCTCCTAACTGATTTAAGGTACTCTGGGAATGGTCAGACGCCTTATCTCCCAGCTCAATGTCAATAGACGGCACAGTGGAATAGGAAGTCTGGGTCAGATCCATTGCCATGGATCCGCCGGAAAAGATCTTCACACCAGCCCCCTTTAAACCGGATACCAGGCTTGCTCCCAGGGCATTATGCTGCTGCCAGTGGGATTTTACAGGTTCCATGTTCTTATAGGAAGCCACATCTGGAACACTCATATAAAAAGCGCCTTTGTTGCTGGTGGTGGAGTCCCAGTGAAGGGCAATATGGCAGTCTGCTGCATTATTGGCGATGACACTTCTTGCAATATTGTCCAGCTGTACATCATCCCCATCGCGGATCATCAGCACATCATAACCTGCTGCCAAAAGCTTATCTTTAAATACTTTCGCCATAGCCAGTGTAACCTTGCTCTCCGGTGTACCGTCAGAAAACGTCATTCCTGTAGATACTGCTACTGCTGATGTAGCCCCCGCTCCTGTGGTACCGCCGGTCACTTTGGGTGTTCCGTCCGGATGGCACTGGGTCTTTACGGAATTTCCGCCCTTTGTGCCATGGCCTGCATTTACTGCGATCACCTTATTCTTCTTTTCAGAAGCTGTGGTACGGTAAAGAACTGCTGCTCCGGACTTGATCTTTGCATAGTCCGCATATTTCCAGGAAGAGTTTAATGTTACCTGGCCATCTGCAGATACGTTAGCTGCTGCAGCTGTTGTTTCTGGTTCCTTCGGCACTTCGGTCGTCACAAAATCCGAAGAAATATAAACTGTCATTCCCTCATATTCCACTCTGTCCCACTTCTGGCTGGTACCAGTGCGCTTAAGTTTCGTTGCATTTCCAACATTTGCTATAATGTTATCATCCACGGAAGTATCACAGGAAGAGCGTACACGGACACTGCCCCCCTCCGACTTTACATAAACCGTATCAGAAACCTCTTTAAACTCCGGTGCCGGCGCTGCAGTGCGGGCTGTTTCGCTTTGGATGATCTGGGCAGTTGGCCCACTGGCATTTTCACCGGAAGCTTCTCCGTTTTCTCCAACCGCACTGTTATCTGGTGCGTTCTCTGATCCAGAAACACCTTCTGCGCCGTTTCCAGAACCATTTACCGTCTCTGCCTGTACATTTTCCGCACCCTTTCTCAGTTCTTCACTGGACTGATACCCGGAACATCCCCCTGTTAAAAGGGCTGCTCCCAGAATAAGGGCAGCTGCTTTTATACTTACTTTTTCTCTCTGCTTTCTCATAAAATAGTTCCCCCGCCTGCTACATGATCACCCTGGTAAAATACTACAGCCTGTCCCGGTGTTGCAGCACGTACCGGCTCATCAAAACGGCATTCCACCATATCTTCTCCAATACGGCGAATCTTACATGGTGCACCTTTGTGGCTGTAGCGGATCTTGGCATTTACAGAAACTTCTTCTTCACCAACTCCATCCAGTGCCATCCAGTTTAACTTATTACAGCGGACTACATCTGTAAATACGTCCTGTCCATTTCCTAAGACTACTTCATTGGTCTCCGGGCGGATCGCTACAACAAAAACAGGATATCCCATAGCCAGGTTCAGGCCTTTCCTCTGTCCTACAGTATAGTGGGAAATCCCCTTATGGCGGCCCAGCACATTTCCATCCAGATCTACGAAATTGCCTGGTTTCATGGTCTTTCCTGTATATTCTTCAATAAAGGATGCATAATCATGATCCGGGATAAAACAGATTTCCTGGCTGTCCGGCTTGGAAGCTACAGGAAGTCCCAGTTTCTCCGCCATATCGCGGATCTCATCCTTATGATAATTTCCTACAGGCATCAAAGTATGGGAAAGCTGGTCCTGGGTCAGGTTGTAAAGGGCATAGGTCTGGTCCTTTTCCGCTGTCACTGACTTTTTTATAGCATATCTGCCATTTGGCAGCTTTTCAATCCTTGCATAATGACCGGTGGCAATATATTCTGCGCCAATAGAAAGACTGCGGCGCAGCAGGGACTCCCATTTTACATAACGGTTGCAGGCAATACATGGATTGGGGGTACGTCCTGCCATATATTCTGCCGCAAAATAATCCATAACCTGTTTACGGAACTCATCTTTAAAATTCATAACATAATAAGGGATACCAATGTCCATGGCAACACGGCGGGCATCATCTACGGCACTTAAGCCGCAGCAGCCCCCCTCAGCCTCCTGAACCTCGGTATCCTCATCCTGCCATATCTGCATGGTCACGCCGATCACATCGTAACCCTGTTCTTTTAACAGCCAGGCTGCCACGGAGGAGTCAACTCCTCCTGACATGCCTACTACTACTTTTCTGCTCAATAGTCTTCCTCTTCTTCCTCTTCTCCAATATTCTCCTTAGGCTGCTCCAGTCCTTCGATCTTAATACCGTTTTTCTGGGCATAGTCCCATAAAGCTGCGTGGATAGCCTCCTCAGCTAACAGAGAACAATGTACCTTTACTGGCGGAAGTCCGTCTAATGCTTCCATAACTGCCTTGTTGGTAACTTCCATTGCTTCCTGAACTGTCTTTCCTTTTACTAATTCAGTAGCCATACTGCTGGTTGCAACAGCAGCGCCGCAACCGAAAGTCTTAAACTTTACGTCACGGATGATCTGGTTCTCATCAATATCTAAGTAGATACGCATGATGTCACCACATTTTGGATTTCCTACTGTTCCTACGCCGCTGGCGTCTTCTATTTCTCCCACATTTCTGGGATGCTGAAAATGGTCCATTACTTTTTCTGAATACATGAAAAAATTCCTCCTGATATTTGGTTGATTATATTCGTAAATCCACTCACAGCCCCGCGCTGGCACGCTCTACTGCCTGCTGGCGCAGGCGGGCTGTTCGTTGAGAGCACAAGAAAAATAAATGTCTGCTGGCGCAGCCACTTATTTTTCTTTTGTGCGTCTCATATAGTCCTCATACAGCGGAGACATGCCTCTTAAGTAAGATACGATCTCCTTGATCTGGTCTACTACATAATCCATTTCTTCCATAGTGTTCTCTTCACTTAATGTCAGACGCAGAGAACCATGTGCGATCTCATGAGGCAATCCGATCGCTAACAGTACATGAGACGGATCTAAGGAACCGGAAGTACATGCAGAACCGCTGGAACCGCAGATACCAGCCATATCTAACTTGATCAGTAAAGACTCACCTTCAATAAACTGGAATGCAAAGTTTACATTGTTTGGCAGACGGTTGGTTCTGGAACCGTTGACTCTGGTAAATGGAACCTCCTCTGTCACACGCTTGATCAGATAATCTCTTAACTGAGTCTCTTTTGCAATACGCTCATCCATGGTTTCCATAGCGATCTGGGCTGCTTTTCCGTATCCTACGATACCAGGAACATTTTCAGTACCTGCACGGCGCTTACGCTCCTGGGCTCCGCCGTGGATAAAGGAACGGATCTTTACACCAGTACGGATGTACAAAAAGCCGATTCCCTTTGGTCCGTTTAACTTATGGCCACTGGAGCTTAACATATCAATATGACACTCATCTACATTGATCGGCACATGGGCATAAGCCTGCACAGCGTCAGTATGGAACAAAATACCATGTTCCTTTGCAATCTCACCGATCTCCTTAATAGGCTCAATGGTTCCGATCTCATTGTTCGCAAACATAATAGAGATCAAAATGGTATCCGGACGGATTGCTTTCTTTAATTCATCTAATTTTACAACACCATTTTCATCTACATCCAGGTAAGTTACCTCATAACCTCTCTTTTCCAGATACTGACAGGTATGGAGAATGGCATGATGCTCGATCTTGCTGGTGATGATATGCTTGCCCTTTGCACTGTAAGCCTCTGCTGTAGCAACCAGTGCCCAGTTGTCAGATTCGCTTCCGCCTGCTGTAAAGTAAATTTCATTGGTTTTTGCTCCTAAAGACTTTGCAATGATCTCTCTTGCATTTGTAACTGCCTTTTTGCTCTCTGATGAAAATGTATACACAGAAGAAGGATTTCCATAATATTCTGTAAAATAAGGAAGCATTGCTTCCACAACCTCCGGCCTTGTTTTGGTAGTGGCTGCATTATCAAGATAAATCAGTTTTTCCATAATAAATCTTACCGCCTTTCTTAACATTCTAAAAGCTTTCGGGCATTTCCCGTTTATAAACTATTTTGCTGCCTTTTACTATAGCATAGTATTCCAGGAAACTCAATGTGAATACCCGATTGTTTTAATTTCATACAAAGTTAGTTGGTTTATCTCCCTTTTACCGCAGGATCATCCCTAAAAACATACCATAACAGGCTGTTATGATGCCCATACGTAATACTATTGCCACAACAGAACCGGTTACAGGGATTGCTGCGCAAAAGGCCCTGTCAATCCCCATGCTGATAAAAAGGGCAAAGCCCGGCTTTAAAAGACATTCTATCATATTGCATTGAAAATCCGCCTGTCTTCCTACAGATATGCAGCACAAAAAAGCCAGAAACAGTTCACTGACCAGAAATCCCCATAAATATCCACGGATCCCAAAAACGGGAACTGCAAAAAGCACAAAGGCCAGGCGAATCCCCATAGCTACTATGTTCTGTAAAAATGTAGTTCCTGTTTTTCCAAGACCGTTCTGTATGCTTCCCATGGTAGTGGCCAGATACATAAAAGGACATAGCCAGCATAAGACCGTGATAAAAGACCCGGAAAGTTCACTGCGAAAGATCATTGTTCCCAGGTTTTTCCCAAACCTTGTAAAAATACCAATGCATAAGATCCCCATATAACAGCTGCATTTAAAAGATAATGCTGCCATGGTAGAAATGCGTCCCTGCTCCTTCATTGCCTGGGCTCTGGCAGCTGACGGAAGCAAAAGAACTGCCATGGAATTAGTGATCGCTGATGGAAACAGGATAAATGGCAGTGCCATACTGGTAAGTACCCCGTATACGGATAATGCCTCTTTGTTGGTAAGACCATGATCAATAAGGCGGCTGGGGATCAATATTGCTTCTGCGCTTCCAAGAAGATTTAACACCAGGCGGTTTCCCATGAGAGGAAGAGCCAGAGTCAGGATTGGGACCAGATTTTTTCTCTCTTTACCCCCTTCTCTCTCCCCCTTCTGGGGCGGCACCAGAAGCAGCGCCAGAAATGTAAACGCCGCTGAAGCCATTTCCCCGATCACATGCCCTTCTACCGCCAGTCCCACAGTCACAGGTTTACCATTTTTTTCCAGATATATGACCAGCAGCCACACAGCACCCATACGGATCATCTGCTCTGCGATCTGTGAAAAAGAAGGAATATGTGCCTTGTTCATTCCATAATAATAGCCGTTAATGCAGGCGTGAAGACAGGCAAATGGTACAGAAACTGCCAATACCGGCAGATACCTGGCCGCCTGAGGCTCTGAAAGAACATTAGAAGCCAGAAATATTTTCCCTTTGCATAGCAGCAAAACAGGGATCACCGAAAGGCTTAATGACAAAGCCAGGCCACATAAAAAAACAGACCAGCCTTTCTCCCGGTTAGCAGCCACATACTGGGACAATGCCGTCTGGATGGAGCCTGCACATAAGGCAAAGGCAATGCTGAAAAAGGGATGGATCATATTATAAAGCCCCAGACCTTCTGCCCCGATGGTACGTGACATATAGATCCTGTAAAAAAAGCCTAAGATACGGCAGAAAAGCCCGGCTCCGGTAAGAAGCAGAGTCCCTTTGACAAATTCTTTTCTCCCTGGTGAAAGAAACTGGCTCACATTAAGATCCATGATCCATTCTCCTTACTATCCAATGTACTCTCAAAATCTGAAAGTACATCATAAAATGCGTTATTCCAATATATGAAAAAAAGGCCTGAAGTATTCAAAACTCCAGACCTTCCCACTATTAGAAGTATCTTAGCTATATTATTTTTTTTCTTCTTTCACAAGCTTAAAAATACCTGTCACATCTAAAACTTTTGCAATATTATAGAAAATAAAAGCATCAATAGGACACATAATGGCATTCTTTACTAATCTTGCCGGAAGAAGTACTGAAAATGCCTTTCCATAAAGAATAGACAGGCACCAGGTATTAAGGATCACATTACATATGATCGCCACTACTACATGAGCAGCAAGCACCCGCCAGAAGCTTAATTCTTTCTTATAATAAAAACTGCCGTAGATCAGGCCTGCAAGCATGGCGATCAAAGTAAAGCCCGGAAAAAATGCCCCTGTAGGCTTGATAAGATATTTTAAAATATCCATAGCGCCTGCAAAAACACTTCCTACCACCGGTCCAAACAGCATATGAACAATCTCATTGGGAATGCCTGAAAAACCAATGCGAAGGGTACTTCCAAGCTCAATGCTTAAAGAACCTAATACAATGGCAATAGCTCCTAACATGGCGCAGACCGTAACGGTCTTTACCTGTCTTAACTGTCTGAAGGAACCGGTAAACAAAGTTGCTAATCTTTCCATAAAAAAATTACCTCCTTTGCAGATACCTCATACTACAATCGGAGATAATCAAGATTTTCTCTGATGCAGCGGGATGCGGCTCATGTACCGCAGGAACAGTTTCAAAAACTGCCCCTTTCGTCTGGTTGACAACTCCCTGTTCAGCCGGCACTTAACGCACATAAACCTACTCTGCTTTCTTATGTTGTTTTATAGTTATTTTTAAGTAACTATACTCCATTTTTATGGATTTGCAAGTATTTTTTTACACACATTCTGATTTTTCTTCTGTTTTCACTTCTATTTTCACTGCTGCTTTTACTTTTATTTTTGCATTTATGGTCTCCAGTAAAAAGTACCGTTTTTCTCTTCCCTGACTGCAAAATCTTCATCCCGAAGATATTCCAGACAAGAAAAACACTTGCTCATGACCATTTTTAATTTAATAAATTCATCCGTATCCTTTGGCAGCTGGGGCATGCCATAGGCAATGGACGCGATCTCACGAATGGTTTTGGGGTGTCTGCTGTGTTCCAGGATATTATGAACGATCTCCATTTTATCCAGATAAGAAAACACGATCCTTCCTACTACTCTTTTAGGATCTGTAATGTGCTTTCCGTGGGCAGGAAACAACAAACAGTCACTAAACTCATGCCTGAACCGCTCCATGGAAGCAAAATATCCCTTTAGAAGATGTTCATCCGGATATGTTGTTGCAACAATCGGTACAATTCCATCAATCACCTGATCCGCACAGAAAAATATCTTATTCTCCTTATCAAAAAGTCCCAGCTGTCCAAAGGTATGTCCCTTTAGCTCTACCGTTTCAAAGGTGTAATCCCCATATCTGAGCACTTCACCAGAACCAATGGGCTTATAAGGGAAATCCTGTACTTCATACATCCAGCCGCTGTGATTTTCCACTTCCTTGCGCACCTGTTCAAACATATCCCATATCTGCGGTGTTCCCTCCTCTGTCACTCCCACTCTATGAAGGACTTTTGCCTGCACCAGTGGATCTGTATTTCCGGAACTGTAAAACAGACAGTCATATGGATGGCGTTCCTCTAAAGGATTCATATAAATAGTCGCACCGCGGTCTGCGTAGATACTTGCCAGACCAGAATGATCATGATGTTTATGAGTCATGAACACGTCCAGATCTTCATAAGCAATCCCCAGTTCCTCTAAAACACTTTCCATCGTTTTTAAACATCTTTCATCCCGGAAGCCGGTATCGATCATCAAACTTCTCCCGCCCTTGTTTCCCGGAATTATAAAAATATTGATCTTATTTGTAACCCCCCGGTCCGTTTCCAGAAGAACCTCATAAATACCTGGCTGGCACTCTATCATAACTGTTCTCCTCCTGTATCTTCTAATAACAAGTATAAAACATTCCCTTATCATTGTCTATATTTTTTCATATCGTCCGGTCCTGTTGGCAAATCCTCCCAGCCATTACATTATGGCGCTGTATACTGGTTTCAAAAGTGCCTGACCGTGTACCATTACAAAAAGGACTCTCTCCAGTCACCTGGAAAAAGTCCCTTCTAAAAATCGTTTTTTAATTAAATCTCAATATTTTACCTATGCTGCAAACTGTGCGATCTCATCTAAAAGGTTCTGGCACTCATCTGTATGAAGGATCACTTCTACAGTCTTGGAACGTGCAAGGGATAAAACACCTACGATAGACTTGGCATCTACTACCATGCTGCCGTATTTAACGTCTGCATCGTACTCATAACGGTTCATAATACGTACAAAATCAATGATCTCTTCTGGCTGGTCGAATTTTAACTCAATCTTCTGCATTTTCGGTTCCTCCTGATCGTATATAAAAAATATCACAGCCGGTACCTCTTGGGGATGTGGCTTACAATAAGCCAGGTCCCGGCTGTGCAGGTTATCTTTTGGATGTTTTTATGATAACATTCCTTTTTTTTGGATTCCATGGTAAAATCCTATCATATACGGTAATATTTTTTGATTTTGAATGTGGAGTAATAAATCCTATGAAATTATTGATCGTTGATGACGAAAAACTGACCCGTGAAGGTATTTTAAAAACCCTTCCCTTAGAAAAACTGGGGATTCATCAGACTTTCCTGGCCGACGACGGCATACATGGCCTTAAAATTGCCTTAAAGGAAAAGCCGGACCTGATCCTTACAGACGTGCGCATGCCCCGCATGAGCGGCGTGGAAATGGCCGAGGAGATACTTAAAGTGCTCCCTAATGCCATTATCCTGTTTATGAGTGCTTATTCTGATAAAGAATACCTAAAAGCAGCTATTAAGTTAAAAGCTGTCAGCTACGTAGATAAGCCTCTTGATATGAACGAACTTACAGAAGCCTTATCCGAAGGCATCCGCCAGTACAAGTCCATTTATGCTTCTCTGAATGCCAAATGGATGCACGAATACAATCTGCGATCCCAGCTGGCACAGCTTTTAACAGAAGCAGACCCAGACGAACAGGCTCCTGTGATCGGAGCACAGTTAAAACCTCCTGTAGGGGAAAATTCTTATTTTACAGCCCTGATCCTGGATTGCCTTACCCCAGTATCTGAACTGCCTTCCGGGCATATCAACGAAATACAGCACAGCTTTCAGGAATATCTGGCACAAAAAGGATTTCAGGCCCTTGATTTTGTTAAAACAGACCGTTTTATCATCTATTTTATCTGCAGCAATGAAAAACCTGAAAAGACCATTTTGATCAACTGTGCCACAGACCTTAAAGACCGTTTTAAAGGACTGACTTCCTCCTTCCTCTCCATGGGACCTGCGGTTTTGGGATTTAAGCGTGCTTCTTTCTCATTTGAAACTGCAAGAGAACTTTTAAAGCGAAGCTTCTTCCATGACCCTGATACTCTTTTAATGGAAACAGAAAACGAGGTCGCCAACCAGCCTCTTACAGATATCACGATGGATCTGACTGTGGCACTTACCAATAAAAACGAAGAAGCTGCCCTTGCTGCCGCCGATCATTTCTATCAGTCTGTATACAACAACCTGGCAATCTCCTCCAGCCAGGTCCGTGACCTGTATTTTAAGTATCTGGTGAAATTAGATGAGATCAGTATGTCTAACCATATCTCCCTGTGGCAGAGAGAAGGTCTGGAATCCGAATCTATCTGGGAAGGGATCATGGCCTGTGCAGCTTTAAAAACACTTCATCAGTTCTTCTGCAAAAAAATAAAGTTGTATTTTGAGCGCCTGCTCTCAAATAAAGATGAAAACCCGGTGGTATTCCAGATCAAGGAATACCTGCATCACAATTATGCCGTTCCATCTCTGTCAGTACCTGATATCAGTGAACATGTACATTTATCTCCTGCTTATGTGTGTACTTTATTTAAAAGCGAAACCGGCCAGACCTTAAATCAGTATCTTACTGATTACCGGATCAAAATGTCCAAGCAGTTTTTAAGTGATCCTCTTTATAAGATCACAGATATTTCTGCAAAAGTAGGCTACAGTGACGGAAATTATTACAGTAAAGCCTTTCGCAAGATTGTAGGGCTTTCACCATCTGAATACAGGGAGAAGATGCTTTAATGAACTTTTTTGACCGGATCCTTCATTATTATATTTATGACATGCGTTTAAAGAAAAAGCTGGTGGTATCCCATACCATCCTTTTTCTGTTGCCTACAGCCGTCCTCATCTGCTTTCTATTTTTAAATATTTTCCGCATTGTCATAGATGATGCCCTCCGTTCTGAGCAGGCCTTAAGTTCCCAGTCTGTGCTGTCTGCGGAAAATCTGGTATCCCATGTGACCCATGCTTCTGACACGCTGAATTCTTCTTATGTGATCCGGGATATGTTTGACATTTCAAACGCCCAGGCCCAGAGCCTGATACCATCCAGAAATAAAATAAATAACCTGTTACGCCTGGCAGATACCCTTACAGACCACTCTCTCATCGAATCTGTAACCTTTTACTATGATGACCGCACCTACCATAAACTTGAACAGTTTAATACTGATACCCAGAAGCTGTTCCTGCCTCTTTCCCAAGTTTCCAGTCCATGGTTAAAACACTTTGAAACAACAGGAGCATCCCAGCTTTTTGTTCCTAAAGTCGATCTTTCTGAAAAAGAGGTAACGGAACATGGTCCTCTCGCCTATATCAAGCCTATTTTTTACCGTTCCTATGATGGCGATCCAGAATCCATTGCTGCCTACTCTGCCATTTATTTCTCTGAAGATGCATTTGAAGAGATCTTAAAAAAAGATTCTACTATAAAAGATGAATTTTCTTTTCTTATAAATGATGACCTGGATCTGATATCTGCTTCTGATCCATCTCTATTTTCAAATAACCTGGCGATCCAGGCTTTACAATCTGACCCATCAGCCTGCGGACAGTTTCAACTGGTAAACTACGGGGAATTTTCTGCCTATACTGCCTGCTTCCCATTAAAAAATACAGACTGGTATATGTGTTCCCTGATCCCCAGAGACCAGGTGGCTGGTATAGGCCACTCTGTTGTATCTAATTTTGCCGTCACCTATGGCATGATCGCATTATTTGCCCTTTTCATCGCCTACAAACTGTCTGAATCAATCGCTGACCGTATCATCGGTGTAGCACTGCAGATGGAAACCATACGAAAAGGACGGCCGGAGCCTTTGGAACTTTCTGATGCCGGAAACGATGAGATCGGTGTATTATCCGGAACTTATAATTATATGACAGCTGAGATCAATCATCTGATGGACTATGAAGAAAAAGCTGCAAAAGAACTGCGGAATGCGGAATTTAGGGCACTTCAGGCACAGATCAATCCTCATTTTCTTTACAATACACTGGATATGATCAACTGGCTTTCCCAGTCCGGACAAAGCGAAAAGGTAACTGAGGCTATCCAGGCTCTTACCCGTTTTTACCGTCTGACCCTCGGGAGCCGGGATCTGATCAGCACAGTACATGACGAAGTGACCCATGTAACCCTTTATATGCAGCTTCAAAATATGCGTTATAACGACTGTGCGGAATTTATTGCCGATGTACCTCCGGAGCTTGACAGTTTTTCTATTCCAAGGCTTACCTTTCAGCCTATTGTAGAAAATGCGCTACTTCATGGCATTATGATGAAGGAAGAGAAAAAAGGGACCATCCTGCTCACAGGATGGAAAGAAGGAAATGATATCGTATTCATTATCTCTGATGACGGAGCCGGAATCCCACCGGAAAAGCTGGATTCCCTTTTAGATGAGCACACACAGGCTGTTGTAGGATCCTCATCAAGACACATAGGGGTATCAAATACTAACCTGCGCCTGAAAAGCCTTTACGGAAGCAAATACGGCCTTTCCTTTACCAGCGTACCTGGTCAGGGAACAGAAGTTACCCTGCGGATCCCGGCGCTGGAAGATGAATTTTAAATTTTCAGTCTGCAAAACTCTTCTGCAAAGGCTTCCGCCTCTTCCAGTGTGTTTTTCCATCCATATTGTTTCAGGTCCACCTGGTTATCCATGGACACTTCCACTCCCTCTTCTTCTAATAGAAGACGCTGAAGGTCCGGATAATCAAAAGAAGCTGCACCGGAAAGAATCCCTTTGCTGTTTACCACCTTATAAGCTGGCACTTCACCTGCCAGCTCTTTTTTTAACCCGTATCCTACCTGTCTGGCATTCTTTGGGAAACCGCATAAAAGAGCTGCCTGTCCATAAGTAATGACTTTTCCTTTGGGAATTGCCCGACATACGATCCCCAGTCTTTTATAAAAATCCATTTTTCATACCCCCTATGCACCAGATGTCCTCTCGGAGTCTTTCCTGCATCTGCCTTTGTGGCCAATTTTTCGCCAGTCGCACCCGAATTTCATCACCGTACGCACCGCGTACGCCTCAGAAATTTGGGCACAACTGACAAAAAATCTTCTCACAAAATCAGGTACAGAAAGATTCCGAGAGAACATACAGTTTTTAAATTCGTTACTATTTCATTCATTGCATGATCAGCAACGGAATTTGCCTTGGCTTCGCATTTGAATACAGCAACTTCCCGTGCCAGCACAGAAAAAATCATTTATGTAGATCAGATAACAGGTCACTGGTGCATTCTCAATATATCCGACAACGAAAAAACAGGAACCCGTTTCCAAGCTCCTGTTTAAGTCCTGCAGAAGAAGGGAGTCGAACCCTCAAGGTATTACTACCACACGGACCTGAACCGTGCGCGTCTGCCAATTCCGCCACTTCTGCATTTGCTTATTTAATTAAGCACGGCACTTTTAAGTACCAGTGCGGGAGATGGGACTTGAACCCACACGATCATACAACCACAAAATCCTTAGTCTTGCCTGTCTGCCAATTCCAGCACTCCCGCAGCACGTGTTATAATATAGCACAGTTTTTTCAGTTTTGCAATACCTTTTTTGAATTTTTTTTATTTTTCCATCTCTTGTACACAATATCCCTATATGCTATACTGGAGGTAGTGCTGATAACACAGGTATAGCCTATGTTATGGGTCTTTTTTTATCTTTGCAAAATTTTATGATGTTAGGGTCAAAAAATTTTTTGACCCCTCTGATACCGAATTGCTACGTGCTTTGCACTCCCGCAATTCTTTTATTTAAAAATTAAATTTTACGAATGGAGAATTTTCTTATGAAAAAGCCATCTGGAGACCTGACTCAGGGATCACTTTGGAAAAATATTTTTATCTTCAGCATCCCTTTGATACTTTCCAATATCCTTCAGGTTCTTTTTAATATGTCGGATATTGCTGTAGTAGGACGTTTTGCCGGTCCATTGGCCCTTGGCTCTGTAGGATCTACTACCATTCTGGTAACTATGTTTACCGGCTTCCTCATTGGTCTTTCTGGTGGTATCAATGTACTTACGGCCCTGTATCTGGGTGCTGGAAAGAAGCAGGCACTTTCCCATACAGTGCACTCTTCACTGATCGTCAGCATTGCAAGCGGTCTGCTCCTTCTGTTATTTGGAGTGTGCTTTGCCCATCCGGTATTAGAGCTTTTAAAAACAAAGGAAGAACTGATTGATGGCTCTGTACTGTATCTTAGGATCTACTTCCTCGGAATGCCTGCTCTGGCCATTTACAACTGCGGTAATGCCATTTTCAGTGCTGCCGGTGATACTGCACGGCCTCTGCGTTATCTGCTGATCGCAGGTATTTTAAATGTGATCATGAACCTGTTTTTCGTTATCATCTGCCACATGGATGTAGCCGGTGTAGGAGCAGCCAGCGCCTTGTCCCAGTATGTTTCTGCAGGACTGATCCTGCGTGACCTGTTCCGCATTAATGCGGATTACAAATTACATTTATCCAAACTTCATCTTGACCCGTCAAAAACTGTGGATATTTTAAAGATCGGTATCCCATCCGGCTTTCAAAACGCTATTTTTGCCCTTGCAAACCTGTTCGTCCAGGTAGGTGTCAACTCCTTCAGTGCTACTATGGTTGCAGGAAATTCTGCTGCTACTAATGCAGATTCCCTGATCTATGATGTAATGGCAGCCATTTACACAGCCTGCGCAAGCTTTATGAGCCAGAACTTAGGCGCAGGAAAACGCGACCGGGTGCTGAAAAGTTACCTCATCAGCCTTGCCTATTCCTTTGGGATCGGAATGGCTATGGGACTTGCCTTAGTTGCCTTTGGCACCCAGTTTTTATCCCTGTTTACAGCAGATCCTGATGTTATTGCAGCCGGTCTTAAACGCCTTACCATCATGGGCTTTTCCTATGGTGTATCTGCTTTTATGGACTGTACTATCGCAGCTTCCAGAGCTTTAGGCAAAAGCTTTGCCCCCATGCTCATCGTTATCATGGGATCCTGCGTATTCCGTGTTATCTGGGTCTACACTGTATTTGCCTACTTTAAAACCATTCCTTCCCTGTATCTGCTTTATGTCTTCTCCTGGACCATTACAGCAGTGGCAGAGATCATTTATTTCCTTCATATTTACAAAAATACGTTTTCCCAAAAAACAGCCGTGGCATAGTGCCCGGCTGTTTTTTCTATTATCCAATATACCGATCCCTCTAACACGCTGTCAGTTCGTTTTTTACTTTTATACATGATGTTGGGGTCAAAAATCCTCCTGCAAGCAAGCTTGCGTCAGATTTTTGAACTTTTTCCTCTGGTATCTTACACATTCTCTGCCATCCTGCACACCGTGCGGTAAGCATTCTCTAAAGACTGCGTAGAAGCAATTCCCTTCCATGCAATATCATGTGCTGTGCCATGAGCACAAGTCGTTGCCGGAAGTCTTAATCCGCCTCCAATGGTGATCCCCCGCTCAAATCCCTTTAATTTAAGAGCGATCTGTCCCTGATCATGGTACATAGTAACTACAGCATTGAATCTGCCGTCAAAAGCCTGTTTAAACAGAGTATCTGCAGGGAATGGCCCTTTGGCATGGATTCCCATCTTTTCAGCCGCTTTTACTGCCGGTCTGATCACTGTGATCTCTTCTTTTCCGCAAAGTCCCCCTTCGCCTCCATGTGGATTTAAAGCTGCCACACCAATCTCGGGTGTCTCATAACCGGCCTGTTTTAATGTACGGTATGCCAGTTCAATAGATTCTAAGATTCCTTCTTCTGTAAGATTGTTACTGATCTCCGATACCGGGATATGACTGGTCACACGAGTGGTCCATACATTATCTAACATATTGATCTCACCGTATCCCTTTTTCTGCCCCAAAAGAAACGCAAACAGTTCTGTTTCACTTGCAACCGGATTGTGGGCCAGTTTCATGGCGCCTTTATTTAAAGGAGCATAACATACGCCTTTTACCAGGCCTTTTTTATAAAGCTCTACCGCACATTGGATCATTTCAATGCAGGACTTGCCGCATATTTCATTTACCTGCCCTATGGTAAAGCGATCCGGCTCCTGCTCTCCTACAGAAAGCACTGGAATTCCCTTGAACCAATCTGCTTCCTCTGCTTTTTCCACTTGCTGCCATTTCAGCCCCGGAGCAAACTCCGCTACTGCTTTTTCCCATAATTTTACATTTCCAAGGATCAATGGCTTCCCACAACTAGCCAAAACTCCTTTATCTGCCAGTTTTACCACTAACTCCGGTCCAACTCCGCTTCCATCTCCTAAAAGCACTGCCACTATCGGCTTTTTCTTCGCTTCCATGATCTCTGCCACCTTTTTCAGATCTTCTTCATTTCCTACATTTCCAGGGAATACTACATAGGGGATCCCCGGAAAACGGCTATTTTCATCTGCCTCCCATACAGGAATACCCGGACGGATCTGTCCCAAGACCCAACCTCTGCTGATTTTAAGACCTTTTACGCCAATATCACTGGATGTAATACCACCCTTTGCAACAATAAAGGCCGGTTTTACCTTTAATTCCTCCACGATTCTTGTAAGATACCTGGAAATATCTGTTGCGACTTTTAATTCGTCCTCTGCATTTCCTGTATTTAAGTCCAGACGCTCTCTTCTGGTATAAACCACCGTTGTCCGTCCTTCCTCAATGAACTGGTTTACCAGTCCCATGACACGAGAAAACTCATTTTCCATCTTCTCATGATCCAGGATCAGATGCTGGTTAAACTCCACTGCCGCTCTGTTTTTATCTTCTAACAAACATTTTAACTGGTCTGTGGTCTTCTTTACATGAGAACCGGCGACAATAAGTCCCCCTGCCTTTGTTTTTTCACGGATCATATCCCTTCTTGTAAGCAGGGGCTGGTCTGTGATCCGCCCAAGTACCTTTGGTACAGCTGCCGCACTGCGGAAAATAAAGCGTTTTCCTCTCTCTAAAGCCAGCTCATAACCACGTGCAAAAGCAATCATGTCCTCATAGCAGACTGCATTTACGATCACCTTTCCAAAATCACATACATCTTCCAGGCGGTCTGCGATCTTTTCCGGTGTACCATTCCGCAGATCTTCCAAAGAAAAGGAAAGCACATCTTCTTCCTTTACCTTTCCTGCGGTCTTCTCTTCGATCCACTTTTTCAGATCCGAAGCATGATATGAAAAAGTCTTATCTTTCGCAAACTCTGTCTCGCCAGCCGGAACCATTTCCCCGTCCTTTTGCACTACATAGTGGATATCTCCTGCTGTGATCCGTCCCCCTTCTAAAAAGAAAGGCGCAATGATCTCCCCGTCTATCTTTTCCCCACTGATTTCTTCCATCGCCTGTTTTAAGCACTGTGTTTCCAGTGGATAATGGCCTCTTAAGGTAGAATCTCCCCGGCTGATCACAGTACAGGTCTTACCGCTCTCTTTTGCAGCCTGTGCAATATCTCTTCCCAACTGCAGATGCAGTTTTTCTGTCTCTTTCTGCTTTAAACTTCTGGAATTAGTCAGCACATAAAACAAAGGAGTTTCTTCCTTAAAGCCTTTTCTTATATGCTCCAGGTCATAAGCTGTATACACAGGAACATCATGAACAGTCTGTGTTCCCGTAGGATCATCATCAATGACTACGATCTTATGATCCTTTTTCACCTGTGTTTTATACCATTCTTCACAAAACTCTTTAGCACGTTCTTCCTGCCACACAGACACATCTCTTTGTTTCATCGCTCTCATCTCCTTCTTGCAGACATCTGATCCACCTGCTTTTGCAGGTTCTTTCACATGCCACATAACTCAAAAGGGAGAAAGCATCCACGCTTTCTCCCCCTGTTCTGCTCACTTTTTTCTTTATGACAAATCAATTATATTCCGGCATCCAGTCTTTGTGTGCTTCAAACAGATCATCACACATGCTGACAATATCATCCATAGATAACTCAGCTGCCACATGAGGATCCAGCATAACTGCCTGGTAAACGGCATCCTTTTTCTTTGTCCTTGCTGCTTCAATGGCCATCAGCTGCACATTGATATTAGTGCGGTTTAATGCCGCTAACTGCTCTGGAAGCTCTCCTACATAAACAGGAGCAATTCCGGAAGCATCGGTCATACAAGGCACCTCTACGCAGGCATTGGATGGCAGGTTCGGGATCAGACCATGGTTGATCACATTTCCACCAAACTTAAATGGCTTGTTATTAACAATAGAATTAATGATCTTTGCTGCATACTCTCTGGACTCTTCATGGGTCAGATCCGGTGAATTGATCAGGTCTTCTCTCATCTTTGCCCACTCTTCAATGTTGCGGATACATCTTCTTGGATACTCATCTAATGGGATATTAAACCGTTCGATCAGCTCCGGATATTTATCCTTGATAAAGTATGGCATATACTCTGCATTATGCTCGCTGGACTCTGTTACATAATAGCCGAAGCGGTGCATGATCTCATGGCGGACCTTATCATTTTCCGGATAACCCTGTTCTTTGGAACGGCGTTTTACTTCCGGATAAAGGTCTACTCCGTCTTTGGATACTTCCAGCAGCCATGCCATATGGTTGATACCTGCTATTTTCCACTGGACTCTGGAATCATATTCCATTCCCAGTCCTGCAAACAGCTTTGGAACTGCCACCTGTACGCTGTGACACAGTCCTACAAACTGGACATTGCAATAACGCTCCATATAGCCGCTTAACATACCCATAGGATTGGAATAATTAAGGAATACTGCATTCGGGCAGTATTTTTCAGCCATCTTTCCAAACATTTCCATTACAGGAATGGTGCGCAGCGCACGGAACACGCCGCCAACGCCTAAGGTATCTGCTATGGTCTGTCTTAAGCCATATTTCTTCGGAATCTCAAAATCAGAGATAGTACAAGGATCATATCCGCCAACCTGGATCGCGCAGATCAGGAAATTGGCACCGGTGAGTGCCTGTGGGAGTTCTTCAACTCCCACATATTTTTCCATTTTCACACTCTTTCCATAGTGGGCGCAGATCGCATGAAGCATCAGGTAACTGTCTTCCAGTCTCTGTGCATCAATATCATACAGTGCAAAGGTCAGGTCTTCTAATTCCGGGTGGATGATACAGTCGCCAAGAACATTCCTTACAAATACAGAACTTCCGGCTCCCAGAAAGGTGATTTTAATGGCCATAATCTGAATCTGCTCCTCTCAAAAATCCTTACTTATGTGTTTTTGTAGTTTTACTGTTCCTCTAATACTTCCGTCATACGCTCCTGGCAATTAGCTGCTACTTCTTCTGCTGTTACGGAGTTGTTTACCGCAAGTGGATCCATTTCTTCGTTAAATACTTCATTTAACTGCTGAAATGCTACTGAAGTCTCATCTGATGCCATCTTAGGATCGATGGTTCCAACAATATCATTTAAGATCTTCATCTCATCTTTGAAAGTCTTATACTCTACTCCACCCTCCAGAAGTTTGGTTCTTACAGGGATGAAGGAACCGGTCTCACAGAATTTCTTCATGTTTTCTTCATTAGTAATGTAATCAACTACGATAGCTGCTGCCTTTGGATACTTGGTATCTGCATATGCGAATACAGCATTTCCACCCATATCAGAACTTGTCTTTCCATTTCTGATCGGCATATAGGTCATACCCCATTTGTCACCCATATTTTCCTGCATGTAAGAGCAATGCCAGCTTCCAGAGAAGGTGAATGCGATCTGCTCAGCTACAAACAGAGAGTTGGTTGTAGTTGCACCAGAGAACGCGGTATTAGCAACCAGGTCTTCTTTTCTCCAGTCTTCATACAGCTTGATTGCCTCTAATACTTCTGGGCTGTCCATAGTAACTGCATCCTGTGCTTCGTTTAATACAGAGCCGCCGTTCATATATAAGAATGGCAGATAGCGGTATCCACTATTGTTCTCCCAAATTCCGCCAAATGCATATGGAAGATTGTATTTTTCCTTTAAAGTTCTTGCAATATCAGTCAGTTCTTCCCAGGTATATCCGTCTTCAACGCTGGTTGGGATACGGATACCTGCTTCCTCAAACATTCTCTTGTTGTAGAACATTGCCATGGTATCGGTATGATGAGGCATTGCTACTAACTTTCCATCATACTGGCAGGCAGACAGGAATGCCGGTGAAATACCATCTAAGCTTTCCTGGGAAATGTATGGAGATAAGTCTAACATAACATCTGCCTTTTTGAACTTACCAAGACGCTGATAGGTATAACGGATAACATCCGGCCAGTCATTACCAGCGATTCGGGTATCCAGCATATCTCTGAAGTCTGAGGATGGATAGGTCTGAGGAATGATCTTGATCTCAGGATGATCCTTCTGCAGATTTGCAAGCAGCTCGTCCCATGCTTCCTTATCAGATGTGGAACCTTCCCAGTATGCAACTTCGATCTCTGCACCATCTTCTGCCACCAGTTCTTCTGTTGCTGCAGCTGCTTCTTCCTTCTTTTCCCCGTTTGCTTCGGAAGCTGCCGCTTCTGCCTTGGTCTCTGCCGGTGCTGCTGTTGTCTGGGTGCTTCCACCGCCACCGCAGGCTGTCAGACCACTCATCATAGCTGCTGCCATAACAATTGACATGGACCTCATTAATTTGCTTTTACTCATAAAACCTTCCTCCTTAAAATAATATTCTTAAATAGTTTTTATGATTGTTTTTCCTGTTTTCGGTCACTTATTATCCCTTGATTCCGCTGGATGCAACCCCCTGTACAAATTGCTTCTGGAAAATAAGGAATACTGTGAGAACAGGTATAACCGAAATAAGAGAAGCTGCCATCATATCATTCCAGTTTACATACTGTGCGCCGTTTAAATTGGAAAGACCTAACTGTACGGTATAAAATTTCTCATTGGAAAGCATGATCAGCGGCCACTGGAGATCATTCCATCTCCACATAACCGTAAAGATGACCAACACACTGATCAGCGGCTTTACGTTTGGAAGGATGATCTTAGTAAAAATGGTAAACTCACTTGCACCATCAATCCTTCCTGCTTCCAGCAGTCCATCTGGAATATCACTGATAAACTGTCTGGATAAGAACAGGCCAAGTGCCTCTGCACAAGGCGGGATGATAACGCCCCAAAGTGTATTTCTGATACCCAGTTTGGATGCGATAACGAAAACCGGGATCATGGTAACCTGCAGTGGGATCATCAAAGTACTCAAAACGATCATAAAGAAAAATTCTTTTCCTTTAAATTTGTACTTTGCAAATGCAAAACCTGCTAATAGATTAATACATACTGTGATCAGTGTAGAAAGTGTTGTTACAATAAAGCTATTTCTGAAATATATTCCAAAGGGTGCTCTGGACAATGCAGTTGCAAAATTACTCCAGATAAACTCACCTGGCCATAACTTTGGCGGAAAAGCAAAAATCTCATCAACAGGCTTTACAGCTGTTACAAACATCCAATAGAAAGGGAACAGTGCGATCAGTGCTGCAGCCAACATAAACAGAAAGATCACCGTTTTTAACAGAAAATATTTTCTTTTATCCATTCCCATACGGTCTGAACCATTCATCTGTTAATCCTCCTTCTCTATCTTGAATCGGATGATGGTAAGTGCTGCCATAAATACAAACAATACAATACCACCAGCTGCTGCACGTCCATAGTAATTCTTGTTAAATGCCTGTTCGTAAACATACATAACAATGGTTTTGGTAGCATTTAACGGTCCTCCCTGTGTCATAGTGTATACTAAGTCGAAAGAACGGAAGGCATTGATCATACATGTGATCATAACGAACATATGAGTGTTCTTTAACAGCGGAAGTGTTATATACCTGAATTTCTGGAATGTATTTGCTCCGTCAATGGTAGCTGCTTCTATCAGCTCTGTTGGAATGCCCTGAAGACCCGCCAGATAAATGACCATGTTATAACCGGCTTTCTGCCACATAGTCGCTGTTACAAGCATCAGCATGGCAAACTTCGGGTCATTATTCCACTGGATTGCCTTTGCGCCTACTGAAGTAAGCAGGTAGTTGATCAGACCTAACTGATCCTGAAAGATCCAGGTAAATACAGTACCCACTACAACAGTAGATACAACAGCCGGTGCATACACTGCAGACCGTATAAATCCTCTTAAAGGAATCTTACTGTTTAACATAACAGCTAAGAATAAAGCCAGCGCCATCAGAAGAGGTACCGTTGCTACTGCATAATAGAAAGTATTAAAAATGGATTTTAAGAATACTTTGTCCTGGAATATGTATGCATAATTAGCAAGACCGATAAATTTCGGTTTTCCCATCCCATTCCATTTTACCATTCCATAATAAAATGACATGAAAATGGGAATGATCATAAATATAAGAAACAAAATCATATTCGGCAAAATATAAAGATACGGAACCACCTTAATATTCCGCCAGAACGGTATTCTATTTTTCTGTGTTTTTTCGTTCATAGACTGTTTCTCCCCGTTACACATTTGTTTATTCTCCCGGATCTTTTGCCCCATGATCCGGGAAAATAAAATTTTTAGTTATCTACACACTCCAGTACATACAACTGGGAAGTATAGTCACCTGCATCTATACCAGAATCCTTTTTGGTAATGCTGTCCTTTCGTACAGAAGATCCTGTAAATTCCATATCCAGAAGCAATCCCATATTCATCAGTTCATCGCCATAATAGGTTCTGCCGTTTCTGCTGCAGTAATAGCGTTTGTCCGGATCGAGTCCTGTAAGAATCAGCTTTTTAAGCTTTGGATTTGGTGTTGCCATTACTTTGTAATAAGCAGCAACTGCCTGTTTCTTATCTGGTGATACACTCATCCATGCTGCATTTCCATCTCCCTCAAATGGATCTTCCAGACGGTAGAAGGTTCCAAACTGGATCAGCTTTCTGTATTTCTTAAAAAATGCAATCTGCTCTTTTACTTTCTCCTGCTCATCTTCTGTCATGGCATTTGGATCAAGTTCGTAACCAAATGCACCAAAGTAAGCTACATGGGCTCTGAAATCCACATCTGTCATACGTTTTACCTGATGGTTGGGGATAGCTGATACATGAGCTCCCATAGAAGATACAGGATACGCCATGCTGGTTCCATACTGGATCTTAATACGCTCTACCGCATCTGTATCGTCGCTTGCCCAACACTGTGGTGCATAGTAAAGCATACCTGCATCAAACCTTGCTCCGCCACTGGCACAGGATTCAAACAGAATTTCAGGAAATTCTGCGATCAGACGCTCATACAGACTATATACTCCTAAAATATAACGGTGGAAGAACTCTCCCTGCTGATCTGCCCCTAAAGAAGCTCCATAAGCTTCTGTGATATTTCGGTTCATATCCCATTTTACATAAGAGATACTAGAATTTTTCAGTACCTTCTCCATCATCTGATAAATGTGATCTACTACCTGAGGATTGGAAAAATCCAAAACATACTGATTTCTTCCATGGGACATCCGTCTTCCCGGTGTATGAATTGCCCAGTCAGGATGCTCTTCATACAGACAGCTTACTTTGTTTACCATCTCCGGCTCAAACCAAAGACCAAATTTTAAGCCCATTGCTTCTATTTTCTTTGATAATCCCTCTACGCCTTCCGGAAGCTTGTCCAGATCACTGTACCAATCTCCAAGAGAACTTCCTGAGTCATCTCTCTTGCCAAACCAGCCGTCATCCAGTACAAAAAGTTCAACTCCTAGATTCTTCGCTTTCTCAGCGATCTTTAAGATCATTTCTTCATTAAACTTAAAGTAAGTAGCTTCCCAGTTATTTAAAAGCACCGGACGTTCTTTTTCTCTCCAGCTTCCCCTAACCAGTCTCTTGTTAAACAGCTGGTGGAAATTCTGGCTCATGCCATTTAAGCCATCCGCACTGTATACCATAACAGCTTCCGGCGTCTGAAACTCACCCTTTGGTTCTAAATGCCAGGTAAATTCAAACGGATTGATGCCCATTGAAACTCTTGCTGTTTCATATCTGTCCACTTCCACCTGTGCCAGGAAATTGCCGCTGTAGATCAGGCAGAATCCATAAGCATCTCCCTGTTCCTCTGTTGCATATGGACGTTTCAGTGCAATAAAGGGATTATGGTCCGGGCTGCTGGCACCTCTTGCACTGGAAATAGACTGGATACCGGTTACAAGCTTTCTTTTCTTTTTATGACGTTCTCTTGCCCATGCACCGTCTAAATGGATCATTTCAAAATCGCTGTCATAAAGATCTACTGACATGGACATGGCTCTTAACAGATCCAGGTTCTGTTCTCCATTATTTACAAAACGTACATTCCGGCAAATAGCGTCATAATCTTCATAGATAGTATAGGATAAGACCATTTGCACGGAAAGAAGTTCATCTTCCAACAGGATCTCTACTGTTACTGCATCATCCTCTGCTTCTGTGTAAGTGGCAGGAAGACCTTTCAGTTTTTTCTTTCCTTTGTAGATTTCATGGTTCTTATAAACAAATTCTGTAATCCGGCTGCCATTTTCCTGTTTGATCTGGTATGCCGGCTCTCTGAAATCTGTAGTACCATAGGAAGGATATTCCTGACGGATGGTATCCAAGGTAAAGAGAAAATCATCTTCATACACATACGCTGTGTGGCTCTGTGTACGCATCTGGATGAAATGCTGGAATGAATCCCTGTGTGTTAAATGCCTTCCAAAATACTGATGGCCTAACTGTCCATTTTCCATGATACAAAAAATATAACTGATCCGGTCATTCTGAAGATGGAACTCTTTTGTTGCCTCATTAAAAAGAATTTTCGCCATACATCCGCCTCACTTTATCTTATTTTTTAAACACGAACGCGTGTTTATATTGTTTTAAAAAAAAATAGTTTTTTATTTTTTATACTTTTTTATGCTGTCGTGCCTTTGATCAGGATCGCTGGACATTTCAGCTTTCGCTTGGCATCTATTCCCACCACAGAACGCAGCGCTGCTCTTGCAATATCATGAAGAGAGATTTCAATGGAAGTCAGGTTATATCCTAATTCTGCATAAGTGGCACTGTAGTCACAGCCCATTATACTGATGTCTTCCGGTACCCGTAAGCCCCTTGCCTCTGCTGCCCTTATAGCAGATATTGCCATTGCATCGTTGGAAGCATATATGGCAGTTGCTTTTGTTGTATCTAAAATCTTTTCTGCTGCAATATATGCTTTCTGGCTGTTAAAATCTCCCGGCTCTATGATCAGGTCTTTTTCTTCCAAACCTGCTTCTATCATGGCTTTTTTATAGCCGATAATACGGTCTCTGCTGGATAAACGGTCATCTCCGCAAAGATGCGCGATACAGGTATGCCCTTTATCTAAAAGATACTTCGTAGCCATATATCCGGCATCAACATTCTGACTGCAGATAATACTTACATTTTCCGCCCGAAGCATATCCACATCCGGATCTACCACCACCATATTGAACCCTTTTTCGATCAGCCGGTTTACCGCTTCCATTTCATATTCAAATCCCACAAAAATCCCGCCGCTAATAGAACGGCTACGGTACATATTTTCTACTTTAGATAATTCTTCTATTTCTGATACTACAAATGTTGAGATCGTATAATCATATTCCTTTGCCTGAGTGATCAGTTCACCGATCATCCTAAGAAAATAGGAGGACATGGCACCTCTCCATCTTCTCTTCGCTGCATCACAGTTAGAAATACACAATACAATCTCCCGGTTCGCTTTTCCGGCTAAAACCTGCGCAAAAGTGTTTGGCTGGTATCCATATTTCTCGATCACATCCATCACCCTAATCCGTGTCTCTTCTGGTACATTGGGATAATGGTTGATCACCCTGGAAACTGTACTTCTGGAAACATTTGCCAGTTTTGCAATTTCTTCACTTGTTATATTCATATAACCACCTGTTGTGAACGCGCGTTTATTATGTATATAATGTAGCATGTTTTTCTCGTTTTGTCTAGATGTTTTTGTTAATTTATATATTTATCTGCTTGTTATTTTTCTATTTTTGTTGCATTTTTATCATTTTGCCAGCTTTTCATCGAAATCAATCGGCTTTTTACAATGACTGCCTACTTTGTGCAGGGCAGTGTGGAGCCGCCGTAGGGCATTACAATGACACTTGCGTTCTCGCCGTAGCGGGAGAGCGCGGAATCAAGCTCTGCCTGCAGATCCTGACAGGGCTTCAGGTGGATGCTGCGTACAAAATCAGCGTCCATGTCGCTGTAGAGATAGATATCTGCCTTTTCCAGAACCATGGCGATGGCAGCGGCCTTGTGGCCTCCCAGCTGGAATTCGCGGGAGATATGCTCAATCATATCGTGGGCCTTTTCGTGACCGGTCATCCATTTTTCAAAAACTTCTGCGCCCAGTCCCTCTTTCGAAGAGGCAGCCCAGAGAATACAGCCACCGTCCTTTACCGCATGCTTTGCGTTGTCCAGAGCCTTCTGAGCCTGGTAAAGATTGATATCCTTGGGATATCCGCCTGCAGAAACGATTACGATGTCTGCCCGGTGGGGAATCTGGATTTTGTAAAGCTGATCCAGAAAGCGGCAGCCCTCTCTGTGGGCCTTAATAAAATGTCCGGCCACACAGCGGCGAATGCGTTTTTTCTCATCCAGAATTACATTTACAATAAAGGTAATAGGAACAAAACGTTCACATACCTCGTCAATATCTTCGCGGATGGGATTGCCCTCGATAGCGCCTGCCTTTGCCTCGGCCTGCACCATGCGGGAGTGATTGCACTGGATGGCGTTCCGGGTGGATACGCCCGGCATAATGGCCTTGGAGCCTCCGCTGTATCCCGCAAAATAATGAAACTCAATGTTGCCGAGACAGATACGGACGTCTGCCTCTGCCACATCCCGATAGATATCAACAGGGGTTCCCCGTCTGGTAGTCCCCATATGTACAAAATCATCCTTGGAGTCTACACATTTTACCCGGTTAAAGACCTCTTCACCTACCAGATGAATCATTTCCTCTCTGGTATGGGCGCGATGGCTTCCGAGAGCGAAAACGATGGTAATATCGCTGTCAGAGATTCCTCCGCGGTTCAACTCCTTAAGAACAGGCGGAAGAACCAGGTAAGAGGGAAGGGGCCTTGTAATATCGCTGGTGACGATGGCTACCTTCTGACCCGGAGACACCAGATCCTTTAACCGCTCGGTGCCAATGGGATGTTCCAGTGCCCTGATTACTTCCTCTGTGCCCACAAGGTCCGTCTGGACCTCGTTGGGCAGAAGCGTCTGAAGAAAATGTCTGTCCGGGATAGAAAGCTCAAGATTTTCTTTTCCATAGGGAAGTTGTACTATCATTTAAAATCCTCCTCAATTTCCTGATATGCTGCGACAAACTGTGTGAAGAATGCTACAAACGGGGATACTCGTAGAGATTCTCCCAGGTGAGAAGTCCCTCGTCCGGTGTACAGATTGCTTTGTTGAATACATCGCTGGTCTTCAGAACCTCCAGGTATTTCTCTTCTACCGGCTGATTCATGAGAGAATCGAATGGAGTCGGCTCTGCGTCAAACTGATTGATCTTTCCGGTAACCGTAGTAATCAGAACAGGTGCGCCGCCAACCGGTGCAAAGGAATTCTGAATGTGCCACGGTCCGCGGACTGCGGCAGTCATAATGGAAAGGTTCTTGTAACCTTTTTCAGCCAGAAGCCGGTAGGACTTTCTAATCACAGCTTCGGCACCGTGTTTCGCAATATCCTTGGCATTCTCAACACCCTTTGCTTCCAGTTCCTTTGCGATCTGATCATCCAGCTGGTCGCCCATCAGAACCAGGTATCCGTTTTTCTTACCCTTGCTGAGAATTTCAGCAAATCTCAGGTGCTGGGTTACAGTAAAGTTCAGGGTCATACATAATTTGTAATTCTTTTCCAGAAGAATGCGGGCAGCTTCCAGAGCGGCTTCCACAGCCGGGAGCTTGAATACTACGTTGGGCTCCTCTACACCGAGTTCCTTTTTCATGGCGTCATACCAGAACTCCACCTGCTTAATCATAGCGTCTGTATCCTTGATATCGCGCGAATCTACCTGCATGCACACAAAGCCGTACTGCTTGTTGGTTGCCTTGAAAATGGGATACAGGGCTCTTGCGCTGATGGCGCAGACCTTAGTGAACATCTGCGCTGCCATAACAGCAGGTGTGGCACCGGCATTTTCCCGTTTGATTTCGGCAATCAGCTCCTGGTAATAATCCGGAAAATCTTTCTTGAAAAGCTGAATTTTGCAGGGGTTGCTGGTTACCCAGCGGGCGCCTCTTCTTAAGGAGTGTGTCAATCCGGAAGCATAATCATGCCCCCATACGGTATTGGCCTTTCCTTCTTTATTCAGATCGCACAGCTTCTTCGTTGCGCTGGAAGCGATGGCTTCAATTTCCTTTTCGCCCTCTGCAGCAGCTTCGGCAGCGCCAAAATCCTTTGCGAACGCAAGAAGATCGTTGGAAGCAGCTGTAATATCCTCTGCTTTTACCAGGTCAACCAGAACCCATTCAGCCAGCCAGGAGCGAAGATCTACGGCTACGTCTACGGCTGTTTTCAGATAAAAATCTTTTCCCTCCGGATTGTCTGCCATCAGGGCCTTGAGCTCGGTTTTAAGAGTCTCTAACTGTTTGGAAAATCAGCAGCTGACTCCGGAAACAGAATCGGATTGCGTTTTTCAATTAAAAACTGGTTCATATCGAATCCTCCTTTTGTGTAATATGTACTCTCGGAGTCTTTCATGCACTTGCCTTTGCGGCCGATTTTTCGCCAGTCGCACCCGAATTTTATCAACGTACGCACCGCGTACGCCTCAAAATTTGGGCACAATTGACAAAAAATCTTCTCGCAAAATCAAGTACAAAAAGATTCCGAGAGTACATTAATTTGATGATTTAGCACTATTCGCACAAATTTGGTTTCTTTTTCAACCGTTACTTGAATTTTATGCTTCAAAATTCTGTATGTCAATAGAGAATATACAAAAAAGATGGTTTTTAAAAAGCCAGAAACGCAGTAAATAATAGGGTTTGATGAATATTGTACATAATTATATGAATAATTATAATATATAAATGAATAAATATAAAATCCTGAAAAAACGGAAATTTTGGTTCAAAACAAACCAGGCGCGGAAATAACAAAAGAAAATGGGTTAGCTAAAATCAACCAAAGAATTCCGGGTGTGGGATTCCGGAATGCACAGTGTATAAAAAACCGAAAAATAACAAATTAAATTCTGAAATTGGTAAAGACGTTGTACAAAATATACAATACGGTTTATTTAAAACCAGTTGCATATATCTCTGATTCCTTCTACCTTTGGCGGCATAGCCCATATATTCCAAAACTTTGCTGTCTTTCTTCGAAAGGTTCTTCCTTCTCCAGGCATCATTGCTTGAGATTCTTTTCCAAACAACCCATTTAAAAAGAACTGCAATTCCTTAGATTCATTATTTATTTTATGTGTCGACGATGTTTTGCAGCTCTTACAAAACCAACGTTGCTAACCTGCTTTTGTCTTTCCTGATTTAACACATTTTTTACCACAAATAGGACAATTTACTTGATTCATTTAACCTTCCCTCCATGGTTCTAATTTTAAGGAAGATTAAATGCCTGCAAACCCTTTATTTTCAAGAGCTCACAGTACTTTCTATCAACACGTTTTGTCCTATAAGTCCCAATTTCAACATTATTTGTGGGCATCTGTTGATCTATATGCACAAAAAAAGCACCGGCAGACAACTTTTTGTGTTATCTTCCAGTGCTTTATGAATATCTTTATCTTCTGAACAGATTAAGCAAGCTTGCTCTTTGCCAGTTCTGCTAACTTAGCAAAACCTTCTGCATCGTTGATAGCCATATCGGACAGAACCTTACGGTTTAAATCAACCTCAGCCAGCTTTAAGCCGTACATGAACTTGCTGTAGGACAGACCATTGATACGAGCTGCTGCGTTGATACGAGCGATCCACAGCTGTCTGAACTGTCTCTTTCTCTCTTTTCTGCCTGCATAGGAGCTGGTCAGTGCGCGCATAACGGACTGCTTAGCAACTCTGTACTGCTTAGAACGAGCGCCTCTGTAGCCCTTAGCCATCTTCAGGATTCTATTGTGCTTCTTCTTTGCGTTTAAACCGCCTTTAATTCTTGCCATCGGTAATTCCTCCTTCTACAATTTAAAACTTACAGATATGGTAAAATCTTCTTCATTGCCTTTACGTTAGTAGCATCGGTAACGATATCTTTTCTAAGATTTCTCTTTCTCTTAGTAGACTTCTTAGTTAAGATGTGAGACTTGTAAGCTTTATTGCGGACTAACTTACCGGTTCCTGTCTTTTTAAAGCGCTTTGCTGCAGCTCTGCTGGTTTTTAACTTTGGCATTGTAAATTTCCTCCTTAAAACTTTCTATTTTAACGTTTTGCAGTTAAAAACATAACCATGCTTCTTCCTTCCACTTTTGAGGGCTTATCTACTACTGCGATATCAGCCAGACTCTCAGCGAAATCGTCCAGAATGTATTTTGACTTAGACATATGTGCCATCTCACGACCGCGGAAACGAAGAGTTACTTTTACTTTGTCTCCCTTTTCCAGGAACTTTCTTGCAGCTCCCACTTTTGTATTCAGGTCGTTGGTATCAATATTCGGGGACAAACGAACTTCTTTTACATCAATTACTTTCTGTTTCTTGCGGGCTTCCTTTTCCTTGCGGGCAAGCTCGTAACGGTATTTTCCGTAATCGATGATCTTACATACCGGCGGTTTAGCAGTTGGTGCGATCTTTACCAGATCTAATTCTGCCTCCTGTGCCAGCTTGAAAGCATCTCTTGCAGACATGATTCCTAACTGTTCACCATTTTCACCGATCAGTCTTACTTCTCTGTCTCTGATCTGTTCGTTAATCATTAATTCGCTAATAGTCGTACACCTCCATAGTCATGTTTTTGAATGAAGAGCAAAATAAATAAAGCGGATAGCCAGTGCCATCCGCATAAAATACATAATCTTCCACTGAAACCTTTTACAGCCGTAAAAGTAAAACCGAAACATTCCGTTTTTTATTTGCTACAGTGTCTGAAATATGAACCCGGGTCACTTACTCGTGCCAGGGTGAGGCGGATATACCTGCTTTCCTGTCAGTCGTTCTCACAACTTTTATTACTATACTCTTTTTTATTTCATTTGTCAATACTCTTTTTAACTTTTTATTTTCGTGTACAGTTCAGCCATGCGCTGGTTTGAATGAGAAAGTGTGTTGCAAGCTTGCTTGCATAAGCAATTTTTCATCCAAACCTGCATATGGTGAACCCACCATGCTTCTTGTTTTCATGAATATGGAAACAAGAAGATGTCATGGCTAAACTGTAACTTTCCGTGTAAAAGTACCGCAGCAGGTCTCCCCGCAGTCACAGGCTCCTTCGCCCCGGATGTCGATCTTACCTGCACAGCAGCAATGATCCTCATTATGGCTGCAGTTATCAGCATCACAAACTACATCCAGCTTAGATTCCGGTGTTTTAAAAAGGTTCTTAAAAACACCGCCAGTGTTTTCAGAAAAGCTTGCGCAGCAGGTATCATCTGCACATTTTGCATCTGCGCCTTCTACATTAATAGAGCTTTTACAGCAGTAGCCTTCTGAGTTGTGTACACAATTATTTGCGCTGCATTCCAGTTTTGTCATGTCTGGTCCCTCCTGAATTTTCATGATTCTTCAACGATCTTATACTGTTCCCGGATACTACGTTTCGTAAATAACTGTACCAGGAACATATTTCATAGTTACCAGACTATTATGTTTCAAAACTTCATTTTTATTCTTTTTTATTATTTTAATTCTTTTGCTGCTCTTTTTACTGTACTTTCCTGTTCATGGCCCGAAGATCCTTGGTACAGGTACTTTCTGTGCCATCCATATGGTACATATCACCCTCTGTGATCCAGGTATACACTTTTACATCATCTATGTAAACTTTTCCCGTTCCCTGGACTGTAAAGCTTACTTCACTGATGGAAATACCCGGAAATGTCAGTTCTAGGATCTGCGGGGCTCCTGCCGGTACAGTCTGGCTCTTTTCTCCGCCCCGGACTGTAACCCGGCAGTTTCCATCTCCTTCCAGCCAAAACCTTACATGTGCCTTTTTCCCATTTCCACCTGCAGACCGTTTTTTTATATTCTGGGAAATTTTTCCAAAAGAAGGAATAACAGCCATTTTATTTCCATCCCGCTCTTCTATATAACTTCCGCTGGAGAAGTCCCACCCCTGTTTATCCAATGCAAACTGCGGATTATAAAGCTTATTATCCCCATAGTCCCTGTAGGTCCAGATGGCATATCCAAGGGTCTTTGCCTTAAAAATATCTGCCACACCATCCAGATAAGCACTTTTTTCCGATTCTGTCAGCTTTGCATTCTGCTCAAAGCCCGGAGTATTGTCTGTAAATAAGAACTGGTCCACATACAGCTTCTTACCACCGTTTGCAGCAGACAGCCGGTCTAAGTTCTGTCCTGTACCAGCCAGAGCCTGGGCTGCGCTTAATTCCTGTCCATTGCTTTCAAAGCCCATAGCGACACTATACATAGCACTGGTAAAGCTGGAAGAGCCACAGGTAAATGTGGCATCATGAAACACTCCTTCCAGTGTACCGTCCGGTCTTTTCACCGGATCGATATCCAGGCGTACTTCCATGGAAAGATCTGGAAATACGGCCTGTGTTTCTGCTAATATCTTATTTAAAAAATCATCATAAAACTTGTAAAAAACTTTTCGGCTATAGGTATTTAAACTATCCGGCAAATATACATCCTCATATGTTTTAAAGGTATCCTGATACATTTCTTCCAGTTCTTCTAATGTATAATGTTCTTTTACATACTGGGTATAACCGCATTTTGAAGCCATTTTCCTTCCTGCTAACCCGCTTCCGTAAAAAACACTGTTTTCTGCAAAATTCCAGAAATCTTCCCATGTGATAAAGCCGCCGCAGAAATTTTCATGAACTGCCGCTCTTTCATACAAACGCTTTGCATATTGGATCCATGCCCGTTTTGTTCCATCATCATACAGCAGCTTTTCATAACGTTCCAGAACATTATCACCGCTGTAATAATCCCAGGTATAACCTACACGCAGCATAACTTTAAGATTCTGCCTCTGCGCTGCTTCCATAACGCGGTCAAACTTTTCCCAGGCATAGTCATTATAACGCTGCGGATTCATGGACGGCTGGAATTCCCGCCATGGGACCACCAGGATAATGCTGTTAAATCCATCCTCTGCGATTTGTTTTAATTCTTCCTCCATATGGTTGCTTTCACTGTTCCAGAAGTTAATTACCCATTCATCTGAATAATAAGTAGCAGACTTTAAATAGCCATTTTCACCATTTCCATAGTCAGATGCTTTTTTAAATCCGCTGCAGAACAGAAAGGCAGACGCTGCTGCAATGAGAACAGCGCCTATTGTAAGCTTTTGTACTTTTATCTTCATTTGTTATTTTCCCCGTTGGTTGTTTTCTCTTTCCCCACGGCTAAGTTCCAGCCATACTGTACATAGCATAGTGATAAAGCAGGCTGCTCCGCCGATGAAATTGGATACAGGCTCAGCCATAAGGATACCGTCTGTTCCCAGATGGAAAATAGAAGGCAGAATGATGATCAGCGGTATTACAATGATCACTTTGCGGAAAATAGAGAAAAACACTGCATTCTTCGCTTTTCCAAGGCCAACAAAAATAGACTGGCCTGCAAACTGGAAAGCCATCATGAAAAAGCCGAAGAAATAAATACGCATGGCAGGTATTCCCGCATCTACCAGGTCACCGTTGCTGTTAAAAATACGGATAAAGAAACCAGGGAATGTATGGACGATAAACCACATTCCAAGGGTATATAAAACAGATATGGCAGATACAAACACAATAGCCTTTTTCACACGTCCATATTCTTTTGCACCATAATTATAGCCCATGACCGGCTGGGAACTGTGTGTAATGCCCTGGACCGGCATGGAGATCACTTCTCTGACTGTATTAATAACAGTCATGATACCTACATACAGATCGCCTCCTGTTTTCTGGAGCATGGCATTATACATGACCTGAACAGAACTGTTAGTGATAGACATGGTAAAACCACTCATTCCAAGACCGATGATCCGGAGGACTCTGCTGCGTTTTAACTTCATGGCATCCTTTTTAAGCTTTAAGATCGCCTTAGGGCCTGTAAGGAATTTTAAGATCCATATAGCTGAGATCAGCTGGGAAAAGATCGTAGCCAGTGCTGCTCCCTGAACCCCCATATGAAAAAAGAAAATAAATACTGGGTCTAACAGGATATTTGCAACTGCACCTAAAAGAACCGTCATCATACCGATGGTGCCAAAGCCCTGGGAGTTAATAAAGCTGTTCATTCCAAGGCCAGTCATAACAAAAAGATTTCCAATGAGGTAAATGGTGATATAAGCATCTGCATACCCGATGGTGGCGTCACTGGCACCAAATAAATACAGCATAGGCCGTTTAAATATCAGTCCCACTACAGTAAGGATCAGGCCTACAATGACCATCATGGCAAAGGAATTTCCCATAATGGCTTCTGCTTCTTCGTTGTTGCCTCTTCCTCTTTCAATAGAGCATAAAGGCGCACCGCCCATACCAAACAAATTGGCAAATGCAATGACAATGGATATGATAGGAAGGCAAAGTCCCAGCCCGGTTAAAGAAAGAGTTGCCTCATCCTTTAGCTGCCCAATATAAAGGCGGTCTACAATGTTGTAAAGCACATTGATCAGCTGGGCCAAAGTCATAGGCACAGCCAGCTTTAATATATTTACAACAATACTTCCTTTGGCAAAGTTATTTCTTTCCTGTTTTTCTTCTGTCTCTTCTTTCTGTCCCATTTTTTCTCCCCTTATGTGTTTGTGTTGTCTGCTTTGTCTGGATGTGCCAAACTGTTATGAATGTTCCAGTTCCAGGCGCAGCTGCTTAAGATCCGCCGGATGATCGATATCCCTTAATTCCCGCTCATCCACTTCCATCATCCAGATATCTTCCGGATGCTCCTGCATGATCTGTCGTCCGCCCTGATCGCCTTCCAGGGCAAGAAGTTCCTTTTTATATTTTCCGGCAAACAGATTGGGACTGCCTCTGTGCCCCTTTGCACATACACAGCCGATTCCTTTACCGCTTTTTAAAAAGCCACGGACAAACTCTGCTATGGTCTCCCCCCTCATACATGGCTGGTCCGCTACAAAATAGAGGAATGCATCCGTGTCTTTCCTTGAAACTTCCGTTCCCAGCTTTAAAGATGCTGTGATCCCAAGATCACTGTCCTCATTGAAAATACGTTCTGCTTCAGGAACCCGGTCAAAAGAACCGGATAAGACTCTTTCATACTGGCTGATCAGAAAAAGTTCACACCGGATCTTGTCCTCTGCTAAAAGCCTGGCTGCTTTCTGCAAACTTAACAGCCCATGGAGATACAGCGGTTCGCCCTGAAATTCTGTTAGCAGCTTGTTTGTCCCATACCGCTTTCCAAACCCAGACGCCATATAGATCAGCGATACATTCATTTACACTCCTCCTTTATCTTTAATGTTCTCCCGGAATCTTAAAATAAGTCAAAAGAAGATTCTTCATACATTTTTCCTGTTAATATTCCCTGCTCTTCTCCAGCTGACTTTAAAATGTATTTCCCCTGTTCTTCTGCTTCCTTTGTATCTGCCTGGTTCAGCGCCATGATCACCAGAGAGTCTGAAAATACTTTTCTCAAAGGTTTCAGATATCCTTCCCTCATGAGATAAGCCATTTTTTCCTCTGTCATGATCCAGTGCCCGTTTTTTTCCTCATCTTTCAATTTTAAGAGGGCTTCTGACTGGTTTAAACGAAAACAACAGCTGTCTGACTGTTTTCCAATGGCACCAAGGCCATAGATACAGATAATGACACTGGAATTTTCCGGTATCACCGGCTCATTTTCCCCTGGAACTTTTACTGGAAGACGTTTAGATCCATCTGCTTCTATAAGCACAATATCTGCCAATGCCGCAGCCTGTTTGTAAAAATCCTTATCCCAGAAAGCAATCTTTCCATCCTTTACAGGGCGTCCTGCTACTGCGATGGATTCTTTCTCAAGCATGCTTCTTACCATTTCCAGATCCCGTTTAAAAACTGCAAAATGTTCTGGCTCTGCCATGTGGGTCGTGGTCATTACCAGTACCTTTAACCCTCGTTCTCTCCCTTCCCAGGCAAGACGGCGGATATATGAAGTTTTTCCTCCGCCTCCTGCAAATGAAAGGATGACCGGATGATCTTTTTGTGTGCGGAGATGTCTATCTATGGAAAGGGCCATCCACAGTGCATCTGTCTGCGTCCAGCTTCCCCCATTTTTTACTGAAATCCTCAAAACAATTCCCCCAAAAATTTTGCCATTTGATACATTCTAACATACTTTTTTCAGACCGTAAAGAAATCTGCACTTTGAAGACACAAATGGAAATACAAATAAATCTACAAAAACAAAACGCAAAAAGACCCAAAACAGGTTTCCGGAAAATCCGGGCTGCTTCAGGTCCTTTAAGTTTCTTTAAATCTTATATTACCTAAGAAATTATTTTCTACAGATTACTTTATACATATCATAAGCCAGAGTTCCAAATACAAATGCTACTGTGATTGCTGCCATGTTCTTATCTTCCTTTCTGAGTCATAGTTTTTATAGTTACAGTTCAGCCATGCGCTGGTTTGAATGAGAAAGTGTGTTGCAAGCTTGCTTGCATAAGCACTTTTTCATCCAAATCAGCATATGGTGAACCCGCCGTGCTTCTTGTTTTCATGAATATGGAAACAAGAAGATGTCATGGCTGAACTGTAACTTTTTATGGATCAATTGCTGTTTTATTGCTTGTTTAATTTCTTTCTTAACTCTGAACATAGTATAACCTAAAAATTTTTTTGGTACAATCCGCAAAAATAATAAGGTTTTCGATAAAATCTAAATCTTTTTGTATATTGTGCAAAAAATTTTAGTTTTAACAAACCTGCCAAATTATTAACGTATTTTGAGAAAACTTATCATTTAACTCTATAGACATTTTCCCATAAATCATGTATGATTTTACCATGGTTAGTTAAAGCTAACTTCATTTAAACAAAACATATTACTTATCATTTCCCCATACATATAGTAATGAACATGTTCTCAATACGTCCGTATGTTTTCCGGGGTATAAGATTCCGAGAGGACATACCATTTAAAAGGAGGCTGCATTATGAGCGTTGTTATCATCGGCGGACATGACCGTATGGTCAGTCAGTATAAAAAAATCTGTAAAAACTATAACTGCAAAGCAAAGGTATTCACCCAGATGAGTGCCAGTCTGGACAAGCAGATTGGAAGACCTGATCTTTTAGTTCTGTTCACCAATACCGTTTCCCACAAAATGATCCGCTGCGCCTTAGATGAGGTCAATGAAAATGAAACTGAGATCGTTCGCTGTCATACCAGCAGTGGTACTGCCCTTACTGAAATCTTAATGCAGCACGTTCCGGCATAAAATCCTATAAACATAAAAAACAGGACTGTTTCCATCTGATCATTTCACCTCCAGACAGGTGTCAATGTCAGTGGCCACAGTCCTGTTTTGCAGGTGATATTGACGTCTTTTATCCCTGCATACTGATATCCATTACAGGTCAGACACCATATGCTGATCCGGTTAAACCGCAGCTAATACTCTTTCAGCGCCTGCACTGCACATTCCACCTGCTCTTCTGTATTAAAATGAGAAAAGCTGAAACGCACAGCTCCCTGATCCACAGTTCCTAATGCGCCATGCATCAAAGGTGCACAATGGCCACCGGAACGGGTGTCGATCTCATATTCTGCTGACAGATAGTCACTTATCTCCCCTGAATCTTCTTCTCCCAGATTCAATGATACAATGGCAGCTCTGTCTTTCTGTGAAAAATCCCCATAAATACGGATATCCGGGATTTCCTTTACCTGTTCATAAAAAAGCTTCATCAGCTTGTGTTCTCGGTTTCTTATAGTATCAATCCCTTCTTCTTTAATATAAAGAAGAGCGGCCCGCAATCCGGCGATCCCGTGACCATTTAAAGTTCCTGCTTCCAGGGCTGTCGGCATCACTGACGGATGTTTTTTTTCAAAAGTAAGGATACCGCTGCCACCTGATAACAGTGGTTTTATGCCAAGACCTTTGCGCACGCACAGACCTCCTGTTCCCTGAGGCCCCATAAGACCTTTATGACCTGTAAAACACAATACATCTATATGGCTTTCTTGCATATTGACAGGAAAATGTCCTGCTGTCTGGGATGCATCTACAATAAACAATGCCCCGGCCCTTTTGCACCACTCTCCTATTTTCACCAGATCCGTACAATTTCCTGTAAGATTAGATGCATGGGTCATGACCACTGCCCTGGTCCCCGGAGTGATTGCCGCCTGTAAAGCTCTGTAATTCAGCTTTCCCTGACGTTTTACCCGATTTTTTTCCTCTTCATCAGCATTTTCTTCTGCCTTCTCACAGCCAACGATGACCAGCTCTGCTCCCAGCTTTTCCATTTCATAAAGAGGACGCAGAACACTGTTATGTTCTAAAACAGTAGTTACCACACGGTCACCCGGCCTGATCAGGCCCTTTATGGCAATATTTAAGCTTTCTGTTGAATTAGCAGTAAAAGCCACCTGCTCCGGACCATCTCCATGGAACATTTCCGCTAAAAGAGCCCTGGTCTCATAAATTACCCTGGCTCCCGTAAGTGCTTCTTTATAAGCTCCCCTGGAACAGTTTCCCATACTGGAAATGGCCTCTGCTACTGCCTGCGCCACACAGGGCGGACGGTAAAAAGAAGTTGCCGCACTATCTAAGTAGATCATAGATATTCTCCCTAATATCCCTGTTCATTTTCCAGCATCATCAGCCCTTCCAAAACTGAGCCGCCGATGTTTCTTGCCTTATCAGAAATAGTAAAGCAGTTTTTATACTCGCTCTCTCTCGGATCAATATCTGCGATCTTAAATCCTGTAGTTACCGGATAAGCATCCCGTATCAGGCCCCGCACCAGACCGGTAAGAGTTGCTTCCACCTTCACCTCTTCTCCGTTTTCTGTGCAGATCACAGCAATCGTCTGCCCTTTTTCCACCTTATCACCGATCTTTACTCTGCCGTAAAGCTTTCCTTCTGCCGGTGAATGGATGACCCTTTCTTTACCATATCCACCGATGATACCGGGAGTTCCTGTATTAGGTGCTGCCGGTCCTTCTTTGATAATACGGCCAAGATTATGTCCTCTCTGGGTCTCAACTACCAGGTCCACGTCTTTCCCTGCACTGAAACCCGGCCCCAAAGCAATGGTCTTATCTGCCATCATTCTGCTGGTCCCCAGATTTTTCTTTGCCAGAATGGCATCTACCAGAGCCCATGGCCGTACCTGCTTTAATATATCACAGTCAGGATCCACTAAAAGAGGCACTTTCTTTTGCTCTTTTAATACTTCTTTTGCTTCTTCCCAGGAATCCACCTTTATGCAGGTCACATCCTCTACTTTGCTTTCCCCGTCATAAACAGCTTCCGAAAGAGCCACCTGACGGCGGATCGCAGACGGAGAAGTGGTTTCTAATATCACTATCGGATAACCGCTGTGGAACAGGCGGCTGATCGTTCCGGTAGCAATATCTCCCCCTCCTCTTACAAGTATAAGCTGTTCCTTCCTCTGTATCATGTTGCTGTCTTCTCCTTCAATATGAAATGTACTCGTCCATTTTCCTGATTTCTGACCTGTTACATTATGGGCGTACTACTACGCTGGCTTTGGTCATTTTCTCTACGATCTCATACATATTGGTAACGCCGCCTACCTGACGTTTTTCAGCTATTCCATAATGATTTAAACAGGTACCGCAGGTAAGGATTTCCACACCCTGTGCCTCTAAAGTCTTAAGATCTTCCAGATTATCAGAGCCTTCACAGGATAAGAATGCGCCGCTGTTGTATAAAAGAATGGTCTCCGGCAGCATATCCTGCTGAGTCAGTGCAAATACAAAGCCTTTCATCAGAAGCTTTCCTAATACTTCATCTCCCTGTCCCATCTGGTTTGAAGAAAGAACAACTACCATACCTTTTCTTCTGCCATCTGGTGTGCAGGTCACTTTCTCTGCTGCCGCTGGTGCCTGAGCTGTTTCTCCATTTCCTTCACCTGTAGTAATGGTAACTAAAAATTCACGCTCACCTGTCTTTTCAGAGCATACTGCAAAACCTTTGTGGTCTGCCATTTTGGTTAAATTCTGTACTGCGATCTCATTATCTACTACAACCTCTACTTTTTCTCCTGGTGCGGATGACTCTAATGCTTTCTTTGCTTCAATAACTGGTAATGGACACTGCTTTCCTCTTTCATCTAATCTCATGTTTTTCTTCCTCTCTTTCCATAAAATGTTCTTCCGGAGTCTTTCCTGCACTCATTCTACTGGATGATAACCGCTTTTTCCTGCTTTGGCAGTATCTCTCCTACTACACCGCAGGGAAGTCCCATTTTTTCAAGCTCTTCCATAATTGCAGGAACATCTTCTTTATCTACAGATGCCAGCAGTCCTCCTGAAGTCTGTGGATCGTATAAAATCTCTTCTGTTGCAAAGGAACAGTTTTTAAACTCCACCTTATCCTGCACATGATTTCGGTTTCTCTGCGCAGCCGCTGTAAGATAAAATTCTTCTACATAATCCTCACATTCCGGGATATAAGGTATTTTTTCCTTATCAATCCTTGCTGTAGCCTGATCTGTGACCATTTCACAAAGATGCCCTAAAAAACCGAATCCGGTTACATCAGTACAACCGTGAAGGCGGTATTTACGAAGGATTTCCGATGCGTATTTATTTAAAGTAGTCATGGATCTTACTGCCAGCTCATATGCTTCTTTGGAAGCCGCTTTCATACGGGATGCTGTACATACAATTCCCACGCCAAGAGGTTTTGTAAGGATCAGTGCATCTCCCACCTTGCAGCCGCTGTTGGCAAATACCTTATCCGGGTGGATCACACCTGTTACAGACAAACCGTATTTTACATCACTGTCTGCAATAGAATGACCTCCGGCAAGTACGCCTCCGGCTTCCCTTACCTTTTCACTGCCTCCTAACATGATCTTTCCCAGGATGTTTAAATCCATGGCTTCCGGGAAGCATACGATGTTTAAGGCAGTTTTTACATCTCCGCCCATAGCATAGATATCACTTAAAGCATTGGCTGCTGCGATCTGACCGAAAATATAAGGATCTTCCACCATAGGCGGGAAAAAATCCAGTGTCTGGACAATTGCCAGATCATCTGTGAGCTTATACACTGCTGCATCATCAGAACCGTCAAAACCGATAAGCAGGTTTGGATCATAGGTTTTTGGCAGATTATTTAACACTTTTGCCAGGATTCCCGGTCCCAGCTTTGCAGTACAGCCGCCTCCTTTACAGAATACGATCTCCTGTGGTTCCATAATATCACTCCATTTCTTTTATTTTTTCTACCGTTTCCTCTGAAAAATACTGTGCAAACAGCTGGTCTAACTGTTCCTCTGCATCCTGTTTAAATCCCACATATGCCTCGATCAGTCCTTTTGCCTGTGGTGTCAGCCTGGAACCGCCGCCGTCTTTCCCCCCGGCCTCACGGTCTGTAAGGGCAAATCCCCATTCTTTTTCTGCCCCTTTTAACATCTTCCAGGCTTTGCTGTAAGCCATATTCATGTTTTTTGCCGCCTTTTGCAGGGAACCGGTGCGCTCCACCTCCCTAAGGAGCATGACCATTCCCGGTCCAAAAGCTTTTTCTTCAAAATACAGCCTCAGTGACATTCCGTAGTGAAGCCTGCTTTCCCCCATTCCCATTCTCCTTTCGTTATTTTCGTTTGCGAATAACGCTTTAACAAAAAAACCGGCCAATCATTTCCAGGACACTTTTGTCCCAGGTCATGATCAGACCGGCTTTTTTCACAGATATGATCCTCTATCCCACAGAGCCACATCTGATACACTGCTTGCATAAAGCTCCAAACTGCGCTTGTTCATTCTTAAATACATTATAACAGTTTTTTTAATTTATGCAATTCTTATTTTAATGATGTGAGTGTCAAAAGTAAATTTTGCCACTCACTGGTGTAACCGGATTGCTCCATTGCTATGCAATTCCCGCAATCCTCGAACACCTCAAACTCCCATAAAATGGCGTGTTCACACCATTTTATTTCGTTTTCGGTGTTCGGCGTGTCAATAAGTATAAATTGCTTATTTGTGCGAGCACAAACGCAATTTATACTTTTGACACTTACATCATTTTAATAAGCGGATTACAATGTTTTCAGAATTACAGGAGTGCAAAGCACGCAATAATCCGATATCAGAGACGTTAGCGTTGCATGGACCGCAGTATTTTACCTAACATCCAAAATAAAGTTCAAACAGCCGTTCTCCCTCTTTTTTCAGTTCTTCTTCCATTTTTACATACCGCTTTAAAAATTCTTCTCCCTTAGGTGTCAATTTGGAAAAGCCTCCATCACTGCCTCCGGATTGGGAAAATAAAAGCGGAAAACCTAACTGCTTTTCTGCTTCTCTTAGGGTCTTCCAGCCCTTCGTATAGGACATGTGCATCTGCTTACAGGCTGTCTGCATAGAACCTGTATGGGAAGTCAGCTGTAAAAAGTGGGCAGTCTGGGCATTAAAAAATACATCATTCCGCTCCAGGCCAAGCTGAATCCTTGGGTGGATCTGGATCTGCTGTTTTTTTATAAAATCAGCACAGCTGTCACCTTCTGTTTCAATAGCCCGGATGATCCCCTGGTCTTCAACAGGAATATCCTCTTCTTTAAAGCTTTCTGCTGCCTGGCGCAGGGCCCCCCGAAGTCCATTTTCTCCCTGAAAAGAAACAATGGTACGCAGCACCCCAGATGATACCAGAACAGGATGACCTCTGTACCCATCAAAAACAGGCCGTACGATATCTGCATCTGACTTCATCATCTGCTGTACCGTTTCTTTAAGAAAAACAGGAAATTTTGCCGGCAGGACAAACACACGGTCACAAAGATCTTCAATATAATTCAGTCCCATACAGATACTGGAAAACATCTGTACTTTATCATACTGTTCATTTCGCAGACAGATCACCTGGAGATTGGAAATATGTTTCTCTATCTCATCTGCTTTATCACCGGTTATCACCACAATGGGAGAAACTCCCCCTCTTTTTAAGGTAATAATGATCCGGCGGATCACCGTGCTGTCTCCCACCGGAAGCAGGGGATTAAAAGGTGTATTCCTGCTTTTATGACCAGCTGCCACGATGACAGCTCCTGTGCGAAGTTCTTTGTTGTTTTCTAAATCCATGTTTTCCTTTTCCTTTCCGTGATCCTTTACCTGCCCTTAAAGCTTGCGGCTGCGATCTTACTATAATTCCCCCTTTAAAAGCAGGATCGAAGCTGGATCTGCCCGGAGATATTCCGGTACTACTCCTGTTGCATTATGAGTATAGATAGTCTTTTCCTTTTTCCACCAAAGACCATTGCTAAGAGTAATATACCACTCAAAAGGCATTTCGGAAATAGTCGGTTTTACAACAAGGATAAGATTTTCCTCTCCAGCCTCTTTTTTTGCCTTTGCTTCTTCTCCTGTTAAAGGTTCAAAATCATGAGCCCGGATACCTATTGCTGTAATATCATCCCCAACCGGACGGTCCGTAACAAATTCCAGGTTATCCCAGTCAAGGGCACGGACACGGTATTCACCGGTCCGCTCAATTTTTGAAATATTCTTACATCCGGTCAGTCTTGCTGCCTTGCAGGTAACAGGATCCTGGAATATCTTTCTGGACTCCCCCGCAATAAGCACATGTCCTCTGTCTAACAGCATAATATTTTTGCAAAGCTGGAATACCTCATCCCTGTCGTGGGTTACCATAACAGAAACACCATCATAGTCAGCTAATACTTTAGAAAGTTCCAAACGGAGACCTTCACGCAGATATGTATCCATAGCAGAAAAGGGCTCATCAAGGAGCAGTACTTCCGGCTCATATGCCAAAATACGTGCCAGTGCAACTCTCTGCTGCTGACCGCCGGAAAGCTGTCCCGGATAGCGTTTTTCAAGACCGGCCAAGCGGAAGCGCTCTATCATTTCCCCTACTTTTGCCTTGATTGCTGCCGGTGACTGTGCAGAAGGCTTTCTGCCTCCAATGGCCTGTTTTGCTGCCAGTCCTTTTAAACCGGCCGCAATATTTTCCGCAACAGACATATTTGGGAAAAGGGCATAATTCTGGAACAGATAGCCTACACGGCGCATCTGCGGTTTTTCATTGATCTTTAAAGCAGAGTCATAAAGGACTCTTCCCCCTGCCGCTTCCCCTTTTGCGTACTGTATGGCGATCCGTCCGCTGTCCGGGGTAATGATACCTGCAATTGATTTAAGAGTCATGCTCTTTCCGCAGCCGGAAGGTCCTAAAATTCCCAGACAGCCTTTCCCTGCATCAAATGAGACATCCAGGTCAAATTCTTTTAATTTTTTCTTTATTTCAACTCCAAGCCGGAGAGAATGTTCGGTTTGAACAGCCATTATTTTTACCTCAATTCTAAGAAAACATTAAAACTTCCGTGAACGGACCAGTGCGCCCCAGTTCATAAGTACAACAGAAATAAATGCAATGACAACAATAATAGCTACGTAAGAATAAGCTGCATCCATATTTCCTGCAGCTACTTCTGAATAAACAGCCATCGGCAGTGTTCTGGTCTTTCCTGCAATGTTTCCTGCGATCATGGCAGTAGCTCCAAACTCACCTAAGCCTCTGGCAAAAGCCAGGACGCCGCCACTTAAGATACCTGGTGTGGCATTTGCAAAAAGTACCTTCCAGAATATAGCCCATTCACTCATTCCCAGCGTTCTGGCTGCAGCCACCAGATTCCAGTCTACCTGTTCAAAAGCGCCTCTGGCAGAGCGGTACATCAACGGAAATGACATAGTAACAGCTGCCAGTACAGTTGCGGTCCATGAAAAAGCGATCTTAACGCTGAAATATTCAATAAAAAACTGTCCAATAGGACGTTTTACACCAAAAAGATATAACAGAAAAAAGCCTGCTACTGTAGGCGGCAGGACTAACGGCAATGTGAGAATGCCATCACAAATGACTTTTAATGTTTCATTTTTCAGGCTTACTACTGCCCAGGCAGCAAACAGCCCAATAAAAAATGTGATAAAAATAGACAGACTGGCTGTCTTCATGGAAATCAAAATTGGGGACCAGTCCATTTAGAACCTCTTTTCTTATGAGATTTATATGGCAAGTAAGTCTGACACTTTCTTGACCCGATCATGTGCTTTCGTAATCTTTTTGTACTATGAAAGTGTTGCCAATCGTCTATACAAACTGAATGCCTGCATGCAGGGCGTATAGACATTTGGCAACTGGCTTTCATTTATAGTGATAACACCGTCAGGTGACATGTCCGTTTAATCACTGACTACTGCGCACTGGAAAATCCGTAATCTTCAAATACTGTTATTGCCTTATCAGTCTGTAAGAAAGCAACAAATTCCTTTGCTACTTCCTCATGGGCAGTACCCTTAACAACGGCTACCGGGTAAATGACCTTCTTTGAAAGGCTTCCTTCTGGAGCTTCTGCTACAACTTCTACTTTATCAGCCATACTTGCTGCATCCGTTGCGTATACGATACCAGCGTCAGCACTTGCTGCTGCTACCTGGTTTAATACCTCGGTTACGTTGGTTCCGAAGCTTACCTTATCCTGGATCTTATCCCAGATACCTAAGTTTGTTAAAGCTTCCTGTGCATACTGTCCAGCTGGTACACTTGCAGGATCGCCTAATGCAATGCTGTCTGCTTTTTCAATATCTTCAAACTTCTCAAGCTTCTTCTCATTTCCAGCTGGAACAATAAGAACGATCTTGTTCTCCAACAGATCCGTAATGGTATCAGAAGCGATCATGCCTTCCTCATCCAGGGCCTTCATCTGCTTGGTAGCTGCTGACATAAATACATCTGCATCCAGACCTTCCTCGATCTGTGTCTGTAATTTGCCTGAGCTGTCATAGGTTCCCTTTACAGTTACGCCTGGGTTTGCTTCCTCAAACATTGGGATCAGCTTATCTTCGTAAGCATTCTTTAAGCTTGCTGCTGCCGCAACTAAGATTTCTGTTTCTTCACCGGAAGCTGCTGCTGTTGTTTCTTTAGCAGTTGTTTCCTCTGCTGCGGTTGTGGTCTCTGCTGCAGTTGTTGCTGCTTCTGTAGCTGCTGTAGTCTCCTTTGCACTGCCGGAGCATCCAGCTAACATTCCTGCTGCCATCATGGCTGCCATTACAAGGCAAATCTGTTTCTTCATAATCTTATTTCTCCTTTTATAAAATAATGTATATTTATAGCAGTGTCGTTATACTCATCTGACTATAGCGTTTGTAAGGAGAATACCGCCTGCGCGGCATTCTTTTTCCCGCTGCAGGCGGTACAAAGATACTGTCTATATGCAATTTTTGTTATCTTTCAGCCATCTCCTGCTTAATCTCTTCTGGCGCACTCAGAAGCACTGCCCCGAAGGATCTTTAAGCCATGATCCAGACTGTCTAAGATAAATCCAAGGCTTTCTTTTACTGCCTTTGGACTTCCCGGCAGGTTTACGATCAGTGTTTTCTTCCGGATCACACTGACACCTCTGCTTAACATGGCTCTGTCTGTCACTGCCATGGATTTATAACGGATAGCTTCTGCAATTCCGGGAGCATTCCTGTCTGCCACTGCCATAGTTGCCTCCGGTGTCTGATCCCTTAAGGAAAATCCGGTCCCGCCGCTTGTAAGCACCAGGTCAAGCTGCCTGCCATCTGCCAGCCGCATCAGCTGTGTCTTTAACATAGCCGGTTCATCTGGAAGGATCATTGTCTCTACTACTTCATATCCCGCCTGTTCTAACAGTTCTTTCGCTGCAGGACCGCTTTCATCTACTCTTTCTCCTTTTGCGCCCTTATCACTTAAAGTGATAACTGCTGCCTGGAAAGGTCTGTTTTCATCTGGATAACAGGTAATGACCGTATCTCCCGGATGAATGGTTCCTTCCTGTAAGACTTCTGCAAACACACCTTCTCTCGGCATGATGCATTCGCCCATTCTTTTATAGATGGCACAATGGCTGTGACATTCTTTACCAATCTGGGTCATACGAAGTACCACATCTCCAATATAGATCATCATTCCTACCGGCAGAGAGCGGAAATCAATACCTTCTACCACCAGATTTTCACCAAAAGCCCCATCCTCTACCTGGGCACCGCGCTCATTAAACTCTTTTACCTTATCATAGGATAAAAGGCTTACCTGACGGTGCCATTTACCAGCATGGGCATCTCCTTCAATACCAAAATCTTTAAGAAAATGTCCTTCCGGTACAGAATGTTTTTCAACACCTTTTTTTTCACTGGTACAGACCGCTTTTACCACGCCTTCCGGGCCCTTTTTTCCAGTTATTTCCATTTTATCTTATCCTCCAATTGAAATCATATTATGAGCTTCCGTGATCTCACCCGGCTTTTCAAAGCAGTGGGCTGCAGGTTTTTCATAAATTGCCCTTGCAAGTGCTTCCCGCAGCTTCTCCTGAAGCTTTTCATCCCTTACATCTCTGCCCGCCTGCCAGATATAATGTGTATCTTCTTCTGGTCTTTCCTGTCCTTCTCTTAAAATACTTCTTAGGTCTGTTCCGTCATCATAACAGAGACAGGATTTTACATGTCCCTGGGATGTTAAACGGACTCTGTTGCAGGAAGAACAGAATTTCCCATGAATAGCGCTGATCAGGCCAATGCTTCCCTTAAATCCAGAAGCCTTATAATATACAGCCGGCCCAAAGCCATGGACTGTGCTATCTTCTGCCAGATCCGGATATGTCTTTTTCATATTTTCAAGAAGCCAGTTATGATCAATGGTCTTAAACTGCCTGCCATAGCCAATGGGCATCATTTCTATAAAACGCACATCCACAGGATAGCGCTTTGCAAGCTCTGCTACCTGCTGCCAGTTTTCCTGAGGTGAAAGCCCTGCAGTTTTTCCGCCTGTCTGCAGCTGTCTGAAATCAATGGAAACTGCATTGATCTTAACTGGGACTGGCAGATCTTCTGCTTTTTCAATGACTTTCATTACCTCAGACAGTTTGTCCCGGCCCGTTATCTTCTCATAAAGTACCGGGTCTACTGTATCCAGACTGATATTAACTGCATCCAGTCCTGCATCTAACAGCTGGTCCAGATACTGCGCTAACTGGACTCCGTTGGTAGTCAGCGTTACCTTTTCGATGCCAGGTATATTTTTAAGCATCTTTACCAGCTGGGGGCAGCTTTTTCTTGCCAATGGTTCCCCACCGGTTACTTTGATCTTTTTAATTCCCAGGGAAGCCGCTGCAATGGCAATGGCTTCAAATTCTTCCAAAGCTAAAACATCCCAGCGCGGCATACAGTCAATTCCATCCGGCATGCAATATTTACATCGCAGGTTACATCGGTCTGTAATGGAAAACCGCATGTAGTCGATCTCTCTTCCCATTCTGTCCTTCATCAGCATCCCTGCTTTCTCGGGTTGACAAACTCACCGCTTTTTCCGCCGGATTTATGCTCCAGGTAAATATTCCCCATTTCCATGGACTTATCCACTGCCTTACACATATCATAAATAGTAAGAAGGGCAATATTTACACCAGTCAGTGCTTCCATCTCTACACCGGTCTTTCCTGTGGTACGTGCTGTACAGACTGCTTCTATCTCATTTGTCTCTTCCTTTATGGTAAAATCCACAGTCAGCTTGGTAAGATTTAATAAGTGGCACAGCGGGATCAGTTCCGAAGTTTTTTTCGCACCCATGATACCGGCTACTCTGGCAACTCCTAACACATCTCCTTTTGCCATAGTCCCTTCTTCCACTTTTTTCAGACACTGGGGACTCATATAAATACTTCCCCTGGCAGTAGCTTCCCGCTTTGTCTCTGCTTTTTCGCTTACATCTACCATAAGGGCATTGCCATTTTCATCAAAATGTGTAAATTCCATTTATATTACACTCCTTTTCCAAAGCCGCAGTTAGGGAAGGTACAGACCGGACAATTCAGGCACAGACCGCCAAGTCCCAAAGCAGCCAGTTCTTCTGCTGTTACCTTATCATCTGCCATAACTCTTGGAAGGACCAGATCAAAAATGGTTCTCTTTGCATACATAACACAGCCCGGAAGTCCCATGATCGCTACCGTTCTTGGATCATCTCCTTCTGTTACCTGATAATAAGCTAACATGAACATAGCTCCCGGAAGGACCGGTGCGCCGTAAGATACAATATCTGCTCCTGTATTTTTAATAGCAAGAGGTGTTTTATCATCCGGATCCACGCTCATTCCTCCGGTACAGACTACAATATCGGCTCCTTTATGGATCATATCAAGGATAGACGTTGTTACCTTTGTATCATCATCGTTCCAGGTCACATGATCGATGATCTCTGTATCAAATTCTGCCAATTTTCCTTCAATAACAGGTGTAAAGGTATCTTTGATCCTTCCGTAGAAAACTTCATTTCCGGTGGTAACGATACCTACTTTTTTATGTTTAAATGGAAGTAGGTTTAAGATCGGCTTGTTTCCTGTTGCCGCCATAGCTGCTTCTTTTGCTTTTGTCATCTTTTCTTCTTCAATGACAAGTGGGATAATACGGGTTCCCGCTAATTTATCACCTTTTTTAACGACAAAATTTCCATGGCGGGTAGCGATCATCATCTGACCGAAGCCATTAACTGCCTTCAACCCCTTATTATCTACTTTTAACAGACCGTCACAGGCTGCTGTCAGCTCAATTTTTCCTTCTTTTGCCTGGGAGCGCTCCATGTGTTCCCCTTTGCACATGGCACAGAGGATCTCTGCACCATCATTTTCATGCAGCATCCCCTCTTCCTTTTCCCATACATAAAGCTGATCCTTTCCCACACTTAAAAGTACCGGGATATCTTCTTTTGTAACAACGTGGCCTTTACGGAAAACCGCATCCTTGGTCACGCCCTTGATGATCTGGGTAATATCATGGCAGAGAACTGCTCCCTCTGCATCTACTGTTTTGATCAATTTCATAATTATATTTTTATGCAACCTCCCGTTATTATTTTCCGTAAATAACGCATTATTAGAATAGCACCAACACAACTTTTTGTAAACCTTTTAACAAAACTTTCTGGTGATCTTTTTGATGATCTTGCAGCAATAACTTTCTGGTAATCTAAAAGGGACCTGCAGCATACACATATCTGCAAGTCCCTTTTGAATTACCTGTTTTTTGGTTTTTGCCGCACCTTTTCCGATGCATTTTTTCTTACTTTTCTTCTCCCCCAAGAAGCCGTTCAAATACCATATCATATCCGTCACTTCCATAATTGAGAGAACGGTTTACACGGCTGATGGTAGCTGTAGAAGCTCCTGTCTTTTCTGCGATCTCCAGATAAGTCTTTCCTTCCCTGAGCATCTTTGCTACTTCATATCGCTGTGAAAGCGACAACAGCTCATTGATGGTGCATACATCCTCAAAGAACTTATAGCACTCCTCCGGATCTTTCAGCGTGAGGATCGCGTCAAATAAATGATCTACGGCTTCTGTTTTGATCTTTTTATTCATTTTTCCTGCTCCTTATATACGTTACCGCCCCAGACGGTCGTTTTATACAATGATATAAATACTATTTACGTCTGTATAATTTTAACATATTAAAGTCTGAAAGTCCATATCTAAAGTATATATCTTTTCTTAAAATCCATATATTCCCACAGAAAAATCTGTGGTATACTAAGAAAGAACATCTTGATTCACTTTCACTATCATTCATTTTCACAATCAATAAAATATAAGGAGATAAGATTATTCATGGAATACCGTATTGAACATGACTCCATGGGCGAAGTCCAGGTTCCGGCTGACCGTTACTGGGGCGCACAGACCCAGAGAAGCTTCCAGAACTTCCCTATTGGAACAGAAAAGATCCCCATGGAAGTGATCCTCGCTTTTGCCATTTTAAAAAAGGCAGCAGCCATTGCAAACAATCGTCTTGGTAAACTGGATGAGAAGCGCCTTGCCCTCATTTCCCAGGCCTGCGACGAAATACTGGCAGGTAAACTGGATGATAACTTCCCTCTGTCCGTATGGCAGACCGGAAGCGGCACCCAGTCCAATATGAATGTAAACGAAGTGATCGCAGGACGTGGAAATGCCATTGCAGGCGAAAAGATCCTCCATCCAAATGATCATTCCAACATGTCCCAAAGCTCCAACGATACTTTTCCAACTGCCATGCACATTGCTGCAGTTATGGAGATCGAAGACAAACTGTTCCCTGCTATTGACCGCCTGACTGATACATTTACCAGACTGATGGCTGAAAATGAAGGAATCGTAAAAACAGGACGTACCCATCTTCAGGATGCTACCCCTATTTCCTTCTCCCAGGAGATCAGCGGCTGGCGGGAAATGCTCATTAAATCCAAGGCAATGCTTTCTTTAAGCTTAAAAGGTCTTTACGAGCTGGCTCTTGGCGGCACTGCTGTAGGTACCGGTTTAAATGCCCCCGAAGGCTTTGATACCGAGGTTGCAAAAGCAGTCGCAGAGCTGACTGGAAAAGATTTTGTTACAGCCCCCAATAAATTCCACTCTCTCACCAGTAAGGATGAGCTTGTCTTTGCTCACGGCGCCTTAAAGGGACTGGCTGCTGATATGATGAAGATGGCAAATGACATCCGCTGGCTGTCCAGCGGCCCACGGTGCGGCCTTGGTGAGATCTTCATTCCGGAAAATGAACCTGGCAGCTCTATTATGCCTGGAAAAGTTAATCCGACCCAGTGTGAATCTGTTACCATGGTAGCAGTCCAGGTCATTGCCAATGATACAGCTGTAGGCATGGCGGCTTCCCAGGGCAATTTTGAGTTAAACGTGTTCATGCCGGTATGCATTTACAATTTCCTGCAGTCTGTACGTCTGCTTACTGACTCATTAAATTCCTTTAATGACCGGTGCGTAAGCGGTATCCGTGCAAACCGGGAAAAGATGGACGAAAACCTCCATCGTTCCCTGATGCTCGTTACCTGCTTAAATCCATATATTGGATATGAAAATGCAGCTAAAACAGCTAAAAAGGCTTATAAAGAGAATATATCCCTGAAAGAAGCCTGCGTAGAGCTGGGCTTTCTCACCGCTGATAAATTTGATGAGATCTTCCATCCGGAACAGATGGTGTAAGTGATGCTTTCCCCCACGTTTTGGGAAAGCAATGAAATGATCAACATTGGTCCCGCCTGCCAAAGCAGATAGCAAAGCACATCAATGCGGGATCTGTATTTAGAAATATTGTTAATACACACCCCCTGGTGGGGTGATGTGAGTATAATTAATTATTATAAGGAGACACACACTATGGATATCAATCAGGCTTCCCTTCAGATGCATTATGACCTTCACGGAAAGATCGAGGTAATTTCCCGTAAAAAGATCGAGACCAGAGAAGATCTTTCCCTTGCTTACACACCAGGCGTTGCAGAACCATGCCGTGTGATCGCAAAAGATTACGAGCAGTCCTTTAAGCTGACCCGCCGTTCCAACCTGGTAGCTGTTATCACAGACGGAACCGCTGTTTTAGGTCTTGGCGATATTGGTCCTGCTGCCGGTATGCCGGTTATGGAAGGAAAATGCGCCCTGTTTAAAGAATTTGCTGACGTAGACGCATTCCCACTGTGCATCGACTCTAAAGACACCGATACTATCGTCCAGACCATTTACCTGATCTCCAAGAGCTTTGGCGGTATCAACTTAGAGGATATTGCAGCTCCAAGATGCTTTGAGATTGAGCGCCGCTTAAAGGAAATGTGCGACATTCCGGTATTCCATGATGACCAGCACGGAACTGCTATCGTTGTTGCAGCTGCTTTATTAAATGCGATCAAGGTAACAAAGAAAGAAATGGGTAAGTTAAGAATCGTAATCAATGGTGCCGGCGCTGCAGGTATCGCTATTGGCAAGCACCTGATCAACATGGGCTTTGGAAATGTGATCATGTGTGATATTAACGGCATCATCTGCGAAGGCGATGAAGGCTTAAATCCAGGTCAGGAGGAGATCTCCCATATCAGCAACTTAAATCATGAACACGGTAAACTAGCTGATGCATTAAAGGATGCTGACGCATTTATCGGAGTATCCCGTCCAAATCTGGTTACAAAGGAAATGGTTTCCACCATGAACAACGGTATCGTATTTGCCATGGCAAACCCAACTCCTGAGATCATGCCTGACGAGGCTTTAGCCGGCGGCGCTGCTGTTGTTGGTACCGGCCGTTCCGACTTCCCGAACCAGATCAACAATGTACTTGTATTCCCAGGTGTCTTTAAGGGCGCACTCTCTGTCCGTGCAAAAGAGATCACCGAATTAATGAAGCAGAGAGCTTCCTATGCAATTGCCAGCATGATCCCAGATGAGGAACTGACTCCTGAAAATATCATTGCTTCCCCGTTAAATAAAGGCGTTGCCGATGTAGTTGCAAAAGCTGTTGCTGATACTGCTATTGAGGAAGGCATCGCAAGAATCTAAAACAGAGTATATCTGATAAAGGACTGTGGCAGAATAATCGTGTGTTCTGCCACAGTTTTTTACTCTGTATAGCAACATTTTCCCAACTCATGCGGGCAAAACCACTGTGCATACCTGTATCCGCCGTTGGCGGATATGGTGCCAGACAGAAAGGAGCAACTACTATGTGTACAGCCGCAACCTACAAGACCAGAGACTTTTACATGGGGCGTACTCTGGATTATGAATTTTCCTATGGGGATGAGATCACGGTCACTCCCAGAAATTATGTATTTTCCCTGCGCCATAGCAAAAAACTTGAAAACCACTACGCTATCATAGGCATGGCTCATGTTTCAGGAGATTACCCTCTTTATTATGATGCCATGAATGAAAAGGGTCTTGGCATTGCAGGCCTGAATTTCGTTGGAAATGCAACATATAAACCTGTAAATCTGGAAACTTCCAAAAAACAGATCACGCAGTTTGAACTAATCCCATTTATACTGGGTACCTGTGCTTCTTTAAAAGAAGCGAAAGAAGCCCTGGAAAACATGGATCTGGTAGATACACCCTTCAGCCCCCAGCTTCCTGTAGGAAGTCTCCACTGGCTCATTGCCGATGAAACAGGCTCTATTACCGTCGAATCTGTAAAAGAAGGGCTGATGATCTATGACAATCCCATTGGCGTCCTCACCAACAATCCCCCTTTTCCACAGCAGATGTTCCAGTTAAACAACTATATGCACTTATCACCAAAACAGCCTGCAAATACATTTGCCAAAGGACTGTCTTTAAATGCCTACAGCCGTGGAATGGGCGCTTTAGGTCTTCCCGGAGACCTGTCCTCTTCCTCCCGTTTTGTCAGGGTTTCTTATGTAAAAATGAATTCCCGGTGCAGCGGGGACGAACTTTCAAGCGTCAGCCAGTTTTTCCATATTTTAGGTTCTGTGGATCAGCAGAGAGGCTGCTGCGAAGTAGCAGATGGGAAATATGAGATCACCCTTTATACTTCCTGCTGCAATGCTGCAAAGGGCATCTATTACTATACCACCTATGACAATCACCAGATCAGTGCTGTGGATATGCATAAGACTGACCTGGACGGACGGGAACTGGCCCGTTTCACACCAGTTACTACAGAACAGATCCATTTTATGATGTAAGTGTCAAAAGTATAAATTGCGTTTGTGCTCGCACAAATAAGCAATTTATACTTATTGACACGCCGAACACCTCAAACTCCCATAAAATGGTGTGAATACGCCATTTTATGGGAGTTTGAGGTGTTCGAGGATTGCGGGAATTGCGTAGCAATGGAGCAATCCGGTTACATCAGTGAGTGGCAAAATTTACTTTTGACACTCACATCATTTTGATACCAGGGTCAAAAGGTCATAAATCCGATGCAAGCTTGCTTGCAGGAGGATTTTTGAACTTGGGACCCGCCAAAAACATGAGTAAGAAGCCATTTTTTGAAGAAAAATGAGCGGATTACGAATGTTTTTAGAATTGCGAGAGTGCAAAGCACGTAGCAATTCGGTATCAGAGGGGTCAAAATGCCTTTTTACCCCAACATCATCATTTTATGAATTAACCTATAAAACCTGCTGGTCCTGCTCTTAGCAGCTGGCCACAGGTACAGATTCAAAAATGCCCCGGAACTTCCGAGGCGCTCAGACATTTTCTTATATATTTTTTTCCTAAGCCAGCATGAACTTCTCTACTACCAGACCTACACCATCCTCATTGTTGGAAGCAGTAATATAGTCAGCTGCTTTCCTTACAGGAAGAACTGCATTTTCCATGGCAACCCCAAGTCCGGCATACTGGATCATGGTCAGATCATTGTAACCGTCCCCACAGGCGATCATTTCTTCCTTTGTCATGCCTAAATGCTGCAGCAGGCGCTCTAAAGACTGTGCTTTATCAATTCCTTTTGGAAGAACCTCCAGAAAATAAGGTTCTGAACGGTATACCGCAAAGTTCTTTCCCATAGCTGCCTTTACCTTCGGCTCCACAGTCGCCAGATAATCCCCATCATCTAACAGAAGGAATTTTGCTACCGGAAAGTTTACATGTTCTTCCATATCATCTACCTGGCGCAGAGTCAGGTGATTGATCTTTGACTCCTTGTGAGCATAGATACAGGCATCATTGTTAGTAATGATCTCCTCACCCTCATAAGTCAGGAAATCCACTCCGTATTCCTTTGCCAAACCCATGATCTTTTTATTTGCTTCTACCGGAAGCAGGGAGGAAAAAATCACTTCTCCTGTTTTGCAGTTAGTGATCATACCGCCATTGTAAGATAAAATATAGCTTCCAAACCGGGCCAGTTCCAGTTCTTTTGCCAAAGGTTCTACTCCTGCTGTTGGACGGCCTGATGCCAGGACCACGATCTTGCCTGCTTCCTGTGCTTTCATAAGGGCTTCTTTGGTCCTTGGTGTGATGATCTTGTCTCTATTTGTCAGTGTTCCGTCCAGATCCAGGACGATGATCTTGTAATCCATATTTAACCTCGCTTTTTTGGTTTCTCATTACTGCTAAAAGCAGAAAAAAGGCTGCTATAAAATGGTACTTTCATTTTTATAACAGCCTTATTATATCCTATAACTCTTTCACCTACAATCAACAAATGATATTTATTTCACATCCAGGATCAATGATGCCACATCTACAGAATTTTCGATCATGCCGGTATCTTCCATAAACTTCTCTGTTTTTTCCATGGCCTCAATATCGCTGTCCTTGATCTCCATATTAAAATCATAAAGACCATACATTTCTTCTACTGCTGCTTCCTCTAAACCAGTTGCTTTTGCAGTATCTGCTACTGCTGCTGCGTGGTCTGCATCCATTTTATCTAATACCTGCTTCTGGGCAGTAAGGAAAGCTTTTACCAGTTCCGGATGTTCTTCGTAGAATTTTTCACTGGTTGCAGTAACGATGGTTGCCTCTGTAAGGCCTTCACCGTCTGTTACTACATAATAACCGTCTTTTTCCATATTGTAGGCAGTCGGTCCTGCAAGTAAAGCTGCATCTACACTTCCTCCAGCTAAAGCAGCCTGTGCATCCGGGATTCCCATTGCCATAAATTCAATATCATCCTCTGTCATTCCTTCATTGTTTAAATACGCAACTAACAGTTCATGTAAAATGGTTCCTTTGGGACCTGCTACTTTCTTTCCCTTCAGGTCTTTTGCCGTTTTAATACTGTCATCCTTTGCAAACAGCTTAAATGCCTTTGGAGAGCGGCTGTAAATACTCATGATCTTAATATCGGCATCATTGGAAGCAGATAAAATAACAGAAGTTGCGCCTACTGCATTTAAAAACTGGATGTCCCCGGAAGCTAATGCCTGGGTCTGCTCCGGTCCTGTAGTCAGATCTGAATACTGGATGTCATAGCCCATTGGACCAAATACACTGGCAAAGATCTCCTGATCCTGCTCTACGATACTTGGCACATTTAACGGGGATTTTACATAGGTCACAGATAAAGTGCCATTTTTCTCTGTTTCTGCTTTGGACTCTGCTGCGTTTGCTTGTGTACTTTCTGCTTGTGTACTTTCTGCCTCTGTATTTTCCTGTGTACTTGCCTCCGCGTTCTGTGGCTGTGCCTGGATTTCGGCATTTTTTGCTCCGCAGCCCCCTAAAATTCCCACTGCTGCCAGCACTGCTGCTGCATAAAGATTCCATTTTTTCATATTTCATTTCCTCCCATATTGTTTTTAAATTTTAATTTTTAAATATTTTGACCCCTCTGATGCCGAATTGCTATGTGCTTTACACTCCCACAATTCTATTTTACATTGCAGGCTTGTTTTCCAGTGTTTTAACGATCTCCCGTTTGATATTGATCATTTCTTCCGATAACAGGTCTCTGGGATATGGCATTTCTTTCCCAATATCAAACCACCTTCCCACTTTCCCATTTTCCATGATAAGGATCTCATCCCCTAAAAGCAGGGCCTCATCTACGCTGTGGGTGACAAACAATGCCCCCATCCTTTCCTCTACACAGATCCGTAAAAACTCCCTTTGCATGGTCTGTCTTGTAAAATGATCCAGGGCTGCAAATGGTTCATCCATTAACAGATAGGAGGCATCACAGGCCAGCGCCCGTCCTAAAGCTGCCCTCTGCATCATTCCGCCTGACAGCTGATCTGGATAGGCATTTCCAAATTTTTCCAAGCCCGTAAGCTTCAGGAGACCTTCTTCCCTTTCCTTTAACTGATTTTTAGAATATTTCTTTTTATCTGCTCCAAACAAAATATTCTGCTCCAGCGTCAGCCATGGCATCAGCCGTGGTTCCTGAAAGACCACTCCCAGCTTTTCCTGTTTTTCAAAAAGGATCTCTCCCCCGTCCAGGCTTTCAAGACCTGCCAGAATGCGAAGCAGCGTGGTTTTTCCGCAGCCGCTGCGGCCAAGTATCACTGTGATCTTTTCTGTATCCAGCTCTGTGGAAAACTGCCTTAACACAGGATGTCTGTTTTTTGATACTTCAAAGCTTTTCTCCAGCTGTTTTAATCTGATTTCAGCTATTTTCCACACCTCCCCTGACACATTTTTTGATGATCCACAAAAACACTTTATCACAAAGCAGACCTGTCAGGCCGATCACAAAAATCCCTACGATCACTTTATCTGAACGGGACATCTGCTGGGCATCCAGGATCAGGTATCCAAGGCCTTTTCCTGCTGCGATCATTTCTGCACCGATAATAGCCCGCCAGCTGTATCCAAGACCAATCCGCATTCCCACTAAGATATCCGGAAGCGCCCAGAAAAGCCTGATCTTAAAAAAACTGGCTGTTTTTGACAGACCACAGGTCTTTCCTACTTCCAAAAGCTTTTTATCGCAGGAAAGAAGGCCTTTACGGATGTTCATAAACATAGGAAAAAAGGACGCAAGCACAATAATGATGATCTTTGACGTTTCCCCAATACCAAACCAAAGGATCAAAAGAGCGATCAGGCTGATCGGCGGCACATTCCTCATAAATTCCACATAAGGACCATAATAAACTTCCAGATCTTTTTTCAGGGCCGCCAGCATTCCCAGACAGAAAGCACATAAAAAAGATATGGAAAAACCAGTAAGGACGCGGTTAAAACTTACTAAAATATGCTTAAACAGTGTTCCATTTCCCAACATGGTCAAAAAAGAACTCCATACTTTTCCTGGCCCCGGAAGCACATAAGCGCTCCATTTTCCTGACAGAAATGCCAGCTGCCAGAGGATCAGAAGGACCAGTGTCGGAATACAGGCCTTTATCAACGCTGTAAAAGCCTGAAAGCCTTTTTCCTGTTCCTGTCCGCATTTTTGCAAAAAAATACCCCCTTTCCATCTTTTACGACTGCATAACACGTTAAAAGGCGCGAAATACAGACACAAAAGCCAAAAGAGGGCATTGTATCTTTTCTATAAACATAAATCAAGATCCGGCCAGCTGTTCTGGGCTGCAAAACAGGCGGAACGTTCTTTCATAAGCTTGTCTATTTATTTTCAGCGTCTTTCACTCAGAAAGTGATTTACACAGTCTTTGTGTCAGTCACTTCCCATCATACGCTGAAAATGAAATGGCGTCAACTATTATAAAAATCTTAATGAAGAAAATAGTACGGCAAAAACAGCCGTCCTATCCACCCAATGGATGGCACAAAGCGGCCTATATCCACAAAAACAGGGGTAAAGATCAGGCTTCCCATGAGAAAGAAAGGGATCAGGCACAACAGGATGCTGCTGCTTCTTACCAGAAGCTTCAGTATCCAGGCGTAGACGCCTGCTGCTGTGGTGTAAAGGATAAGTTCTGCTATCTGAAAGATCCCAGATATTCCGCTTTTTAAAATCCCGGCAAAAAGCAGCGCCAGAATCCCTGATATGAAAGACAGCACCGGAAGTGCCAGAAACATGACTATCTGGCAGCTTTGCTTTTCTCCTGAATGTAATGTGGAAAAAAGACCCTTTTTCTCATCTTCTTTTAGAATGCAGGCGCTGTAAAGGGACATTATGAAAATGATCACTGCATTAATCCCTTTTACAGGAAAAATGTTGTTTGCAGATTTAGTCCGGACATGGTCCGCATCAATTTGAATATCTCCATAAACATATTCAAAATGGAAAATATTTCCATTTGCATACCATGTATCGTACAGATCTCCTGTTGCTTCATCCTGCATGTGATCCACCAGTATCTGGCGGTCATACAGTCTTGCCAGTGCTGCAAATATGCTTTCTGTAGAAAGGGAGCCTGTTACTGTAGATGGGGATGTATACAATGTTATTGTGTTTTTTATCTTTTTATTTCGCAGACGTTCTCCCAGATCTTCCGGTACCACATAGCCGCATTCTGCTTTTTCTGATGCCACATGAGCCTTCAGCTGTTCTTCGCTGTCACAGAGATAAAACCAGAATAAGCTTTCGGACTCTGCAGATGCACCGTTGGTATTATCAGCTTCTTTTATAGAACTGTTTAACAGATCCTTTACCAGCTGTATTCCCATATTTTCCCAGTTTTGTTCTGGATCATATTCTCCTGATCCGTTTTTTTGCTCCCCATTTTCCGAAAGATCCACATTTTCCCCGGCTGTCTCCTGAAGATACAACGCGATCTTTATTCCCTCATTTTCTGGGTGAACATACTTTCCGGCTATCCATGCTGTCACCGGCAGAAGAAGCAGTGCAAGCAGGATCCCCGGCTTTTTCAAATACCGCTTACAGGAAAGAAAAAACCATACAAATACCATTTTCAATCTTCCTGCACCTCCTTAAACCAGCTGACCAGAAAACCGGCTGTAAAAAGTACCATCAGACGGAGTATTTCATTTTTTCCCATGCTTTCTGTTACCATAGACCGGAAAGCATCCATCAATACTGCTGTTGGCATACAGGAAGATACTCTTTGTACTGCCTGGGGCAAAAATACCTTAGGCAAAAAGCCGCCTGCTGCAAAATGGCTGACAGTCGTCACCAAAAACAGGAGCAGAACTCCCCCAGGCAGACTGCCGGATAGCCGGAAAAGTCCATTACAGAAAGCTGCTGCCGACAGATCGGTCAATACTGACAAAGCTATGATCTTTGCAAATTCTAAAGACAACAGATGCTTCACCGGGATCTGGTCCATAACAACAGCTGCGCTTACACCAGGAAGGGTAATGCAAAAAAGCAGAAAACTTAATCCCAGGATCCGTCCCGCAGTCCTGATCCTCGGCCCCATTCCTGCTCCGTCAAGGCTTTCTCTCATACCCTTATTCCATGGAAGAAGGAAACCAGCCACAGACAATACGGAAAAAAGCAAGACCAGCACACTGGCACTGATCCCGTAAAAACAGGTTGTGCTTATGTTTCCGGCCCCGTTTATTTTCACCTTCTTAAAATAATCCATTCTTGGAAGGCTGGCTTCCAGGTACAAACGGTTTAATTCATCTTCCAGTGCCGGTATTTCTTCCTGTCTGCCTTTTTTGATCAGATATTCATCCCCGCTGTAAATGCCCGCCTGGGCTGCTCCCAGGGTTTTTGCTCCCCCCTGGGTCAGTTCTTTAAAAATACGGCTTTCCATCTGGGACTGGTCCGCCAGTACCACTGTTACCGGTGTATTGGTGCCACTCATAATATCCTGCACAAAGCCTTCCGGCATAAAAAGGGCAGCATACACACTGCCCTTTTTTAGTCCATTTTCCGCTTCTTCCCTGCTCATATTTGTAAAATCACAAAGACTTTTTACACTTTCAAGTGACTGAAGCATTCCCATGGCCCGACGGGACAGCGGATCCTGTTCCGGAAGGACCACTGCTACTTTAATGCGTCCGGAAATCTTATTTCCATACAGCATATTTTTTCCTAAAAGAGCTCCGCCACTTAAAAGAAGCACAAGAGCTGCTGTTCCCAGCGCCAGAAAAGGAAGGCGTTTTACAGCTCTTTTTAATTCCATTTTCAAATATGACCAGAAAGCTTTCATCCTTTTACATCCTCTTTTCCTGTGTCATAACTGTAATATCCGCTGTCATCAGCATTCCAGTTCTTTACTGGCTGATCTGTGCTGCAAGGCCAAATACGCCAAATGCCATTTCCATGGCAACTGCATTCCACTCTTCTTCACTGGCTGCAAATATATCAAAAGTCTCTCCCTCTAACGGCTCTATATCTCCCTCTAATGGACGTAAATAACCTTCGCCGGAGAATACAGCACTGTACTGGCCATTTAAGGAAGTAAATTCTGCACTGTTAATGGTTCCATGAAGAGATTTTCCTTTTTCCAGCTCATCCACTGTACTATCCACGTTCATGGTAAATAAATTGTCTTCTCCGTCACTGATAGTAATGCGGTTATTTTCTTTTCCCGTTTCACTTTCATAGGTGCTGGAAATTTCGCCGTTCAGATCGATAATACCTTCTTCAAATACAGAAAAGGTCAGGGAATCTTCTAAATTCTTTCCATCGTAAGTTCCCACACGGTCAGCCCGGATGGTCACATTGTCCTCATTTGCAGTAAGGCCGATGGTAGTCACAAAATTCTGCAGTCTGTAAGCGCCGCCTTTTACTTCTGCGTGGAAGTCGATCTTCACCTGTTTTACACCTTCATCCCCTGCAAAGCTTTCTGTATTCACAAAGGTCACTGCATCCATGGCTGCTAAACGGCCGCTTTTATCTACATATACAGTCATCTGCACATCTGTAAGTGCTTTATCCACATACTGGATCATGGTTTCCACATTTTCCTTTGTTTCTTCATATGTCTGTTCCTGAAGCTCCTTTATAGACGGGATATCGCTTTCTATATCATTTCCAAGAAGCTGGCTCAATTTTACAGTTGTCTCCAGCTGTTTTAAAAAGGCACTTTTAAGTTCTTCATCCTGAAGGAAGAAATCCGCAGATGTACGTAAAAAGTCTACCATGGAATCTTTACTGATATTAACTGTATAGCCCTTGCAGGTCTCATTTTTCCCATCAACTGTATAAGTGCCCTTTTCTGCTTTTTCTACTGTCATGGCTGCTTTGAAATTATCCTGTGCTTCACAGCCTTCTTTATAGCGGTCCCATAAGGCTTTTACATCAAAAGCGCCTGCTCCTTTATCTTCACTGCTGTTTTGTTCTGCCTGGGCTATGAGCTCTTTTATGTAATCATCCAGTGCAGCAACGTCTATGCCGCGCTCCTCTAACATAGGGCCAAAGAACGGTGAATCTGTAAGCTGCTGGCCCAGATCCTTATTCAGATCCGCTGTAAACACATAACTGGATATCTCCGGCATGGACACCATAACCTTTTTATCCCCATAATAGCCATTTACATTTGCAAGATCCATCCCATTGTAAATAGCTGCCAGATTAATGCTGGAATGCAGATTTTCAATATCTGTTTTTCCTGCGATCCGCAGTCCGCTTCCTGCATATGCATTAATGGTTTCATCAGAACAGCTGTCTAATTTCAGTGTCAGGCCATATTCCCCATTTTTACTGGTATTTTCCAAAAGCTCTTTTACCCCAAACAATTCTTCCTGCGGGTTGGTCTGCCCTTCTGCATAAACAGACTTAAAAGCGTCAATGACCACATCTTTTGGATCTTTAGCTGTGGATTTTACATAAAATACGCCTCCTACAGCTACCGCTACCACTGCTGCTCCTGCTAATATGATCTTTTGTGTTTTTTTCATACGCTTACTTTCTCCTCACATTGTTTTCAATATTCTCCCGGAATCTTTTGTACCTGATGTACTCCCAGAGTCTTTCCTGTACTTGTCTTTGCGGTCTATTTTCCGCCAGTTACACCCAAATTTCAGAGGCGGACGCACTGCGGACATTTTACTCTACTGCTGATTGCGAAAGGTTTTTATCAGTTCCTCTGCCGTCAGGCCTAAAGGTACTTCTTTTAAATTACTTTGGCTTAATACATATAATTTGCTGCACACTGCCAGTTCTTCCATCTCATGAGATGTTAATAGTACGGCTCCGCCTTCTCTTACATAATCTTTTAAATACCGGCGGATCATCTCCTTACATTCCAGATCCAGCGCAGCTCCCGGTTCATCCATGATCAGGTATCTGCTTCCTAAAGCCAGGGAACAGGCAATACTCAGCCTTTTTTTCATACCTCCTGATAACTGCCCTGCTGTCTTTTTTAACATCTGTGAAATGCCTAAAATGGCAGCCGGACCATCTGCCAGGTCTTTTTCCATCTTTTTCCTGTCTCCCTTATACCATAAAAGGAGATTATCCCTTACAGACAGTTCTTCCACCAGTGGATTTTCCTGGGGTACATAGGCAACAGGATGATCCTTAAAAAATGGCTTTCCGTCTACAAGGATGCTTCCTTTTTTCCCTTTTCTTGCTCCTGCAAGAATGGACAATAACGTAGTCTTTCCACAGCCATTTGCCCCAACGATCCCCACACATTCTCCTGGTGAAAGGTCAATATCCACATTTTCCAGTATCTTCTGTCTGCCGTAAGACATGCAGATCCCTCTGGCACAAAGCATCGGTCTGTTCTCCCTTTCGTTTTTCCCCGCATTGTAACGGGAGTGTAGTTTTAAGTGTATCATAGTTCTATAGGAAAAGATATAAATTTTTTCTTACTATACAGGTGTATACTATGCAGACGCATGGCAAAATAAAAAAACAAGCAGTGCAAAGCATTTTTCACTGCCTTGCACCGCTTGTTTTTATTTTGGACTTTCCAGACAAATTCAGTTTTCACGCACTCCTCTGGCTGCTAGTACATCGTTTTCAAAATAACTATACCACTCACTTGTCTGCGAATCTGATTGCACAGGCCTAAAAGCCTCAGCGTAGCCCGCTACGCCTGCGTTTTTAGACCTGCACACTCAAATCCGCATCCTACGTGATTCGTACAGTTATTTACGAAACGATGTACTAGTGCAGACAGAAGCTTACATTCCCAGTACTTCTTCCCACTTTTCTTCGATGACCGGAATACCTTCTTCTTTGTTCTGCTTGATGTTTAACAGTTCCAGTTCGCCTGGATAATAAACTTCTCCGCCTTCTTTTACAGGAATGGAGCTCTTTACATCTGCTACGATATTATTTACGATCTCATCAGTCAATTCTACGCTGTTGCCCTTTGACGGATCGATAGCGATCATGATCTGGGTCAGACCTACTTCATCGCCGAAGGTGCCGATCTTCTGTACAGAATTTCCGTTAGAAAGTACAGTTGCGATCAGGTCAAGAGCAATTGAAATACCGCTGCCTTTCCAGTAACCCATTGGAAGTACACGCCAGGTCTTTTCGATTTCCCCAGGATCTGTGGTCAGATTGCCATTGGTATCATATCCGCCAGGTACCGGCAGCTGCTGTCCCTTTAAACGGCAGTCTTCCAACTTTCCATAAGAGAACTGGGATACGGCACAGTCAATGACTACATGCTCTCCATTACTTCTTGGTACTGCAAAGATCAGTGGATTATTACCGATCTTACGATCCATACCACCCCATGCAGGCATGTTTGGACAGGTATTGGACCAGCAGATACCGATACAGCCCTGGTCTGCTGCCTGCCATCCATAGCTGCCGCCGCGCATCCAGTGATTGTTATTTCCCAGTGCAACGATACCCATACCAAATTCCTTTGCCAGCTCTACTGCACGGTCCATTGCCAGTTTTGCATTTAAAGGCCCGAAACCACGATGTCCGTCCCAACGCTCAAAAGCACCAAATCCCATGATCTTTTCAGCCTTTACCTTTGGATCGATCTCGCCTTTCTTTAAATAATCAACAACTCTTGGGAAACGGTTTAATCCATGAGAATATACACCAGCCATAGAATTCTGTGCAAACAGCTCTGCAGAAGCCTTTGCATCCTTTGGCTCAAAACCGTACTTGGTTAATACTCTCTCAAACTCATTTACCATTACTTCATAAGGAACTCTTTTCATGATCACTTTCTCCTTTATCTTTCATCTTTTATACTTTTTTAATTGCTTTTTTTGCAATCGATTTCAATAATATTAAAAGAAAATGGTTCTATTGAAAGAACCTTTTCTCTTTGCTCCACACATCTGCAAAGAAACTTTCCGATGAAGAAATCTTTCCGGCAAATGTTATGTGGTCTCTCTTTCTTTAATATCTGTCAGAAGCATCACTTTATGGGACACTTCTTTTTTATCAAGGGCATCCAGGATAGCCCTTGAAGCATTCTGGCTGACTTCCACCAGCTTGTTATCCAGACTGCTAAGCTTTGGTGTAACGATCTCACCGTACATAGTATTATCCACTCCCATGATCGCAAGCTCTTCCGGAATACGTTTTCCCATTTTTTTTGCTGCTTCCAGACCGCCTATTGCCAACAGGTCTGTGGTATAGATGATTCCGTCTGTTTCAGGTCTTTCTGTAAGGATATGTTCTGTAAGCTTTGCACCTGCAGCTCTCACATCACGGGGATTGGTAAATTCTTTGTTTACCGCCGTATATAAGAGGATATCTTTCTTAGCGATCCCCTGCTCTGTCATGGCTCTTATATAACCTTTTTGCTTGTTCCGGTTGGAAGGTGTATCAGAATCCACTGCCATCACCAGATGCTTCTTTCCTTTCTTAAGCATCAGCTCGGCACAGTCCTTTACTCCCCGCTCTTCATCAATAAGGACACCATAAACATTTGGCAGATCCAGATAGCCGTTTACAATGGCTACAGGAATATCCGAAAGGTGTTCTTCAATGCTTTTTTTCACAGCTTCCGTTTCAAACATAGAACCCATGAGAATGGCACCATCTACTCTCCGCTGTTCCAGGATGCGGATGTAATCCGCCTTTTTCTCATCCTTCCGCCCGGTACTCAGAGTAATACAGGTATAACCTAAAGCAGTCATCTCCTGTTCGATCACATAGGCCGATTCTGTATGATGCTCAATACGCAGATCCTCGATCAGGATACCAATGATCTTAGAAGACTGCATCACCAGGCCTCTGGCTGCTTCATTGGGAATATAATGATTTTCATTTAATAATTTTTGTACCCTTTTACGCGTCTGGGCGTTGATCCCGGGCTTATTATTAATGACCCTGGAAACGGTACTGGCAGATACACCTGCCTGCTTTGCGATGTCGTAGATCGTCATATTTCTCTCCTGTTTCTCTGATGACTTTATCATACGCCTTTTTATATAGTCTTGTCAAGTGCTTTTGCAATCGATTTCAGTTTTTGTTGCAATAAATTGCATAGTCTTGTTTTCATGGATATGGAAACAAGACTATGCAATGGCTAAACTGTAATATTCTGTTTTCCTGATATCAGGGGCAAAAGGTCGGAAATCCTCCTGCAAGCTTGCTTGCAGGAGGATTTTTGAACTTGGGACCCGCCAAAAACATGAGTAAGGAGCCATTTTTTGAAGAAAAATGAGCGGATTACGAATGTTTTTAGAATTGCGGGAGTGCAAAGCACGTAGCAATTCGATATCAGAGTTATTTTTGGACTGCATTAACAGCATTGATAGAAAAATCCGTACGTACCAGTTTTTCATATGGCACCCGTTTTTTTAGTTCTCCTGATTCCTCTAAAATATTTTCCAGAAGCCCAAAGCTGTCTTTTTCAAAAACCGTATTTTCTTTCCATGTATCCTGGGATTTATACCGGTCTACGATCGTAGCGATTTTTTCCACCGGTGTATCTTTAAACTGTGGCTGGATCGTCTTGGCGATCTCCCATGCAGAATGGGAATTTACATAATCTAGTCCTTTCTGGATGGCGTTTGTGAATTTCTGGATCAGTTCCGGGTTCTTTTCTATATAACTTTTCTTTGCGCAGTAAGCAGTATAAGGCACATAACCAGAATCGCGGCCCAAAGAAGCTACCACAGCTCCGCAACCTTCCATTTCCAGCGTAGTTGCAAAGGGCTCAAATTCTACGGTATAATCTGCATCTCCTGAAGTAAAGGCTGCTGCCGTCAGGCCGAAACTGATGCTCTGGTCAATGGTAAGATCTGTTTTCGGGTCAATTCCATGTTTCTTTAAGATATATTCAAATACCATCTGAGGCATGCCACCTGCTCTTCCGCCAAGCACTTTCTTTCCTTTCAAGTCTTCCCATTTAAAATCCGTCTGTTTTGTTCTTCCCACCAGAAAATTACCTGCGCGCTGGGTCAACTGGGCGAAATTCACAGCCGGATCTGCAGCACCTTCCTGGCTTACGTAAATACTAGCTTCTGACCCCATAAAACCGATCTGGGCATCGCCGGAAATAAGCGCTGTCATTACTTTATCAGCACCGGCACCATTTACCACAGTCAGGTCAATGCCTTCTTCTTCAAAATAACCAAGTTCAATCGCTGCATATTGCGGGGCATAGAAAATGGAATGGGCAACTTCATTAAGTGTCACAGCTGTCATTTTTCCACCTGTAGCTTCATCCATTTTCCCACAGCCAGTAAGACAGCCAACAGCAAGTACACCTGCCAATACAGCTGCAAGAAATGATATATATCTTTTTTTCATAAAAAGTCCTCCTGCTTCCAGAAATGTATCGAATACTATGGTGAGTGTCAAAAGTAAATTTTGCCACTCACTGATGTAACCGGATTGCTCCATTGCTATGCAATTCCCGCAATCCTCGAACACCTCAAACTCCCATAAAATGGCGTGTTCACACCATTTTATTTCGTTTTCGGTGTTCGGCGTGTCAATAAGTATAAATTGCTTATTTGTGCAAGCACAAACGCAATTTATACTTTTGACACTTACATCATACTATAAGATATACAGAAACAAAGGAAATAGTGCAAAAAAAAGCCCTGTTCTTTCGGAACAGGGACTCTTAATACAGTCATTTATGGTAATGATATTTCCACCATTTCTTTATTTCCCATCATAGTCATCTAAGAACCAGTGGCGCTCTCCATCTTTTTTGTAGCAGACCACAGTGTCCAGATTTACATTTTCCACACTCTTAAAAATATTTCCTTCTACAAATGGATTTTTTTTCTTCATTTCACGGATCAGTTCTTTAATTTCTACGCGCTTGGAGCGGTTTTCCTCATTGTTGCAGGTGGTGCAGGTATCGGTAAATTTGCAGGCGCACTGGATAAAATGAAGGTGATTGTAATCTCTCCATGACTTGATATCATCTTCACGTACCAGATACAACGGGCGGATCAGCTCCATACCCTCAAAGTTTGTGCTGTGAAGCTTTGGCATCATGGTCTGGACCTGGGCACCGTAGAGCATGCCCATAAGGATGGTTTCAATAACATCGTCATAATGATGTCCTAAAGCGATCTTATTACATCCCAATTCCCTGGCGTAGCTGTAAAGGTAACCACGGCGCATTCTGGCGCACAGATAACAGGGGGATTTTTCTATGGTAAATACAGCATCAAAGATGTCGGACTCAAAAATGTGGACCGGAATTCCCAGTTTCCTTGCATTTTCTTCGATCACATGACGGTTATCCGGGCTGTATCCCGGGTCCATGACCAGAAATTCTACTTCAAATGGAAACTTATTGTGAAGCTTTAATTCCTGGAATAATTTTGCCATAAGCATAGAGTCTTTTCCACCTGAAATACAGACAGCTACCTTATCTCCTTCCTTTACCAGCTCATACTGCTTCACTGCTTTTGTAAATGGAGACCAGATGGTCTTGCGGAATTTTTTCCGGATACTCTGTTCCACCTGATTTTTAATATCTTCTGCTTCCTGTCTGCGCATCTCTTCCCGCAGCCACGCAATATATCCGCCTTCCAGACTGTAAGCGCGGTATCCATCTGCTTCCAGTTCTTCTGCTGCTTCTATACTGTTGGTTCCATGACTGCAGAACAATATCACTTTTTTGGCTTTTATGATCTGTGGATTTTCTTTCAGATCTTCCTGTAAAATGTGAATGGCTCCGGGAATGGTTCCATATTCAAAATCCCGGTCACTTCTCATATCAATCAACTGATAACTTCCCTCAGGAAGTTCATTCAGTTTCGCTACGTTTATTTCCATGTTTGTATAACACCTTTCCGCTTTTGAAATGGTCACACAGGCCGTCAAATGACCTGTTTTTGCACTGAAAGTAATATAACACGATTTTTCTTTTGCTTCAAGTATGTTGCATTTTTTATAAAAAAACTGACAGTAAAGGGTTTTCAGTACACAGATAAATACTCTCTCAACTGAAAGGGCTATACAACCGGCAAAAACCACCGTACCACAGGGGACGGCGGTCTTTGAAATATACCTTTATTCCGTTTTAAGCAGTCCTGCTTCCCGAAGGCTGTTAAGAAGGAGATTAAACTGAGTCACAACGTCTTCTGTGCCAGTTGCATTGGCAACAGCAGCTGCCGGTGTGACGGTTCCTGCCGGACCAGCCGGGCCCTGAGGACCGGTTGCTCCTGTTTCGCCTGCCGGGCCCTGGGGGCCTGCTGGGCCGGTTGCTCCCTGGGGACCCTGGGGACCGATTGCTCCTGTCTCGCCTGCCGGGCCCTGGGGACCTGCTGGACCGGTTGCTCCCTGGGGACCGGTTTCTCCTCTTGGACCCTGGGGACCTACTGCTCCCTGAGGACCGATTGCTCCTGTTTCGCCTGCCGGGCCCTGGGGACCTGCTGGGCCCGTTGCTCCCTGAGGACCGGCTGCTCCTGTTTCACCCTGTGGTCCGGGATATCCTGGAAAGCCCTGCGGTCCGCGGGGTCCTGGCGGTCCCATAGGACCTGGTCTTCCCCCACAGCAGCAGCCAGGACATCTTACAAATCCATTCCTTCCATTAAGATCATCAAAACACATATCCAGACTCCTTTCTGATTCCATTTCTGTAAAAACAAAAGCTCGTTTTCTTTTGTTACTATAGAATATGTACAAGGAGCCCTTTTTGTGTCCACCTATACAGGTCAGAACGGATCACGCCTGTTTACCAGCCATCATTTACCAATGACCAGCTCTATAACATCTCTATAAATGCTGCAATACGTGTTTCAATCTGTCCGCTGTCTGCAGTGGAATAATCTGTTTCCAGCTTCATATATGGAATGCCCATTTCTTCTGCCATACGTCCCATTTTAAAGGCTTCTACATTAAATGTATGGCATGCCTGAAGGACGATCTCCACCACTCCGTCTACCTGATAATCCCTAATCATCTGGGCTGTATTTTCCAGACGTCCGTTATTGGAAGTCATAACAGAGCAGTTAATGGACAGATAACGGTCAGAAATAGCACGCAGGATATCCGGTGCATTTTCATCTACCAGCAAACGGTTGGTACGCTCGCCGGAGCAGTCATCCAGACATACGATCACACCGCCGTTATTTTCGATCACAGTTCCCACTTTCTGGATCACTCCGCCAGTAGGACAACCGGTAAGTAATATTCTTTTTGCAGAAGCAGATACCGGACGTTTTCCTTCTTTGTATGCCTTCTCAGCTTCTGCTACCCGTTTGCGGATATTATCAATTTGCTGATAAACGTCGAAGGTGAATGTTCCCTGCTGGAGAGCGATCATCATCTCTGTTCCCTTCATAGCCGGAGGTACCAGCTTCTGCAGATGATACATATCCAGCTGGGCTTTTCGCAGCTCGTTGCGCACATGGGCTGCCTTGCGCAGATTTTCTTCTGTAATGGTACAGTCAAATTTCTCTTCTAATTTTTCCTTTAATAATCTGACCTCTTCATACCAGATATCCTTTGCATAAGACCGTTCCTGACTTTGTGGAAGATGAAGAACATAAGTCTCTTTAATCTCATTTAACAGCTCATACATCTTCTTTTTTCCATCACAGGTAGTCTCCCCGATGATAATATCCGAAAAATAGGTATAAGGACATTTTTCAGAATAAGCAAAACCATAGGTGCTTTTGATCAGAGGGCAAAGATTCTTCGGAAGGACCTTTTCCGCATCTGGTATAGTTTCATTACTGGTGCCGCAAAGTCCTACTGTAGCTATTCCTGTAGCATCCAGCACCTCCTGTGGTGTGTAGGAGCAAAGGCAGCCAGCCAGTTTTCCTCCATTGTCTTTAAATTCCTTAGCTCTTATAAATCCCTGTTTTCTCGCATCTACAAACTCATCAAATGTCTTTGGCAGATCCATTATAATCCCTCCTGAAATTTTAATGTTCTCTTATAGTCTTTCTTCTACTCTCCTGATAACAGCGCTGCGCCGATCGCCCCTGCATACCTGGCTAATGGCATACTTTCTACCGGTGCCTTTAAAGCATGGCTGAGCCGGCTGATCATATATTCATCCTCACAAAGTCCCCCTGTAAGGAAATAGTTAGTTCCATCCAGCTGCGAAATAAGCTGGGCCACTTTTACAGCAACAGATTCCACCACACCATAGGCAATATCTTCCCTGGAAGTTCCTTTTCCAATCAGGCTGATCACCTCTGATTCCGCAAACACTGTACACATGGAACTGATGGTCACACCATCTCCTTTAGATGCAAGTTGTGACAGTTCTTTCTGGGTCAGTCCCAGGCGGTTGGTCATGACCTCCAGGAATTTTCCGGTTCCTGCAGAGCATTTATCATTCATAACGAATTTCATAACACGACCGTTTTTTAATACTATCCCCTTGGTATCCTGACCTCCGATGTCGATGACCACCCCATCCTTTCCAAACAGCTTCCAAGCTCCTTTTCCGTGGCAGGTGATCTCTGTTATCACTTTATCAGCATAAGGTACGGATACTCTTCCGTATCCCGTTGCCCCATACCGGCTCTTTTCATGCGTTACCTGTTCTTTTTCCAGCCAGTGATAAATCTCTTCTGCTGTCTTTCTGCTGGAAAATCCCGTTGCCATTTCCATGGTCTTCCATACTTCTCCATCCCGCAGCACCACTGTCTTTGCCGCACTGGAACCAATATCGATTCCAACCTGATACATGTCTTCACCTCACATTTTCCTTAACAACTTCTTTCTTTTCCATTTTAACATTAATTTTTCTCAATATCTAATCATATATCAGCTATTTTTATGTACATTTATAGATTTTATCTATATAATGATGTTGCAAGCAAGCTTGCATCGGATTTTAGACCTTTTTGACCCTGGTATCATATGATGTTGGGGTCAAAAGGTATTTTGACCCCTCTGATACCGAATTGCTACGTGCTTTGCACTCCCGCAATTCTAAAAACATTCGTAATACGCTCATTTTTCTTCAAAAAATGGCTCCTTACTCATGTTTTTGGCGGGTCCCAAGTTCAAAAATCCTCCTTCATGCAAGCCCTCATCGGATTTTAGACCTTTTGACCCTGGTATCATCATATAAGGTTCTTCAAGGAGACTTCAAATATGGAATTCAAACAATTAGAAGCTTTCGTAGCCGTTGTAGATTATAAAAGCTTTTCAGAGGCAGCCAAACACCTCTACCTGACCCAGCCAACTATAAGTTCCCATATACAGGCATTAGAAAAAGAGCTGAATTCCCGACTTCTGATCCGTACCACCAAACAGATGAAGGTGACGGACCGTGGAATGCAGCTCTATGAATGTGCTGTTCATATGTTAAATATGCGGGATCAGATCATAGATGAATTTGCGGGAAATAAATGGAAACTGATCGACGTCAGTGCATCCACCATTCCCTCATCCTACCTTCTGCCGGAACTGTTATCGGAGTTTTCCAAAATACAGCCGGATATCCATTTTCATATCTGGCAGTCAGACAGCGCAGACGCTATTGAAAAGGTGATCCAGGAATCTGTGGACTTTGGTCTTACAGGCTCTGTGACCGATGCTGAGAACTGCTGTTTTTCTCCTTTCTGTACTGACTCTCTGGTCCTGGCAGCTCCGGTAACACCTGAATATCTGGAGCTGGCTGACACCTTAAAAAAGGATGAACCAGTTACCCTGCAGCATTTTCTCTCCCATCCTTTTATCCTTCGTGCCAATGGTTCCGGCACCCGTAAGGAGATCGACTTATTTTTAGAACGGCACCAGATCTCCCTTTCTGAGTTAAATATTGTTGCCCGGATGAATGACCTGGAATCTATTAAAAAATCCATTGCTTCCGGTCTTGGCATTTCCATTCTTTCTGCCCGCAGCGTAAAAGATATGGAAAGGACCCACCAGCTTCTCACTTTTCCTTTAGAGAATGCTGCGCAGGTCCGCACTTTTTATATCGTATACAACAAAAACAGGATCTTAAAACCCTATGTAAAGCAGTTTTTAAAATTTGTAGAGCACTTCTACAAATAAACTGTATTATCTGATCCAGGCTCCGTCTGCCCCTACTTTATAGCCATCCGGGGTGGTCGTATTTGTAAGCATGACGCCGTCCTGGCCCAGATAATACCAGATTCCATTTGCCCCTGCCTTCCAAACATTCTTTGCCAGACTTCCTGTAGAACAGAAATAATACCATTTTCCATCTAATTCTTTCCAGCCCTTTGCCATGTAATGATCTGACTGGATCCAGTAGGTCTCTCCATTATCTGTGATCCATTCTCCCACTGCTTTTATGCCATTACCTTTTACATAATACCAGCCGTTATTATCTTTTACCCAGCCACGCTCTTTTACAGCGCCCGGACCGCCGGTATTGGTATCTGCAGATTCCGGCTGTGTGGGGGCAGAGGCTTTTGTTTCCTGACTAGACGAATTATTTGTATTGTTTGTGTTGTTTGCATTATTCGCACTGTTTGTGTTATTTGTGCTATTTCCAGGTGTTGGAGCCTGGGATGTATTCTGGCTTGTATTCTGTCCTGTCAGGGCACCTGCCTCTGCCAGTTTAAAGCCATAGTCCAGTAATGCCTTCGTATCCGTATAATGGGTAGACTGGCTCTTCATTACAACTGCGATCAGACGGACACCGTTTCGCTCTGCTGCTGTTACCAGTGTATTTCCGGCTTTTGATGTATATCCAGTCTTTCCGCCTATAATTCCCTGATAATATCTGGAATCTTTTGGATTTAACATTTTATGTCCCATAGTCACAGTAAGACCTGACGGATTTTTTTTAGTAGCCGGAAGTGTATAGGTTCTGGTGGAAGCCACTGTTTTTACTATATCATTTGCAAAAGCAGCTCTTGCGATCAGTGCCATATCATGAGGTGTAGTATAATGGTTCGGGTCGTTTAAACCATGTGGATTGGCAAAATGAGTATTAGTGCAGCCTAAAGAAGCTGCTTTGGCATTCATCTTCTCTGCAAAAGCGGCATTGCTGCCAGCCACATGCTCTGCAAGGGCATTTCCCACTTCGTTTGCTGATTTTAATAACAGCGCATACAGACACTGGCGTACTGATAAGGTATCTCCCTCCGTCATGCCAATAGAAACTGCACCCGATTCAAGGTTAGTGGTAGCTGTTGATGAAAATGTGACTGTATCATCCAGATTGCAGTTTTCAGCTACTAAAAGAGCTGTCATCAGCTTGGTAATGCTGGCTGGATAATACTGTGTTTCGCCGTTTTGTGAAAATAATACACTTCCGTCTGCAGCATTTAACAAAACTGCACCCTGGGATGCAATAGTGGGTTTCGTAATAGAAGAAACATCACCCTTCTGGGATGGTGTATTTTCACCAGATGTATTCTGGGCGCCTGATGCCTTAGTTGGTTGTGTCTCCTGAACCTGGCTCTGTGATATGGATGTTCCTTTATCTAATGGTGTAATAGTCACCTGACTGGCCCATGCAGGTACAGACAATGTGAGAATGGCAGCCGTACATACTGCCAGAAATGTATATATTTTATTTTTTTTCATTGGAAATAAAGATCCTCTCTGTGGTATTAGAAGCAGATTATACTCGCGAACACGCTCTAACATGCTCTGCTGCCTGCTGTGCCAGTGGTTTTGTTCGTCAATGGCTTGTAAAAACAAATGTCCGTTCAGGTAGCTGTAACTTATTTTTCTCTGGACTCATTATATCTTAGACTCAGATCCCCGCACTTACGTGCTCTACTGCCTGCTTTCGCAGGCGGGATCTTCGTTAATGGTCCAAGAAAAACAAATGCCACCTTCGGTGTCGCTTGTTTTTCTTTTGGACCCATTATACCATATACCACAATTACAAAAAATAACCCATTTTGTTACGATTTCTTTAATTTTTTCCCATCCAGCACTGCCTCTGTTAAAACATCCCCCTTATAAGCCAGTTTCAGGGAAAAGAAGGGGGAGTTTTCCTGAAGCAGTTTTAAAAAGATCTTGTCTCCTTCCCACAGGTTCAGCTTTAACAGGTCTTCTTTTCTGATCCATTCCAGTACCCCTTCATTGCAGGGAATGATTTCTCCCTCATATCCATCAGCTGTATATAAACACATATACTCCGTATTCCAGCCTTCGGAAATAAAAGTAACGATCCCCCTGAATTTCCAGGATGTAAGTGTAAGCCCGGTCTCCTCTTTTGCTTCCCGGAGCAGGCATTCTTCTGGACTTTCATTTTCTTCAAAATGACCTCCGATGCCGATCCACTTGTCTTTATTTACATCATGTTTTTTGCTGACTCTGTGAAGCATCAGATAGCTGTCACCTTTTTCAATATAACACAGCGTTGTAAGTTTTGAACGTTCTCCCAATTTATATCCCTGCTTTCTTCCTTAGTACGCAAATATGCAGCATTGGCACAAAAAGGCCGCCGCAAATGCGGCGACCCATGAATCTTCGTAAATAGCCTGTAAAAAATTATTCTTCAATTGAATAGTTCGGAGCTTCCTTTGTGATATGGATATCATGAGGATGGCTTTCTTTTAAGGATGCTGCAGAAATCTTGACAAATCTTCCTGTCTCCTGAAGAGTCGGGATGTCCTTTGCGCCACAGTATCCCATACCGGAACGTAAACCGCCTAACAGCTGGAATACAGTATCCTCTACCATACCCTTATAAGCTACACGGCCTTCTACGCCTTCTGGAACCAGCTTCTTTGCATCAGTCTGGAAGTAACGGTCCTTGCTTCCGTTTTCCATAGCTGCAATAGAGCCCATGCCGCGATATACTTTGTACTTACGTCCCTGATACAGCTCGAAAGCACCTGGACTCTCGTCGCATCCTGCAAGCATGCTTCCCATCATACAAACGCTTCCGCCTGCTGCGATCGCCTTTGTAATATCACCGGAATATTTGATACCGCCATCAGCAATGATCGGGATACCGTATTCTTTTGCAACTGCATAGCAGTCCATAACAGCGGTGATCTGAGGAACGCCGATACCTGCAACCACACGGGTCGTACAGATAGAACCAGGTCCGATACCAACCTTAACACAATCAGCACCAGCTTCGATCAGAGCTCTGGTGGCATCACCAGTTGCCACATTACCTGCAATGACCTGAACCTCCGGAAATGCTTCTTTAATCATCTTTACGCAGCGGATAACATTTGCAGAATGACCATGGGCAGAGTCTAAAACAACAACGTCCACCTTTGCCTTCACCAGTGCTTCTACACGATCTAAAACATTGGCTGTGATACCGATAGCTGCACCACATAACAGACGTCCCTGGGCATCTTTTGCAGACAGAGGATATTTGATCTGCTTTTCAATATCCTTAATGGTGATAAGTCCCTTCAGGTTAAAATCATCATCAACGATAGGCAGCTTCTCTACTCTTGCCTTTGCAAGGATCGCTTTTGCTTCCTTTAAAGTAACACCTTCCTTTGCTGTGACCAGATTCTTGGAGGTCATGCATTCTCTGATCGGACGGCTGAAATCTTCCTCGAATTTCAAGTCACGGTTGGTGATGATACCAACTAATTTCTTGCCTTCTGTGATCGGCACACCGGAAATACGGAATTTTGCCATCAGGTCATTGGCATCCTTTAATGTATGCTCTGGGGAAAGATAGAATGGATCAGTGATAACACCGTTCTCAGAACGTTTTACACGATCTACCTCCTCAGCCTGTGCCTCAATTGACATATTCTTATGAATAATGCCGATTCCTCCCTGACGAGCCATGGCAATCGCCATACGATGCTCTGTAACTGTATCCATACCTGCACTCATTAACGGGATGTTCAGACGGATCTTCTTTGTCAGGTTTGTGCTTAAGTTTACCTGATTTGGGATCACTTCTGAATAAGCTGGAACCAGAAGCACATCATCAAAGGTAATGCCTTCACCGATAATTGTACCCATTCGTTTTTTCCTCTCTTTCTTCATCAATTTTTATCTGAAGGTTCAATATAACGCCAGCGCTAAAAAAACATCGGTTTTATCAGACACTGGCGTTTTGGCCTTCTTATTAGTAACTAATACTAGCAAATTTTATATGGATTGTCAAACCCATTTGCCGTAAAATATTCATTGAAATTGCTTATGATTTTTCATGAGGAAAACTTATCAGTTCCAGGGACTTTTCGCAGCCTCAGAAACTCACAAACACACTTTACTGCCTCATAAACTTGCGCGGAAATACTCTGCGCATAGCCCCTTCCATTTTCTCACCAGGCTCAAATAAGACTTTTGTTGTCACAGAGCCCTTCTGGCTGATCAGTGCGTAAACTTTTGCGCCGGCCTGTCCGCTGGCGCAGTTTATAACTTTCATTCCCTGTTTTTCATAATCTTTTAATACATAGGAATCTGCCGGTGCGATCACCTGTACTTCTTCTTTTTCGCAGTCAAAAGCTTTTTTTCTTCTGGCCTTTCCTAGGATGCGGTCTACACTGAAACCACCGTCTGCAAACAGGTATTCATATTCTACACTGAGGTTTAAAAAAACAAAATACGTCGCAGCACCTGCTGCCACAAGGATCAATACTCCGAACATGACCTGAAGGGCTGCAAATGCAGATAATGCACACAATACAATCATCAATACTTTTACAGGCCAGGCATAAACGGGGTCTTTCCGTTTTACCAGCCATTCTACATAATTTTCTTCCATAACTTTCTGCATTCTCCTGTTATATAGTCGCATAGTTTTTTCTACACGCTTAGTTTGTTAATAGTATAACCTATTTTGACTTCATTTTCCAGTTATTTTAACCTTTTTCCCCTTGGTATCATATAATATCCACAAAGACTTTTCCAGGCAGGTAACATTTTCATGAATCCCCCTCTTTGTCTGAATGATATTAAGCCCGGCGAAAAGGCCCGCGTCTGCTGCCTTACCTCCTGTGGAAGCATACGACGCCGCTTTCTTGACATAGGCCTTACTGAAAATACACTGGTAGAATGTGTAGGTGTAAGCCCCTTAGGAGACCCGGCTGCCTATGCCATACGGGGTGCTGTGATCGCTATCCGGAAAACAGACAGCAAAAATATTCTGATAACAGGAAAGGAGAATCGATGAATTTTCACACAAAAAAGTCTTCTATTCCTGAAAATACACCTGACCGCCCAGTCATCGCCCTTGCAGGAAATCCCAATGTAGGAAAAAGCACTTTATTTAATAATCTTACCTCTGGAAAAAAGCAGCACACAGGCAACTGGATCGGCAAAACCACTGCCAATGCCTGGGGAATTTGCTCAGGCATTGCCAAAGATTATGTACTGGTAGATATTCCCGGCACCTACTCTCTTTCTTCCCGCTCTGCTGAAGAAACAGTTGCCAGGGATTTTATCTGTTTTGGAGCCCATCAGGCAGTTGTCATCGTCTGTGATGCCACATGTCTGGAGCGGAACCTGAACCTGGTACTGCAGATCCTGGAAGCCACGGATCGTGTACTGGTATGTGTGAATCTTTTAGATGAAGCAGAAAAGAAAGGGATACAAATAGACTTAGACCAGTTATCAGATCTGCTGTGTATCCCTGTAGCCGGTACCTCTGCCAGAAAAAAATGCACATTGATCCCTCTTTTAAAGGAGTTAGATGATCTCACTGACAGTCCTGTTCTTTCACATTACCAGGTCACCTACTGTAAAGAACTGGAAACAGCTGTTTCCATGCTAGAACCTGCTGTAGAAAACTGGATGGGCGCCCACATACTGCCATTTTATATGACCTCCCGCTTTCTTACACTGCGTCTGTTAGAAGATGATGCCTCTTTTCTGCGCTCTTTTACTGCCAGCTGCGGCTATGACCCGGCTCAGGATCCTGCAGTTGTAAAAAGCCTGCAAACTGCCTGCTCCTATCTGAACCAGAAAGGCATTTTCAAAGATATTATAAAAGACCGCATAGTATCTGGTCTGGTAAACAGTGCCGGATCCATCGCCTCTGCCTGTGTCCGCCTGCCGGACCGGAATTATAATGAAACAGACAGGAAACTGGATCGTATCCTTACAGGACGTCTGGCTGCCTATCCGGCTATGGCCGGGCTTTTAGCCCTGATCTTCTGGATCACTTTAGCAGGTGCCAATCAGTTATCTGCCCTGCTTTCTGATCTGCTGTTTTCCTTCCAGCATGTTCTGGAACAGGTTTTACTGTTTCTCCATGTCCCGGTTCTTTTACGGGAAGCCTTTATTTATGGAATTTACCAGGTCCTTGCATGGGTGGTCTCTGTTATGCTGCCGCCTATGGCCGTATTCTTTCCTCTTTTTACATTATTGGAAGACTCCGGCTATCTGCCCCGCATCGCCTATAACCTGGATCGGCCTTTCCAGTGCTGTAAAGCCTGTGGAAAACAGGCTCTTACTATGGCTATGGGCTTTGGCTGCAATGCTGCAGGCATTACAGGCTGCCGTATCATTGATTCTCCCCGCGAACGGCTTATTGCTATTCTTACCAATAATTTTATGCCCTGTAATGGACGTCTCCCTCTTTTTATCACTTTGATCCTGCTGTTTTTATGCAGCAGCCAGCAAAATGCAGCCTCTTATGCTGTCAGTGCACTGATACTTACCCTGTTCATCCTTTTAGGGATCGCCATGACCTTTCTCTCTTCTTACCTGTTGTCTGCCACTGTATTAAGAGGCGTTTCCTCATCCTTTACACTGGAAATGCCTCCTTACAGACGTCCCCAGATAGGAAAGGTGATCCTGCGCTCTGTTACAGACCGTACTTTGTTTGTCCTTGGAAGAGCTGCTGCCGTAGCCGCTCCTGCTGGTCTTATCCTGTGGCTTTTAGCAAATGTGTCCCCAGGCGGGATCAGCCTGCTTTCCCGGATCAGCCTTATTTTAGATTCCCTTGGCCGCCTGCTGGGTATGGACGGCGTTATCCTTACAGCTTTTATCCTTGGACTTCCCGCCAACGAGATCGTCCTTCCCATTATCCTTATGGCCTATACAGCCCAGGGGAATCTGACGGGATACGCTTCCACACTCCAGCTAAAGCAGATCCTTACAGCAAACGGCTGGACCTGGACCACCGCAGTGTGCGTCATGCTCTTCTCCCTGATGCACTGGCCATGCTCCACCACCCTTATTACTATTTATAAAGAAACTAAAAGTGCCCGGTGGACCCTTGTTTCTGCCATTCTGCCAGCATTTTTTGGTGCCTTATGCTGTATTCTTTTTACTGCTTTTACCCACTTCTTTCTATTGCCTTAACAGTGTGCTTTATTTTAATAATCTTCCCAGGGTTTCCCGCAGCTTATCTATTTCAACCGGCTTAGAAAGATGCGCATTCATACCGCTGGCAAGAGAACGATGGATATCTTCATCAAAAGCATTGGCACTGATGGCAACAATAGGTACCTTATTACTGTCTGCCCGCTCCATGGTACGGATAGCATGGGCTGCTTCTAAGCCGCCCATAACAGGCATCATGATGTCCATGATGATCAGGTCATAATATCCTATCTTTGAAGCTTCAAACTTATCCACTGCTTCTTTTCCATCATAAGCATTATCCACTTTCATCCCCATGTCCTCCAGTATATACTGGAGGATTTCCATGTTCAGGGGATTATCCTCTGTTACCAGAACGCGGATACCTGAAAAGTCTTTCTTGTTCTGGGGAGCTTTCTCCTGGATCTTATGTTCCTTTACCGGCCTTAACTGGATCCGGAAACTAAAGGTACTGCCCACGTCTACCTGGCTATCCAGTAAAATACTTCCACCCATCATATGTACCAGGCGGTTACTGATGGCAAGCCCAAGACCTGTTCCCTGCTGTCCTGCACCAGAATGCTCTGCCTGTTCAAAACTGCCAAAGATCCTCTGGCGGTCTTCTTCATTTACACCAATACCATGATCCTTTACTGCAAAATATAGCTGGGACAGGCCATTTTCCCCTTCCTTTTCTGTTACTGTCAGGGAAATATCTGTATCATTACCGGAATATTTAACTGCATTTCCCAACAGATTTACAAGGACCTGGCTGATGCGCATGGCATCTCCATAAAACCAGGTATGCTTTAACTGCATATTTAGATGATAATGCTGGGATTTTTCCTCAAACTTAGCTTCTAACAGTGTATAAAGGCCATTTATCATCTTATCTAACTGGAAGTCATCCATTACCAGCTTCATTTTTCCACTTTCGATCTTTGACATATCAAGGACATCATTTAAAATGCCCAGCAGATAATTAGAAGAACTTTTTACCTTCTTTAAACAGTCAAGGCGCACTTCTTCTGACTGGCCATCCTTTAATGCAATATCCGTCATACCAATGATACCATTCATAGGTGTACGTATCTCATGGGACATGTGGGCCAGAAAATCTGACTTGGCCTGTGCTGACTGGTCATGACGGTTTCTGTTAATACGGTTCTGGATAATGATGCCGATCTCCCGGAAAAGTTTTCTGTCCTCTTCCCTGTTTAAGATTTCTTCATCTACACCCATAAAGAAGATCGTACCAGAATACTGGCTGTTATCATTCATTAAAACTGCAATTCCCGTTTTTTCAGTATTATTTTCCTTATTATTCTCCTTAGATAAAGGCAATACTGCAAGAACCTCTTTTACAGGCTGCATAGCCTTTTCCTGGGTATCCTGATTTAACTGTTCAAACACTTTTTCACTGCAATGGACCACACCCGGTCTTTCTTCTGCCCCGGCTGCATCTTTCCACTGATAAGACAATTCACTGGAAAGGAACTCTGGATTTAAACCTGTAATCATCAGATTTTCCAGTCCAAACCATTCATTTAACCGGCAGGAAATAAGATCCAGTCCTGCTTCGATCTGGCTGCAGCGGTCTAAAATATTCAGTGCCAGGGACGCAAAACTAGCCCCCTGGATATACTCCATAGATACGATCTTTCCAAACTGCTCCGGCGCTGCCTCTGTATCCTCTACTTCACTCCAGGAAAGAGTTGCTGCATCCTTCTTTTCTGCCTCCAAAACAGCTACACAAACCTGATGGAGCAGAGTAGCTGTATCATTTTCTTCCCAGCCCCAGGTAAATCCTGCTTTAAACTCCAGTTTTAAGGTACTTTGGCGTACCAGCCCCAGGAACCTTTCTTTTAATTTCCACAATTTCTGCCTGCAGGATGCCTCCTTTTCTCCCGGTATCCAGGCCAGCAGTTCATCAGAACCTGCTCTGATCATCACCGGTGTGCTGGCAGCCCCTTCTTCACAGACCTGTAAAAACATTTTAGAAAACTGCTCCAGAAGTACATCGCCAAATGCAAGACCAAAATCACGGCTGATCACTGTAAAATGGCAGATATCCACAAGAACCATCATTCCTTCCGGAAGCCTTCTGCGGACACGCCTTATTTCCTCCATGCCAGGTTTTAAACGGTAGAAAGCAGTGACCGGATCCATCTGCTGTTTTCTTTCCTGCTCTAATTCCCGCATTTTCGTCTCATGGATATCACGGATGTAACCTACGATCCGGCGGTCCTTTTCTCTGTCATCCATGATAACCTTGCCTCTTACCTCCAGCCAGCAGCCATCTTCTTTTCCCGGTATCTTCCGGCAGATCTGGGCATAGATCTTACTGTCCCGGCTGTTTATCATGGCCGACAGCTTTCCCTGGTCTTCCAGGGAAAAACCAGGTGCAATCAGGTCTTCCTGTATCTTTTTAATATCCCAGACACCATCATGGCTTTTGCTGTTTACGATCTCTAATGTATGTGCTTTATCCCTGTAAGTAAAAAACAGGTCATTGGAGCTTTCCACAGCTACGCGGTAACGCTCCTTCTCTTCTTTCAGCTGAGTCTCCGTCCGGATCTCATTTTCCGTCAGATTCTTCACTACCTCATGAAGCTCATCTATTTCCTGTATATTCAGAAGGAACAAACGCCTTTAAACCTTCAATTCCGCCCCGGACACTGTCCATCAGCCGGTATACCGGCCCTATGACATAACGGACCACAATAAACATCAGCCCTATTCCCATAATGGCACAGAAAAAGATGGTAGTCAGTATACTGGTATACAGTTTATTTCCAAGACTGAAAATAGTATCTTCCGGCACAAAACCGCAAAGGACCCAGTTGGTATTCTTATAGGGAACATTATTTGCATACAGGCTTATTTTTGACATGACCGCATAAATATTCTGATCTCCTATTTTTGAATCCTTTACTTCAAACAATTTTTCGTGACTGGTATGTTCTAAAGAAAAAACATCATTTTTCCTTTTTACTGCATCATATAAAATACCTTTTCCAGCTATGCTCTCATAGGTTCCATTCCCATTGTCAATGGCAATTGCATATCCGGCCGTCTGTTCACTGTTCAGATCCTGTATCCTGAAATAGGTATTACACAGATAACTGATGGAAACTTCTGTTCCCATAACACCATAAACAATGCCATCAAAGACCAGTGGAAAGGAATAGGTGATCATTTTATGATTATCCAGCACATGATTTTCCAGGATAAAGGGCACAGACCAGTAGCCCAGGCTGTTCATATCCGCTTCCGGATGAGTCATTGCTGCTGCATATGGCTCATAAAAGAAATCATCGCTGGCCCTGTTCCCCTGTCCTTTAAAATTAAAAACCGGAAACCAGGAGCTGTCAAAAGCGATCCCGCTTCCACGAGCCAGTTCTTTATCCCCCCGTTCAAAAAGCAGATCAGAATTTGTTTCTGTTTTTGTCACAGGATCTGAATCACGGATAAAAAATCCAGCATAATCTCCCGCTTCCTCCAGGGGAGTATCATTAGTCATGACCAAAAAAACACCACTGGTAGAATCCCGGTGGAGAAATTCCAACAACTTCGGAAATACCCTCTGTGCATAACTTTTCTGCAGATCTTCCCTTGCAGAAAAAGCCTTTATATCCACAGCATTTTCCCAGAGGAACTCTGACATTTCCAGATTTAAGTAGGTACTTTCTTTACGAATGCTGCTCCATTGCTCTACCATTACATTTTCCAGCATCACTTCCCGGTTTTTCACCAGGTAACTGTCCAGGTTCACCGCATTGCTTTCCATAGTATCTTTTACGCCACTGGCCATAAGCATAAAAAACGGCATGATTCCCTGAAATAAGACAACTAAAAGCAGGGGGACAAGGAATATGCGCATCAGCTTCCGTTTCTGTACTTTCATCTGCTTCTTACCTCCTGCTTTTTACCCTGTAACTGATCTCATTACTTATTCTGATAAGCTGCAGCCTCCAGCTTTGTATTCCACTGCTCATACCACTGTTCAAACGCTTCATCTGTAGTGAACAGGGCTGTGGCCTCTGCCCTGGACATACCTCCAGCTGTCATTTCATCTACTTTTACCTTATCCTCTGCTGCCTTATCAGAAAGATCATAATCTAATATCTTTCTGGCAGCATACCCATTTTCAAAACACTTTGGTGTGTAAAAACTGGTCAGGTCATAGGAGCTTAAAATATTGTCCAGACACTGATATGCCTTATCATTTACCTTAAGATCTTTATCCTTTATTACCTCATCCAGCGCCTCTACAGAATTGGAATCCTTGCGTACCGGGAGATATGCAGATTCACATACAAAACGAAGATTATTTTCTTTTCTGGTAAACCACTTCAAAAACTCACAGGCTGCATATTCATGCCTTTCATCAGATCTTGTCACTGCCATGCCTGCGCCCTGCTGTACACATATATGTTCTCCTCCTTCTAATACAGGAGGCTGCATTACGATACAATCAATATCTCTGGTCCCATCATCTGTTATCACCTGATCCGGGAAATACATGGAAGATGACACAGAACCCGTATATGCCAGGATGTCTCCTGTTTTTACATCATCTGAACGGAATTTTCCAAAACTTGCAAAGTAGCCATTTACGTACGGAACATAATAATTGTCCCACAAACGGCGGATTTTTTCTTTGTCTGCCTGAATCGTCACTTTCCCGTCCTTTACATCAAAAAGATCCACTCCCATCTGTTTCATACCAATAATAAAGTAATTGGACATGGAATCTCTTCCGTAAAATGCCTTTCCATCATCCGGGATATCCGGTGTTAAACTGTCTGTCCATTCATAATAACGCTTTGCTGTTTCTGTCACACCTTCCAATGTGGATAATTCATCTAATGAAGCACCTGTTGCATCTGCAAAGGTCTGCCAGTCTGTGGCATTGAGCATCATGATCTCTGTGGATTTTGCTACAGGAAACAGATACAAAGCTGAGTCATCATGAAAATAGCCTTCCTGGATATAGGAATCTACATATTCAGCCTGTTCTTCTTTTGTAAAATAAGGTGTCAGATCTGCCAGTTTTCCTTCTTTCTGGACTGCGTAGGCTGTATCTGCATAAGTGGAAAAAATATCCGGCAGGGACTGGGCACCCACAGCTCCTGCAACTGCATCAGAAACAGCTTTTTCCAGATCACCTACTGATCCCTGTGTATAGACTTCTACGTAGATCCCTTTTTCTTTTCCCTCTGTTGCATTAAATTCTGATATGAGCTGGTCAAAAGCTGCCTGCTGTGCTCCATTATAATAATGCCAGACAGTAAGGGAAACTGGTTTATTTGGATCCAGTTTTACCTTGCTGTCTGGCGTAATATTTCCTATATGACTACAGGCTGTTAAAAGCAGTGCTGTTCCCAAGCCAGCTGCCATCAGAGCTAAACATCTTTTTTTCATCACAAATCTCCCATAAAGCGGCTGCACGCAACCTGATTTTTAACATAATTATAACGAAATAACAGTTAAATTTCAATAAAAATGGGAGATTATAAATTTTCTGTGGCTTTTTGTTCTGTAAGAGCCTTTAAAATACGCTTCCTGTTGCTGTTTAAATGAGTGATCATGCCATATCTGGCACCCTGGGCATCTCCTGCTGAAATAGCCTCTGTAATAGCACGATGCTGTTCTACCGTTGATTTTGCAAAATCATTTTTTGTGATCTTTACAAACAGCGGAATACCTTTTACCACGATCTCCATGAGATTGCAGAGGATCTGATTATGGGTGCAGGCTGCTAACTGTTTGTGATATTCAATATCCGCTGCTATGTGATCCTTTCCCTGATCCACCAGTTGTCCCACTTCTCTCTGCAGCATCTGCAGCTTCTGGCAATCTGCATAATCTGCATTGGTAGCTGCCATAGCTGCCACTTCCGGCTCTAACATCAAACGTACATCCACAAATTCCAGGCAGGTCTGAAACAGGTTCTCTTCACTGTTTTCCCGAAAACCAAGTGGATCATCATTTGCCATGGTCACTTCCTGTGGTGCTTTTTCCTTCTTAATATAAGTACCGCTTCCCCGGATCACCTCTACTTTTCCAGAAAAGACCAGAAGCTTTATAGCCTCGCGAATGGTACTCCTTCCCACCCCGCAGATCTCAGCCAGCTGAAATTCATTTGGAAGCTTGTCTCCTGTCTTCATTCCGTTGCTTTCTATGTATTCTCTGATTTTTTCCGCTGTCTGCTCTGGAAGCAGCTTTTCTTTTTGCATCTGTCTCATGCTACTACCTCTCCAATTTATCTTTCCAATCTGTTTACAGGTATATCCCCCATCATATACCATTCCCGCCATGTAAACATTGTCGTTATTCCATGATATAACTAACGTCTATCTGATGTCAAGCCCCTTGCATGCCTTCAGACATTACAAAAGTATTATATTTCCTTTTAAAAAAGAGCGCCGCAGTCCGGCATTTTCACCTGACTGCAGCACCCCATGTTTATAACGTATTTTTAACTGCTTTTGCAGCAGGCATCATCATGACTTAACTAAGAATCCGCCGTCTACAGGGATAACAGCACCATTTAAGTAGTCACTTGCATCAGAAGCCAGGAACAGTACCGGTCCCTTAAGGTCATCTGGCAGTCCCCAACGTGCAGCAGGGATTCTCTTTGTGCACTCGTCTTTTCTTTCCTGAGTCATGTTAGCGCACATTTCAGTATCCATATATCCAGGAGCAATTGCGTTGCAGCAGATATTGTGGTCAGCACAGTCAGATGCAAGGCTCTTGGTCAGCATTGCTACTGCACCCTTAGCTGCTGTGTAAGCAGGAACAGTTGTGCCGCCAAAGAATGCGTTCATGGAAGCGATGTTGATGATCTTTCCGGTGCTGCCTTCCTTGTCCTTCATAACCTGAACTGCCTTCTGGCACATAAACCATACATGGTTTAAGTCAACATCAATAACCAGTCTCCATGCATCCTCCGGGAATTCCCATGGCTCGTAACGTCTCTGGATACCTGCTGCAGGGATCATAACGTCCAGCTTGTTTCCTAAGATTTCCATAGCTTCTGCAAACATACGGTCAATCTCTGGCTTCTTGGATAAGTCACCTGCTACTGCATGTGCCTTGTAACCCAGTAATCAAATGCCATTTCTTTATCCTCCTATAATATATAATACGTTTCCCCGCAAAGCAGGAAAAACAGTGGTAAAACCCTGATCACCTTATGGAGTCTGCAATGCTCCGTCCCTGCGTCTTGTCTGTGTCCATGTAGTCACAGTATTCTCACAAGGATATTTTGCAGCCTCTTCCTCATTTAAGTCAACGCCTAAACCAGGTTTATCATTTGCATATACATAACCATTGTCAAACTCAGGCAGTCCCGGGAATACTTCAAGGAGCGCACCATGTGGTCCCTTTAATTCCTGGATAACAAAGTTTGGCGGCTCAATGCCGGACCATTCCTGTACACCAAAGTTTGGTGCTGCCAGGTCAATATGGATGTTTGCTGCATGAGCCAGAGGAGACATGTCTCCAGGTCCATGCCATGCAGTGCGTACACCAAACTGCTCTGCAAAAATCTGCAGCTTTCTTGCAGGTGTAATACCGCCAACCTGGCTTAAATGTACGCGGATGTAATCGATCAGCCGTTCTGAGATAAGTTTTCTCCACTCAACGGGATTGTTAAACAGCTCGCCTTCTGCGATCGGTATGGAAGTCTGCTCTCTCATTCTTGCTAACCAGTCTGTCTGCTCGATAGGTACCGGATCCTCTAAGAATAACAGATCAAATGGCTCCAGCTCTCTTGCCAGCTTAATAGCTTCAATAGGAGCAATACGCTCATGAACATCATGTACCAGATTGATCTCATATCCTAATTTGTTTCTGATTCCTTCAAACAGCTTTACTGTATTGCGGATATAGCTTCTGGAATCCAGATAAACACCTGGCTGGGTGCCCTTTGGTGCAGTTGCCGGCGTATTTCCATAGCTTTCGCCGCCGTAACCGCCGCACTGACAGCGGATATTGGTAATACCCATTTCATGGAAACGTTCAATATTTTCACACAGCTCGGAAAGATCACGGCCATCTGCGTGGCGGTATACCGGAATACCTTCCCTGCACTTTCCGCCAAACAGCTGGTACAGCGGCATATTTGCCATTTTTCCCTTAATATCCCATAATGCCATATCTACACCGGAAATAGCATTATTTTCAATAGGGCCGTTTCTCCAGTATCCGTTCTGGTTCATCAACTGCCACAGATCTTCGATATTCTCTACATTTCTTCCAACCAGAAGAGGCTTCAAATATTCTTCTACTACCAGCTTCACAGCCAGGTGGCGGTAAGCAAAGGTTCCACATCCCAGTCCATAAAGCCCCGGTTCGCTGGTCTACACTTTTACCACCACAAGGTTGATGCCTTCCGGCGCTGTGCAGATTACCCGTATATCACGTATGGTCACTGCCATTTTACTATCCTCTCTTATTCACAGCCTATGTTTTTAACCCTTATAATCTTCCAGATCATGGATAGCCTGATAGATCATCTCTTTTGTTACAGGATAAGGTGTATGGGTCATTTCCTGATTTGCCATTGTTGCTTCAAGGACATCCTCTAACTTGTCATCCTTTTCCAGCTCCAGATCAGCCAGGCATACAGGCAGGTCAATAGACTTATTTACTCCATAAGCCATTTTCAGCTTATCCCAGTCCTTATCTACCATAAGATTTACCAGTGTGCCGTAGGAAACCACCTCACCGTGGAGATGTTTCTTTTCAATGTGCTCTCTCTTGGTCAGGCCATAGAATAAAGCATGTGCAATACCGCCATTGTAATCTGGATGAACGGAAACAGATACAACACCTGGGGAAACAACGATATTTAAAATGGTGTTTTCCAGTTCTTCACTGTTTCTTCCTGCCTTTGCATCATCCATTGCCTTCTTTGCATCCTTCACCATTGGATAGAAGCACATCTGTCCTGCTGTGATACCAAACTCACTGCCAAAGCTTAACTTCTCTCCTGCCTTTGCAGACCAGCTGGACTCTACATGCTTTGCCATGGCATCACCGATACCAGCCCACAGGTATTTAACAGGAGCTGCTAAAACCAGTTTCGGGTTGATAAAGCAGTGTACCGGTACTTCCTTTAATCTTGGGATGTCGCAGAAGGAACCATCCTCATGGTACATAATACTGATCTGGGTAACAGGAGCGCAGTTAGACGCAATGGAAGGAGCGGTAAATACCGGTTTTCCAAGGTGATCTGCAGCCAGTTTTGCTGTATCGATACACTTTCCACCGCCTACTGCAAGGAGCATATCTGCTTCCTGTACCGCCGGATCATTTGAGATCTTATCAGCGTTTTCATGGGTTGCATCATGTCCATACAGCCATTCTGTAGTAATTGTAAGACCTGCCTTTTCCAGTGCAGGAACTACATATTCCCTTGCTGCCTTCCATGCTCTTTCTCCGTGGATCACTGCTACTTTTTTTCCATATCTTCCCATTTCATCATGGAAAGCGTCAAATGCATTCTCGCCAATGGTAAAACGTGGGAGAAAAATTGAATCCATTGCGTTCATGTTTCTGCCTCCTAAATACAACTCTTAACTTTACTTTGTCTCTGGCCTAATTCATTTCTGCACGCTTCGGGTCCAGAACTGCCAGATCATAACGACGACTCTTGTGGGAATGTGCTGCCAGTACCCATAAATATGTATTTCTGGTTCCTGGTGCAGCTACTGTAGGATGGTAACCTCTTGGTGCCAGGATCATAGTACCACTCTTAACAGTATGAGCTACTACTCCATGAGTATCTCCTGGTTCTACATAGCTTAAATGCAGTCCAAAATGAGGATCATCCATATCAAAGTAGCAATAAACCTCTTCCAGATCCTTCTCATGCTCATGAGGTGGCCAACTGGTCCATGCACCATTTCCACCGTTGGTGGTCCAAGAAAAACAAATTCCACCTGCGGTGGCGCTTGTTTTGCCATGCATATCGAGAATGCGCCAGTGACGCATTCGAAGATTTCTTTGGACTACACCATATATCCGCCTTTAATAGGTGATACTGCATGTTCAGAGAACAGCTTAAGGGTTCCCTTGGTATATTTCGGAGGCTTTGGCTGCCATTTGGCTTTTCTGGCCTTTAAGATCTCTTCCATTTCCTCTGGAGTACGCTTTTCACCTTTTACACCTACGATCTCCAGTCTGCGCTCTTTTACATTAATATAGATCAGGTCGTCTTCTTCTACCAATGCAATAGGTCCGCCTGCAGCAGCTTCCGGGCTTACATGGCCGATAACCGGGCCTCTGGATGCACCGGAGAAACGTCCGTCAGTGATCAGAGCCACGCTGGAAGCCAGTTTCGGGTCAGAGCAGATGGCTTCACCTGTATAGAACATTTCAGGCATACCGCTTCCCTTTGGTCCCTCATAGCGGATAAAGATAGCATCCCCTGGTTTTACCTTTCTCTTAAGAACAGCGTCAATACACTCTTCCTCACTGTTAAATGGTCTTGCAAGAAGGGTTGCCTCAAACATTTCCTTCGGGCATGCAGTGTGCTTGATCACACAGCCTTCCGGAGCCAGGTTGCCCTTTAAAATAGCAATGCTTCCATCTGTTCCCTTTGCATCATCAAAGGCATGGATGATCTCTGTACGCTTGATCTCGCGTCCTAACAGCTTGCCCTTTTCCTTTAACAGTTCATCACAGTGGTCATAGAAACCATTTTTCTTTAATTCTTCCAGGTTCTCACCTAAGGTCTTGCCTGTAACTGTCATTACATCCAGATGCAGCATATCCTTGATTTCTTCCATAACTCTTGGAACACCGCCTGCATAATAGAAATACTGGGCTGGCCAGTCACCGGATGGACGGATATTAAGCAGGTAATGAGCCCCTCTGTGCATACGGTCAAAGGTTTCTGCATCTACTTCAAAGCCAAATTCATGGGCAATAGCAGGAATGTGCATGGTTGCATTGGTAGAGCCGCTGATAGCAGCATGTACCATAATAGCGTTCTCAAAGCTCTTCATGGTAACGATATCCTTTGCTTTGATACCTTTTTCTACTAACTTCATCAGCTGTTTTCCTGCATCATAAGCAGCCTGCTTTAATTCCGGTGCAGTTGCAGGCATCAGGGCAGTGCCTGGAAGCATCAGGCCTAATGCTTCTGCCATGATCTGCATGGTGGAAGCAGTACCCATAAAGGAACATGCACCGCAGCTTGGGCATGCATTGTGCTTATAATAATTTAACTGTTCCTCCGGGATCTCGCCTCTCTTTTCCTGTGCATCGAATTTACCGATCTGCTCCAGTGTCAGCAGTTCGTTAATAGCGCAGGCCGGGGCATTTTCCACATACTTAGGTGTAATAGTATGGGCTTCCATAACACCGCCGGTAACTACAATAGCACTCATATCCTTTAAACGGCCAATACCCATTAAAATAGCAGGCACAGACTTGTCGCAGCTGGCAATAAACATGCCGCCGTCAAAGCCGCTTGCCATTCCGTGAACTTCGATCATATTGGTCATCATATCTCTGTGTGCAAGAGAATAGTTAATGCCGTCATGTCCCTGGGCAATACCATCGCAGATATCGGTCACATAATATCTGGCTGCTTTTCCTCCGTTATCGTTAACTGCTTTTACGCCCTCTTCTACAAACTGGTTCAGATGGGCACTTCCCGGATGGCTGTCACCAAAAGAGCTTTCTACCAAAATCTGAGGTTTATCCAGATCTTCCACGCTCCATCCCATTCCGATCTTTAACGGGTCATTTTCCGGTGCAAGTTTTCTAACTTCCTGACTGTGTAACTTCATAGCCACTCTCCTTTAACTTGTAACTTATCATATTATTTTCTCAAAATTCATCTGACATCTTGTGAGTTTAGATTAGCATTTTTTCATTAAAAAAGCAATAGGTCAGACAAATTTTGATGCAAAAAAAGAAGCCTGCAACGGTTTTTATCCGTCACAGACTTCTTTTTACTAACAGTACATCCCTATTTTATATTTCTGATTAATACATTCCGCCCATATCAGGTGCAGCCGGAGCAGCTGGTGCCGGCTCCTTGATAGTTGCTACTACAGACTCAGTGGTCAGCAAAGTAGATGCAACGCTGTTTGCATTCTGTAATGCGCTTCTTGTAACCTTAACAGGATCCAGGATTCCTGCTTCGATCATATTTACGAAAGTCTCGTTGTAAGCATCAAAGCCTTCACCAACTGGTGATTCTTTAACCTTGTTTACAATAACAGCGCCTTCCAGACCTGCATTTGCTACAATGTGGAACAGAGGAGCTTCCAGAGCCTTTAAGATGATCTTTGCACCGGTCTTCTCATCGCCTTCCAGAGTATCAACTACCTTCTGAACATCAGCAGTAGCATGTGCATAAGCAGAACCGCCGCCTGCGATAATTCCTTCTTCAACTGCTGCACGGGTTGCATTTAATGCATCTTCCATACGAAGCTTAGCTTCTTTCATCTCAGTCTCAGTAGCAGCACCTACACGGATAACAGCTACGCCGCCAGCCAGCTTAGCCAGACGCTCCTGTAATTTTTCTCTGTCGAAATCAGAGGTAGTCTCAGCGATCTGCTTACGGATCTGTGCAACTCTTGCTGCGATCATTTCCTTGCTGCCGTTACCATCAACAATAACTGTGTTCTCTTTCTGAACCTTAACGGATTTTGCACGGCCTAACTGCTCCATGGTAGCATCCTTTAATTCCAGGCCAACTTCCTCAGAGATAACAGTACCGCCTGTTAAAATAGCGATATCCTGTAACATTTCTTTTCTTCTGTCGCCGTAACCTGGAGCCTTTACAGCAACTACATTGAAAGTACCTCTTAACTTGTTTACGATCAGGGTTGTAAGAGCTTCGCCTTCTACATCTTCAGCGATGATCAGCAGTCTTGCGCCCATCTTTACGATCTGCTCAAGGATCGGCAGGATCTCCTGAATGTTGGAGATTTTCTTATCAGTGATCAGGATGTATGGATCATCCAGATTTGCTTCCATCTTATCCATATCGGTGCACATATACGCAGACAGATAACCTCTGTCAAACTGCATACCTTCTACCAGATCAAGCTCTGTCTTCATTGTCTTGGATTCTTCAATAGTGATAACGCCATCTTTGGAAACCTTTTCCATAGCGTCTGCTACCATAGTACCTACTTCATCATCAGAAGCAGAGATAGCTGCTACTCTTGCGATCTGTGCCTTGCCACCTACCGGCTGGCTCATCTTCTTAATAGCTTCTACAGCTGCATCAGTTGCCTTCTTCATACCTTTTCTTAAGATGATCGGGTTAGCACCTGCAGCCAGGTTCTTCATACCTTCATTTACCATAGCCTGTGCCAGTACAGTTGCTGTGGTAGTACCATCACCAGCTACGTCATTTGTCTTGGAAGCAACTTCCTTGATCAGCTGGGCACCCATGTTCTCAAATGGATCTGCCAGTTCGATCTCTTTTGCAATGGTAACACCATCATTTGTAATCAATGGAGCACCAAAAGACTTATCCAGAACTACGTTGCGTCCTTTTGGTCCTAAAGTTACGCGAACAGTATCTGCTAACTGATTTACACCTGCTTCCAGTGCCTTGCGGGCTTCTACACCATATTTAATCTGCTTTGCCATGATTATCTACCTCCAAACGGTCTATACTCTAAAATTTTCGTTTTTTATACTATATACGGGAATCGCGAACTAAACGGAAAACGCAAAATGCCAAAGGCATTTTTCTTTACTCTACAACTGCTAAAATGTCGCTCTGTTTTACGATCACGTATTTTTCTTTTTCTAACTCTACTTCTGTACCTGAGTATTTGGAATAAATAACTTTATCTCCAGCCTTTACCTGCATGGTAACTTCCTTGCCATCAACTACACCGCCAGGGCCTACTGCGATCACTTCTGCCTGCTGTGGTTTTTCTTTTGCTGCGCCTGGAAGAACAATACCAGATGCTGTGGTCTCCTCTGCAACTAACTGCTTTAATACAACTTTGTCAAATAATGGAACTAACTTCATAACTAGATTCCTCCTTGATCATCATATGTTCTCTCGGAATCTTTCTGTGCTTGATTTTGTGAGAAGATTTTTTGTCAGTTGTGCCCAAATTTCTGAGGCGTACGCAGTGCGTACCTTGATGAAATTTGAGTGCGACTGGCGGAAAAACGGCCACAAAAGCAAGTGCAGGAAAGACTCCGAGAAGACATTCATTCTTATTTTTCTACCTGCAGCCTCTTATTTTCGCTGCTTCTTTCACTCACAATGTAAGTTATAGCACCGTTTGTTAGCACTGTCAAGTTCTGAGTGCTAATTTCTTTGTGAAGATTTTGTGAAGCCTTGATTTTACGGGCTTCACAGGGATTTTCCACTTACTTTCACACTCAATTTTCTTGGTTTGACCACATTTTTACGACAAATTCTTGGAAAAATATATTCGTCTGATTTTCTTACCACATTTTACGACAACGACTTCTGGTTTATACCACAGCAGGTACAGTTTCCGGCAGGTTCATTTTAGACATCTCATTCTCCACGTGAGACTTCTCAGCAATATGATTGTAGACATTCATTGTGATCTGTGCATCTGAATGGCCCATCACATACTGCATAACTTTGGGATTGACATTGTTCTCACCCAATCTGGTACATCCCGTATGACGAAGAGTATGCGATGAAATGGGAGGCATCAGCTCCGGCTCTCGCTTCTCTTCTTCTGCCAGTTTGCTTTCTTTCTTATTATAGGCATTGACAATATTTTTCAGAAAGCTGTTCACTCCCGCCGGCATGATCGGACGCCCATGTTTTGTATTGAAGATGAATCCACTACGTCCACCGATCTCAACATTACTCTGCAAACCAAGCATCAGATTCAGTTCTCTCTGCTTACGGAACGCATCATATACCATCTGTGTCATAGGAATATCTCTGATTCCTGCATCCGTTTTGGTTTCTGAATCATGGAAACAATATCCTTCATCACCTTCATAATACACAAGCTGTCCACCTACATGAATCTCCCGGTTCTTCATATCCACATCTGACCAGGTTAAGCCGATAGTCTCACTCACTCTCAGGCAAGCCCCAAACATAACCTGCATCATTGGAAGATGAGGCTTATACACATTACTCTGTTCAACAAACTGCAGAAGTTTTTCCTGCTGTTCCAGTGTCAGTGCTTCTTTCTCTTTTGCCGGAGCCCCATAATCTCCAAGTGTTCCTGTTACCGGATTCTTGCGGATAATCCCATCTTCCACTGCTAGTTCAAAACTGGGATTCAATAAACCATAAAGACCTTTGATCGTGCTGTGTGCCAGTCCTTCATCTGACAATGTGGAAAAGAATGTCCTTACATGAGATGTCTTAAAATCCAAAACACGAATATTTCCCAAAGTATTTCGTATCCGGTAATCCCACATACGGATATAATTCTTTTTCGTTCTTTCCTTGATATTCTTTGTTGCCATGTATCGCTCAAACAACGTATTTACGGTCAGCTTCTTGACTGATGAATCTGTAATAAGCAGATCATCCATATCCTTATTGATCTTCTTTTCCATTTCTCGCAAACTCGCCAGATCAGCTGCATAAACCGAATTACGCTTTCCGGTAATTTCATCCTTGTAGCGATACTCATAACGTCCATCCGGACGCTGATATTCACCTGTTTTTAAATTTCTGCCTTTATTATCTTTTCTTGCCATATCAATCATTCCTTTCACTTCATTTTTCGTTATTCGGAATGATTTTTGTCCTGTTGGTATCAGTCATATACTGTCTGATATCTGCTCACAGATTAACATAATATTTTATGATTTCCAAGGGTAAATTCCTGCAAAATGCTAATTTTTATTTGCCTGTTTTACAGGAATATTTTCCCTTTTTTACTTTTCATTCCGAAGGAAAGTTGTTGTATTTTATCTTCTCATCTTTCATTACACTGCCATTGCATCAAGATATTTTTTTATCTTATCCACGTTATAAAGAACACGTCTTCCAATAATCACTCTTGCTTCTGCATAATCTGCAATTTTCTTTGCAGTTACTTCTCCGCAGGATAACATTGCCATTAATCCTTCAATATCTACCGTCAGACGATTCTCAGCCTTATACTCTGTTGTTTTTCTCATGATGCACATACCTCCTTTCCTCCGTATTCTTCTGCATCACCTCCCAGACAGCGGTTATGCCCGTTGTCAGTACATCTACTTTTTGTTTGGACTTCTTACGATGATTTTCCATTCTGTTCGGCGTGTTGGCTTCCATTTGTATATGGCGGTGTCAACGTTACAATTGACCTCTATCAGAAATCTTTCTGAATACTGGCAGCTTCTTCTCAAGCATACCAGCCGTTGCCGGAGTATCTTCGGTTTCCACATACTACTCTCTGATACAGCGGTGGAATCCTGTGTTACCTTTAAGCCCGAAAGGCACCCATACAGCTCATTCAATTTTCAAGGTTCAATAATCAAAAGTTTTGCAGGTATACATTTTTGTACCTATTTGATTTAATGCCATTATATCCCCCGTTACTGCTAATGTCAATAGCACCTCATGCGTTTTAGGTTCTTTTTTGTACTCTTTTTCATTGATTTTCTGCTAGTTTGTGTTATAATATGGACAAATAGTTATTCATTTCTTGATTTTACTATCTTCAATGGATGTTTATCAGGACTAATGCAGAGGTGACTTTATGAATTTTAATCTGAAATTAAAAAAAATCCGGACATTCCGGAAAATGACACAAAAAGAACTGTCAGAGAAAATCGGACTGACCGATCAGCATAGAATTGTACAATATGAAAAAGGCGTTCGTGTTCCCAAAAAAGATCTGGTCGATAAAATGGCACAGGCTCTTGATGTTAATCCTTATACCCTCTATGATACCGCTGGACGTGACGCTTCCGAAATGATGGAACTGCTTTTCTGGCTGGATGAATTTAACCCATCTTCCCTGCATCTGTTTCTCCCTCGGAGATTTCCCGGTGAAAAATGCAACGAAGTAGCCGACACTTCCGTTTACTACCATGACAATGATAGCTGGCCTGCCCATGCTCCTGTCTGTATGTGGTTTGACTATGGAGTTCTGAATGATTTTTTGAAAGAATGGGTGGTTCGGATGGATGAACTGAAATCCGGTGAGATTACCAGAGATGAATATTTTGAATGGAAAATCAACTGGCCACAGACTTGTGATGGTTGTGGAAAATATGAACCTAAGAAACAATGGCACTCTGTAAAATCAGAACTCAGTGAAACTTAACAAAACTTAAATTCACTGCATTTTTCCTCTTGGGCAAAAGAAAACGCACTGTAAAACCAATAATCCAACGGTTTTCAGTGCCTTTTTTCATGTTTTTCCTATTAAATTTTTCTCAGACACCTCCATAAGTGAAACTTAGCGAAACTTAGATTATGCCCAATACACAGTATTATTACTTATAACAACTAAATTACTTCTTGTCGTGCAATCTATTATTTATTCCAATACATCAGGTGTCCACTTTGTTCCAATATCGTTAGTTGGAAGTCGTTTTGTCTTGTATACAAAAGCCACACTATACCGTGCTCTCGTCACTGCAACATAAAACTTAGAAAGACTTTCATCCTTCATGTCTTTGGACTTTCCTGACAACCAATCCAGCATTGGTTTCGTCGGGTATATCAAGACTCTATTAAAAGTAAGTCCCTTGGACAATCCAAAATTCATCGTTTTTGGGATGGGATTTACCTTGGTTCTTTTATCATACCGCAACTGAACAGGATTATATATATCTACATATTTATCAATATCATTCTCGTGAACCCAAAATATTCCATCATGTCCCGTTTTTTCATTCATGGCAGAATCACATGGCTTCATATCAGGATACATCTGATTTGCAAGATCACATATAATCTGATTATTTCTATGAGATGTCGATAATGTTGTGGTATCAATATTCATTCCGGCAATATTATCCTGCACAAAAATCACTATTTTCCCACCTGCATATTTTTTATATTTTGCTTCGTAATGAGTTCGATACGTCGTCTGACGAGGATCTCCTACTAAAGTCATGTTGCACCCAACCTCATGCAACTTTTTTATAACTTCTAAATCATATCCGACAAAATCTTGTATTTCATCTACAAAAACATAAGAAAAAATTTTTCGTATTCTGCGAAATACACATCCATTCGATAATTCGTCCAAAACACAGGGCAATTTTGAAATCATATTTGAATATACATTACCGGAAGCCGTGACATATTTTTTCTCATTTGTATCCTTTAGTCTCAACAAATTTTTATCTGCCTTATTCACTAATAACACACCGGATACCCTATTATTTATAAGATAGCTTTGGTAAGGTCGTATACCATGCTTGATTAGCAGCGAAAACCACGGCATAATAGTTACATTGGATGGAATACAACCATTTATTTCGTAAAATTTGTCTCTAATGCTTTGTTCATTAGCATCGGTATAAGTTGTTATCAAAACATTTTCAGAAATCTCCAATGCCTTCTTTACAAGAAATGTTGTTTTTCCTGCCCCTGCCGCTGCAATAATTAGACTACTCATTTTTTATCGCCCTCATTATATACTCAGGATATTTAATTTTCGTAGCCGATTCAAAAATTGCTATGGCACAATCCGTCTTATGAGCGTGCATATATTTGTGCATCTCATCATCCGTATCGTAGTTAGTTCCAAAAATATTGTTCATTGCTTCTCGTCCATTTTCTTTTAATATTTTCGGCTCTAAGGTATTATAATTAAAATCCTTATCTGACAGTTTCAAATCACCTGTATCCACTACCTCATCAACACATATATGAATACATTGTATTTCTTCATATTCTTTGTACTTTTTCTTAACAGCTTCAATATTTCCATCATTATCCGTAACAACAGCTGTTTCTTTGTTTAGTGTCTGTGCAATTTCAAGATACCGCTTAAATGTCACCCCACCTACGGTCATTACATCTATTCCATCTTGGATAGGAAGCCGCCCCTCATGAGTATCCATATATGCCCGCTGAACAACCAGCTCATCTGAATCGCCCTCTACTAAGATTGATTTTTTACAAAGAATCAATCGCAGTGTATCATAACCTGCCACTTTTTTGAAAAATTCAAAAGTTTCCTTTTTGAGCGATTGCATCGAGCAACAATTATCGCCTGAAAGCAAAATTAAATTTTCCAGTCCGAGTTTATTAGCGACAAAGCTACTATGCGTTGATGCTATAATTTGTCTACCAGATGCAGCCTTTTCAATAACTCCCATTAGTTCGCTTAATCGAGAAAAAGACAAATGACTTTCAGGTTCTTCAATCAAAATAATACTTGCTTTTTCTGCCTGTTTATGACTTAAAGCTAATTGTGTTTTTATGATACATTGTGCACCTTTTCCAGCATGAGCAAACGGGATTCCATCCACCTGCGTAACCAAACTTGACTCCCAAGAATTTTGAACTCCCTGATCGGCACTCAATGATAATTTTCCATTCATAACAGTAGACGCTGCACTAATTTTCTCATTGATTGACTGAATTGCTTCATTTTGTGCAAACTCATCTATCATATTTCTATGGGCTTGTGTTATTGCTGTTATGTCCTCTGGTTCAAGGAAATCCTTTACTACTCTGGAAATATATACATCAGACCCATTTTGGTATCTGTAATTTGACGAATCAATCATTACAGACTTTATTGGTATGAATCTGGGCATTTTTTCATCTCGGCTAAAAGAAAACCATTTAGCTTCATAAAATTCAATAGGCAAACTTGTAATTTTTTCTGTTTTCAGCAAACTTTCATATTCTGAATTAAATTTATCAGAAAAACTAATTGTGAATCTGATTCCCTCTATACCATCACTTTTTTCGGAATTACCATTTCCTTCATATTCAGGCAATGTTCCACTTTTAAAATATAACTCAATCATTATTTCTGGAGGTGCAATCGGCTGTCCATTTTCCACTGATGCCAGGTATTCCTCAACTGCTTCTCTATTAAATAAATATGTTGATAGCTGATTTCTAATATTTCGACCAGCATACATACCCGTTAAAGCCACATGAATGGCTTCAAGAATAGTAGATTTTCCAGATTCATTATCACCAACCAGAAGATTGATATTTTCATTAAATTTTACTTCAAACGGATTTTTAAACTTCTTAAAATTTTGAATGATTACCTTCTCAATAGCCATTCGTAGCCTCCTATCTTCGATTTTACTCTACCCCCAACGCCTTAAACACCGCATCTTCAGCACTCTGATAAGGAATCAACTGAAATGCACTCATCAGATCAGCAGGAACACTTGCGAAATCAACAAACGAGGTGCTCGGAATCAGCACCTTCTTTGCGCCGCTATCCAGACACACCTGAAGTGTATTAGCAAGTTCATCCACCTTTATCATTGTGCCACTAATTGATATATCTCCCAACACTGCCAAGTTGCTGACAACAGGCTTTCCAAGGGCAATCGAACAAAGTGCAATTAATGTTGGAAGTGCCAATTTGTCTGTCATACCAATTCCCTGTAAATCCTGATAGTTGATGATATAGTCTTTGGTTGAAGTACTGATAGCGCCACTGATCCGATTGCCGTTGGCTTTCAGATAATTAAATGCCGTGTTCACCGCTTCCTTGCATTTAGAATCACTGCCTAAGCCAGTCCGTTCAATTTTGCCATTGCCTGGAAGCATCTGACTTTCCAAACGGAATACACCAATCATGCCACTTTTTCCTCTGGATACGGTATAAACCTGTCCCGGATTACACATTCCATCCGGTATCAGCTTACCGCCACCCTGTTCTGGTACGGAAACATAATGTTCTGACATATCTTCTAGATCTATATAAGAAAAGTTTACATCATAAAATTCCATACCGCCCAGCTTCTTCAATTGCTCCTTGACACGGCGACGCATTTCCAATGCAATCTGAATAATTTCTTCCAGTTCTTCTTTGGTAAACTCACCATTTGGATACATCAACTTCAGATAACCGTCTATCATACGACGAACCGCAATTGTATCACGCTGATTCAGATTTCTCCCCAGACGAAAGTAGTGATCAAGTGCATCTCCATACTGCTCCTTGCGAAGCTCTCGGATGAACTCTGCCAAATAGTCACTGATAAAACCATAATCATTAGTAAAATGCTCCGGTCTGAACTTCGGTATCTCCCATCCTGGAAGATAACAGTGCATACGATCAAGAAATGCTGTATCTGTTCCCATTTCCTGCGGGAAAGGTGCAAACAAACTGGATGTTTTCAACAGCACGTCCACACTCTGATTGATATTTCCCACAAATACCATGGACGCAGTAGCAGCTTTTTCTTCTTTGCCACGGGCAAAAGAGCCGGATGCCATGTAATCCTTCATAATCTGAATGCCATCTTTATCTTTAAACTTGATACCTGCCACTTCATCAAAGGCTACACAGTCCCATAAGCCGACCAGTCCGACCGTTTTGCGTCCCATATTGTAAAACAGGTTTGCAACCGTCGTCTGTCCACCGGAAATTAAAATACTGTTCGGTGAAATCTCTTTGTAAAGATGAGATTTACCGGTACTTCTCGGTCCCAACTCACAAAGATTAAAGTTATTTTCAACTAATGGAATCATACGGGTCAAAAGTAACCATTTCTCACGATATGTAAATTCATCTGGCTCCATGCCGATAGAACGAAGAAGAATATCTAGCCATTCATCTTTCGTAAAAGCCTTTCGTCCCTGCTTTAGTTCATCAATATCAATGTGCGGCATCTGGATCGGTGTCAGCTTACGGATACTGATTGGTGAAATATCTTTCTGCTTTTTCTGTTTGGAACGAAGCGGATTTCCATCAATGTCCTCAATACCAAAATTATTGTCGCCTTCAACCTCATAATCCAGCTGAACAATACACCAGATACCGCCACAGAGCAGGCGATCAAATTTTTCTGGATATTCATCGGCAATCGGTACATTACCAACGCCCAAATTAGAAAACTCTGCAAAAAAGCAATCCTTTTTCATATCCAGTCGAACAGTCACCATATCAATGATTGTGTGACTGCCTTTTTTACGTAGCTGAGACAGAATTTTCTGTGATTCATCCGGGCGTACAAAGTTGTCAGCAAGAATACGCTTCACATTCTGTACGCCTTTCTCTATAACCGTCTCATCATCTGAACTGCAATACTGTCCCAACAAGAACTCAAGAACATACACTGGGACATTCGCCCCTTCTTTAATTTTCTTTGTCAGGTCTTTCCGAACAATCTTACCGTCAAAGTTCTGACGGAGCTTGTTCTTTATTTCTTCACGGGTACTTTCACCCTCTGCAAATTGCTCCATCTTTCTCTCCTCTTGCGGTATTAACTAAAAAAATCAAACTCGTCCACCGCAAAGGCGATGTCAATCTGGAATGGCTCCCGCTGTGGCAGCTGTAATCCCTGTTCATCTGCAATTACCAGATAATAAGTAGCGGTATTGCTGTATTTTAAAGATTTTAGATTAAACTGGCAACGGAAAGTTCTTTCTGCACCGTTATCGCTGGTCTTATCTGCAATAATCTTCTGAATATCACTAATCTGCTTGCCGTCCTCATCTGTAAAGTAAACCTGATAGGTTGCAGCTTCACGGTTTGTACTGACCGCATCTTTTTGATAGAAGTTCAATGAAAAAATCATATTGCTGATTTTACGGTTTGCGGACAGTAAATTGACTGTTACCGGCTTGGTATCATATTTCTGCTTATTTCGCTTATATTCCATAGAATCATTGCGGAGATAATGATACTCAATCACCGGAACAACCATTTCCTGCAAACTAATACCACCATGCACAAAATTCATACCGCCACCATTCATTTTGATACGAATACTTTCTCTCGGCGCAAATCCATCAAATTCTGTATTTCCTCCCAGAAATTTTACAGGCATCAAGTAATCTGGTTGCACACCCCTCTGCATAATTGCATATCTTCTGCCATACTCCACACATCGCTTGATACTTTCTTTTTTTGTAATGTCAGAGTTTGTTACATCCACATCAAAAAAGCCTCTTTTATCTACTTTGTCCTCTTCCTTCAAAGGACTGTATGTATAAAGAAATCCATGATCTGCCGTAATTAGAATATTCGTTCCACCAAATTCATTTACGATAATACGCACAAGATTCTTCAATTCTGAAATCGCCTTGTCACACGCTGCAAAAACAGCAGTATCCGAAGTGTGGCTGGCTTCATCAATGGTATCGTGGTAAATATAGACCACATCCATACCTTTTACCAAAGCACTTCTTTCCGCTCGCTTCATAGCAATGATGTCATTGTACTTTAAGGCCACACTTGCCGAATCTTCTGTTTTCAGAACCTTATCCCTATAAGTACTTGCCGTAGACTGTCCATCTGCCAAAACTGTCAAAATATCGTTCCGAACCTCTACTGTCAGTTCTTTGTGCGGCAACAAAGCTGCCATACCAAACTTTGTAGTAGAAGGGAAGATACTTTGCATACTACTGATAGAAACCTTACTTTGCGTTTCTCGCTGAAGCTGATCTGCCATCGTAGCTGCCACTTCATAACGCATGGCATCTGAGATAATTACAAATACTTTCGTATCCGAGGTTTGAATACGGGAACGGTAAAAATCCTCCTGTTGCGGTACTTCCAGAACTTTACCGTAAGTTGCCAGTTCATCCGCACATACATCTGACCAGTTGTTGCCCAACTCACCTAAGAACCAATGATTATAGAGTCCTTCCACTTTATCGACAACGTGCTTGAATAGATCATCTAGCAGAATATTGGAAGTCTCCAAACTCTTTTGAAAACTAAGATGGAACAATCGGTAATAAGTGTCCATCTGATAGTAACTCTCTGTATATTCTTTCCAGATACTTTTCGCTTCTGCGTTATGGAATCCGGCAGAATGTTCCTTAAAGAAACTTTGCATATTCGCCACTTGTAAGATACCATCATAAAAATTTTCAAATGGCTCATACCATACACAAGTTCTACGTTTTTCAACGGTATTCGTAATGGTATCCACATCAATGATATGGTCACTGATCTCTGTCATTAGCTTTGTCAGAATCACTTCATTAATACACGGAAAGCACTCTGTTCCTACCAAATCCTCTACCGTCAGCTTTTCAAAGCGCTGATGCAGACGGGCTTCATCCTCAACATAACGTGCCACATCATATAATTGCGGAATGTTGTCACTATGAAGCCATTCAGAAATAAAATCATAGCAATATGCCTGATGTGGCATGGAAATAAAGCTGTCCAGTCCGGCAAGATATTCCTGTCGCATGGTGCGGGTCGCTGCAGTTAAAAGCAGATGAATTGCTAACCGCCCAAGGTCTGGTTCTTCCTCCACAAATCCGCATCCCTGACGAACCATCGCCCAAAATGCTGCGTCTGCATGATATTTTACAAACTCCTGATAAACCGTGTTATTATTCAAATCAAGTCCCGCCTGGAACACACTCCGGAGAATCATATTAGGCTGTGCATCTTTCAATCCACAGATTGCCGCCATGACAGCCATGTGTAACTGTGCCGGTGTTTCCGGAACTTTATTCTGCGTGCTAACTTTCAAACGACGGTCTTTCGCATTAAAATAAGCACGATAGTTTTTAACCTGTTTCCTCATTGCCGGATTTGATATAAGTCCCATCTCATCCATCCAGATAGAAATCAGATCTGCCCGAAACTCTTCACTGTAAAGCTCTACATCCAGAAGCCAGTTATCATCCGGGCGATTATAGACACACGGACTGTAAACCAGATAATTTGTGGTCAAATCATCTACTGAAAGCAGTTTTTTTACAGAAAACGCATTATTTCCTGTCAGCGCAATCACCTTTGCATTTTCCAAAACCACTTCATCCAGTTTATCCTCAAATTCCTTATCTTCATCATACCAGAAAATGATACGACGCTGATAAAACTCAGGAAGAGGTGCAGCAAACCTGCGATTTAAATCTTGTATTATTTTATCTGTATCCATGCTGTCCTCCTACCTTATAATTTTCCAATTTGCTTTTCGTTTTGTTCCGCCCTGTACCAATCTACCTTTTTCCTGTAAAGAAGCGAACATTCGAGAAACCGTTCTTTTCGATATACCCATTTTTTCTGCATAGTAAGCCTGTGTTGCAGACGGATTCTTCTCTATAATCTGCAACAATTTTTCTATCTGCGTCTGTTCCTTATTAAGCGGCACTTCAGCGCCATTAGTGCCATCATCAGCGCCACATTTAACGCCATTAGCGCCATTTTTAGTGTCATTGGCGTTAATTATGGCGTTATTGGTATCAACCTGACCTCGATAAATATTGATACGCAAATCAACTTCGCCACCAATAAACTCCGGCTCCTGCAGTCCGGCAGCTTTTACTTTATCAATAATTCTCGGAATGCCGCTTCCCCAATGCTCAATCAGGTTCATATAGGCAAACGCATGGGCAAGGGCTTCATTTCTGATTTTGGAATAGCCTTCTTTCATACGCTCCATCGTTTGTCCCATTGGCAGCTTTCCTGGAGAAGTAATTTCCAATCGGTTGTCATATACCGCTACCTGTATCGTACCATGATCCAGATAACTACGATGTACCATAGCATTTATAATCAACTCACGAATGGCATCCGGTGGAATCTCATAAACATCCTGGCGATAAATTCCCACAATTGTAGCACCCAGATGAATATTTCTCAAAACAAACTGAAACGCTTCGTCTATCTGTTCCCAAAGCGGACCGGTATATTCTCTACGATCAACAAATACCGCTTTCGTTGTCCCTTTGAACACGCCACATTGCGTTGCAACATGAAGTCCACCGTTGCCTGTTAAAATAGCAAAAGCATTGGACGGATAATCTTTTCCATCACGCTCAATCAAAATCCCCCAGGAGCGCAACTGCTGTCTGCCTACATCTTTAATCGATGCTTTCTGTTCCTCTGTACGGGCATTTTTGACAGCCTGCTCTTTCATAGCTTTGCAAAGGGCATCAATATCTTCATCTGTAACATTTAACCCAGTACATAAAGCCTGATCGTAGTAACGATTACTGCCCTCAAACAACAATTCTTTTATCATATACTCGTCGGCAAGGCGGGTAGTTCCGGCAACACGGACATATACACCGCCATCTCTACCAAGGGCTTTGATATAATACGGGCGCTGTCTGCCCTCAGAAACCTCTACCACAATGACAGTCTTACCATCAACCGTCTGTAAAGTGATATCCGGGATAATTGCTGGTTCACAGCTGTCTGATACAGCATTGGCAATGGCATCCATTTTCTTGAACACATCTTCCTTGTCAAAGCCAATAACCTCTCTGGTTTTATCGGCAATTCCGAAAATGATTTTTCCTCCGGTTCCATTTGCAAAGGCAACCACAGACTTCATATATTTGATGCTTTTCTCCGGCAGGTTCTCTTTGAACTCCACATTCTTCGATTCTCCTGCAAGAATTTCTTCTATAGTCATTGTAACACCTCGCTCTCTCTTTTTGCTACTCTATGTTTTGCAAATTGAATCACTACTATCTTCTCCAAATATAATTTCCAAAATATTCCGATATGCCTCTATATTTTTCAAAAGAAATGGGCTGTTGCAATATTTTTATCTCATTTTCCCTATGTACACACGTTATCTAATATATTTAATATCTTAACAGCTGAATCAAAATATTTAATAACTGTATCAATAGAAACAGATATGCTGTCGCCATGAGCAAAATCGTTTCTTAATTGCACAAGGGAATTTAATTTATCCTTTTCTCCACTTTGTTTTACCTGCTGATCAAATAACGTTTTCCATTCTGAAGAAATGTTCTGTAACATATTGCTCATATTTCCCGTGTTAGGATTACACGAACTATCAATAATTGCTTTTTCAAGATACCCTTTTGCTTTTTCATTTGCACCAACGCTCAAGTAATTATAAATCATTTTTTTGAAAATGACTTCAACTGCCCCACTTGCTTTAACAACAGCATAAGAAATCAAATATCTTGTTTTAGAATCAAATTGATTTCCAGCATTAATCCATTTACGAATACTATCAAGTTCTGCTCTTGTATCCTCTATCATTTGTATAAATTCACCATTCATAAGTAACTCCATACAGGAACTCTGCTGCTATTTGAATACGTGTTTTAATATTTTCAATATTAGTAGTTCTACTACTGGATGCTCGATGAAACTCTTCATTTTTCAATAATCTCTTATATTTTTCCAAATAATTTTCTTCCGTGAATTTATATTCTGTTTTAATTGCATATGATGTGGCAACAGATATAGCATCAAAAATCGCAGGATTTATTTTGCTTGCAAAGTTTTCGGATTCTTTTTTTAAATTTTTAAATGCGTTTTTCCCTAATAATTCATACACTTTATCTATCATTGTGATAAAATCTTGTTTCATATTAAGAATATCTTCTTCTGTTGAATTCGTCTTATCACCCATATACTGATTAAGATACTTAGCTAAATTTATTTGCTTTAATTGTCCCTCATTTCTAATGTGTAAATCTCTCATAGCAAAATATCTTAAAATCAATTCCAAGTCCGCCATTCTGGAATCTTCTACATTTAATCCTAATATCTTTCGCCATGAATCATGTTTATTTAATTCAAAAAGCAAGTCATTACATTTTCCCTGATATACACAATTTCGTATTTCTTGTGCTTTTAATGTTCGTCCGCCTGTATTAATTCTTTCAAAAATTTGAAACATACCCGTATCATTTCTAGGATGTTTTTGTTCAAAAATAATCGCATGGATAGTGCTACTACGTATTCGTCTCTTTTCTTCAGTATCAAGTTCAGCAAAAGCTTTTCCTCTCCATCTGGCATTTATATTTTCAGTATTAGATAATTTAAATATTTTCCCATCTCCAGAAAAAACTCCTTTTACATAATCATGTACTGTCATAATTCGCTGGAATCCATCTATTATTAGCATTGTTTCATCTTGTTCTTTAGCAAAAAACACACTTGGTACAGGTAATCCTAGTAATATGGAATCAATAAATCTACTGGCTTCTGTCCTTGTCCAAACATACTTTCTCTGTAATTCCGGTTTTAACAATTCGCCCTCTTCATACATTGTAATAATTTCACGAAATGACAAATCCGCCCCCCATGAATTGATATTGTACAAATCATCATCTGAATATTCCATTAACTCTTCCGCTGTTTCCTCTAATTTAATTTGTTTAGCTGCCATAGTCTTTTCTCCTTTGCAATATCGCAATACTAACTCTTCAAGTTCCAAACATATTCTGCTTTCAGATAAATCAATCACAATGCAATAAAATGACCCTTTTTTTGTTTTACATGGCTTATTCCTATTGCTCATGTAAAGCGAAGTCATCTTATTCAATGCTACTATTAATTTAATTTCATCACATTTCCGGACAAATAAATAATCTTCTTGTTCTAACAGGTCAAAACTTTCTAAAATTTTCTGTTTACCAAACACTTCTAAAATCTGTTTCATTTCCACCAAAGATATAACTACTCGATATGCCATTAAAAAGTCTTCCTTTCTCATTGATCCTTATCATATCTTTAGTGTCATTAATTCAAATATTTTTTCAAAATGTTTCCTGTTTTTAGCTTTTGCTCATACTATTGCTTCATCTGATATTCCTGTTCCAGTTCATCCGCCAAATATGCATCACTCATGCAGTGCATATCTGATATCCCGTCCCGTATCAACTGATAAACTTCGGAATGATAGAAAAAGTCCAACGCCGCATCCAGTGAAAGTCCTTGCTGTTTTGCAAAACACTCAATCACACGGCTGTATTTTTTCTGAAGTAAAATCGGATTTGCCGTCATAGTCTTTCACTCCCTTCAAAATGCAATAAAGACAGTGCTTTTTCTGTACGAAAACAGATTTGCAGATTTGGCTTTTCATAACGTAACCGATTGATTGCTTCTGCTTTATCAATCAATCCGTCAAAGAACAGCTCCACAGTATTAAACACCTTATCGTTTGCAACACCACCAAGTACAAGATCGTAATCCGTCATATCTTTTCCACTGCGGCAATTCAGAATAAAATCAAGCCATTCTTCAGAATAAGCGTCAAATTTCAAAACTTTCAGTTCAGCTTCTCGGCTCTCATCATATTCATATTTTGAAATAATACCGTCTTTTCCCCGGCGTTTGAATTTTCCGCACCACTTCGCAGCCTGCTCATACAGCGGCGTGACATAAAAGCCACGCCCAAAGTCTACGTTGGGGCGGGAATGAACCAAATTCGGCTGTGCAATCTCTAAAAAAGAGCCATGATAAAGAATCATACTTCCACGCCCCTTTCTTTCATCACGTCAAGAAGATCATCAACGATATATTCCCGGCTCTGGGTATGCAGTACTTCATATTCCGGCACAATATAACCGTTCAGAATATCACTCTTTTCGGTAAACGCCTGATAGACACGTTCTGCATCCACACCCAGCTTTGCCGCAACATTTTCAATACAAAATACAGCAAACTCAAGTTCATTGGAATTTTTAATCTTCTCATCTGCCATCATACGCAAGCCCTCCTTACTTTATTTTAGCCAAAACATCCTGGAAAATTGCATAATTCTTCTTCACGCCATCATCCAAATCAATCGAAATCATCTGGTCTGCCAGGTGATGAATCTTTTCCTCGTAGGCTTTGATTTCGGTATCCTGTGCCTGCAAGGTGGTCAGCTTTTTGTTCAGCTTCACACGCTCACCAGTGGAAGCATTGGCAATCCGCTGTTCCAGATCGGCAAGGGCAGTGCGATAACGAGCCTGCTGCTCATGCACATAATCGGTACGGATACGGGCAATGGTGTCCGGCTGGTAGCGGTGCATATAGATCAGCGCCTTGAAGCCGTTCTTTTTGCCGCTGTCAAACAGCCAGTAAATCGGGCGTTTCTGATAAATCTTGCAATGGTCGGAGTAGAAGTCGCTCAGGAAGTAATTCCGAATCACATCCTTCGGCTGACCCTTGCCGCCGAGGGCATCCGCAATGAATTTCAGGTTTTCGTCTAAGGTATCTGTACCATAAACTGCTTCCACAAATTCTACAAATCGTCCAACAATATCATCCGTAAAATATTCATCGTCACAGATAGGGATAATATTATCTTCATCCGGCATAAAATGCGTTTGCTTATAAAATTCAATCACATCTGGTTTACCATCACATAACCTCGCTGCATCCTCATAAGTATTATAATTCCATTTTCCACCTGCATAAACAAGTCCCTCTTTATAAATAGAGTAACGACCAAACATACAGCCAACCGCATAGGAAATAAACGAGCGAATATCTCTGCCAAGGTCAGCCTTGCGAACCGTGACATCCTTATCCTCAACCTCCGGGCTCAGCTCATCCTGCAAGCCGTAAATGTCAATGAAAATACGGTTCAGTTCTTCCTCATTGGCTTTCAGCTGATTAAAACGGTCATCACATTCAGCCTGCCACTGGGTAAAGGCTTCGGCAATGGTAGGGACTTTGCGGATCAGCGGATGGTGCTGAAAATCCCATGAAGTTTCAAAGGAATCCCAATCTGCTTTTGAAATTTCGATATTTGTTGTTACAACATTTGATATTTCAGCTTTCTTTTCTTCACAAATAATTGTCGGAACCTTTCCAACAGCACCTGCACTATAATCCATTGTAGGTGCAAGAAATGAAAGAAATTCCATGCTAACTTTTGAATTACACAATCCAATGATATATTTCAAATTATCCTTTTCATTGCAGAAACCAGACGATCCTTTTGCATCAAAAATGCCACCCTCCGGCATATAGCGAACATTAAAATCAGCTACTGTTAATGCTGTCCAAGTAAACCCTTCTTGCAGATAATAGCGAATATTTTGTGGTCTGGAGCGCTGTTTTCCTTTGTCATCTCTAAAATTAACTATTTCAAACCCGTCATTTTCCCAATTAACAACAAGTGTCATATTCCCGTACCATTTACGATATTCTCCGCCCTTATGATAGAAAAACCATTTTTTATTTCTATCATTTAAGGTGCTAATTTTTCTGGCATCACACTCCGACCAAAATCGCAAAAATCTATCATTATCACCCGTAATCAATCCCTGGCGTAAATCTGCGTATTTTGAAAGTAATGAACCATTTATAAATAATTCCGCAGTAGATGGTTTTAACCAATATGCTATTGGCATATCTGGAATCTGATAAAACAAAGATTGTTTGACCGTAAATTTATAATCACAGGATGAACTCATAATAGCGTCTAATGTGCGCTTCTCCTGTTCTTCAGCTCCAGTAAATTTTGCAAGTTGAATATATTTTCCCGCATAATTCATGCAACAATTAGTTAATACAAATGTGCAAATCGGCACGAATGCTTCCTTAAAAAAAGCATGATATTCTGGCTGAACTAATGTTACCAAACTATTTTCAGATAGCATCTCTATTCTCATTTTAGAAAATGCTGTCAAAAACATCCATGTGTATGATGTCATCAGTCCAGTAAAACGATTTGCTTTCAGCATAGCGATTGTTTTTTTCATAAAACAGCTATACAGATCGTTTCTATAATTCTTGAAATTATCTTTTACATAATTCAATAAATGAGGAGACATTCCACTGTCTGCCATATATGGCGGATTAGTCACAACAGTATCGTACTTCTGTGCCAGTGCTTCCGCCACCTGTACCAACGGCAGTAATTCTCTCAGTGCCGCCTCACGGTACATATTTATATTTTCTGTAATCTCAGCAAAGCGTTCATACAGAGCAGACCAATCCTGCGGTGTTATGGTCAAAATAGAACCATATTCCTTTGCATCATGCAGTTCACTGATAATGGTATCCATAGCGGCTGTGAGTTTTGCATCGCCATTACAGAAATAGTCCACGGCAAATTTATCTACATGATTGCTCTCCACGATGGCATAAACATGGGGCTGAATGCCACGGCTAAAGAAGCGGCGGTCATACTGACGGGCTTTCATCATTACCGCAAAGTAAGCCAGCTGTGCCGCACGGTCATCAATGTCCAGACCGTAAAGATTGTTCTCTACAATACTTGCCACTGCTTCACGGGTGGTATAGCCATAGGATTCATAAATCTTCATCAGCACATCAAACATATACGCAAGGATATGACCGGAACCTGAGCATGGGTCAATCACTTTCAGCTGATCCGGTGTCAGTGCGGCGTATTCCTTGCGAATCTCGGCAAGCTGTATCTGTACTTCCGGCTCCTGCTCGGCTTCTTCCAGATAGTAGTGCCATTTGGTGTCTCCCGGGTCACGATTTCCGGCAGCATAAGCAGACTGTTCTTCCTCGGTAGGAAGAAGCTGCTCTTTCACATCCGGGTGTCCTTCCAACCATAAACGCCCAAGGCTGTTCTCTACCATGTAGCGAACAATCCAGTCCGGTGTGAAAAGCTGGGTCGCTGCAGGAATGTTTTCTTTTGTTATTTTTACATTCTTTTTCAGTGCTGCGAAAACATCATCTTTTTTCTCGCTGTTATAATACTGATACAGCCATCCAATAATCTGGACAGCATCCTTCCAGTCATCCTCCGGTATCAGTTCAATCATCTGCTGAATGACACTGCCTTTACGGAGCAGATTGTCCGGCAGAAGAAGCTCTGTGTAGTCGGCAATCTTTTGGAACATTCCCGGCAAAATTTTATTCAGAGCGTTGCACTGCACAGTCAGTAGGTATTTATACAGTTCTTCGCTCTTTTCTGCATCTTTCAGTTCATAGACCTTTTCCATATCGAGTCCATCCAAATCCAGATGAATGGCTTCGGTTATAATCTGCGGCTTAAAGTTGTTTTCCTCGTCCGTAAATACACGCACATGAGAAGGAAGATAGCCGTTGACTTCCATGAATCGCAGAGCAGAGAAGCGATTGAACCAAGTATAGGCAACCTCTTCCATGACCTGCTTATATCCTTTATCGTTAATCTCGGCAATCAGAGCCTGACGCTGTTTCTTTTCATTGGCAGTGAGGACTTTTCCGCCAACACTGTCCGCATTGGCATCCTCAATGTTGTCCTCTGTGATACCGTATTCCACACTTTTTAGTGAAACACGGGCGATCAGCTCTGTTCTTGCCCAGACAGCAAACTTTTTTATCGCATTTTTATCCATATATCATTCCTCCGGCTCCATAAGAACTGCTTTGCAGGGATTCTCCTCCGTTATCTTTGTTCCAGCTGTAACCGTTATTTCTTTCATTGGAATTGCGTACTCAAAATCAAATTGCATATTCTCTATTACAGCTCCCATTGATGGATTCTTTAATCCGACAGGAACTAAATAATATTTTCCTGTCTTGTTATACATATCTAAAAACTGATCTCTATTACCTGATCCGTTATTTTCATCCATCCACTGGTAACGTGAAACCGTTGCCAAAAGTAGTTGTTGCATTTCTATTCCGCACTTATTAGCTCGACCAATGCTTTCATCAATATTTGCGCCTATATGCAGAAAATATCCTTTTCCATAATTTCTGTCATACGATTCATATACCCAACATGACTTAGGAAACGGTGGAACAATATAATCAACCCTCAAAAAAGTATCTGCGAATGCCATATCTTTGTATTTTTTCTTCCACTCTTTGAAAATTTCTTTACCCACTGAGTAATTTGTAAAAAACAAGCCTATGGCAGGTGCATCTCCACCCCAAAGATATACTGTTCCTCTCCACTTTGCAGCATTCCACTTTTCAAGGTTAATTGGTGAAGAAAAGAACATTGTTTTTCGTTCCTTTTCTGGCAGTGGCTTCAATTCTCCCAATGGCGGTTTTTTACTATTCGTAACACCTCTGAAACGCCAATATAGCCTGTCATACTGCTTTTCATCCAAAAGATTATAGTATGTGTATGGTTTCAACGGTGTAGGTATATACTGTTGATCAGCATCATCAAAAAATGCCGCAATAAATTTATTTGTTTCTGCCGCTGAATCATATAACATTTGATAGACAATGTTAGCCTCCCATACAACGCCCTTCCCCTTTTTCTCGGAATAGAGTTTTTGATGATATGTTTCTTCACATAAAACAAGAACAAACTCTGACTCCATGATTTGATGCTCCATCCACCTCGGCCATCCTTCAGGAGGTGCTTCTTCATATTGGTCTATCATCGCATCAATTCCTTCTGAACGTAGTCTATTTGCCAATTCCAACACTTTATCTTCATATGCTTGATTTTTATGGGCATATGAAATAAACACTTTTGGGTTATTTTCCATATCTGTCTCCTATTCTTTTTAATTGATTCCAATACTTCTAATATTTGACCTTATCGCAAACAATGGAACTGGTAGTATTCCTTTTGCTTTTTTCTTTTCAATACTAATTGCAGTTACTTGACATTCTTCAAAATGTTCCCTCTGACAATGCCATTCCAATGCGTCTGCTTCCTGTTCGGATAACGTATATACGACATTATGGAACGGCAATATAATTCTATCGCTTTCAGGCATTTGACAATCTACCAATATTTTTTTCTTATAACAAATTACGAAGTTTTCTAAAACAAAAGGCTTCTCGCCGACATTAAAGATTTCAATTCCATGTTCAGAAAAACTTTCTTTCACACGATATTCTTTCTCTGTTAACTCATTTTCTGGAGTTGCTACCATTTGGAAACATAGCTTCGGTCGTCCTCGAAAAATAGTAGTCAGTTCATTTAACAACCAGCCAATAATAACTCCTAAAATGCCAATAGTTGCACTAATCAGTTCCATTTTCTATTGTTCTCCACCTTTAATTCAGCTTGATTTCGTCGCAATTCTTCAGCAACTGTTTCAGCTGTGAACGAATCTTCTCTACATAATCATCAATATCCGCATCCGTCTGTAAGGTCTTTGCCTGGAATACAACCTGACGGTTATAGGCACGAACCACTTTCTTCTTTACAGGAACAGTTTCTTTTCCTGACTGTGTCAGCTGTACCTGTGCCTTCGGTGCAGGCGGTTCCAAAACAGATTCAATATTGCTGACTGTATCATCCTTGTACTGACACATTGGCAGAAACATGGCATCCAGAAGGGCAAGGCTCTTTAATTCTGCGATTTTCTCCTTACACTGGCTGAAATACCGATCTGATTTTTCAATTAGATGGGATACCTTAGAATCGCCGTTTGCGGCAGTGTGGGTAGCTTCCATACACTGACGAACCGTTTCCAGAATCTCAACACGTTTTTCTTCCAACATCTTGTCATGAGCTGTACGAACCGTATCCATCAGCGGATTCAGTTCACGAATCCGGTTATAGTTGAACTTACTTCCGGTCTGAACCATGATAATCAAACGAATGGTATTCAGTGCCTTGTGTGCTTCCTCATTTTCTGCGATACAGTCAAGATCATCATGCAGAGATTTTTCAAACTGCACTGCCTGGTCGAATACTGTTACCTGGGTTTTGAAGAAGTTTTCAATGCCGTTGCTCATGGCTTCTTTATTGTCGAAAAGAGCATCCTCTTTATTCAGCACACGCTCAATCAGGGCAATATTGTCTTTCTTCTGAGAAAGTACATCATCCATCAAATGAATGGCTTCCTGCACCAATGCACGGTCTGGGTATTTATGTCCGTCATAACGGGCATCCAGAGAAGTATAGTAATCACGTTGTTCACCAAATTTCTCAGTCACAAAGCGAATTAGACCATCTTCATCGTCCGGCACATCCATAACATCGAAATAATCACGGAGCATCGATTTTACATCACGCATCATCGTAGCAGAAATGGTTTTACGCTTGCTAATGGAAGTCTTACCGATCTCACTCTTTTTACGAAGCATATCCGGCAATTTCGGGTCATCTGGCTGAATGGTATTGCCTGCATACTTGATGGTTACTTTCTGGGAATAAATCAGCTGTGCCGCAACCGCAGCAATGTCGATTTCTTTCCAGCCATACGGAATCGCACTGTATTTACTCTGAACATCTGCCATAGAAGTCGGCAGCTTTTTCGCATCCTGCATTTCCAGATATTCTTCCATAGCAGAAGCAGCATCACGGTTTGGCTCCATGCCCGGAAGTGCTGTTACCGCACCTGTCAGAATCGCAATAATATCTGCGTCACTGCCTGCATTATCTGTAATCAGGTCGAGCTTGCTATATACATGAGCAACCAGATATTCAAGAGACTGGTCAATCTTGCTCTTGGCATTTCCGGCTTTGATTTCCAAATGCTCACCATCTACATAGAACTGCGCCCCTTCAATGGCATTTTGCAATTCGGTCATAGCGCTCAGCTCATATTTTCCGGCTTCGTCCTGCTGATCGCTGATGATTTTCTGCACACTCTTAGGAAGCTGGCTTACATTTCTCTGTTTTACATACTTACGAATCTTCATGGCAGATTCCAGAGATTCATAATAAGGCGTATCAGCCAGAACCACAATTGCTTCATTACCTTTGGACTCTGCCATCAGACGGTAATCTGTTTTTTCAATGGCATCAGTAGCAACGGTCAGGAAACGCAGACGCATACCGCCTGTTGCCACACCAACAGTAATACCATCTACCATCTGGTCGAAGGCAAAGTCATATTTTCCATAACGGAACTTCTTAGTTGTGAAAATATCACCGTAAATCATCTGAGCAATACGCTCTACGATAGAAGCGGTATCCACATTTGTATCTCTAATTTCACGCTGAATGTCCTGTTCTTCGTCAGTCAGGAAGTTATAAGTATCACCGGTTCTGCCGATATAGTTTTGGCTCATCAGACGATCAAGGCATCCACGGACAGCTTCACGCATGATAATCTTATCCACACGAATATCGTCTGCCATAAGGATAACGATATTGTCCAAATTAGAAGGAATATCATCAATATATCGAATCAAGTACAGAAGTTTCAGCACATCCACATCCTGCTGTTCGATGCCATCGCCGTTGTCGGCTGCTTTCTGACAACGCTCAATTACACGACGGATTGAACCATCCAGAAAAGTATGTACGGTATCATAAAAACGGAAGAATGGAACAAGTGCGTATTCATCCTTCTCCTGAATTTTCTGTGCAGCTTCCTGGAAACCGGACAGCATGGAACGCTCACCACCAGACAGGTGCTTACCGGAATTTCCATGTTTCCGGATTTCAGCAAATACCTTCTGCATGATGATAAACTGATACGGCACGAACGGGAAGTTCTCGGTAAATTCCCTTGGGCCGGAATAACCTTTAATATCCAGAATGGAACCGTTAAAGCTGAACAGGTTACGAAGAACAGAATCATTCTGCTCATAAACATCTTCCAGATTTTTAGCTGCTTCTGGTTTCTTTTTCAGAATACGTTTCTGGATGACTTCATCCACAGAGGAAGATGATAAACTCAGTCTTGTCTTAAAACGAGCCTGAATACGGGAGAACTCATCGGCACGAACTTTGATGATTTCATCAATCGCTTCCTGTCCGGTGCAGATCACCCAAATCTTTCCTTCACACTCACTTCCGATTTTTTCTGTCAAAGACTGGAGGTTCAAAAGCATATCGGTGTCTGTGCCGACATACTGACCAACTTCGTCGATCATAAACAGCAGACGGAAGTTCGCTGGTTTAGTATCCACATAGGCTTTCATATCTTCCACAAGCTGAGCAATAGATATTTCTGTTGCAGTTTTATCATTGAACCATGCCTTGGCATCGTCCTCACTCATATCCAGAACTTCCATTAAAGTCGGAATAATAAACTTTCCATTGAATGCAAAGGCACGGCGCATTTCCATCCAGGACTTGCCTTTCTTTTCTTCAAAGACTCTGCGGAACTCCTCCGTTTTTCCCTGCTGGTCGATATAACGCTCCATCATGGCAACTTTCAGATTTTCTCCGTAAAATCCCAGATGGTTATAGAACATCTTCGCAAAAACACGAAGTACAGCTGTCTTATCTTTATTGCTGAATCCCTCAATATCAATATTAAACAGAATTGTCTCCGTTGTTCCCTTTGTAGCACGGTCAATCAGCATAAAGGTTGCCGGATCGTCCTCAAACTTTTTACGAAAACGTTCTACACTCCGAATACCTTTTACCTCTTTATTTTCCAGAAGGTAGGAAAGCATTTTCAGAAAGTGAGATTTACCACTTCCAAAGAAACCAGAAATCCAAACCCCCATATCAGCCGTAGGCTGGTCAAAGGCATCTCCATAATAGTTGAAGAAAGTGATGAAGTGTTTCTTCAATTCTCTGGTAATGACATATTCATTTAACTCCTGCTCGATTACATCATCAGCAGCCTGATCTACTTTAATTACACCATTGATTTTGCGGTTGATGTCATCCGCAAACATATCTCGAATCATCATGGCTTTATCCCCCTTAATCTATGACATTGAATGCCCGGTAATAATCATTTGGTGTCAGACGATTGAACAGTTTTACATGACGACCATCGAACTCACCCGGATACATAACCAAAATCGGAACATCCGAAAAATACGGTTGCAAGGCTTCCAGTAACGTATGGATTCTCATAAATGGAAACACCTCGCCTACACCTGTCAACATCAGCACATCACCTGGTTCGTGTGGCTCATACTGAATTTTATCAATGAACTCTCCATTGCCGATTGCGGAATTCAGCTGCTCCAGAAGATAAGCACTCCCGTCAGCTTCTTCCATATCTGGAATTGCATCTGTGATGTCCATATCATCGCAGATAGAGAGAAATGTTTTATATAAATTACAAACAATCAAATGGCAATCTAAGGACTGATCAGTTTCCAGCTGATTCACAAAATGGCGGACAACCATTTCATTTTCAGGTTCATAACAAAAGATTCTGATATTCACTTCATTGCTCAGTCCCTTGCCTTCCAGGAACTCCGGTTCCTGGATCAATGCCCGAACTTTGTCCAGGCGCTCTTTTATTTCACTCATCGGGTTACCTCCTACACAAAGCAATTAAACGCCGGCAGTATTGTCATATCGCCATTGCTTCTGATGGCATTTTCCAAAACAGGATGCAGCCATACTGGATTCAAATGATCTGCCTTGAGATTATCGAGATATTCTGTTTCGACAAGCACTCTGGCAATAATCTGTTTTAACTTTGTTATTGTACTATCGCTCCAGGAAGCCACGGTATCATTCTGCTCCTGCAAGCGCATAAAAAATGTATTCAAATCAATCTTACCAAAAGACGTGTCCCTTAATCTGTACTTCTCGCCAATGACGGTCAGCATAAATTCCCAGACCAGTCGGCTTTGCTTCATTAACGCATACAGACAAATCTGTTTTGCTACATCAGTTGGTTGTGACGCAATCGCAGAAACCAGAGAATCATCTTCCAGAGCATGAAGCCGTTTGATGCAGGCTTTCGCCATGCGTGTGATAGATTTTTCCGTTGGGTACTGGAAGAGATTCTGCTCTACAATTTCTTTTACAATCGCATCATTGGAAATTCCTTCTACCATTAGCTTTGCGGTAGAACGCATTTCGTAGAAAAGGAACGGCTCTCTGGTCAAAGACGCAATATAAGGATAAGAATGATCCATGTTCCCGTACCTCCTTACTGCTCCTCTTTTTTATCAGGAACAAATTCCATGATATCTCCCACATCACAATTCAAAGCAGAACATATCTTTGACAGAATCTCTGTACTTACATTTTCATCTTTTGATAATCGAGACATCGTTGTTGTACTAACTCCTGTCATTGCACGCAAATCTTTCTTCATCATTTCTTTATCAATTAACAATTTCCACAATTTCTTGTAACTAACTGCCATTTTTTCACCTCAATCTTATTTGCTTGAAATATCTGTTCACATGGTATTTATCATCATATCACAAAAATGCGTTTCAAACAATCTAATCCATCAAAAATCAAAATTTAATTCTGAAATATCGCATTTAAAATCACAAGAAACACATCTTAACAAGACAAGCTGAAAGTACAAATGCCACTATATATCCGATTCCACAGAAAAATTTTATCTCGTTTATTTTCTCTGATTGCAATTTTATTCTTTTTTTCAGTTTTTGCACTTCCTTCTCAGCTATCTTTCTATTCTGTTCCGCTTGATACTTTAATGACTGTAATTGTTTTTCTGCTTCTTTTTGTTTTCTATATGCCTCATCAACAGCTTGCACAGATGATTTATTAACCTGTATCTGCAATTTAGCGTTCTGGTCCCGAACGTCTTTTATTTCTTCTTCGAGCTGCTCTTGCTCGCTCCTGCTCATCAAGCCGTTTCTGTTCCTCAAATCGTCGTTGCTCTGCTGAAGCGATTGATTCAGCTTCTGCTTTTCGGACAGTTCGATTGTCAAACGATGAATTTCGTCTTGCATTTCGTGATTCTCGAAGAATAGCTTCTGTTTTTCCATTTTCAGCTTGTGTGTTCTTTCCTGAAATTTCTGGATAAACTCGTTCATCTTCTGATTTCTCACCTGTAACTCGTCTCTCTCTTCCGTCACTAGCTCCAGTGACGCCGCCTGCTCCTTCGCAAGCTGCTTCCACTTGTCGGTAATATCCGGCAAGCTCTTCATCTGCTCCGTTTGTTCGTTCTGCTTCGACTCGCACCCTTTCGTAATTTCTATCAAATTCATTCTCTAAGTCCTCCTTACTGATATCCAGATGAAATGTTTTTGACAGATTGCTGTCTCGCACTTTCTTTCCATCCTGATTCTGAAATGTGATGTGCTTCCGTTTCTCTGTCCAGTTTACGTTCCATCCGAACTGCTTCATTTTTTCTATAAACTTTTCCTTACTGATACAATTTTCCAGTGCTTTTAACACTGCCATTGCACAATCCGCTACAAAGCTGTCTTTCACCTGCTGACGGAACAGGTTATATTTATCTTTGCTCCATGCAATGACTTCCCCTTTTTCAATCTGGCTTCCATCAAAGTGCTTTCCTTTCTCAGCAACTGTCAGTTCACGTTCTCGGCACATCTGATTGGTAAGCTGTTTCATACATTCCAGATCTTTTCTGGTATTATGCAGCTTTCTTCCATCTTCATAACTCACTGAATTAGTAACCAGATGGCAGTGGATATGATCTTTATCCTTATGCACAGCCACTAAGGTCTGGAATCCACTAAACCAATTTTCTGCAAACTCCTTTCCAAATTCTAATGCCTGCTCCGGAGTAATCTGCTCGTCCTTATGCCAAGAAATAATGTTGTGAGCGTACATTCTCCCAGAATCTTTATCCCATAACTTCTTTTCCTCTAAAAATGTTCTGTACACTAGATCATAATTGATCTCGTCATGACAGTACGGGCCTGTTACACAGGTAAATAATTCGTTGGTCTTGTCCTGTCGCAAAACATATTCGATGCAGTTTCTCATTGCTCCATGTGTATTTGTCCGCTTATTAATCGTCTTATTAATAGCCATATCTTTTCACTCTCCTTCCGGTACTTAAGAATATTTTTATTGAGGAAATACAACGTACTATCATTTGGAACTTCTCCATCTGTATGCAGCTTTCTTGCAATCTGATTAATATTTGTAGTAGCTCCACGAAGCTGACTGAGAATATCTGCAAACAGCTGGTTCAATCTTTTCAGTTCTTCCACTTCCTCTGTAGAAGCTATCTTCAAATCTGCGATTGCTTTTATTACAACTTCCTGCTGTGTTCTTCCGGATTCCTTAACCTTACTCTGAAGCAGATTGTATTCCTCTTTATTCATCCGTATGGTTACTGTATAATTTCGTTTTCTCATAGACTTCTGTCTCCTTTCTTTGCCTAATTTTTCATTCTTTATTAACAGACACAGCGTTCTGGTGCATATTGGCAGGAGATTTATAAGAGAGTGCAACGCTCTCTTATACAGGTGCAGGACAGAGTCCTAGTCAATCAGTAAATGTTCCGTAGGAATGTCCGGTGGACATTTCGCAGGAATACTTACGCCATTGACGTGCCGGGGTTCCAAGGGGCGGAGCCCTCTGGCAAGTTTAGGGACAGCCCAAAGGCTGGCTCCGGTGCATAGTGGCTTGCCACTTTGCGAAACTTGCCTGTCATCTCCCCACCACTGAACTAGCACCAGTCAAGTAACATTTCTCCTCTGCGTTATCCAGCCTAAATAGAGATGACGGTGGTTTTGTGGTGCAGGAACTGACTGTGGAAGAAAGAGAAAAGCTCCCCTTTCGATAGATTTTCTCTTTCTGAAACAGGCTGTTCGTGCATCACTCCGATGCGAAGTATCGGACAATCATGTGCCGTATCCGGCACTCTATTCTTTTCTTCACCTTGCTTGTTCCATCCACTCATCTACCAACGCTTTTCTGTTATATTTTCCTGTTATTTCTGTCTTTCTTTTACTGGATCTCTTTCCAGCTCTGCTAAAAGACATAAAAATAGCAGTCATAAACATTTCTCCAATTCATAATGTCTGAAATGTCACCACTGCCATTGTCTTTTTCTGCTATTCTGTTTTTGTAAAGCTGTTCCTTACTGTCAATCTTATTCTCTGTTACTGTTATTCTGCAGCCAACTAAAAACTATCTACAAAATCCAGTGCTGCATCCATATCAGCTTCTTTCGCCCAGTCCAGATTATCTTCTGTAATCTCTCCATCCTTTTTTTCCATTGTTAGTATTCTGTCCGACAGCTTACTTTCTCCTACCGATTCTTTTACAAACGGTACAAGCATTTCCATTAAATTCTTCGCTATAGCCATCGGGGCAGATTCTTTCACTCCATCCCGGACAGCTGTTTCCACTCTTTCCAGAAAAGCATCTTCCTTTTCTCTGGTTTCCAGATACGGATCTGCTTCATTCCTGTACTCTCTGGAAAAATAATCGTTTAAAGCAACTACAACTGCTCTGGTGTACGATTTATATTTTTCCCTGTCCATCGTCTGCAAATATTCCCATGCCTGCCTGTCCTGTTCATCACAAAGATTCAAACGGATATTTGTGTTGATGATTTTCCGTTCTTTTCTCATACAAGCATCCCTCCGTTTCTCTGGATTTTCCTTACAGTCATTGCTTCATAGCCTTTCGCTGTGGCACAGATGTCCCGTACAATTGTCACCCGGCTCTTGTCATATTCTCCAAAATTCTGGATCATACAACCGCCACCGCCGACCACATACAGGCGCATCAGTTCTGGATTATATTCCCGTTCTCTCAGTTTATGGAAAATTTCTTTCGTATAATCTCCGGCAGCTTTACGAATGACTGTCAGATATTTCTCACCAATATCTGCTGTTCCGGTACGGATCACCTGCTCAATCACCAGATCGTCCACCACTGTTCCCAGTTCTTTCAGCAGGGATTCCCTGACTGCAAGCACACACTGATGCGTTCCATATTTCTCTGTAAAGCATTTCTTCTCTAATGGACGGGAATTATTGATATACATAATATTCATAGTTCCATTTCCAATATCTGCCAGCATATTGATTCCTTTGAAATCCTGTAAGCGGTAGAAGGCTGCTGCAAATCCCTGTGGGTAAATATCAGCTCCTGCAAACTCTACATGATACTCTTTATTGCGGAATATAAAATCCACGCTTTCATTCTGGAGAAGATATTTCTGGAAATCTTCTTTCTGTGTAGCTACCCAGGTAAGGGGAAGTCCGGCTGCGATATGTACCGTTGCCCGGTTCATACCTTTCCCATCCAGTTCCCTTGCAATAGCTGCCAGTGTCAGCACATAATAGTCCTCATCCTGCGTTTTCTCTGCACAGAACTCCTTGTGTTCCTCTCCGATCTGGTAATACATGCCATTGTAAACAAGAAGATTGTTCTGAAAGATTGGCTCCTTGTCATATCTGGCTACACCGGATGGAAAGCATCTGGTGGCAGTTTTCATGTTTCCATAACCATGATCAATCCCGATCACCATAACTGTTTCATTTCTGTTATTTTTCATCATTCTCATAATCATACCTCATTCTTTCTTTTCTTATCCAATACTATTAATACTTACGTGAATTGATAAGATGGATATTTTATTTACTGGTTCTTTAATAATTCATATTTAATAACATGGATTATTAATAGCAACGGTTTGTCCAGTATGGGATTTACCATATCTGGTTTTCCTATTTTCTGATGTCCGGAGATAGAAATTTCCTATGACCTGATTGTCCAAAATTGGACTATCCACCCTTAGGCACTTCTCTTCTCCACTTAATCATTTTCTTCTCCTAATGGAACTTCCCGGATAATATATTCGGTATCGCCATAAAAGCCATACTCATTACGCAATCTATGACGTTCCACATATCCATGATGCTCTAATTCCTTAATTGCAGAACGAACAGAATCAATCCCATCTCTGCTCAATGTTGCCAGTCCTTGCATATTGTAATTCCAGTCATCTGGCAAACTTAACATCAGCGATAATAGACCTTTCGCTTTCAATGTCAGATTCTTATTCTTGAAATGATGATTACTCATTACCGTAAAATTCTTAGTTCTCTCTACACGAAAAATCTGTGCCATGCTCCCATCCTCCTTTCCAGTTCAAAAGAAAAAGACGCAAGCCATATCTTATGACTCACGCCTTACTTCGCTCACAATATTCTATTTTTATCAGTTACCTGCCAGATTAGTTACTGGCAATCCTTATACATAAATCAATTCCTTGAGAATAATCTCTTCCGCAATCGCTCTGTGTTGATTAGCAGCTCTTACCCATGCCATTTGATCTGCTTTTTTATCCGGCAGTGGTTCTTTTTCTTCCAGTTGCTTCAGAATCACTTCTTCCCGTTCTCTTGCTGCTTTATCTACTTCCAAAAGGTGTTCTCCAATTGTATCCTGTAAAAGCATCACCTGATAGGTTGAATTTCGATGATTCTTCAGATAATCTCTGCGAAGAAAACCATACTTGCCAAGTTGCTCCATCTGTTCTCCGGATTTATAGGTGAGATTCGGAATCAGATATCCATTTACATTTGTATACGTTAATTTCATTTTATTAGCACTCTCCATTTCTCATCATTTTTTGACCACAAATTTACGACATTTACGACAAATCTGACACTGTTTCACAATACCAGACAAAATGACTGACGCCCCGGAAAGCCTGTAAAACAGGCACTTCCGGGATACACAAGCCAGGACAAAAATCGACTTCCATTATCAAGATGTGAGTGCTAATTTTTTTAATTTATAGTTACAGTTCAGCCATGCGCTGGTTTGAATGAAGGAGTGTGTTGCAAGTTTGCTTGCATAAGCACTTTCTCATCCAAATCAGCATATGGTGGAACCACCAAGCTTCTTGTTTTCATAAATATGGAAACAAGAAGCTGTCATGCGCTGAACTGTAACAATTTGTATCTTTCTTTTGTGAATCTTTTGTTTTTTTCATATTTTTTAGTTCCTTTTTTTTGCTGTTCGTATTACAATATAAGAATCAGACATACTAATGCATAAATTCATACACTATTTCACTATTTCAAAAAAGAAGGGGGTATTTGTATGGCTAAAAGAGGTCTTGGAAAATTTGTAGCATTTGCTGCGATCTCCGGTGCTGTAGCAGCCGGTGTTTCCTATGTGCTCCAGTATAAGATCTACCATAAAGAACTTGATAAGGATTTCCGCGAATTTGAAGACGAGGAAGATGACGAGGACGATACTGTTCAGGAAGATACTTACGATCCGCGTAAATTAAACCGCAATTACATTTCTTTAAATTCAAGCAAAGATGAATTTAAGATGGCTGCCAAAGATATGGCTGCTGCTACAAAAAATGTATTAAAAGATGCCGGCAATCTGTTTTCTGACACAGCACATGAAGCTGTTTCTGCTGCTGTTGATACAGCACATATTGCGCTTCACTCCATGAAAGCAAAAAAAGATGAGTTTTTTGAAGAGGAAGATACCAAAAAAGCAGATATGGAACCAGAAGATGAATTTTTAGATGATGACTATGTAGATGACGATGATCTTTATGATTATGAACGTCTGGATCATACTTCTGGCGAAGACGGCGAAATCTCCGTTTCTGTTAATGCGGATGCAAGTGAAGATCTGGGGGAAGATGGCTCTCTGAAAGCAGAAGAGGATATTAACACAGAAAACGCAGCCGAAGCTGTTTCGAAGTCTGTAAAAGAGACCGCTACCATTGAGGAAGATACAGTTTAAAACATTTATGATAATACCACCGTCAGGTGATATATCCATTAAACAAGAAAACGCGCCGTCCGGCGCGTTTTCTTTATTGTGATGATACCAGGGTCAAACGGTCAGGAATCTATTAAAATTTTATATATTTGTGGATCACACGCATTAAATTTCCTGTATCCAAAGGTTTTGACAGATGTTCGTTCATTCCAGCCAGCCGGCATTTTTTCGCATCTTCCTCATAATCACTTGCAGTAAGAGCTACGATCACTACATTCTTTGCGTCTTCCCGCTCCAATGCACGGATCGAGCGGGATGCCTCAAACCCATCCATTACCGGCATTACCAGATCCATCAGGATCACAGATATCTCTCCCTGTGCAGATGCTTCAAAACGTTCCAGTGCTTCTTTTCCATTCCACGCTCTTATTACATCCATCCTTTCTTTGCGCAGGATAAATTCTGCGATCTCCATGTTCAGTTCATTGTCCTCTACCAGAAGTATCTTTCTTCCTATGACAGAAACTAAAGGTCTCTCCTCTTCCCTGTTTTCCTCATTAATGATAAAGGTAAAACGCACCCGGCAGAAAGCCTTATCCCCTTTATCATGCGAAAAATGGAATTCTCCATTCATCAGCTTTGTCAGTTCCATAGCCACTGCAAGTCCCTGTTCATTTTCCCTGCAGGAACTTCCAGTATCTGTGCATACAAATTCAAAACGGGCTTTTCTTCCACTTGCTCCGGTCTCTCTGCAAAAAAAAGTTACCTGTTCGCCACTTAGACTGTCTTTTATGGCATTTCCCACAATCTTAGTCAGTATTTTCTTTAAATGTACCGGACTTCCATAGAGTTTTACGTGTTCTGCCTTAATCGTTTCACTGGAAAACAGAACATCTCGTTCTGCTGCAAGAGGAATTGCCCACTGTTTTACCTCATCTAACAGTTTTTCCAGATCAAAAACTTTCTGCTCCAAAGTCACAGTTCCTGATGGCAGACAGTCCATATCCACCTTATCTGAGGTCAGCATTTTATCCTGACATGCCATTTCCCGAATAAGCTGCTCTTTTTCCTCTTTTTTGTGTATCCAGAAAAAAAGAATGGAAAAAACAGCATAAAGGCTGATTCCATAAAATAATGCAATATTCCTTAAATGGAATACTTCATCAGATGGGTAAAATACATACAGGTCATAATCACCTTCATGATCCAGACTTCCGTAGTAAGTACAGCCATAATAATGCAGGGACAGCAGTTTCCCTGGCTGTGCCCCTTCTTCTATCTCACTGATAAAAGGCGCTTTGTCCAGTTCTCTTCCCCGGTAGTCATCATAATTTGAACAGAGTACCTGTTCTTTATTACAAATAAGGATCACCCCGTTCATCTCTAACTGACTGCCTGTAAGAAGTTCTTCCACATATCCACGAACTGCAGCCTTTGTCTCTTCTTCCTCTATAGATCCCATCAGCGCATCAAAACCACGGCACTTTTCTTTTAAAAATCCTAAAGTCTCTTCTGTATAAGAGAATGCCCTGTTTTTCCCAATATTTGTAAAAAGAATAAATACAGAACTAAGCAAAACCATTCCGAGGCTTAAAAATATCCTGTTTCTTTTCACTTTTTCGTCTCCTCTTTTATCTCCTCTGACAAGTTTGGAAAGAACCCTTCATTTTCTTTTTTATTGAAACCTGACTTGGTTTCCTCTTTCAATCTATTCTGGATGTCTGTAAGACATTCTAACAGAAGAGGATTGAATGCCCCGCATTCCCCGTTTAAGATCATGTGAATGGCTGTTTCATGGGAAAATGCTTTCTTATATACACGTTTACCCACAAGAGCGTCATATACATCGGCGATGGCCACTACCTGGGCCGAAATAGGGATCTCCTCCCCCTTTAAACCATCTGGATAGCCTTTTCCATCATACCGCTCATGATGCCATCTGCAGATCTGGTAAGCTACCTGCAACAATTTTTCATTCTGGTACATTTCAATGCTCTTCAACATAGAAGCGCCAATAAGCGTATGGGTCTTCATGATCTCAAATTCTTCTTTAGTCAGCTTTCCTGGTTTATTTAATATTTTTTCATCGATCCCTATCTTTCCAATATCGTGAAGAGCAGATGCCGTTGTGATCAGGAACTGGTCAGACCACTGCAGATGATATTGATCTGTTTTTTGCATCAGGCGTTCTAACAGCATACCTGTGATAATGTTAATATGAAGAACGTGGCTGCCGCTTTCACTATTTCTGAATTCAACGATCTGACTTAGGATACTGATCATCATCTGGTTGTTCTTCTCTTTTTCCCGTATCTGGTCTGTTACCAGACTGATCAGACGACGCTGTTTTGCATATAGTTTAATGGTATTGGACACTCTCTGGTGTACAACCTGTACATCAAAAGGACGGCTGATGTAATCGGAAGCTCCCATTTCATAAGCTCTTCTTACATAGGATGCGCTATTTTCACTGGAGATTATGATCACAGGTATATCTTCGATCCAGTGCTTCCGATTCATCAGGGCCAATACTTCAAATCCGTCCATCACAGGCATGTTAATATCTAAAAGGAGAAGAGCAATCCCGGTTCCGTACTGTTTTAGCAGATTAATGCATTCTTCTCCATTTGCAGCCTCCAATATCCGGTATTCGTCTTTCAGGATTTCCGCAAGGATCTCACAGTTTATCTGAGAATCATCTACGATCAGGATCTGCTGCCGTTCTTTGGCTTCCGCACTGTCTATACCTGACTTTTCTGTTACTATCATATTTTTCCGGTTCTTTGCCTGGTACATCAGACCGTCCGCCCGTGCTACTGCACTTTCAATGGTCTCATTATCAGCAAGGACACCTCCAATACTTACAGTCAGGCGCAGCCTGGCATATCCGGGAACTTCTGCCTCACAGACCATATCCCTGATCTGTTTTAACTTTTTTGAAAAAATCTCTTCATCTACATCCTGAAGGATCAGAAGAAATTCATCCCCGCCATAGCGGATCAGAATATCTGTCTTACATATACATCCACGGATGCTCCCTACTACTGTATTAAGAACAAAATCTCCTGCATTGTGGCCACAGGTATCATTATACAGCTTAAAATCATCCAGATCGATCATAGCCACACCTGCATGACCTCTCACTTTCCGGATGCGGTTTTCATAATATCTGCGGTTGTAGGCACCGGTAAGGGCATCCAGGTACAATTCTTCGTCATAGCCTCGCACTTTTGCGGTCAACTGTTCCCTTACGTTTTCAAAGGATTCTGTTGTAACGTCCAGAACATTTAAGATCTCCACCACATGGGGCTGTCCATCGATTTCCACATAACGTGAAATCTTCTGGCACACCCTGGAATCTATATATTCCAGCCTTGTCTTCTGACATTTCTCCCAAAATGCCCTTAAAGAAAGGGAATTCTTTTCCAGATGCTTAACTGCTTCTATATCTAAAAGTCTGACCTCTGTAAATAAATCTCCTAAATAAACAAGCATTTCTTCTGCCTGTTTTTTCGTCAAAACGGCACTGAACTTCATCTGCTTCTCCTTTTACATCCTATGTACTCCTGGAATCTTTTTGTACTTAATCTTGCGGGAAGTTTTTCCGCCTTTAAACGTTTTCTCATTTAGACTTTATTATAATCTATTTCCCCTGCATTTGTCCATATTTTACATTGTATTTCACTCCCAGCCTAACAGATTCATCCACACAAGCTGCTCTAACTGGTCATCTGCAATGAGATAAGCATGGCTGACTGTATCTGAGGACATCAGCTGGTATTCTCCCATATCATCCAAATGGGTCCAGCGGTCATCTAACTGTATCTTTCCCTGGGAAATGAGCATGTTCCAGTGGGATATAGACTCATCACTTCCCTTGATCTCATAAGTGATATCCCCTTCCATCTGGTCATCTGCAAAAACTCCTGTTTTTACAGCCCAGGCATACTCTCCCTGGGGAACATTTTCGTAATAACAGTAACCGGTTGTTCCCTGACCATTCATTTTGCCATTTTCCCAGATACCATCAGAATAATTATATCTGGGGCTGTCTACATTAATAAACTGCAGGGCAAGACAGCTTCCCTGAGGCTGTCCATTTTCAAAGTTTCCGTAAAACAGGATCTCTGGCATGGTAAGCACCAGACCTGTACCCTCTATATTTTCAGAAATACCGTTTCCGTCATAAAGAAACCGCATTCCTTCAAAAGTTCCATAAAACATCTCTGCCAGAACTTCCTGCTTTTTATCTAACAGCTTGGCTGTCTGGGTCATGTCTTTTGTTTCCATGGACTTTCGAAGATCTTCTAACAGCTGTTTCTGGTCCTGGGACATTGCTTCGTATTTGGTCTGTAAGGGATCTGATTGTTCTTCTATTGTCTCTTCAGTTCCTGTTGTTTTCTGTTGATCTTCAGACAGACTATCACCCGTATTTTTACCTGCCTGTGTTATATCAGTGTCCTCTGCTTTCTCCTGTCCGGAAGCCGGGCTTCCTGCCACTGGCATATTTCCTGTCCCAAAGGCTCCTGCCGCCGGAAAGACCAGTATAAAAGCAGCTGCCACTGCCACCCACTGTTTTGTTGCTTTATTTCCAATTTTTTCCAGTTTTTCAGTCAGTTTCATGTTCTTATCACTTTCTGTATCATATCCACGCCTGCACCAGCCGTCTGCATCCTTGGATGATCTCTTTTTCTTTCAGGCTGGCATAACCTAATATAACAGTAGACGGAAAGCGGTTCTTTCCCTCTCCAATCACAAAATCACTCATTCCATATACCCGTACCCCCGCCTTTGCAGCTGTTTCCACCAGCTTTTTTTCCGGCATTCCCTTTTTGTGGGTTAGAAGCACATGGATCCCGGCGTATTCTCCCTGTATATCAAAAACCGGTTCCAGTTCTTTTAAGCCATTTAACAATGTATCATGTTTTCCTTTGTAAACTGCCCTCATCCTGTTTAAATGGCGTTCATAGTAACCTTCTGTAATAAAATGCGTCAGGATATTCTGGTCTATACGGGATACAGTAGAAGCATAAAATCCCGCTTTTTTCCTGTATAAGGCTAAAAGAGACTCTGGAAGGACCATGAAACCAACTCGGATCGCAGGCGCAATGGAACGTGAAAAGGTTCCCATGTAGATCACTTTCTGGCTATCATCCATTCCCTGGAGAGCAGGGATCGGACGGCCTTTGTAGCGGAACTCGCTGTCATAATCATCTTCGATAAGATAACGGCTTTCTTCTGCTTTTGCCCATTTTAAAAGCTCCTGCCTTCTTTTGATCGGGATAACGATACCGGTTGGATACTGGTGAGACGGCATAACATAAGCAATACCTGCCTGTGTTTTTTCAAGTTCTCTTACGTTCATTCCCCAACGATCCATGGACACCGGAAAAACTGGATGTCCCAAACTTTCAAATACACGGAACGCCTGCTTATAAGTAGGATTTTCCAGGGCAATTCCTGTGTTTCTCCCGATCAGCTGTGAAAGAAGCATTAAAAGATATTCACTTCCTGCACCTACTAAGATCTGTTCCGGCCGGCAGTGGACACCTCTTGCAGAATGAAGATAATCCCTTATGGCCTGGCGCAGGCTGTATTCGCCCTGTGCATTTCCCACTGCAAACATATCTTTATTATCATCTACCAGGGTATTTTTGCTCAATTTTCTCCATGTATTAAAAGGGAAGCTGTCCAGGTCAATACCTCTTGGAGAAAAATCCACTTTACATGGAAAAAGCTTCAGGTCATCCTGCTCTTCTTTTTCCTCTAGCTCTCCCTGGTATTTTACCTCTACCAATTCTTCGATCTGGCAGACAAAATAACCTTTACAGGGAAGTGCCTCTATATACCCCTCAGACAGCAGCTGTTCATAAGCCAACTGGGTGGTACTTCTGCTTACATGAAGATTGCCTGCAAGGATCCTGGTAGAAGGCAGTCTGCTTCCGGCGCGAAGCCTTCCTGCGCGGATCTCTCCTTTAATATAGGTGTAGATCTGCTCATAAAGAGGCGTATCGTCTTTATTTTCAATAGGCACCATTAATTCCATGATGGTCTCCTTTTTCACAACGTAAAAAGCTCTCTGTTTCCAGAGAGCCTCATTGTTTTGCTTCATTTCATTATTTCGGCAGTTTGAAAGAACTCTTCAGAGAAACGATCCTGTTAAATACAGGATTTTCCTTAGTGCTGTCCTTGCAGTCCGCGCAGAAATAACCATTTCTTACAAACTGGAAGCTGTCATAGGCTTCCGCCTGTGCAAGAGCAGGCTCACCATAGCACTCTTTTAAGATTGTAAGAGAATTTGGATTTAAGTTCAGGGTTCCGTCTGCATTCAGCTTGCCCTTTTCCTCATCTACGATATTCTCATAGAGACGACATTCGATCTTCTTTGCAGTTGGTACAGCTACCCAGTGGATTGTTCCTTTTACCTTTCTGCCTTCAAAGCCGGAACCGCTCTTTGTCTCAGGATCATAGGTTCCATGTACTACAGTTACATTTCCATTTTCATCTTTTTCACAGCCAGTGCATTTTACAAAATAAGCACCCATAAGACGTACTTCATTTCCCGGGAACATACGGAAATATTTCTTAGGCGGTTCTTCCATAAAGTCTTCTCTTTCGATATAAACTTCACGGCTGAATGGAACCTTTCTGCTTCCCAGTTCTGAATTTTCCAGGTTGTTTGGAACATCCAGCTCTTCTACCTGGCCTTCCGGATAGTTATCGATCACCAGTTTTACAGGATCTAAAACAGCCATCATACGGGCTTTTTTAAGCTTTAAGTCTTCACGGATGCAGTATTCAAGCATCGCATAATCAACAGAGCTGTTTGCCTTGGAAACGCCAACTAACTCTACAAAACGTTTGATAGACTCTGGTGTATAACCTCTTCTGCGCAGTGCAGCGATGGATACCAGACGCGGATCATCCCAGCCATCTACAATACCATCTTCTACCAGTTTCTTGATATAACGCTTTCCTGTAACCACATTAGTCAGATACAGCTTTGCAAACTCAATCTGACGAGGTGGATTCTCAAATTCACACTCTTTTACTACCCAGTCATAAAGAGGGCGATGATCTTCAAATTCCAAAGTACAGATAGAGTGGGTAATGTGCTCTACAGCATCTTCGATCGGATGAGCAAAGTCATACATCGGATAGATACACCACTTATCACCTGTATTGTGATGGTGCATATGAGCCACACGGTAAATGACCGGATCTCTCATGTTGATATTAGGAGAAGCCATATCGATCTTTGCACGCAGAACTTTCTCGCCATCCTGATATTTGCCTTCCTTCATCTCCTCAAAAAGACGCAGGTTCTCTTCGATGGAACGGTTTCTGTATGGGCTTTCCTTACCTGGAGTATTGAAATCGCCTCTGTACTCTCTGATCTGCTCTGCGCTTAAGTCACAGACGAATGCTTTTCCCTTCTTAATAAGAAAAACAGCACACTCATACATTTTCTCAAAATAGTTGGATGCAAAGAACAGTCTGTCCTCAAAGTCTGCTCCCAACCACTTTACATCTGCCATGATCGACTCTACAAACTCGCTTTTTTCCTTTGTAGGGTTTGTATCATCAAAACGCAGGTTGAATTTACCATTATATTTCTGTGCCAGTCCATAGTTTAAAAGAATAGACTTGGCATGTCCGATATGCAGATAACCGTTTGGTTCTGGTGGAAAACGGGTCTGGACATGGTCATAAACCCCTTCTGCCAGGTCCTTGTCAATTTCCTGCTCTATAAAGTTCTTGGAAACCGGCTCTTTTTCTTCGGTCTCTATTACCATATCTTTCTCTGCCATAAATGTTCCTCCGTGATCTGTCATCATAATTATTTAAAATCATATCACATTTTCCGGCTGTAGTAAAGTCACAGCTTTTGTATCATTATTACTTGTTTATAGTTCAGCCATGCACCGGTTTGAATGAGAAAGTATATTGCAAGCTTGCTTGCTTGAGCACTTTTTGAACTTTTTTTCATTTTCCCGTTGACAAAAGCTATCCCTCATGATAGTATATATGAGGTTCGCTTCTGACGAACAAGAAATGCTGCTGTGGCTCAGTCGGTAGAGCGTCGCATTGGTAGTGCGGAGGTCACGGGTCCGATTCCCGTCAGCAGCTTTTCATTTTCATCAGAACCGGCAAATTTCATATAGTTGCTGCTGTGGCTCAGTCGGTAGAGCGTCGCATTGGTAGTGCGGAGGTCACGGGTCCGATTCCCGTCAGCAGCTTAAGAAAGAGTGGAAGCTTTTGGGTATCAAAGGTTTCTGCTTTTTTATTATGTCTTTCAATCAAAAAATACTATAATATTTTTTTAGGAGATGAACCACATCAAGTTCATCTCCCTATGTATTAATCCATATATGATCATTATCCCTTCAAAACTTTATGGATCATTTCAATGGTTTCACCAGTTTCTCTGGCGATATCTTCTTCTGATTTTCCAGAGATATACAGACGAAAAATCACTCTTGCTTGTTCTATTCCAATCTGTTTGCCCTGCTCTATTCCAAGCTGTTTGCCCTGCTCCATTCCAAGCTTCATGCACTCTTCTTTAAACATCCGCTTTACTTTTTCTTCGTCATATTCATAAATACTCACTTTGATCACCTCCGCACGGTTTTTGCTCAGGAACTCTGCAAGAATCCCTCTTTGGATGCAGTCCTCTACGGCTTCGTTCACTGCTTCTGACAGTGGTATTTTCTTACTCAGCCGTTTCCGGACTTCGCTTACAAACTGGGCATAGTCGCTTAATTGTCTGCATCGCTCCATTAATATTTTATTATAGCCTACATTTACATTTAATACTAATGTTTCCAGTTCCAGGCTTATGTGTTCCGCTTTCTTCGCATATAAGCTGGACAGTTTTAAGACTTCTCTTTCCTGCATATTTTCCAGACCATTGTAAAACACCACAAATTTCGGCTCCGGGATCTGTACCGGAACGCTTCCATACAAGAACAGGTCTTTTGTCAGCTCTGAATATACATCCGATACATAAAACAGGTTGCGCAGGGGAAGATTAGGATTTTTCGTTGACTGGTGTTCGTATAGCAGTAATTCATCATATAAAACAAATGAAACGTCATTTTTCATTTCTAGATAAAGGGCACTTTCCAATGTGGTTACTTTTAGATCGTCCTCATTTTCATAGTCCGTTTCATTCATAGCATTATACAATGCTAAAAGTGCTTTCTTTTCCCTAAACACCATACGAAAGATACGGTCTTTGTAATTCCGTGCTGCATTTGGTACATCTGTAATAATCCCTGTTTCTTTCACACTTCTGTTTTTTACCATATTTTGTCCTCCTTACTTCTTTGGAGGATTCCTTTTGCCTTTATCATCTTGGAATCCTCTCTGCTTTGTTGTTGGATTTTAAGCATTGAAGATTTCTAAGATTTTTTGCAAAAGAAAATGGCGAATGCCTTTAGAACTAATAGAAACATCAAGCTTAGTTTTACTATAGCATTTTATATTCATTTAGGCAAGGGGGATTTTTGGATTATCAAAAAAGGAGATGAACCACTTCTGATCCATCTCCCAATTTTATTTTACATACTTTATCTGATTACCGGATAAAATTAGTTTTGACCTTATCCTCTGCCACTGGAACAGCCACACCAGCTTTCTTTCCTGCTTCGATGCATTTTAACAGCCATGCCATGTTCTTTCCAAGGACACGCATGATCTGGACTCCTTCTTCGTCTCTCATTACTTCTTCTGGTGCATTTCCGTGTACCATGTTCCAGTAACAGGAAGATACGACCGGCATCTGGTGATAAGAAAAATATTTGGTAAGCACATCTAAAGTAGCAGTAGTTCCGGCCCTTCTGGCGGAAGCTACGGCAGCTGCCGGTTTATAGAGCATATCTTTTCCTGCTACTGATGCCAGACGGTCCATAAATTCGATGATCTGACCGCTTGGGGATGCCCAGTAAACAGGGGAACCTACTACTAATGCATCAGATTCTTTTAATTTAGCTGCTGCTGCCTTTACATTTTCCATATCCGGATCACCGGCCTGGAATACTTCTGTTTCAATTCCTTCTACCTTTAATGCATCTGCAACTACATTCAGTGCTGTGTAGGTGCATCCTTTCTTTCTTGGACTTCCGTTTAATAATAAAACCTTCATTTTCATTTTCTCCTCATGTATATCTATTCATCCTGAACCAGCCCGCGCAGGCGGACAACAGGATCAATTTCATAAATAAATGTGTTATAAGATACCTTCGTAGCCTTCTCTTAGTATATCACAGGATGCGTCAAATTTTTCTTTTTCTTCTTTCGTTAATGACAACGGCAATATCCTCTGTACCCCGTTCTGATTCAGGATACAAGGAACACCGGTAAATACATCCCTTTGGTCATATTCGCCTCTGAGCACGGCAGATACCGTAAGAACACTGTGCTCATCCCCTAAAATAGCCTTGGTAATGCGGGTCAGTGCCATACCGATGCCATAGTAAGTTGCTTTCTTTGCCTCAATGATCTTGTAAGCTGCCGTGCGCACCTCTTCTTCAATACGGAATAAATGGGTGGTCAGGGAAGATTCCAGTTCCCGGTCAAGTTCTAAAATGGACTTAGTTGCCAGAAATGCCTGGCTCCAAGGAACAAATTCGCTGTCTCCATGCTCTCCCATCACATAGGCATGGATATTTCTGGGATCAACCTGCAAAAACTCTCCTAAAAGATATCGGAGTCTTGCTGTATCCAGGGCAGTACCGCTTCCCAAAACCCGGCGGGGATTAAAACCAGACAATGTGCATGTAATGCGGGTCATAATATCCACTGGATTAGTAGCTACCAGAAATATGCCGTTAAAGCCAGAAGCTGTCACCGGTTCGATAACAGAACGGAACACCTGGGTATTTCTCTTTAAAAGATCCAGGCGGGTCTCCCCCTGTTTCTGGGCCACTCCTGCTGCAATGACCACCAGATCTGCGTCCTGGCAGTCCTTATATTCCCCGGCATAGATTTTCATGCTGGAACCAGCAAATGCAAGTCCATGATTTAAATCCATGGCTTCGCCTTCTGCCCGTTTTTTATCCACATCTATCAATACCAGTTCATCACACACTGACTGGTTTAGCAGGCAGTATGCATAGCTCATGCCTACCATTCCCGTGCCTACAATAACTATCTTTCTTTTATCTGTTTTCATAAAAACTCCTTCCTGAACAAACACACTCTATCCAGCAAGGAGTTTCCAGAAATTTCCGGGGCAATTTCAAATTTTTACCGGTTTTTCCAGATTTTTACAATTTTTATATTCTTGCCATCTTCTTCTCCATCAGTTCTGCATTGCTGCTGTAGATAATGGCTGTATCCTTGCTGATCACATTTTGTCTGTAAAGAGCAAGGAGGCTATTGTCCATGGATACCATCCCCTCTTCCTGGGATGTAGAAATAATGCCGTCGATCTGGTGGGTCTTTGACTCACGTATCATATTCCGGATAGCATTATTTAAGAACATGATTTCAAAAACAGGGCGTTCCCCACCGTCCAGTGTAGGCACCAGTTGCTGACAGATCACTGCATCCAATACCATGGAAAGCTGGGTGCGAATCTGCTGCTGCTGGCTTGGCGGAAATGCATCGATCACACGGTCAATGGTATTGGCTGCTCCCAGTGTATGCAATGTTGACAGGATCAGATGACCTGTTTCTGCTGCAGTCATGGCAATACTGATAGTTTCATGATCACGCATTTCCCCAAGCAGGATCACATCCGGTGCCTGGCGCAGGGAAGCCCGAAGGCCTGAAACATAGCTGTCCGTATCCGTTGCGATCTCTCTCTGGGTAACAACACTCTTTTTGTGCCTGTGAAGATACTCAATAGGATCTTCCAACGTAATAACATGGGCATTGCGGTTTTTATTGATCTCATCAATGATACATGCAAGTGTAGTGCTTTTACCGCTTCCTGCAGGTCCAGTTACAAGCACCATGCCTCTGGTAAGCTTTGCTATTCCCATGATCACATCCGGCAGATTTAACTGGCCTGCATCCGGCAGTTCAAACCGTACTACACGGATGACTGCTGCCAGAGAACCTCTCTGTCTGAAAATATTGGCCCTGAACCTGGAAACACCAGGGATCGCAAAAGAAAAATCATCATCCCCATGGGCTAATATCCGCTCCATGCTCCTGTTTTTTGCAATCTCATATATTCTTGTTATCATCTGGTCCATCTCATCCGGCATAATCTTTTCTTCGCCCTGGCAGATGATACGTCCGCCGATCTTGTAAGAAAAAGGCATACCGGGAACCAGGAAGATATCCGCTGCATTCTGTTCCACAGCCTGTGTAAGAAGCTCCATTACCTCCATTACTCTTCCTCCCGTTATCATTCCCACTTTTCTTTATTTTAAACTTTTTGACCTGCAAAAGGGCTAATTTCCACCCCACACAGGCATAGAATCGTCAATCTCATAATTACCGCTGTCATATACATACCAGGACTTTACTTCGTACCTGTTTTCATTCCCTGTAAGAGCCAGATCAATGTGCAGCGCCTGTCCTCGTTCCATGGAAATGTCTGTACTGATGTACCCTGTTTTCTCATTCACATTACAGCCAAGTTCCAAAGCTACGTTCCCGGCCAGGGTTTTTATCTCGTCCTGGGACATAACTCCTATGGTTTCTTTCTGCAAAATGGCATCGGCCTGCTTTAACCATTTTTCCCCCTGTGCATCTGCCCGGTAATACTCTGTCACAGCCTTGGCGCTTCTGACCGCCAGACTCTGGTCTCCTCTGGCACTGCTTAAAGACAGCAGACTAAAGGTAGCCAGACACAGGATGATAAAAATGAGTATCAGTGATGTCAGACCGATATTTACTTTATGTTTAACTGCCTGTCCAGCCATTCTCCCACCTGCTTTCTATGATAAACTTCGATATCTTGATGTAAGTGTCAAAAGTATAAATTGCGTTTGTGCTCGCACAAATAAGCAATTTATACTTATTGACACGCCGAACACCGAAAACGAAATAAAATGGTGTGAACACGCCATTTTATGGGAGTTTGAGGTGTTCGAGGATTGCGGGAATTGCATAGCAATGGAGCAATCCGGTTACATCAGTGAGTGGCAAAATTTACTTTTGACACTCACATCATATCTTTTCTTTTCAGAAAGGCAAAAAAACTACGGTTTTACATATTGTTCTGTAAAAATATGGAAAATTTCACTTCCATGGTCAGTTGAAGTTCCATAATCAAAAATGACCACTGCAATCTCTTTCATCTGGTCTTTCATGCCTGTCATGATCTCTCCGGCATAAGCCAGTTTTTTACCATTTTTTTCCAATTCTCCCGTATCAGGATAACAGTTCCACTCTTTATCCCATACTACCTGGTATGTATGGATATCTTCGCTGCTTTCTATGGACTGATACATTGCATTTGCATCCGGATCTCCAGTTTTCCATTTTTCAAATATCTTCTGAAAATTGTCATCAGGCACGGAATTACCAAAATTTTCTGTATTTCCCGCCTTTACCTCTTCTACCAGACTTTCAGCTGCCAGAACTGCGCGATTAAGATCCCGTCCGTTTTTGCTAAGACGATCTGCCTGCACAAAAGCAGACAGACACATTGCCACGCAAAGCATAAAAAATCCTGCAGCTATCACCATTTCAATTAAAAACGGTCCGGAACCAGACCCTCTATTTCTGCTCATTGGCATCCTTTCCTCCGCTTCTTAATGAAAGTTTTAAGCCCGCTGCACCTTCGCCTAATGTCTGCAGTGTGATGGTATTTTTCTCTTTTTCCATAGAAAGACCGGCGCATTCCAGTATCTCAAGGCCGTCATCCAGACCCAGACCGCTGTTCTCATCTGTAAACAGTTCCCGGATGCTGCCGTCTTTCCAGTAGATCCATGTGTGGTATTTTTCTTCCCCAACCTGCTGTTTTAGCTGTAAAACAGAAGTACCGTCTACTTCTATTATATCCACACTATTTTCTCTGTCACCCTGACGTATTTTGTTCGCTATATAGCTTATTGCAGTGGTGCCTGAAAAATTGGCATCACTTCGTTTTATGATATTTTCATACACCCTGCTTCCCATAAGAACAGAAAAAAGGGCGCATAAAACGAATACAAGAAACAGAAGCATGGTAAAAAGACCGCTTATGGCCGATCCCTTTGTCTGTGTCTTTTCTTTCACTTTACAGCGTCCTCCTGTTCTGCCAGGATCACAGTAATCTCCGGCATGATATTGGAAGCAAATCCGTCATAAAACACATTGTATTTATCATGGTCAATCTGGACCCCGTAATTTTCTTCCAGATATTCCACACTTGGCGGATATCTTCCTTCAATGGCATAACACTGTACGCAGCCCCTTGCAATGGCTTTACGCAGTGTTTCCTGACTCCTTTCACCAGTTCTGTTTAAAAAACCCAGAGAACCGGTCCCAAAAGCCGCAACTGCTGCTAAAAGCAGCAAAAAGGATAACAAAAGCCCTCTAAGCTCCCCTTTATCCTCTTTAACTTTACTTACTCTTATTTTCATAGGTTCCTCCAGTCTGCCAGAATGCATCAGATAGCTGAAAGTACTCCAGCTAAAGGAAGCATAACAGAAAGAAGCACCAGACCTACAGATACTGCCAGCACTGCCACGATCGTGGGTTCAAATCTTGCGATCATATTGTCAATGGCTGTGTCCGCTATTTCTTCATAGTCATTAGATATCTCTTCCATTACACTGTCAAGATGGCCGCTTCTGGTACCTACTTTTATCATCTGGATATAAAAGCCAGAGAACATACCCGTTTCTTTTAATGCATCATAATAGCTTTCACCCAGCTCCAGCTTTTCAGAGCATTTTTTCAGCTGCTCTGATATCACATCATTTTCAGCCAGCCCGCCTGCCAGTTCAAGGCCTTTTTCAAATTCCAGTCCGCTTCTTAATGTCAGGGAAAGAACAGCTGTGAAACGTCTTTTTGCAATGGCCTGGGCAATCTTGCTGCGATTCTTTATCTGGCGGATCACATTCTGGATAAAGTTCACATGAATACCCATTTTCGCTGCAATACTCATTCCCGCAACCACCACTGCGATCAGTGCCACTAAAACAAGAGCCACTCCGCTGAAAATCCCACCCAACCGGATAGCGGACTGTGCCACAGGTGACATTTCTGCCCCCAGCTGTTCATAGACCTTTGAAAAAATAGGCATTACCTTTACAAACAGGACAAATAAGACTACAAGAAGCATAAGGATCATCATAGCCGGATAAGTCACAGCATTTTTCACTGCCTTGATCAGACGGTCTTCTTTCTCATAATAGTCAGAAAGAGATTTCATCATCTGATCCAGAGTACCTGTTTCCTGTCCCAGCTTTGCCATGCGGACCACATAGGCCGGAAATACGCCTGTATCTTCCAATACCTTAAAACAAGGATCTCCCAGTTCTGCCCCCTCTGCCATATAAAGAAGCATTTTCTTTTCATTTTCATCTTCAGCATCCTCTGCCATAATGGAAAATCCCTCATCTAAAGGTACTGCCGCTTCCAGAAGCAGAGAAATCTGCAGGCAGAACGCAGACAGCTGGCTGCAGGAATAGGAGCGCCACTGTCTGGTCTTCTCATCTTTTTTTTCTAAATCTGCCATTGCATTTCCCCCTGTAATTCGTTACAGCTTTTAATAGCTGTATTTTGCCTTATAATTGCCACCATTTCCAATATACTGCATGATCTCCTTGCTCTGCTTTCCAGAAGAAGCAAATGTAGGATCCATCAGTTTCCAGTCATGACCATCAAAATAGATCACATTGTCCACCCATCCCTGACCTTCCAGGAATACATTGATCCATGCGTGGTAAAGGCTTCCTGTATATCCTACTACCAGCTTGGTCGGGATATCCTGAGACCGCAGCATAGCTGTCATCAAAGCCGCATAATCAAAGCAGATGCCCTTTTTCTGCGCAAGGACCACATCTACATTAGGCAGGTATCCGGATTGTACAGACTGTGCTTTTGCTGTATCATAGGTCAGATTGTTAATAACGTAATTATAAATGGCGGTAACTACTCCGATCTGGTCTGTAACTCCAGATGAAAGTTCTGCTCCCTTCTGCACAGCCGCACTGGCAGGATTAAAGTTTACATACTGATTGGGATATAAAAACGGTCCAAAGGTATCTGTGATATTTACATCCAGACTCTGGCTGAACGCCTGGGAATACTGGGTTCCCTGGATATTTTCAAACACTTTTACCTGATAGGAGCCATTTCCTTCAGATAAAGGAAATACCTCATAGGTGCCACTGCTGTTTAAATCGTAAGTGTAAGTCTCTGAACCACTTTTTGATACTTGTACCTTAATCTTGCCAACACTGCCGGTATATTTCACCATAATGTAGCCGGAAGCTGTATTCGATGCATCCAAAGTGGCTTTATCATTTTTATATACTGTCACACCGGAAGCAATAGGTGTCAGCACATGGCTTCCTGCCGGTTTGCTATACAAAGGCACCTGTGTATCTTCAATGGTAGTCCGGGAATTCTGCTGTGCTGCCAGACCGGTCATAAGAAATGCCTGACCTGATGTTATTACTGTTGCTGCTGCCAGTAAGGCAGCTGTTATCTTTTTTGTTCTTTCCAAAACTGCTCAACTCCTTGTTCTGCCGTATACCAAAGCGATCCGTACTACTTATTTAGCCAGACGCTGGCGCACGATCTCATAAGCCAGCACACCTGCTGCAACAGAAGCATTCAGGGAATCAATATCTCCCTTCATAGGAATGGATGCTACCATATCGCAGTGCTCCTTTACAAGTTTGCTGACGCCTTCCCCCTCATTTCCGATCACAAGTCCCATAGGACCGGCAAGGTTCATTTTGTACATCACATCGCCGCCCATATCAGCACATACAAACCAGAGACCTCTCTTTTTTAAATCTTCCATTGTAGCGGTCAGGTTTGTAACTTTTGCAACCGGAGTATAATTTAACGCGCCGGCCGATGTCTTTGCAACGGTAGCTGTCAGGCCTACTGCACGACGCTTTGGAATAATAACCCCATGTGCGCCAGCCAGATTGGCAGTACGGATGATAGCACCCAGATTGTGGGGATCTTCAATCCCGTCAAGCAGGAATAAAAAAGGCGGTTCTCCCTTTTCTTCTGCCAGCTTTAACATATCTTCTACTTCTGCGTATTCATAAGCAGCAGCATAGGCAATGACACCCTGGTGTTTTCCTGTCTCAGACATCTGGTCCAAGCGTTCTTTTGCAACATAATTGATAATAGTATCGTACTTTTTAGCTTCTCTGACAATGGTTCTTACAGGGCCGTCCTGGCAGCCGTCTAATACAAACAGCTTGTCAATGGTCTTGCCGGAACGAAATGCCTCTAATACGGCATTGCGGCCTTCTATAGTCAGTTCTTCGTATCTCATTTATGACTCTCCTTTTTGTTCTGGTGATCCTGTTTTCATTTCCAATGCACCAATTCTTTCAAGCCCTGTGCTCACAAGCTGTGTAAGACGTTCAAATCGTTCTTCAAGGAACAGCCAGCCAACCAGTGCCTCAAAACCAGTTGCTGTACGGTAATCTGCCATAGTAGCATGTTTTGCCATGGTAAAGGATTTAGCATTACGTCCTCTTTTATATACTGCATGTTCCTGTGCTGTCAGATCTTCTTCTAAAAGATGGATCATGGCAGCCTGTGTACCTGCTTTGACCAGCTCTGCACTTTTTTTGTGAAGCTTGTTCACCTGGATACTGCCTTTGTTCACTACTTTGGCACGGATCATTACTTCATAAACTGCATCTCCAATATATGCCAGTACCAAAGGAGAATAGGTCCCTGCATCTACAGGGCCCATTTCCATTGTCTTTTTATAAAATTCCAGAAAGGCCTTTAAAGTTATGCTCTCTTCCACTTTACGCCCTCTCTGGTATCTTCTAGGACAATACCCATATCCAGAAGTTTTCCTCTGATCTCGTCTGCAAGAGCAAAGTTTCTGTCTTTTCTTGCCTGCTGTCTTGCTGCGATCATTTCCTCGATCTCGCTGTCAAGGACTTCTGCCTTTCTCTCTGTGATGATGCCTAAAACATCACATAACTGTTCGATTTCCTTTAACAGGCAGGAAATATAGGATTTGGTGCTGGAAGCATCTGCTGTGGAGTTAGCAAGTTTTACCAACTCGAAAATAGCGGAAACAGCATCTGCTGTGTTAAAATCATCCTCCATAGCTGCCTCATATTTTTCACGCAGCTTCTGTACTTCCACCATCTTTTCCTGCTCTGCACAGGTCTCAGCAGCACCTTCTGCCTTTGCATCCAGTTCTTTTAAGCGGTCTACTGCCGTAATGATACGCTCTAATCCGTTCTTAGAAGCCTCCATCAGTTCTGCGCTGAAGTTGATCGGGCTTCTGTAATGTGCGCTTAACATAAAGAAACGCAGTACCTGCAGGTCATATTTCTCAGCAATATCACGAACAGTAAAGAAGTTGCCCAGTGATTTAGACATCTTCTTATTATCAATATTTAAGAAACCATTGTGCATCCAGTAGTTTGCAAAGGTCTTATCATTTGCGCATTCACTCTGTGCGATCTCATTTTCATGATGTGGGAAGATCAGATCTTCACCGCCTGCATGGATATCGATCTGGTCTCCAAGATAATGCTTTGCCATAACAGAACACTCAATATGCCAGCCTGGACGTCCCTGGCACCATGGAGACTCCCAGTAAGGCTCTCCTTCTTTTTTCGGCTTCCAAAGAACGAAATCGTTTGGGTCTTCCTTTACTTCTTCACCACTTACCTTTAATTCACGGAAGCCGGACTGAAGTTCATCTAAATTCTTATGGGATAATTTGCCGTATTCTTTAAAGGATTTTACCTTAAAATATACAGTTCCGTCATCTGCAACGTAAGCATGTCCCTTATCGATCAGTGTCTGGATCATGGTGAGCATGCCCTGGATCTCCTGGGTTGCCTGTGGATTTACAGTAGCAGGCTTTACATTTAATGCTGCCATATCCTTTTTGCACTCTTCAATATAGCGTTTGGAGATAACTTCTGCATCTACGCCTTCTTCATTTGCCTTCTTGATGATCTTGTCATCTACATCAGTGAAGTTGGATACATACTGTACATCATATCCCTTGTACTCAAAATAGCGGCGTACTGTATCGAATACGATCATCGGTCTTGCATTTCCAATGTGGATCAGATTGTAAACCGTAGGTCCGCATACATACATTTTCACCTGTCCCGGTGTTAATGGGACAAATTCTTCTTTTCTTCTTGTGAGAGTATTAAAAATCTTCATAATTCCTCCTCATTTCCGCGCTTTTTCATACGCACATTTATTTATGCTATCCCTTTTATCACTTAAACTTTACTTTTGAGGACCACAGCAGCCTCCACAGCCCCCACAGCCTTCATTTATTATTTTATTATCATAGCAGTAATCAGCTACTTCCGTCAATAATGTAATTGCCTGGGATGAGATTCCTTCGCCTGTCCCTGTAAAGCCAAGGCCCTCTTCTGTGGTAGCTTTTACGCTGACTCTGGATACATCCAGATGAAGAGCCTCTGCAATGTTTTCAGCCATTGCCGGACGGTAATTTAACAATTTAGGGCGCTGGGCAATAATAGTGGCATCAATATTTTCCACTATATAACCCTTTTCTTCTAACAGTTCTCCTACTTTTTTCAGCAGTTCAATACTGGAAATGCCTTCATATTCTGGATCTGTATCCGGAAAATGCTGTCCGATATCCCCTAAGGCTGCTGCTCCCAGCAGAGCATCCATAACTGCATGAACAAGAACATCCGCATCGGAATGTCCTAAAAGTCCTTTCTCATATGGGATCTCTACACCGCCAAGGATCAGTTTTCTTCCCTCTACCAGTTTGTGTACATCATATCCCTGTCCAATCCTCATTTATTTCATGTCTCCTTTATAACTGATATGTTCTCTCGGAATCTTTCTGTGCCTGATTTTGTGAGAAGTTTTTTTGTCAGTTGTACCCAAATTTCTGAGGCGTACGCGGTGCGTACGGTGATGAAATCCGAATGCGACTGGCAAAAAACCGGCCACAAAGGCAGGTACAGGAAAGACTCCGAGAGGACATCTGATCTGTATAAAATACTTTTTATCAGGCGAGCCACGTTATCAGAACATCATCCGCACTTTCCGTGGTATACATTCAGCCTGTATATCATTTACATTGCCGCATACTTCTCCGTCTACATGAACCGGAAAAGAGGCATCTGTATGTATTCTCACTTCCCGGCATTCGTAGGTCCTGAGCCCTTTATAACGTTTTCTTCTGCCTGTCATAGCGCTTAAAAGAAGCGGGATCAGCTTCAACCGGTTGGCATAGCTGACTACACAAATGTTCATCAGCCCGTCTTTTCCATCTGCCTTTGGTGCAAAAACAAAGCCGCCGCCTTCTGAAGGCTGGATATGACAAGATATAAACAGGATATTATTAAATTCTACCCTTTTTACACCATCCAAAACAATATATCCCCTGGAAGAACGGCATTTAAAAAACTGGCTGATACCAAGAAGCAGATAAGAAAGCCTGCGAAAACCCATGTGGCCTAAGCGGCTGCGAAGTCTGGAATCGCGGGCCGCCTGACAGACAGCTGCGTCAAAGCCGATTCCGGCACTAACTAAAAACCGCCTGTGAAATGGTTCTCCTTTTCCATAAGAAAGAACGCCGTAATCGATCACGGAGAAGTGCCTTGGGTAAAGCTGCTTTTTCAGACACCGCACAGGACTTGCCGGCATATGAAGACTTCGCCATAAGTCATTTCCTGTTCCTGCCGGGATATAGCCCAGATTTAAAGGACCATGGAAGGAAGCTCCATCTAAAACTTCATTCATGGTGCCGTCTCCGCCAACAACAATAAGGAAGCACGGCTTTCCTGCTTCCTTGGTCAATTCCCTGGACGCTTCTCTGGCTTCACCGGTCCCGTTTGTCAGAACCGCTTCGTATTCAATATTGTGCCGATCCATATAACCGGCGATGGCTCTCCATACCTTCCATCCTCTGCCTGAGCCTGCATTTGGATTGATGATAAAATGGTACATAGGCAAACGGGTGTCCTTTCTCGTTTCTGTATAAACTCAGTTCCATGCACTGACGGCGCTTGTTCCTCTTTCTGCGTAGACTCAGGTCCACGCGCTGACGCGCTCATCTGTCTGCTGACGCAGACGGGACCTTCGTTAATAAGCTTGCAAAAAACAAATGCCGCCCTTGGCGGCGCTTGTTTTTTTCTGCGCTTATTACATTATACCATACCACTGTTGAAAAACATATAAAACACATCGAAAATTTCTATTAAAAATGCCCATAGCCGTTACAGCCATTAACTTCTCAGTATATATGAAAGCTGTTTTCCTGTTTACAGGGAATATCTGTGATCTCCATATCTGATACTTCGATCCAGTTTTGTTCCTGGATACGTTTTAAAAGTTCCTGGATATCCAGAGGCTGTCCCTGCACTTCCATTTCCACCCGACCATCCCAGAGATTCGTCACCCATCCAGTCAACCCCAGTGACTGGGCAATATAATAAGAACGATATCGGAATCCTACTCCCTGGACCCTTCCAGAGAAATAAATATGTTTTCTCACTGTATTTTTCATAAAGCACCTGCTTTTCCAATATGTATTTTATTTTTCATGATCATTTTCCGTTTTATCTAATTTATATTGCAAAAAAGCAACCTGCTTTCACAGATTGCCTCTTCGTTCATAGCGAGAGGGGGATTCGAACCCTCGACACCACGGGTATGAACCGTGTGCTCTAGCCAACTGAGCTATCTCGCCATATTTAGTTAATGGATGGGGCCTACAGGGCTCGAACCTGTGACCCTCTGCTTGTAAGGCAGATGCTCTCCCAGCTGAGCTAAGACCCCATGCAAAATAGCGGAAGGGAGATTCGAACTCTCGACACCACGGGTATGAACCGTGTGCTCTAGCCATCTGAGCTATTCCGCCATATTATTTAATTGGATGGGGCCTACAGGGCTCGAACCTGTGACCCTCTGCTTGTAAGGCAGATGCTCTCCCAGCTGAGCTAAGACCCCTTATCCGCTCTCACACTTGTCTCAAATGCGATTGCTTGAATAGTATAATTCAAATTGTAGGAATTGTCAACACTTTTTGAAAATTATTTTTTGTATTTAATCCTTTTATTTGTTATCTTGACAAACTAACGTCATTAGTATATTATTTTAACTAATGTCATTAGTTTTTGAAAGGGGTGTTTTTTTGTCACACAAAGGATTAAATAAAGAAATAATCATAAAAGCTGCAGCAGATCTGATAGAAACCCAGGGACGTGAATGTTTTTCTATGCGTCTTCTGGCTGATTCTCTTCAGGTCAAAACCGCTTCTCTTTACAATCATATAAAAAGCATGGACGAACTGATCACAGCCGTTTGTGAATATGGCCTGCAGCTGCAAAAGGAAATGGAAATGGATGCTGTAAAAGAACAGCATGGTGAACAAGCTGTCCGTATCCTTGCTGATACTTACCGCTTATTTGCTAAAGAACACCGGCAGCTCTACTGGCTGATCATGAACACAGCTGCCAAAGATCATCAGGTCCTTGATAATGCTGCTATTCTTATTACAGATCCTTTAAAAAAAATATTTCAGGATTTTCATTTACAAAGTAAAGAACTGGTCCATTACCGCCGGTTATTCCGAGCTATTGTACACGGTTTTATTTCTCAGGAAGAGGAGGGATTTTTCTCCCATTATCCCACCCCTGTAGAAGAAAGTTTTTATTTTTCTATTCAATGTTTTATAGATTGTTTAAAACAAGGCGAAATGAGGTGCTTGCACAATGAAAGAAAAAAATGAGGTGCTGTTTTGCAGTATGCCTATTCCCAAAGCGATCCTGGTTCTTGCAGTTCCAACTGTCATAAGCCAGATCATCACTATCATATATAATATGGCTGATACATTTTTTATCGGGCAGTTAGGTGAACCCAGACAAGTAGCTGCTGCCACATTAAATATGCCTCTTTTCATGTTTATGACAGCTCTTTCCAATCTTTTTGGTGTTGGAGGCTCCAGCCTGATTTCCCGTTTTTTAGGTGCAAATGAACATAAAAAAGCATCTCATTGCTGCGCATTCTGTATTTGGACAACCACTGTATCTGCCTTTTTATATGGTATTTTTATGCTCCTGTTCCGTCCTGTCCTTATGCCAGTTCTTGGCGCAAATGAAGAAACTCTCCCCCTTGCCTCTTCCTACCTGTTCTGGACAATCGGTATCGGTGCTGTACCCACCGTTTTAAATCCGGCACTTGCCCATCTGATCCGTGCAGAAGGCTATTCTAAACAAGCCAGTTTCGGTGTTGCTTTCGGAGGTGTTTTAAATATCCTGCTGGATCCGCTTTTCATTTACGGTCTGCGGCTTCAGATCACTGGTGCTGCCATTGCAACATTAATCTCCAATACCATTGCCATGCTTTATTTCCTGCACTTTATCTGGAAAATAAGAGCCACAAGCGTACTTACTCTTTCACCACGTATGTACCGGATCACTGACCATATCCCATCTGAAGTACTAAGTATCGGTCTTCCCAGTTTTTTAATCTCCATGATGGGGACTGTCTCCAACACTGTATTAAATCACATTATTGCCGGATACTCTAATATTGCAGTTGCCGGTATGGGAATAGCAAAAAAGATCAACATGCTGGCTTTTGCTGTAGCCCAGGGCATTACGCAGGGGACCTTACCTCTGATCGGATATAATTTTACCTCTGGTAACAGGAAACGGATGCTGGCTGCGATCCGTACTCTCTTTCTGTTCAGCCTTGTTGTTTCCATAACTATCGCTGTCTTACTTTACACAAATGCATCTGGTGTGACCCGTTTATTCATTAATGATCAGGAAACTGTTCAATATGGACGTACATTTTTACATATTATCTGCTCTGCCTGCCCTATGACTACCATGACATTCTTCACTTTAACTGTATTTCAGGCAACCGGTCAGAAGCGTCAGCCGATTCTTTTATCCATGCTGCGTAAAGGAACCGTTGACGTTCCCTTCATGTGTCTGTTCAGCCACATCTTCGGTATTAACGGTGTTGCCTGGGCAACCCCTGTGGCGGAAATAACTTCTCTTATTGTTTCTGCTGCTCTGGTAATCCCATACATCAGAAAGCTTTCAAATCAAAATATCGATCAATGATCTATCTTTCTCTTTGACTGACTGACGCAAAAACAGCCCGGCCGTTTCTCCCCTTGGCCGGGCTGCTATAAATACTCCCTTAAGTATGTGTCTGTTTTATTCTTCCACGTTCTTTTTAAGAATTCCCAAGATAACGCAGCCAACGACCGCTCCTATCACAACTGCCGCCAGATACATTACCGGATTGCCAATAGTAGGCAGTACAAATAATCCGCCATGAGGTGCTCTTAAAGTACAGCCAAAAGCCATAGACAAGCCACCTGCTACTGCTGCACCTGCCAGGCAGGAAGGGATCACGCGGAGAGGATCCTGGGCTGCAAACGGAATAGCTCCTTCTGTGATGAAAGAAAGTCCCATTACATAATTTACAATACCAGACTGACGCTCTTTTTCCGTAAATTTTTTCTTAAAGAAAGTAGTACACAGTGCAATTGCCAATGGAGGCACCATACCGCCTGCCATTACCGCTGCCATTACTTCAAAGTTTCCTTCTGCCAGCTGGGCAGTTCCGAATACATAAGCTGCTTTGTTAAAAGGACCACCCATATCAATAGACATCATGCCGCCAAGGATCATACCTAACATTACACGGCTGGTTCCGCCCATTCCATTTAAGAAGTGGGTCAGTCCGTCATTGATCATGCCCATATATGGGTTGATAAAAGTAGTCACCACTGCTGCAAGGAAAATACCGATCACCGGATATAATAATACCGGTTTGATACCTTCCAGTGACTTTGGCAGTTTGGAAAACAGCTTTTTAAGGCCTAAAACAAGATAACCACCTGCAAAACCAGCAAATAATGCACCCAGGAAACCGGCGTTTACATCTCCGCCTGCAGGATTTGCAAAAGTAGAACCCATTTTTGCGATCAGACCTGCTACCAGACCCACAGCCAGACCTGGACGGTCTGCAATACTCATTGCAATGAAACCTGCAAGGATCGGAAGCATCATGCCAAATGCCTGCTCACCAATGGTCTTTAAGTAAGCTGCAAGAGGTGTATTCTTACCAAAGTTAGATGGATCAATGGAATAATCATCCAGTAAAAACGCCAGAGCGATCAGGATACCACCGCCAATAACAAATGGAAGCATATGGGATACACCGTTCATCAGATGCTTATAGATCTGTCTTCCAATGCTGTCACTTTCTCCCTCAGAAGCTGCACCTGAAACATCTCCACTATAATGATAAACCGGTACTGTTCCGCTTACTGCCTGATTGATCAAAGCCTCTGCCTTGTGGATGCCATCTGCTACAGGAACCATGATCACCGGCTTTCCGTCAAAACGGGCCATTTCCACGTTCTTGTCTGCTGCAACAATGATCGCCTCTGCTGCTGCGATTTCTTCTTTTGTCAGTACATTCTGGGCACCACCGGAGCCGTCTGTTTCAGCCTTCAAGGAAATCCCTAATTTCTTTCCAGTATTTTCCAGATTTTCCGCTGCCATGTAGGTATGGGCAATACCCGTCGGGCACGCAGTAACTGCCAGAACACGGTAATGGGCATTGACAGCAGAAGCATTCTGATCTGACTGGCCAGCTTCCTTCTTTTCTGTCTTCTTATCCTCTGCCCCATTTTTCGCTGCTTGCGTTTTCTTCTCTTCCTCACCAAAGCGTTCATTTTCTGCCTTGTCGATGATATCTAAAAACTCGTCTGCATCCTTTGCCCCGATCAGACTCTCTTTAAAGCCTGGATTCATAAGTAATGTAGACAGTCTGGATAACGCCTGCAAATGTACATCATCTCCTGCTGCCGGTGCTGCGATCATAAAGATCAGGTTTGCCAGAGAACCATCAAATGCCTCATAATCAACGCCCTCAGGAACCACCATAGCTGCCAGTCCCGGCTCTTTTACAGCATCTACCTTCGCATGTGGGATAGCGATTCCTTCACCGATAGCTGTACTTCCAAGTGCTTCTCTTGCTAAAATTCCCTCTTTATACCCCTGTATACTGTTAAGCCGTCCTCCAGCATCCATCAGTGAGATCAGTTTATCAATGGCCGCATTTTTATCTGCCACCTTTACGCCCAGTTCAATGCTTTCCTTTTTTAACAGCTCTGTAATACGCATGCGTATACCTCCTTATAAATTTCAATCTGCTTTTTCATTCTCATTTTGTAACTGTTCAGAGCCAAGCAAAATTTCAAAAAACAGGTATAAAATGCTTGCATCTTTAAAACTGTTTTTGAAATTTTATTTGGCGGATACGCCACACCGACGAAATGCGTAGCATTTTGGAGGTTGGATCTGAACAGTTACCTCATTTTTTATCATTTATCATTGCAGCTGTCCTAACAGCTCCATGATCAGTTCCTTTGTACCAATGCCATAGGAAAATGCCGTTGCACCGCCGCTGGCTGTTCCCAACTTCAAGGCATACTCATAATCTGCTTTTTCCAGATAACCGGCTAAAAAGCCTGCCACCATGGAGTCACCGGCTCCTACAGAATTTTTCACAGTTCCCTTGCAGACTCCTTCCTTATAAATATGTCCGTCCTCTGCCACCAGCAATGCACCATCTCCTGCCATGGAAACCAGAACATTCACAGCTCCCCTGTTTTGCAGTTCTTTCCCACACTCTATGATCTCTTCTTCTGTTTTTAACTCTCTTCCGAACATCTGTCCCAGTTCATGGTTGTTTGGTTTAATAAGAAATGGCTTTAACGGGAGCACATCTAACAACAGATCCTTTTCTGCATCTACGACTGTGCGGATGCCTCTTCCTTCCAGACGTCTCATGATCTCCTCATAAATGTGATGGCTGATCATAGAAGGAATACTTCCTGAAAGCACCAATACATCCCCTTCTTTTAAACCGTCCAGCTTCTTAAATAAGGCATCTACATCTTCAGGCCGGATATCTGGTCCCATGCCATTGATCTCCGTCTCTTCGTCCGATTTCATCTTTACATTGATACGGGACATGCCGTTCTTTACATGAATGAAATCAGATGCAAAGCCCAGTTCTTTTGCCCGTTTTTCAATCTCCGCTCCTGTAAAACCTGCTACAAAGCCCAATGCTGTACTCTCATAGCCCAGATTTGCTAAAAGAGCGGATACGTTGATTCCTTTTCCCCCGCAGATCATGTTTTCTGATATGGTCCGGTTCACCTTACCTGGAGTAAAATGATCTACAGAGATCACATAGTCCAGTGCCGGATTAAAAGTCACTGTGTAAATCATGTATCATCTCTCCTTATTTTTAAGAAATTTTATTTCTTATCCTTAGTCTTACTATAATATGATTTTTATTTTTCGTCAATAGCGTTCTTTGAGAAAAATATTTTCGCATGTTCTTTCAGCGTTTTAAACAAAAAAGAACCGCAGTTTTCCATAAAATGCGGTTCTCTTTTGTGCAGATTACTGTGTACTGTCCTGTGTTTGCTTATATTCTATTTTTTCTTGCACCTATTTTTTCTTAATATCTATTCTCTTCTTTATTTTCTTCTTTCTTAGTATGCCTATCCCCGCTGCTTATCTGATGATATAGCTTTTTCATGACGCCTGATATGCTCTACTGCATCTTTCTTTCCAGCCATAAGAAGAAGGTAGATGATCTCGATCACAGTAGTGACCGTCACTCTGGAAAACCAGAATTCTTCTGTAAGAAGCTTTTCCCTGGTAGCAGTGATGATCTTATAATCGCAGATCTGCGCCAGGGGTGACTCCCTGTTATTGGTAATAAGTACCAGGGTACTTCCATTTTCCTTCGCTCCCGCAGCCAGTGTTTCCAACCTTTTGGAGGATCCGGAATTAGAAATGATCAAAACTACGTCCTCACGTCCCAGGTTAAAAGCATAGGCAGCCTGCGCTTCCCAGATATCCCCCGCCACAGCCGGAATGCCCAGCTGATTAAACTTAAAAGCACCATCTAAGGCTACCGGAATGGTATTTCCTACAGCTGCCAGCTGCACCATTCTTGCATGCTCCAGCTTATCCAGTATGATCTCCAGATTTTTAATGTCTATCATCTTTATAGTCTCTGTCAGTTCTGCAATTTTATTCGCAAGAATATTCTTTAAAGACTGTTCCAGATCTGTCCGGTCAATATCATTGGTCACTTCCTGGCTCTGATGTTCCTCTTCTAAAATCTCCCTGGCAAGTGTCAGTTTCAGGTTCTGAAATCCCTTGAAACCGCATCTGCGGCAAAATCTTGATACTGTAGCATCACTGGTACCACTGGCTTTTGCCAGCTCTCCTACGGTCATATCCACAGCCTGATCCTTATGCTCCATAATATAATCTGCGATCTTCTTCTCTGCCTCAAAAAAACTGTCATACGCTGAGCAGATCACGCCCAAAACGCTTCGTGCTTCATTCATTTCTTACACCACCATTCACATGTAAATTCATTTCTTAATAATAAATATACCATAACAAAAATAAAAATAAAAGAGAAGTTTATTAATATTTTGTGACTCCCCTTGTTTTTCAAAATTTACCGTGCTATAATTTTTCCACGATAAAAAACAAGACATATGAACATTTCAAGAAAGGAAAACATGAAAAAGATCTGCGGATTTTTATACAAATACAGACATGCATGGCTGCTGTCCTATGCATTCATCTACCTCCCCTGGTTTATGTTCCTGGAGCGGACAGTGACCCGTGATTACCATATTATGCATGCGTCCTTAGATGACCTGATCCCATTTAATGAATATTTCATCGTGCCGTATTTTTTGTGGTTCGTCTACGTAGCAGGAACCTTAATTTTCTTTCTGTTTCGCAGTAAAGAAGATTACTACAAAATGTGTGCCTTTTTATTTTCCGGCATGACGCTGAGCCTAATCATCTGTACTTTCTTCCACAACGGAACTGATTTCCGCCCGGTGATCGACCCGGATAAGAATATTTTCAGTGCAGCCGTAGCTGCCCTTTATAAAACAGACACTAACACCAACGTCTTCCCCAGCATTCATGTATACAATTCTGTGGGAACCCACATTGCCATCAGCAGAAGCCGGTTCTTATCAAAACATAAGATCATAAAACTTTGTTCTTTTCTCTTAACTGCTTCCATCTGTCTGGCAACTATGTTCTTAAAACAACATTCTATTATTGACGTATGCGGTGCTTTCTTAATGGCCTATGCCATCCATTACTTAGTATACGGATACGCAGCTGATACAGAAGACAAGAAGATAACAGAAAAAGCGCTTGGTTAAAACACCAAACGCTTTTTTATTATGAAAATGCTGCCATATTAATTAAATCCATAAAACTTCTGTGTTATCTTATACCCTAAGATCAGCAGGTCTCTACCGCCCTTCCCAGGCAGATTGCATCCCTGCCCCAAAAATCCAAACCGCAGTCTCAGCCACAAAGCCAGATTCTCTTTCTTTAAAAACTCCCATATTTCCTTCTTCTTTTCCATATTTTCCTCTGTTCCTGACTTGATCGCAAGCACAGAGCAAATGGTCATCATGATCTCCAGATAAGAAGTCATATAATGCTTCAGCTTTCTGTTAGGGATTTTTGTTACATCATAATATCCTAACATCAGCTTTGTCACCCGCAGCTGCTGGTCTATCCTTCCGATCATTACCTGCTCATTTACAGACTGGTCAGATCTTCCGATAAAATAGCGGTAGAAATTCACATCCAGATAATACATGTTCTTTACATGGGGAAGCGGCTGATATACAAAAATGTTATCCACATAAAAAGTATGCATTGGCAGCTCCAGTCCACACTGGCGCAGCAGTTCTGTACGGTAAATAACAGAATGCATCAGTATATACTGTCCTGTCATAAAGAACTTAACATCCTTCCAGGTAAACACTTTATCCCTTGGGAAAGCAGTATGGTAATTCATCACCTTTTTCCGCTTTGCTCCCTCTTTCTCATAAACAAAGTTAGTTATCAGCATATCAAGGGTTTCCTGACCGTATACAAACCCTCTCAAAGTTTCCAAAACCTTCTGGTATGCCTCTTCGTTGACCCAGTCATCACTGTCTACTACCTTAAAAAATACACCCGTAGCATTTTTAAGACCTGTATTTACCGCCTGGCCATGTCCGCCGTTTTCCTGATGGACCGCACGGCAGATCCCCGGATATTTTCTCTCATATTCATCGGCGATCTCTGGTGTACGGTCCTTCTGTGACCCGTCATCTACGATAATGATCTCCACCTCATCACCGCCTGTAAGCAATGTATTGATACAATGCTCCATATAGGCTTCTGAGTTATAACACGGAATCGCAATGGATAATAACTTCACGTTTTTCCTCCTTCGCTTCTGGAATCTTTCTGTGCCTGATTTTGCCAGAAGATCCCCGGAATACATATCTTATAAATATTTAATTAAAACCACATTTAAAAGCAGCGCCGCCCCGTTTGCAGCTCCATGCATCACCACAGCCATTCTGTATTTTCCAAAAGAACTGCTTTCATATCCCCAGGAAAGCAGCAAGCCAAAAACAAAACCGTATATCCCCTGGATCCAGTTTCCATGATACAGACCAAATGCGACGGCTGATATAAACGCTGACAAGATCACACCAAACCATTTTCGCAAGATCCCATAAAGTCCCTTCCTGAATATTCCTTCTTCCAATAAAGGGGCTATAAGCAACGTTAACGCCAGATAAACTCCCAAAGGATACGCCGCCAGTTCCTCTGCTGCTGCCTCATAGGAAACTGTCATAAACTCCGGCCATGGGATCACATACTGCACCAGGATATTTCCCAAAACAGCCAGGAACACCGCTGCCAAAACCTTCTTTTTCCAGCCTTCAGGCAAAATTTTCTTTGTATACATGAATTCCTTTTTTTTCATCACATACATGCAGTCAGTATATCACACCCAACTTCCTTTTGCTATCATCTTTTTGCGCTTTTCGTTGCAATTTTTTCTATAATAATGTATCATGATACCAAGGTCAAAAGGTAATAAATCCGATGTAAGCGTGCTTGCAGGAGGATTTTTGAACTTGGGATCCGCCAAAAACATAAGTAAGAAGCCATTTTTTGAAGAAAAATGAGCGGATTACGAATGTTTTTAGAATTACGAGAGTGCAAAGCACGTAGCAATTCGGTATCAGAGGGGGGATACCTTTTGACCCTAACATCGTATCATGATGTTAAAAATATTTCCTGAAAAGTGAGGTAAGCATTATGGCAAAAAAGAGGATCGTCATGGCCATTGGCCATAAAGATATGGGAACCAATCTTCCAGAACAGAAGGAAGCCGTAAAGCGCACTGCAAAAGTGATCGCAGACTTTATTCAGGACGGCTGGCAGGTTGCCATCGTTCACAGCAACGCACCACAGGTAGGCATGATACATACAGCAATGAATGAATTCGGTAAACAGCACCACGGATACAGCTCCGCTCCTATGTCTGTATGCTCCGCTATGAGCCAGGGCTATATTGGTTACGACTTACAGAACGGCATCCGCGCAGAACTGATCAAGCGTGGCATTTATAAGCCGGTAAGCACTGTTCTTACCCAGGTCACTGTTGATCCTTATGATGAGGCATTTTACACTCCTGTAAAAGTAGTAGGCCGTGTAATGAGTGAAGAAGAAGCCAAAGAAGAAGAAGCCAAAGGAAACCATGTAAAAGCAGTAGAAGGCGGCTTCAGACGTATCGTAGCCTCTCCTCATCCAGTTGCCATTGTTGAGATTGATGCCATCAAAGCTTTAATGGACGCTGACCAGATCGTTATTGCCTGCGGAGGCGGCGGCATCCCGGTCATGGAACAGGGATACAATCTTCGCGGTGCCAGCGCTATTATCGAAAAAGACCTTGCAACAGGCCTTTTAGCAAAAGAGATCGATGCTGATGTTATGATGATCCTTACAAGCGTTGACAATGTTACCTTAAACTTTGGAACTGACAAAGAAGAGCCCATCCACCATATGACCATTGCTGAAGCAAAGACTTATATGGAAGAAGGCCAGTTTGAATTTGCTTCCATGCTTCCAAAAATTTCCGCTTCTGTCAACTTCTTAGAGGCCGGAAATGGCCGCAAAGCCATTATCACTTCTCTGGACAAGGCAGAATGCAGCCTGACAGGAGAAGCCGGAACTACTATCGAATAAAAATCATGCGAATATAAAAATCACCGCCTGCTGACGCAGGCGGTTTGTTATTTACAACATATGATGATACCAGGGTCCCAAGTTCATAAATCCGATGCAAGCTTGCTTGCAGGAGGATTTTTGAACTTGGGACCCGCCAAAAACATGAGTAAGAAGCCATTTTTTGAAGAAAAATGAGCGGATTACGAATGTTTTTAGAATTGCGAGAGTGCAAAGCACGTAGCAATTCAGTATCAGAGGGGTCAAAAGGCTTCTCCCTCATCAACAGCATACTCCATGATCCGTTCTTTAATATATTCATTTACCTTTTCCCTTGATATATCAAGAGCAAGTGAAAGCTCTGAATCCAGATAATCTTCTGCCATGCGAAAATACCGTTCATCTAAATCCGTCACTTTCTTCTTATGCTCGATCCGGTCCTGTTTTCTTAGATACAAGGCTTTGATCATACTTACCCATACACGGCAGTCACAGGTTTTCAAGGCCTCTTTATACCGTTCTTCCCTCTGTTTGTCATTTGTTACAGTCATTTCTTTGATCCGGGGGATTTCTTTGATCAGCGCCTCTGCTTCTGGTCTGGTAAGCAGCAGCCTGGTAATAGTCTTTTCTGAGTCAACCGGTGTCACGATTCTCCCATCCTTCTGGTTACAAGGACGAAGCTCATAATAAAGACGCCCTTTAGGTCCAACAGGATGATCAATGGTGATAATGTCTGTTACTTTGCAGACTCCACGGATGCCATATACGATATATTGACCTTTCTCGTACATAAAATTTACACCTGCTTTCTTTATGTACTCTCAAAACTTTTTATGTTCTCTTGGAATCTTTCTGTACCTGATTTTGTGAGAAGATCTTTTGTCAGTTGTGCCCAAATTTCTGAGGCGTACGCGGTGCGTACGGTGATGAAATTCGAGTACAATTGGCGGAAAATCGGCCACGAAAGCAGGTGCATGAAAGACTCCGATAGGACATTTTTGTGTTTGAGATTCTTTTTCATGCTCCACGTTCATAGTTTCCTATTTTAGTTTAGCACGATTTTGAAAAAAATGTCAGAGCAAGCAGGTGGTTTTCTTAATTTTGTTAGTTTTGCCTAATTATATTCCAGTCTTTTTTGTACATTATTTCAGATTTCAGACAACACCAGAAAAAAATGCCCAGAAAGAAATACTCATGCTAATACCATGTATAAAAGAGGCATTGTAAAAAGAGAAAGTACTGTAGAAAGAAATACACACTCAGAAGCCTATAGCGTAGAAAAAGTACATCTTTTCGTAAATAACTGTACTGCATCCTAAAATTACAAAAGCACATGAAATCAGGCATTCAAAACCTGATTTCATGTGCTTTTTAATAAAACCTTTTGGCACCTGCATCATTTTATGCATTCTTTACAGTTGCAATATCCACCAGTGTCAGCTCTTTTGCACGGTTCTCAAGGCTTGTCACAAGGGCTCTTGCAGTGTCAAGGGCTGTAAGTACATTTACACCTGTTTCAATGGCATTACGGCGGATCACAAAACCGTCATGGCTTCTTTCAGCGCCCTGTGCTGGTATATCAATGATCAGATCGATCTGATGGCCTAATACCAGGTCAAGGATGTTTGGAGACTCCTGCTCCAGTTTACGGATCTCTAACGCCTTTACCCCATGTTCATTTAAGGTTCTTGCAGTTCCCCTGGTAGCGAATATCTGATAACCTACATTTGCAAATCTGCGGGCAATATCCACTGCCTCTTCCTGCTCATTCTCTCTAATAGTCATGATCATCTTCTTGTACTTGGGCAGGCGGATCCCGGCACCTTCAAACGCCTTGTAAAGAGCCTCATTAAAGGTCTTTGCAATACCAAGGCACTCACCTGTAGACTTCATTTCCGGTCCAAGGCTGATATCTGCACCGCGGATTTTTTCAAAGGAGAATACCGGCATCTTAACAGCAATATAACCAGCTGCAGGCTGCAGTCCTGGATTATAGCCCAGTTCCCTGATCGTATGGCCGCAGATGATCTGGGTCGCTAACGGAACAATCGGGATACCTGTTACCTTGCTGATATATGGTACTGTACGGGAAGAACGTGGATTTACCTCGATGATATATACATCATCCCCGTCTACGATAAACTGGATATTGATCATTCCCTTTACATGGAGAGCCTTAGCCAGTTTTTCTGTGTATTCCACAATGGTGTCAACATTATGCTGTGTAATATCCTGTGCCGGATATACGGAAATACTGTCTCCGGAGTGGATACCGGTACGTTCAATATGCTGCATAATACCAGGGATCAGGATATCGGTTCCGTCACAGATAGCATCTACCTCAATTTCCTTGCCCATAACGTACTTATCTACCAGGATCGGATGCTCCTGGGCGATCTGATTGATGATACCGATAAATTCATCAATATCTTCATCGCAGATAGCGATCTGCATTCCCTGTCCTCCCAGTACATAGGAAGGGCGTACTAAAACAGGATATCCTAAAGCATTTGCTGCTTTCTTTGCCTCTTCTGCGGTAAATACAGTATGTCCTGCCGGTCTCGGGATATGGCACTGCTCCAGGATCTCGTCAAAGCGTTCCCTATCCTCTGCTGCATCTACATCTTCTGCTGCTGTACCAAGGATCGGCACACCCATTTTCATAAGTGCTTCTGTCAGCTTAATAGCAGTCTGTCCGCCAAACTGTACCACTGCACCGTCCGGCTTTTCAATATCTACAATACTCTCTACATCTTCTGGTGTTAATGGCTCAAAATACAGCTTATCTGCAATATCAAAGTCAGTACTTACTGTCTCCGGGTTATTGTTGATGATAATGGTTTCGTAGCCTTCTTTGCTGAATGCCCAGGTGCTGTGTACAGAACAAAAGTCAAACTCAATTCCCTGTCCAATGCGGATCGGACCGGAGCCAAGAACCAGTACTTTCTTTCTTCCTTCTGTCTTTTCTGCCTCGTTGAAGCTTCCAAAGCAGGAGTAGTAATATGGGGTCTCTGCTGCAAACTCTGCTGCACAGGTATCAACCATCTTATAAGCTGCGCGGATGCCATTGTCATAACGCTGCTTTTTGATCTCTTCCTGGGAAATGCCGGTAAGGCGGGAAATTACATTATCAGGGAACTCAATGCGCTTTGCTTCTGCAAGAAGTTCTGTAGTCAGCTCTTTCTTTCCTTCGCCTACTGCCTTTAACTCTTTTTCCATCTCTACCAGGATAGCCAGCTTATCGATAAACCAGATATCAATGCGGGTGATCTCATGGATCAGCTCATATGGGAAACCGCGGCGCAGAGCCTCTGCAATACGCCAGATACGCATATCGTCTACGATTTCCAGTTCTTTTACCAGTCCGGTATAAGAAAGTCCAGTAAAATCATAAGACATAAGGCAGTCTACATGCTGTTCCAGAGAACGGATTGCTTTCATTAAGGCACCTTCAAAGTTGGTGCAGATACTCATAACTTCGCCGGTAGCCTTCATCTGGGTTCCTAATGCTCTCTTGGCACTGATAAACTTATCAAATGGAAGTCTTGGCATCTTTACTACGCAGTAGTCAAGCATTGGCTCAAAACTTGCATAAGTTTTCTTTGTAACCGCATTTTTGATTTCATCCAGAGTATAACCTAAAGCGATCTTTGCTGCTACTTTTGCGATTGGGTATCCAGTTGCCTTGGAAGCCAGTGCAGAAGAACGACTGACACGTGGGTTTACCTCGATTACACAGTATTCAAAGCTGTCTGGATTTAACGCATACTGCACATTGCAGCCGCCGGTGATGCCCAGTTCACTGATGATGTTTAAAGCAGAGGTACGTAACATCTGGTATTCTTTATCGCCTAAGGTCTGGGAAGGTGCTACAACGATACTGTCACCTGTATGAACACCAACCGGGTCCAGGTTTTCCATGTTGCAGACGGTGATCACATTTCCTGCACCGTCACGCATTACTTCGTATTCGATCTCTTTCCAGCCTGCAATACAGCGTTCTACTAAAACCTGTCCCACACGGGAAAGGCGGAGACCATTTTCCAGGATCTCAGCACACTGCTCCGGGTTCTGTGCAATACCGCCTCCGGAACCTCCCAATGTATAAGCAGGACGAAGAACCACCGGGTAACCGATCTGCGCTGCTACTTCCAGACCATGTTTTACATCTTCTACAATGTCAGAAGGAGCAACCGGCTCGCCGATTTTTTCCATGGTCTCTTTAAACATTTCACGGTCTTCTGCTTTTTTAATAGTAAGAGCTGTAGTACCAATGAGACGCACATTGTGCTTCTCTAAGAAACCTGCATCTTCCAGTTCCATTGCAAGGTTTAAGCCAGCCTGTCCTCCAAGGGTAGGTAAGATGCTGTCCGGCTTTTCTTTTAAGATCAGCTGCTCTACTACTTCTACGGTCAATGGCTCAATGTATACACGGTCTGCAATGTCCTTGTCGGTCATGATGGTAGCCGGGTTAGAGTTTAAAAGGACAACTTCAATCCCTTCTTCTTTTAAGGAACGGCAGGCCTGTGTACCTGCGTAGTCAAATTCTGCTGCCTGTCCGATAACGATCGGGCCGGAGCCTAAAACCAGTACTTTTTTAATTTCAGGATTCTTTGGCATCAGTCATTTACCTCCATCATTTTAAGGAAACGGTCAAATAAGTATCCGGAGTCCTGTGGTCCAGGGCATGCTTCCGGGTGATACTGTACAGTGAAAATGTTCTTTCCTGTGTATTTTAAACCTTCATTGGTACCGTCATTTACATTAACAAATGCAGGAACTGCGATCTCTGGCTTTACAGTATTGATATCTACTGCGTAACCATGGTTCTGGGAAGAAATATAGACTCTTCCGGTCTCCAGATCTTTTACCGGATGATTTCCACCTCTGTGACCGTATTTTAATTTGTAGGTATCCATACCGTTTGCCAGCGCCATCAGCTGATGTCCCAGACAGATAGCAAAAATAGGTACATTGGAATCATACATTTTTTTGATTTCTTTAATGATCTCAGTATTTTCCTTTGGATCACCAGGACCATTGGAAAGCATGATGCCATCCGGAGCTGCTGCTAAAATTTCTTCTGCAGGTGTATCTGCCGGATATACAGTAACCTCACAGCCTCTTTCATTTAAGGAACGGGCAATGTTTTTCTTTGCGCCAAAGTCCATTAAAGCTACTTTCTTTCCATTTCCCGGAAGAACGTATTTTTCTTTGGTTGTGGTAGCCATAACAACACCTGCCACTGTATAGGCTTTCATACGGCTGATAGGATCAGAAAGATCTGAATACTCTTTCGTCGTGATCATACCGTTCATTGTACCTTTTTCTCTTAATAACTTTGTGAGGGCTCTTGTATCGATACCACAGATACCAGGAATATCATTTTCTGCTAAGAAATTCTGAATTGTGTCTTCGCAACGGAAGTTGCTTGGGATTCTTGATAATTCTCTTACAATATAACCATCCGGCCAGGGCTTTAAAGACTCCATATCCTGACGACAGATTCCATAATTACCAATCAGAGGATAGGTCATAACAACGGCCTGTCCTGCGTATGACGGATCAGTCAATACTTCCAGATAACCGGTCATAGATGTGTTAAAAACGATCTCGCTGATCACTTCACGCTGAGAACCAATACTGGTGCCAGTGAACACAGTGCCGTCTTCCAATATAAGATATGCTTTCATAGGGGGGATACCTGTCCTTTCTTATGTTGTGTGTTGGGAGAAAGCCATTTTTCCACGGATATGATACAGCGTGGAAAGCATTTTACGCGGCGCCATCTTCTTGAAAGTCTTCGTCTTTCAGGAAGCATCGGATGGTCCATCCGATGTACACATCCGGAAACAAAAACGGACTTACAAGCAAGCTTGACATCCGTTTTCATTTCCGGATGTGTGCGCCGCTATGGATTTCTGCCCAAATTGTCAAAATTATAATATATATCATTTATTTTTTCAATGCCTTTGAAGGCTAAATTTTTTTGGCTCATACTAATCTTTTTTGGCATGAAAATTGCTAGGCAATTTTTACAGGTTATATAAAAAATTCTTGACCTAGAGTATACTACAGGTGTTAAACTAAAAATTGACTAGATTTTTGATGTTAAAAGGATTAACTATGAAAAAAATTCCAGACTTAACTACACAGAAAAAACAACTTCGCAAAGTTTTAAAAGAACAGCGGAACAGATTGGACCGTGAAAGCTGTGCTTCCAGTGATAATGCTATTTTTACGAATATCCGCACCTGGGATATTTATCAAAAAGCATATACTATTTTCTGCTTTGTTGGTACAGAAGATGAAATCAATACCAAACCGATCATAGAAGATATTTTGAAAAGAGGAAAACGGGCAGGTGTACCAAAATGTATCAGCAAAGGGATCATGGAAGTATATGAGATCCATTCCATGGATAACCTTGCTCCTGGAAAATATGGCATATTGGAACCAGTCGATACATGTGAAAAACTCTCACCAAAAGAGATTGATCTGGCTCTTATCCCCTGCTTGTCCTGCGGTCGTGATGGACACCGTCTTGGATATGGCGGTGGGTACTATGACCGGTATTTAAACCATGTAAAAGGAACTCTGGCCGTCCTATGCCGAAGGGTCCTTATGTGTGATGAGATCCCTATAGAAGACCATGATAAAAACATGGATTTTGTAATATGTGAAGAAGGGATATTAAATATCCATTGCAAAAACTAAGTCTTCTTAAGAATCTTAGTTTTTCGTCAAATTAACAGAAAAGTGATATTTTTGTCTTTTTCCTATGCTATACTGAATGCATCTAAAATACCCAAAACAGGAGGCATGCATATGAATGACGAAAACAAACTTGTCATTACCATCGGAAGACAATTTGGCAGCGGTGGCTGTGAAGTAGGAACCAAACTGGCTCAGGAACTTGGACTAGACTTTTATGACAAAAACATTCTCCGCATGAATTCTGACGAAAGCGGCATTGAAGAGAGTTTCTATTACCTTGCAGATGAAAAAGCTGGAAATAAGCTGCTGTACAAGATCATTAAAAGCCTTACTCCTGAAAAAGGCGCTCCTTCTTTTGGTTCTGACCTGATATCTACAGACAATCTGTTCCGCTTCCAGTCTGAAGTGATCCGGAAGCTGGCCGCTGAAGAAAACTGCATTATCATGGGCCGCTGCGCTGATTATGTTCTGGAAGGCATGGAAGGCCTGGTGCGCATATTTATCTATGCAGACATGGATTTCAGGGAAAAACGTACCATTGAAAAAGAATATTATGCTGCAAAAGATGCTAAGAAAAATATCAAGAGGATCGACAGAGAAAGACGGGATTATTTCCGCTACTATACTGGAAAAGAATGGGAATCCCCTGATAATTATGATCTGATGATCAACACTGCAGCTGTTGGGATCAATGGCGCAGTAGAAACCATAAAAAATTATCTTAAGACCCGTGGATTTCAGATTTAAAAGCATCTTATGATCTCTTCCCTATCATTTTTCTTCAGATCAGTCATAATAAAAATGCCTTCTCATATACTGGAAACGACGGTATAAAAAAGAAGGCATTTTTTATGGCAAACGGACAGGATTTTTTATCCAGAGGCAGCTTAAAGATCCAGGTAATCAACATCCAGAATAATTTTCCCATCCAAAACGCTAAAGTTTCCATCAGTTCCAAAGGAGAACCAGAACGTGTGTTAGAACAGCTGACTACTGATTCTTCCGGACAGACAGAAAATATATCTCTTCCGGCACCTCCTGAGGAATACAGCTTAGAGCCCAGTATCTATCAACCCTATTCTGAATACAATGTGCTGGTGGAGGCAGAAGGCTTTCAACCTTTAAATATCTCCGGCACTGAAGTCCTAGCCGGGGCGCAGGCGATCCAGCCTGCAAAACTTACAGGAGATGAAGACAGTACACCGCCAGAAGACCCCATAGTTATCCCGGATCACACTTTATTTGGAAATTATCCACCAAAAATTGCCGAAGCAGAAGTAAAACCGGTAGGTGAAAGCGGTGAGATCGTATTAAGCCGGGTGGTTGTTCCACAAACAGTTGTTGTCCATGACGGAACACCTACAGACTCCACAGCCAAAGATTATTATGTACCCTACCGGGATTATATTAAAAATGTGGCCTCCAGTGAAATCTACTCTACCTGGCCCCAGAACACCATTACCGCCAATGTACTGGCTATCATGTCCTTTACCTTAAACCGTGTATACACAGAATGGTATCGGAATCAGGGCTATGATTTCACGATCACCTCTTCCACTGCTTTTGACCATAAATGGATCTACGGCAGAAATATTTTTGAAAGCATTTCCCAGGTTGTAGATGAGATCTTTGACAGTTTTCTCTCCCGCCCCGGCGTGCGGCAGCCTATCTTGACCCAATATTGCGATGGACGAAAGGTTCTGTGTCCTCGGTGGATGACACAATGGGGATCCTGCTCCTTAGGTCAGCAAGGCTACAGCCCCATCGAGATCTTACGCTACTATTACGGTGACAGCATGTACATTAATACAGCAGAGCAGATTGCCGGTATCCCTGCTTCCTGGCCGGGATATGACCTGACAGTGGGCAGTTCCGGTGACAAGGTGCGCCAGCTTCAGGAGCAGTTAGATGCCATTGCCCAGGTATATACGGCCATTCCCCGGATCCGGCCAGACGGTATTTATGGCCCACAGACTGCCGCCGCTGTACGGGAATTCCAGAACATATTCGGACTGCCTCAGACAGGAGTTACTGACTTTGCTACCTGGTATAAAATTTCCCACATTTATGTAGGAATCACCCGGATCGCAGAGCTGTACTAGTATAATCCACGATAATTACCGATTCATTACACGCAGGATAAATTTTCATGTGCAAGGAAACTGAATGAGGCGATGCCGGTAGCATCGTCGATTGAAGCTGACGCGGCAGATGGAAATTTAGACAAGTGAAAGGGGCGGATAATTATTGTGGATTATACTAGATCTGCCACTGACAGCTTCCTGCAAATGCACATTATCGGCTGCACCGGCAATTTCCTGCGAATGCACAATGTCACATGCACCGGCAATCGTCTGCAAATACACGATATCGCTATCGCCTGTAGCAACAGCATAAAAAGCCGCCCGCCAGGCGGCTTTTTACATCATTATCCAACTCAACTTCTCATTTTCTATCTCTATCTTTCCCTCATCTTCTTTCGATACACTGATGGTGCACACCCTTTGATCCGTACAAAAACCTTAGAATAATAATTGGAATCATTAAAACCAGACGCTGCTGCTGCCTCTGACATAGAGCAGTCCGGATCCAGCAGATCAGCCAGACTCCTTTCGATCCTATATTCCAGAATAAAATCAAATAATGTTTTTTTCATATATTTCTTAAACAGCCGGCTGCACTGGCTGGTGCACATATACACGCTTTCCGCGATCTGTTCAATGGTCAGTTTTTTATCATAATTTTTCTCAATAAAGCTTAAGATCCCCCGTATCCGCTCATAGTCCTTCTGCTCTCTGGGTGAAATTCCCCGCTTCCTGTCCACGTTCAGTACCAGAAGCTGCCAGAAATGCAGTATCTTTCCAGTTATTTCCATTTCGTAACCATCTGTCTGTCTGTCATAGGCTTCAATGATCCCCCGTATCAGTCCCACCATCTCATCATGCCATCCTTGGCTCCCATCAAATACAACCCCACAAAGAGCCCCATCCAAAACCACAGGCATTACATATTTTTCATAAATAAGGCTGTTTTCATACCCATATACCAGTCTTGGATCAAATGTAATAGAAATATAGTGACAATCCTGTCCTTCCACCATGTTTCCGGAATGAAGGCTGTTGGCATTTCCAAATAATGCCTGTCCTTCTTTTAAGATAAACACAGAACCATTTACATGGTATTCGATCACTCCCTCTGTAACAAGAGTCAGCTCCACCTCTGGGTGCCAGTGCCAGAAAAATGAGCCTGTTTCATAGCCGGAAAGACACTCTCTGCTGACTAAAATCGGGAACTGGTAACTTCCGTGTTCCTTTAACTCTTTCTGTGATTTGTTGGTTACGATCTGCATAGTACCTCCACGCAGGATATTACCTGTTTTTAGCAATATATTCAAGGAAAACTACTTGCTTTTATTATATAATATAAATATCTTACCTGTCTACCTTAGTGTATCGGAATATTTCCGCCCTGATCTGGCGGAGTCAAAAAACGACAGGAATATAGCCACTTGGCAAAAGGAGCGTGTTTAAACGTGGATGAGACTTTCACAAAAGCCAGAGCCTATCTTGCGCAAAACTATTCAGACCCGGAACTGTCTCTTACAGACTTATGCCAGTATCTTGGCTTTAGCTGTTCCTATTTTTCCACTCTTTTTAAACAAAAGACCGGTTTAAACTACAGCCGCTATATTACCAGCCTGCGTTTAGAACAGGCTGCAAAACTTTTAACTGATACTGATGATACTGCTCTTTCTATCGGATATCAGGTGGGCTATTCCGCCCCTAATTATTTCTGCCGGGCATTTAAGAAATTTTACGGTATTTCACCTTCCCGTTACAGAGAAGAAAAAAGAGTTCCTACCGCCTGATCTCCCAGACGGCAGGAACTTTTTTTAGTTATCTGCCTTTACAATGTTCTTCAACCGCTCAATAGATTGCCGCTTCCCGCACCAGATAAGCCGGATAACCGGCCTGTTTCACATTTTGTTCCATGCGGATCCCATTTTCCATGTCTGAAAATGCTCCCACACGAACCTTATATAAACCTTCATCATACACAATAAAAACCGGAAAACCGGCAGACTGCAATTCTTTCGCCAGCCCTATGGCTTTTGCCCGGTCTCTAAATGCACCTGTCTGAACCTGATAATAAAGAGGAAACTGCTCCTTCTGTTCCCGTAAAGTATTCAATATCCCATCCGCTATAGCCTTTGCTATAGCATCAAAATTCCGGTCAAAAAAAGCATTATCGACTGGACTATCAATAAATCCCACCTCTACCAGCACCGCTGGCATCCGGGTCTTTCTAAGGACCACCAGACCTGGTCTTTCCACGATCCCCTGATCCTTAAATCCTAACTGCACCAGATTTTTCAAAATATTTTCCGCCAGAACTGCTGCAATCCCAGAATCTTCATATACTAAAACGGAGGCTCCCCTTCCTGTCCCCGGAACCGGCATTGCATTCCGATGGATAGAAATAAACAAATCTGCCCCTGACCGGTTGGCGATTTCTGCTTTTTCCTGTGGACTGTTATATACATCTGTAGTTCTTGTATACAATGTACTTACTCCATTCTCCTCCAGGATCCGTCCTACAGCCAAAGTCAGCCGCAGTGTATCATCTTTTTCTTTTCTTCCATTATAAATAGCTCCCGGCTCATCACCGCCGTGACCGGCATCCAAAATGACTTTTTCATTTCCAGCCATAAAATAAGCTCCTTCACATAGGTCTGTCTCTATACCATATGTGAAGAAGCTTATAAATGTTACCTCATATAAAAATCACACCACATCCACATCCACGCCTCTTGGACCCACATGGGTGGAAAATACGATCTGGGTACTGGTCTTTCCAAATTTCTGAAGCTGTCCGATAAAAATATCCAGTTCCATAGTTGTCTGAAATGCAACCTTCATTAACATGGAATATTCACCTGTAACACAGCTGCATTCCAATACATTGGGTACTGACTCTGCATAGGCATAAAACTTCGGTTTATCTTCTGGTATCACATCCAGATTAATAAACGCTAAAATATGATAACCTAATTTCATGGGATCTACCATGGCATGATACCCGGCGATGACCCCGTCTTTTTCCAGTTTTTCTATTCTTGCAGAAACGGCCGGAGATGACAGGAATGTCTTTTCTGCGATCGTTTTTAAAGACATTCTGGCATTTTCCTGCAAAAGTTTTAATATTTTACGGTCGATATCATCCATGAGCATTTAGACTCCCTCCTGACTTTCATTTAAGGTGATGTCACCGCCAGGTGACATATCCCTTTACTTACAAAGTACTTACTTACGAAGCGCTTTCATACGCTCCACTGCCTCTACTGTATTTTCATATGTATTAAATGCAGTCAGACGGAAATATCCTTCTCCACTTGGTCCGAAGCCGCTGCCCGGTGTTCCCACTACATTCGCCTCTGAAAGCAGGTAATCAAAAAACTCCCAACTGGTCATTCCTTCATTTACCTTCATCCAAACATATGGGGAATTAACTCCGCCAAATACAGTATAGCCTGCTTCCTTTAATCCGTCATAGATCACTTTTGCATTTCTCTTATAATAAGCAACCTGCTCCATGACCTGTTTATTTCCCTCTTCAGAGTAAACAGCTTCACCTGCTCTCTGTTCAATATAAGGAGCACCGTTGAACTTGGTCCCATGACGTCTTGCCCATAAAGAATGAAGCATTACATCACCGCTCTTTAAATCCTTCGGGATAACGGTATATCCTAAGCGGACACCGGTAAATCCAGCCTTTTTGGAGAAGGAACGGAACTCAATGGCACAGGTTCTTGCTCCCGGGATCTCATAAATGCTGTGCGGAACATCCTCTTCAGAAATATAAGCCTCATAAGCTGCGTCATATAAGATAACAGCGCCTTTTTCATTTGCGTAATCAACCCATACCTTTAACTGATCCTTTGTAAGAGTAGTTCCTGTTGGGTTATTTGGAACACAAAGATAGATCAGGTCAGGAGTTTCTTTTGGAAGTTCCGGAACAAAACCATTTTCTGCAGTACACGGCATGTAGATCACATTGCTCCAGGTACCTTTGCCCTCATCATATTCACCAGTACGTCCAGCCATAACATTGGTATCGACATAAACTGGATAAACCGGATCACAAACTGCGATCTTACTGTCTGCGCTGAAGATTTCCTGGATATTTCCTGTGTCGCTTTTTGCACCGTCAGAAACAAAGATCTCATCAGCCTCTATCTTGCATCCTCTTTCCTGAAAATCCTTTTTCGCAATGGTCTCTCTTAAAAATGCATATCCCAGATCAGGTGCATATCCATGGAAGGTTTCAGCATGTCCCATTTCGTCCACTGCCTTATGCATGGCATCAATGATAGCCGGTGCGATCGGGAGAGTTACATCACCGATTCCCAGACGGATCAGCTTTTTATCCGGGTTTTCTTTCTGGTATGCAGCCACTTTTTTTGCAATGGTAGAAAATAAATAGCTTCCCGGCAGTTTCAGATAATTTTCATTTACTCTAAACATACTTTCATCCTCCATTAACGCAAACGCTCCCAGGACCTTTGAACCTACAACGTCGTAGTTCCAAGGCCTGAGAGTGTAATTTTTTCAGGTTTGTATATTCTGCTGTTGGTGTCAAAAGTATTTTGACCCCTCTGAAATATACTCATATTTATTTTTCGGATAAATCATAATATATTTCTTCCGGTATGTCAATACTTCCGCGAAATACTTCTTTTGCAGGTCCCGTCATAAACAAATGATTACTTTCCCGGTCAAAACGGATCAGAAGATCCCCGCCACGTAGAGAAACACGTACCTCATCATCTGTAAAACCTCTTAAAATAGCTGCCATAGCACTGGCTGTAGCCCCTGTACCGCAGGCCCAGGTTTCCCCGCTGCCCCGCTCCCATACGCGCATACGGATATGATCTCTGCTCTTCACTTCAATAAATTCAGAATTTACCCGGTCCGGCTGAAAACGGGGATGATTTTCATAAGATGGACCTATCTTTTCCAGATCCAGGTCATCGATCCCTTCTGTAAAATAAACTGCATGTGGATTTCCCACACTAATGCCGGTAAATTCATGCTCTGTACCGTCGATCACGATCTTTGACCGCAGTTCAGAGGTCAGTCTGGCCTCTCCCATATCCACTGTAAGCATCACTGCTTTTCCGTCTTCCACCTGGATTTTTAATGTCTTAATGCCTCCTAAGGTCTCCACGGTAATAGTCCGTCTGTCTTTATCCACGATCCCATGATCATATGCATATTTTCCCACACAGCGCACTCCATTTCCGCACATGATCCCCTGGGAACCGTCCGCATTATACATATCCATACGGCAGTCTGCCTTATCTGACGGACAGATCAGGATCAGTCCATCGGAACCGATGCCAAAATGGCGGTCGCTGACATATTTTGACACTGCCCCCGGATGTTCCACCTTTTCCCTGAAGCAATCTACATACACATAATCATTACCAATTCCCTGCATTTTCGTAAATTCCATCTCACACCTCATTCTTTATCTTATCCCAACGTTTATACATGGATCAGACTGATGATCATCTGGGATGTTTCCACCAAATTGGTTCCGCTGTCCATACTGCATTTCTGTATATATCTGTGTGCTTCTGATTCCGTCATATTGTTCCGCTCCATCAAAAGCGCCTTTGCCTCATTGATCAGATCCTGCTCTTCCTTACTACGTTCTTTTGGCCTGCTGCGCAGTTTTCTGCGGATACGCTGCTGCGCCTGCACCATCATGTCCAGCGTACTTAACAGGTTATGTACCTTTAACGGCATAGGAAGGCATACCACTCCCTGTGTCTGTACCCCGTTCCATCTGGAGGGGGAAGCCAGCACCAGCATTTCAAAAGAAGCTGAAAGGCACTGTCTCAATTCGTCATACATCATATCTTCAAACCGGTACCCACAGACCAGTATTCCGCCGCTTAGATCCTCTGCGGCAGAAAGAGCCTGGGATCCTGACATACAGACAGCGGCTACATCATAACCGCTCCTTACCAGGATGCCTTTTATGCTTTTTCCATCTTCCGGCCTGGAAAATGCTACGATTATATTAGCCACATGTCTCACCTCCGGTAAACCTGCATCATAATATTAAGCCTTTTTGCTCCCAACATTTAATATTTATACAGATACTGATTTACCTCCCAGTCAGTGACCTGGGCCCTGAAATCTCTCCACTCCTCTTCCTTCGCTTCCAGATATTTAACGTAAATATGCTCTCCTAATACTTCACGTATAAAAGCATTATCCCGATATGTCTCAATGGCATCCCCCAGTGTCTCCGGTATCCGTTCTACATGCCTGTTCTCCAGTTCTTCCGGCTTCATGCCAAACAGATTGCCCTGGACACATGGCGGCAGCTGCATCTCATTTTCGATTCCGTTAAGGCCAGCCTGAAGACAGGCAGCTAATGCCAGATAAGGGTTCATTGCAGAGTCCGGGCAGCGAAGCTCGATCCTGGTTCCTTCCCCTCTTGGAGATGGGATACGGATCAGGGAGCTGCGGTTGGAAGTTGGGGACCACGCAATATAAATCGGCGCATCATATCCCGGAACCAGACGCTTATACGAATTTACCAGTGGATTAGTAAGAATGGTCATTTCCTTCATATGTCCCAAAATACCTGCCATAAAACGATAAGCCAGCTGGCTTAATCCCAGCTCATCCTTCTCATCTGAAAACAGGTTGTGTCCATCTTTGTCAGACAAAGACATATTGATATGCATGCCGGACCCGTTGACCCCTTCTTTTGGCTTAGGCATAAATGTAGCATGCAGTCCATGGCGCTTGGCAATCGTCTTAGCTGCCATTTTAAAGGTCATAATACGGTCTGCTGCCTCAAGTCCTTCTGTATACTGAAAATCGATCTCATGCTGGGCCGGGGCGATCTCATGGTGGCTTGCTTCCACCTCAAATCCCATATCCTCCAGATTCAGCACAATGTCCCTGCGCACATTTTCCCCAAGATCAACCGGGGATACATCAAAATAACTGGCTCTTTCATGAGACTGGGTAGTAGGTCTCCCCTCTTCGTCTGTATGGAACAGGAAAAATTCACACTCCGGTCCTACCTGAAAGGTATACCCCATATCAGCAGCACGCTTTACAGCACGCTTTAACACATATCTTGGATCTCCGATAAAGGGAGTTCCATCTGGATTGTATACATCACAGATCAGCCTTGCTACCTTTCCCTGCTGAGGACGCCACGGAAAAATCTCAAAGGAATCCAGATCCGGATGCAGATACATGTCCGACTCATCAATACGTACAAATCCCTCTATAGCGGAACCATCAAACATACAATCATTATTTAATGCCTTATCAAGCTGGCTGGCAGTGATCGCCACATTTTTAAGGATACCGAAAATGTCTGTAAACTGAAGGCGGATAAATTCCACATCTTCATCTTCTACCATGCGAATAATGTCTTCTCTACTGTATTTACTCATATCCATTCTTCCTCTCCGGCAGCCGTTTTCCCAGGCATCTGGCTGATCATTTTAAAACGATGTACTGGGACGTTTGCAGCTTTTATGCCTTTATCCATACTACAAAGGACAGCTGCAAAGTGAACCGTTCATTTTGCAACTGCCCCTTTTTTATAAAAATATAGCAGTAGAATTTTTATTTGTCAACAGGCGATATTGCCCTGTAACACCCTGATAGTACAATCCGGTATATGCCAAACTGCACTCTTACATGGTCTTTAACTGCTCTGTAAAAAAGCTTCCCAGACTGATGCTTCCTATATAGCCAACATCTCCTGTAAGGAAGATTTCCCCATCTTCCCTTATCTCTACTTCCATGGTCCCTTCCGGCATCTGCACGATCATTTTCGGATCCGTAAGTCCCAGTCTGTAAGCAGCAGCTGCAGCGGCACAGCATCCGCTTCCTGACGCCAATGTATAACCTGCACCCCTTTCATAAACCTCAGTCTGTAAATGGGTACGGTCTAACACCTTAATAATCTGTGTGTTGATCTTTTCCGGAAACTGCTTTGCTGTCTCGGAATATTTTCCAATACGGCACACCAGGTCTTTTGATATCTCATCCATTAAGATCACCAGATGTGGATTTCCAATAGAAAGACAGGTCACAGGATAAGGAATATGTCCAAATACCATGGTCTCATTAATGATCTCCCTGCGTGGTCCTTCCACAGGCACCTCATCACTCCAGAAACTGACTTTTCCCATAGATGCTTTCAGCCGGGTTCCCTCTTCATTTAAGTAATGGATCTCGATCTCTTTTTCAGCAGTATAGATAGTAATGTCTTTCTTCTGGACATAATCTGCATCTTTTAAGTATTTTGCGAAAATACGGATACCGTTTCCACTGTTTTCCGTCTGGCTTCCATCCGGATTCCAGATGATCATATGGATCTTTCCTTCTTTAAAAACAGGTCCTTCCAGAATGCCATCTGCGCCTACTCCCACATTGCGGTTGCACAGCAGCTTCACCCGTTGCGGAGTCAGCTCCAGCCTGTTGCACTCCGGATCAAATACCAGATAATCATTTCCCAAACCGTGATATTTTTCTAATTTTAACCGCATGATCTTACCTCCCTTTTAGTGTGATGTACTCTCGGAGTCTTTCATGCACTTGCCTTTGCGGCCGATTTTCCGCCAGTCGCACCCGAATTTTATCAACGTACGCACCGCGTACGCCTCAAAAATTTGGGCACAACTGACAAAAAATCTTCTCGCAAAATCAAGTACAAAAAGATTCCGAGAGTACATAGTGTCCCAGCTGTCCACTCACGTTCACACACTGGCACGCTTATCTGCATCCTCTCAACTTACGATGTATATTTCTGCCCTTTGGCAGGTTCTGTACTATAGTTTACACCACACTACCTCATAAATATATTCATTTAATGCTGCATTATATTGCAAATAATGCTATAATATGTACTCTCGGAGTCTTTCCTGCACTTGTCTTTGCGGCCGATTTTCCGCAAAATCAAGTACAAAAAATTCTGAGAGTACATTAATGAGTGCAGGAGGTTTTCCATGACTAATTCCACATCTGTACCACAGGGCTATCTTTTAGAAGATTTCCGCCTTTTTCACTTAAATGACCTGAACTCAAGGACTTACAACTTCCACCACCATGATTTCCTCAAAATCATGATCCTTCTTTCCGGAAATGTGACCTATGTAGTAGAAGGACGCTCTTACCCATTGATCCCCTGGGATATAGTCCTGGTGGACCGTGGACAGGTGCACAGACCGGTAGTAGATACTGCCCAGCCATACGAGCGCATTCTTCTCTACCTCTCTCCTTCCTTTCTGGAAAAATACAGCACAAAAGAAGCATCTCTGACTAAATGCTTCGAGACTGCCCAGTACCGCCATTCACAGGTCCTGCGTCTCTCCCACGAAACACTGGCTCCCATTAAAGTCCTGCTGCAGAAATTAGAAGCAAACACCAGCTGCAAAAACAACGATTTTGCATCTCCCCTGCTTGCAAAAATCCTCTGCCTGGAATTTCTCATTGAATTAAACAGGATCACTCTTTCACCTAAAGCCGGCTTTCTCACAGAAAGCACTTTAGATTATCGTATTTCCAGCCTTTTAGCCTACATCAACAGCCACTTAGATGAGCCAATGGATATGGCTTCCCTTTCCGCCTTAAGCGGTTTAAGCTCCTATCACATGATGCGGCTTTTCAAGCAGGAAACCGGCTATACAGTTGGAAACTACATTACCGAAAAACGCCTGATCAAAGCCAGAGACCTGTTGAGCCAGGGCACCTGTGCTACACAGGCCTGCTACCTCTGCGGTTTCCAGAACTATTCCACCTTTCTGCGGGCATACAAAAAACGCTATCCAGGACGCCCAAAGGACATCCTGAACAGCATTTAAACCTTACATATTAATTGCTGAATACTTTTCCCGCAATCCTGAAAACATCACAATGTTGTGTAGCCGTATGCATTTACCAGTGCGTCCAGCTTCACTCCTTTTTCACACAGAGGGCACTTTCTGTAATCATAGTAAATATAATCAGTCACGTCTGCCGGGCTGTAAATAGATGTGATCGGGCATCCGTTCAGCTCATCCAGTGTACTGAACACAGCGGCCGCACTCTGCAGCTTTCCGCCATAATACTGGATCGCCTCAATACTCTTGTTAAGGCTCAGTCCCGTAGTTACAACTGCTGTAAGGATCACCACATTTTTCCCACGGACCATAGGTAAAATATTCTCCCGGAATACCATCTGGCTATTGCTGTTGTACTCTGGAGTGATCACATAAATGGTTTTGTGTGCATTGGTGGAAAGAACACCTGCCCTAGTCAGTTCCTCCGCCAGATACGCTCCGATCACCTGGGTTCCTTCCAGGCACACAATGGTATCTACCACCTTATCAAACAAAAACCGCTCTGCAAGATGTTTTGCGATCTCCTGTGCTTCGCTAAGTCTGGTCTTAAGTGTAGTCATATCCAGATAATAATTAATATGGGAATGATTAGTCGCAAAATGTCCCGGTGTTGCCTTAAGAGGTGCCTTACTTCCCGATGCTAAGATCTTCACATAACGATTATCCATAAATGTGCCTCCTTTTCAGAAAAATCAATAGTATTTCCGTTATTTTTAATGATATTATACAAAGTATAAGCCATATTCGCAAGACTTTTGTGTAAAACAACCATTTTTTTAAACTAGCACATAAAAAGGACAGCCATTTCTGGCTGTCCCTACAGTTCCACAGATTTACTCTTCAGTTTTAACCTTAAACATCTTCACCGGACTGTTCCTGCTTTTCTTCTGAAACAGCTTCCGCTGCATCTGTTTCTGTTTTTTCAGATACATCCGCCGTTACTTCTGCAGCACCCGTCTTGGCACTCTCATCTCTATCTGCCTTTTCCAGATGCTCTGTATCCGGAATACCTTCGCCTTCTTTCTTCTCTTCCGGCTCCGGCAGTCCTTTTACTTCACGGAAGATCTTCATAAATTCCTTACCTGTAATAGTCTCCTTCTCGATCAGGAAAGCTGCGATCTTATCCATAGCTTCTCTGTCATCCCTTAAAAGACGTTTTGCCTCATCGTAAGCATTTTTCAGGATCTTCATAACTTCCTGGTCGATATCTGCTGCTGTAGCATCGCCGCAGTTTAATACAGTACGGCCGGTAAGATACTGGTTCTCCTGGCTTTCAAGACCCATAAGACCGAATTTTTCAGACATACCGTACTGAGTGACCATAGCTCTTGCCAGGTTGGTGGCCTGCTGGATATCATTGGCAGCACCGGTAGTAACAGTTTCAAAAACGATCTCCTCTGCTGCGCGGCCACCCATTAATTCAACCAGTCTTGCCTCCAGTTCCTTCTTGGTGCTTAAATATTTTTCTTCTTCCGGAACATTCATAACATATCCCAAAGCACCCATGGTCCTTGGAACAATGGTGATCTTCTGGACCGGCTCGGAATGTTTCTGCAGGGCACTGACTAATGCATGTCCTACCTCATGGTAAGATACGATGCGGCGCTCTTCCTTGCTCATGATGCGGTCCTTTTTCTCCTTACCAACAAGGACAACCTCAACAGCCTCAAACAGATCCTTCTGGGAAACTGCATTTCTGCCGTTCTTAACTGCATTAATAGCAGCCTCGTTCATCATATTTGCAAGGTCTGCACCTACAGCACCGGATGTTGCAAGGGCTATTTCCTTAAAATCTACTGTTTCATCTAACAGCACATCCTTGGAATGTACCTTTAAAATGCTGATACGTCCATTTAAATCTGGTTTATCTACAACTACACGACGGTCAAAACGTCCCGGACGCAGAAGAGCCGGATCCAGGATCTCCGGACGGTTGGTAGCACCAAGGACCAAAAGACCCTTTGTAGAGTCAAAGCCATCCATCTCAGAAAGAAGCTGGTTTAAGGTCTGCTCACGCTCATCATTTCCACCCATACGGCTGTCACGGCTGCGTCCGATGGCATCGATCTCATCGATAAAAATAATGCATGGTGCGTTTTCCGTTGCGTTCTTAAACAGGTCACGGACACGGGATGCACCCACACCTACGAACATTTCCACAAAGTCAGAGCCTGACAGGGAATAAAATGGCACATGTGCTTCACCTGCTACTGCCTTTGCAAGAAGGGTTTTACCGGTTCCTGGAGGTCCTACTAATAATGCACCCTTTGGAAGCTTTGCACCGATCTTTGTGTATTTTCCGGGATTATGAAGAAAATCTACGATCTCAGTTAAAGATTCCTTTGCCTCATCTTCACCTGCTACATCCTTAAAAGTAATCCCCGTTTCTTTCTGCACATACATCTTGGCGTTGCTCTTGCCTACACCCATGATTCCGCCGCCACCCATGCGCTTCATGGTAAAGTTCATAATGAACAGCAGGAACAAAAATGGAAGTGCATAACTTAATATCTCTAACAGCAATGCATTGGAAGTATTATTTTCCCTGTTTGTAACAACGTTATTCTTTAAAATACGGTCTACAAACTGGTAATCTCCTTCCAGACGCACAACATAATATTTCATCTGCTGGGAATAGTTGGTATCATCTGCCTTTGGTTTTACCTCAATAATGGTACTTCCAACGCTGATAGATTCAACTTTGCCATTTTCCACCATGTTTACAAACTCATTGTAAGACAGTTCCTGACGCTGTCTGGCGTTGACAGTGGAGTTCATCCAGCCCACGATCAGGATCGTCAGCAATGCCGCAACAACCAGCATGGTAATGGTCTGCCAATTACTGTTCTGATTCTGTTTGTTGTTATTATCCATACTGTATAAATTCTCCCTCTAACAGGCATTTGTTGCACGCATAAAACATGCCAGAGCCTATTCTTTTCTATTATAATGTGAGTCTATCCATAAATCAAGGAAAGAACTATTAAAATTCTGAAAACAAAGGCACCATTTTCCCCTTCATCTCCACTTTAGATTCTTAGTTTTTTAGGTTTTTTACATTTTTTTGAAAAAACTCCCTAGATTTCTGATTTTTATAGTTGTATAATAGACCAGTTTTTAAAAAAACCGTAAATAAAAACCTATACATTCCACCACAAAAGGAGGTTCCCCACTATGCCAGTAAAATACGTATTCGTAACCGGCGGTGTTGTATCCGGACTTGGAAAAGGCATTACCGCTGCTTCCCTTGGCCGTCTTTTAAAGGCCAGAGGCTACAAAGTTACCATGCAGAAATTTGACCCCTACATCAACATCGACCCAGGTACCATGAACCCGGTACAGCACGGCGAAGTCTTCGTCACAGACGACGGCGCTGAAACTGACCTTGACCTTGGACACTATGAGCGTTTCATTGATGAAAGCCTGACTAAAAATTCCAATGTAACTACCGGTAAGGTTTACTGGACCGTTCTGCAGAAAGAACGCCGCGGAGACTTTGGCGGAGGTACGGTACAGGTCATCCCCCACATCACCAATGAGATCAAAAGCCGTTTCCACCGCAATTACAATGATAACGAAACTGAGATCGCCATCATCGAAGTTGGCGGTACTGTTGGCGACATCGAAAGCCAGCCATTCTTAGAGGCGATCCGCCAGTTCCAGCACGATGTTGGTCCAGGCAACACCTGTCTCATCCACGTCACCCTTATCCCTTATTTAAAAGCATCTGAAGAATTAAAGACCAAACCAACCCAGGCAAGCGTAAAAGATCTGCAGGGAATGGGTATCCAGCCAGACATCTTAGTATGCCGTTCCGAGCATCCATTAGATGACAATATCAAGAGCAAGATCGCATTATTCTGCAATGTACCAAAGACCCATGTGCTCCAGAATCTGGACGTGGAAGTTCTTTATGAGGTTCCTCTTGTAATGGAAGAAGAACATCTGGCACAGGTTGCCTGCGAATGCTTAAATCTGCCATGTCCACAACCAGACTTAAAAGACTGGACTGCTATGATCGATGCATGGAAACATCCTGAAAAAAATGTAACTATTGCACTGGTAGGAAAATACACCCAGCTCCACGATGCCTACATTTCTGTTGTAGAGGCATTAAAACACGGTGCAGTTGCCAACAGAGCACAGGTACACATTAAATGGATCGATTCCGAAAATGTAAATCCTGAAAACGTTGAAGAACAATTAGGTGATGTTTCCGGCATCCTGGTACCAGGCGGCTTCGGAGACCGCGGTATTGACGGAATGATCTGCGCTATCCGCTATGCAAGAGAACATAAGGTCCCATTCCTCGGTCTCTGTCTTGGCATGCAGCTTTCCATCGTAGAATTTGCAAGAGATGTGATCGGCTGGAATGACGCTCACAGCGTGGAATTAGATCCTGCTACTACCCATCCTGTGATCCACCTGATGCCAGACCAGGACGGTATTGAAGATATCGGCGGTACCTTAAGACTTGGTTCTTATCCATGTGTTCTGGATAAAAATTCCAGGTCATACGCCCTTTACGGCGAAGAAACCATCCATGAACGCCACAGACACCGCTATGAAGTAAATAACGATTACCGTACCTTCCTTACAGAGCACGGTATGATGTTATCTGGTATGTCTCCTGACAACCGTATCGTAGAAATGATCGAACTGCCAGATCACCCATGGTTTGTAGGAACCCAGGCTCACCCAGAACTTAAGTCCCGTCCAAACCGCCCACATCCGCTGTTTAAGGGATTCATTGAGGCATCTTTAAAAAACCAGGACAAATAATAACAGCAGATACCTGCATCACCTGACTGAATAAAAACCATCAAAAAAACACATCCTGTTTACAGCAAAACAGATCACTGATCCAAAAGCTGCTTACAGGAGGTGTTTTTTTATGAAAAAATGCAATTTCAAAGACAGTTCTGATCCCAAAAACAAAACAGTCCAAAATCCCTTTGATGACTCAGATATACAGGCATGCTCTGCTACTGACTGTACCGGCCTGATCCCATCACTGCCACAGGATGAAGGTGAAGTGGAGGCATATGAGGATCTTTATCCTTATATTGCCAAAGTAAAAAACGTTGTAAAAACAACAAAACACAATTTTTCTCACCGGCATCAGACAGAATGAGACCCTCAATTCTGCAAAAAAAGCCTGTGCCGCTGCCACTCCGGCAGCCTGCACAGACCGCTTCTTACACTCAGGTTCCCCGCGCTGACGCGCTCCACTGCCTGCTAACGCAGGGGGCCCCTTCCTTATCTCTTATTTCTCATGCATAAATCTTCCAAGGAATTCCTTGGTCTGTTCTCTCTGGGGATTTGCGAAGATATCTGCCGGTGTTCCCTCTTCCACGATAACACCGTTTGCCATATAAACAACATGTGTAGACACATCTCTTGCAAATGCCATTTCATGGGTAACGATGATCATGGTCAGGCCTTCTTTTGCAAGCTTGCGCATAACTTCCAGAACCTCTCCAACCATCTGTGGATCCAGTGCGGATGTGGGCTCGTCAAACAGCAGTACTTCAGGCTCCATAGCCAGGGCTCTTGCAATCGCTACACGCTGTTTCTGGCCACCGGAAAGCTGTCTTGGTTTTGCATTGATATAAGGAGCCATGCCAACTTTTTCCAAATAATACATGGCCTTCTGCTTTGACTCTTCCTTACCCTTCTTTAATACCTTAACCTGTCCCACCATACAATTTTCAAGAACCGTCATATTGTTAAACAGGTTAAAGCTCTGGAATACCATACCAACTCTGGAACGGTATTTCGGTGCATTTACCTTTGCATCAGCAATATTATTTCCATGATATAAGATCTCGCCGGTAGTCGGTGTTTCAAGTAAATTTAAGCAGCGCAGTAAAGTGGACTTACCAGAACCGGAAGCTCCGATAATACAGGTAACATCCTTGCTGTTTACAGTAAAATCAATATCCTTTAAGACCAGATTTGTACCAAAGGTCTTGCTTAAATGGCGGATCTCCAAAATCTTTTCGCTCATTACTGCTCCTCCTTCTTATCATCTGGATAACGGTACATACCACTGGTATAAGCCAGTGTATCAGTAGTTGCCAGATCAAAGTTATCTGCACCATCCATCTTCTTCTCCCACAGACGCAGTAATCTGGAGCAGGTAAATGTCATGATAAAATACATGATCATGGTAATGGTATAGGTCTCAAAGTTCATATAAAGAGCTCCCGCAGCTGCCTTTGTCTTATACAGCAGCTCTGCTACACCGATCACAGAAAGAACACAGCTGTCCTTAATATTGATGATCAGGTTGTTGCCGATCTGGGGCATCAGGTTGCGGAGAGCCTGAGGCAGGATCACATAGATCATGGTCTGAACATGGGTCATACCGATGGATTTTGCTCCCTCCGTCTGTCCCGGATCAATGGAAAGGATACCGCCTCGTACAGTCTCTGCCATATAGGCACCTGTATTAATAGATAAGATAAAATAAGCAGCCTGAGTAATGGTAGAGTTAATTCCCAGCAAAGGCATAAGGCCATAATAGATAAACATAGCCTGGGCCATCATAGGTGTACCCCTGAAAAACTCTACATAGGCATTTAAGATCAGACGTACCACCCATAAAAATCCCTTCTTTAAAGGATTATCCCCTTTTTCAGAAGGAATGGTCTGGACAATACCTACGGCAAAACCAATGAGGCATCCTACCAGCGTACCTACTAATGCGATCTTTAAGCTGACACCTGCCCCCTGCAGCATAGACATGCCGTAGCGGTTGAATACGACCATTACACGGCCCATAAAATCTGTTGGCATAATTTTCTCCTTTTTATCCCTTCAATTAGTTTGCCAGAGGCTGTACAGAAATTGCCTCATCCATCATTGCAGAGAAATCATCTTTTGTCATCTTGGACAGAACACTGTCAATAGCTTCCTTTAACTCAGTATTACCCTTCTTTAAAGAAATACCAATATTGATGTCCTCATCTGTTACCTGGAAATCATTTTCGCCGCCACCAAATTCAAGAAGCTTGAAATCCGGGTAAGCAACTAAAGCACCTTTACCAGTTGGCTGGTCAGTTACCACCAGATCACACTTATCAGCATTTAAAGACATCAGCATATCCGGTGCACTTGCTGTTGCTGCTAAGATATTAGCATCTTTGATCTGTGGAAGGCATGTATCATACCAGATCGTACTCTGCTGGGAAGTACAGGTAGCACCTGCCAGATCAGCTACGCTCTTTGCATCAGCATACTTGCTGCCGTTCTTAACCAGGGTAACAATGGTTGCATAGTAATATGGCTCAGTAAAGTCAACTGCCTGAAGACGCTCTGTTGTAATGGACTGACCAGCAATAACGCAGTCAACCTGTCCTGTGCTTACAGCAGGGATCAGTGAATCCCAGTCAAGGCGGACGATCTGCAGATCATATCCTAACTCATCACAGATCTTCTTAGCCATCATAACATCATATCCATAAGCATATTCATTACTGTCATTGATCGGTACAGCACCATTGGAATCATTTGGCTGTGTCCAGTTATATGGTGCATATGCACACTCCATTGCTACCTTTAAAACCTTCTTTTCGCCAGATTCAGCAGCAGCTTCCTTAGATGTGCTTTCTCCCGCTGCGCTTGTCTGCTCTGCTGGAGCTGCTGTATTACTTCCGCCGCATGCTGTTAATGCACCTGCTGCCATTATTCCAGCAAATGCCAGGCTCATTATTCTCATTACATTTCTTTTCATAATTGTTCTCTCCTTTATGCCTGTAATTTGAAAGTCTGATATCAAAAAACACCTGTCTTCATACCAAACAGACATGTCACCTTGGTGGTAACATCACCATAAATGAAAGCCATACCCGTTACCAGGTATGACTTCTTCGTTTTCCTTGGCTTCTTTTGCGAAACAGCCTTCCTGACTGCTGATTTTTATATAAATCAGCATTTGCCCGCTTAGTATAGCATAACTGCTCCGCTTTTCCAATAGTAATTTTATTCTAACATGCCATATTTTCCACTATATTTTCCTACTTTTTCCCAGTTTCCTTAGAAACTGCCTCTGCTTCCTCTGCCTTTTTGATCATCAGGTCTGTCATCTTTTGCTGATACTCTTCATCCGCCGTGATCTCATTTCCCTCTTCATCTGCCTCTACAGCAAACAGAAAAGTTCTTGCATCATTGATCTCATAGCTGCAGGTTACAAATGTATACAGTGCTTTCACCGGGTATTCTACGGTTTCTGCATAGGAGCATGGGGCGATCATCTCTTTTACAAACTCATCAAAAGCTTCCTGACTCTTAAAACGGGTCTTGCGCACAATAGGCTTTGCCTCTCCATAATAGCAGGATACCGCCTTTAAACGTATCTCCCGTTCAGGAGTATAAATAGAAAAATACTGATGCTCTTTAAAATAAGAAGGATCTTTATAGCGGACAATATCTTTAAACATGCTTCCGTTCTTCATATTGTGTCCGTAAAGGATATTATTTCTTCCCTCAAAATCTCCTTCGCTTTCATAATCCAGATAAATACTTCCGGCTACACTTGCTTCCCCGTTGAAATCATGTTTCAGGTAAAAATCATTATCTGTTCCCTGTACAATAGGATAACTGATCTTCGTATCCGGAATATGGATCCAGCCGATAGTATCAGGATTTTCCTCTTTTAATTTTTCAAAATCATAGGGTGACTGGTATTCCTCTTTTTCAGGTTCTGTCTCCAGTTCCTGTTTTTCCGTTTCTTCTATTGTAATGGTCTCCTGGGTTGTCTGGGCAGCTTCCCTTGCAAGACGTTCATACTCTTCCTGGGCTCTTTTATCTGCAAGATAACTGTGCAAAGTCAGGCCGCCGCTTACTAAAAACACCAGAAGAGCAACGCAGACCACTATTTTCCACAGAGTACCTCTGCCGCTTTTTTTGTTGTCTTCCATGCTTTCTTTCCTTTATGCTGTATAAATCTGCTTTTTCACTGTTTTTTTCTGCCACTGTCCGGATCTTGCCACTGCCTCGTGCATCAGTAAAAGCAGTTCCATAAAGCTTCTAAAGCTTACCTGGCAGCGTTTTTCCTTCCAGCTAATGGTTCCCTGCCATGTGGCATTTCTGCGGAACAGTACACGTACTACAAAAGTTGCCGGACCATAATTTCCATTTTCCACATAGAAGCTGCGCGGGATGATCACAGAATGTTCCTTTGCATTTTCAGGAAGAGGATCAATCATCTCTGCAATCTTTTCCCTTAATTCAAATTCATTATAGAAGATCCTGCGGTCTTCTACTGCAGGATGAGATACATCACCACTCATATTATGGTCTTCATAATTGCGCACTGCTACTTCACACATCTTTTTTCCAAGACCATATGGAAGCCTGGTAACTCCTGATCCCAGCTGTTGGTCAAAAAAGTCCATCAGCTCCATAAAACTGTCAAAACGGCTTTTAACTTCACTGCCCAGCTGTTCGATCACTCCCTGCCAGGAAGCATAGTAGCGGTACTGTACATGAAGACGGAAATCTGCCAGTTTTCCCGTATTTTCAGGCTCTAACATCTCCATACGGTTTTCTGTCTCATCTTCCATCAGATCCAGCCAGTCTTTTTTTCCGAAATTGCGCGGATCCACACTCTTCATAGGATAATGGATCTCATCAAACAATTCCTCTAACACAAACACCATTTCTGACAGGCTGTAAAAAGCAATGCCACCATTTTTGCTTTCATGATAGATTCTTCCTTTTAAGATCCTCTTTTCAAAATCATCAACAGCAATATGAACCTGTCGATAAGAGTTAGGTATGGATCCAGTTTTCGCTATTGACATTTTCTCACCCACTTTTCTGTTTCGTACCATCTCAATATAGTCATTATTATATAGGTTACTATTTTATACCATGATGCCGGGCAGGTGTCAAAAGGGTTTTAACACCTATACTACTATCAGTATACCAGACAGTGGTTACAAAACGGTTACAAAACACTACGGTTTTTGTATTTTTTTCAGGAATAAACTGGACATTTTTAAACCGCATAGTTATACTTAAGATATGTATTTAACGTTCATATCTTAAATTTATATAGATAAGGAGACTTGTCATTATGCCATCTTCTTCTGATCAGAAACCAATGATCTATGTACAAACTCTTGGCGGTTTTTCCATTAAAACAGGAGACCTTCAGATCAACGATAACAGAAACCAGTCAAAAAAGCCATGGGCCTTACTGGAATATCTGATAGTTTTCCAGAAAAAAGAGATCAGCCCTGCAGAACTGATCCACATTATCTGGGCAGATGAAACGGGAGCCAATCCAAGTGGTGCATTAAAGACCCTTATGTTCCGCTCCCGCAAACTGTTAGAGCCACTGGGAATCTCCCCACAAAAGCTTTTAGTCCAGCAAAGAGGCACCTATGCCTGGACCCAGGAATATCATACAGTCCTTGACATTGATGAATTTGAATCCATCTGCAACAAGGCCTTAAGCAGTTCTCTTTCTGCTGAAGAAAGCCTTAAACTGTGCCTGGATGGCCTGGCTCTTTATAAGGGAGACTTCCTACCAAAATCAGAATATGAATCATGGGTCATTCCCATCAGCGCTTATTATCATTCTCTGTACCAGAAGCTGGTTTACAAGACCATTCAGCTGCTTTTGGACAAACAGGCTTACGGACAGATCACTTCTGTCTGCCAGACAGCCATCGGGATTGAACCCTTCGATGAAGAATTCCATTATTATCTGGTCTATTCTTTATTTAAAGACGGACATACAAGTCAGGCATTAGAAGAATACAGCAACACCTTAGATATGTTTTATAATGAATTTTCCATTTCACCAACGGAACATTTTAAGGACCTGTATAATACCATCCGCAACAGCGAACGGGGTATCAATACCAATCTTGACTCCATACAGACTGCTTTAAACGAAGAAGGCAGCGGCGGGGCTTTCTACTGTGAATATCCGGTATTTCGTGATCTTTTCCAGTTAGAGCGCCGTTCCATCCAGCGTACCGGTGATTCTATTTATCTGTGTCTGCTGACCATTACCGGTATTGATGGAAACGTTCCAAAAAGCATGATCCTACAAAAAGCTATGGAGCACTTAAATACCTCTATTTTAAACTCCTTACGGTGCAGTGATGTTTTCACCCGCTACAGTATCAGCCAGTATCTGATCCTGCTTCCTACTGTAACAGCTGAAAAAGGCGAAATGGTATTAAAACGCATCATCACAAACTTCCGCAAACTGTATAACCGCAAAGACATTACTGTAGAGATGCGCTTACAGCCTATCCTTCCCTGGAAAAATGTACCTTTAAAAGAAACTCTGGAATATGGGGAAATGACACCTGAAACAGATGAAACGATATAAAACGATATTGGGGGCAAAAGGTATTTTGCCCCCTCTGATACTGAATTGCTACGTGCTTTGCACTCCCGCAATTTTAAAAACAGATGGAGCCAATATGGTCCCATCTGTTTTTGTATGTCCATATTACACAGTGACGGTTCCTGCCGACAGCAAAAAAGCTCTGCCCTGCAATGCCCACATTCCGACAATACTGGGATGTGATCTCATCTCTTATGGTGTGCAGATCACCGGTATTCCCTTATAAAGCATATCATAAAAGGCCGGAACACTTGCAGGCGGAAGATTTACGCAGCCATGGCTTCCACTTGTCTGATAAATCGTTCCTCCAAACTTATTTCTCCAGGAAGCATCATGAAATCCGATACCACCATTAAATGGCATCCAGTAATCCACATGGCTTTCATATTCATACTTGCCGTTATCCAGTTTCTTTCCCCGAAGGATACGGTCTTTTTCCTTATAAGTCAGACTGTAGATACCATCTGGTGTAGTATATGCCTTTGACACATTTCCAGTTACGCAAGGAGCATCCCACACACAGGCACCATCTTTGATCATGTACACATGCTGTCCGGCCAGATCTACCTGCACATAAGTATTTCCCCAGTCACTGCCTGTTCTGGAAGCTGCACTCTGGCTGTAAACAGGCTCTCTGTCTGCGCTGTCACCATTCTGCCATACAGAGCCGCTCTGAATCAGCTCTGTAAGTGCTGCGATCTCACCTGCCTGGTCGATCTTCCAGCCATAAGGGCCGGTAAGCTGATACTCAGCGCCAGATACCCCTGTAAAGGTACGCATCTTTCCTGCTGTATCATAAGCCGCTGCCAGATTTGCCACAAACGCAGCAACTTTCTCCTGATCCAAGGTTACCTGACCATTACTGCTTCCTGTTATCCAGCTGGATATAGTCTCACCGGAAAGCACTTCTGATGCATCTCCAAATACATATCGCAGCTGTTTTTTCCTGCGGCTGTTCATGGCATCACATAAAGCCTTCAGATTTTCATCGTTTTCCCAGACACCAACCGTACGGTAGCAACCGGTTTCTTCTAATGAAACTTCTTTACTGCCGGATCTCACCACTGCTGTGAGCACCTGCTTTGTCTTTTCCGGATCTACGTCATTTCCCTGTACTGCCGGGATAATGGTAAAATCCTTGCCTTCTTCATATGGGGAAATAGATGCATCTTTCGTAGTTATAATGCTTCCGTCACTGATACAGGATAATCCGCTTATCTTGCTGTTTAACGCTTCTTCATTATATCGGGCAGACACTTCCATTGTGTGGGTATTATTCCCGGAAGGTCCTGCCACACGACCGGAAGCATTTTGGTTGTCTAAGATTTCCTGGATATTGCCGGAAACCGTTACCTGATAGCCGATATCGCTACCTTTAATGCTCTCCTCTTTTCCATTTTTTTCCTTTATGCGAAGACTGTACTCCCCGGCATAAAAACCTTCAATCCTGCTTTTCGCCTCATCCGGTGTAAGTCCCCCTACACCTATTCCATTGATTTTTGTGCCTGAAACCAGTCTGGATGTATCACTTTCATCTGCAAAAGCTCCTATGGTAGCAGCTAAAGACAATGCCAGTGCTGACAGGACTGTTAAAAGCAATTTCTTTTTTCCTACATTTTTTCTCATTCTTTTACCCCTTTTCAGGTATATGTTCTCTTGAAACCTTTCCTGAAGCTGCCACATTAATCGATCACTTTAATACTCTCGATCACCGGCTGATTTTCCTTTGCAACTGTTCCGTTGTTATCTTCTACCTTAGTATCTTCACAAATGGCATCTACCACTTCCATACCATCTGTTACATAACCAAAGCAGGCATATTCACCATCTAAGAAAGTGCTGTCTTTATGCACAATAAAGAACTGGGAGCTTGCACTATCCTTACGCTGGGACCTTGCCATGGAAATAGCCCCTCTTGTATGGGATAATGTATTTTTCACGCCATTAGAGTCAAATTCACCTTTGATCTCACGCTCAGAACCGCCCATACCAGTGCCCAACGGATCACCCCCCTGGATCATAAAACCACTGATAATGCGATGGAAAGTAAGTCCGTCATAAAAACCATTTCCAACCAGATCAAGGAAGTTTGCAACAGTAACAGGAGCTGCATCTCCATCTAATTCTACGTTAATAGTGCCGTAATCTTTTACATTGATCTCTACATGGTGCTTTCCGGCAGCTGCCCTCAGATCCAGTTCACTGTTTTCCTCTGCTGCTTCTGTAGTTTCACTGACTGCTGCCTGGGTTGTCTTATCTGTTTTTTCTGTTTCTTTTGTATCTTCTACCTTTGCAGTTGTTTCAACTGCAGTTGTTCCTGCCGCATTATCCTTTGTACTGCAGCCTGCTAATAACATAGCAGATGCTGCTGCCATCAGGCAGATCTTCATCCATTTTTTCATTTTTTGTTATAATTCCTTTCTCTACTATGAAAGTGTTGCCAAGTAGCTATAATGTCTGCATATCTGAACGAAAAGACATATAGGCATCTGGCAGCCGGGACACCAGCTGTTCCCAGCATAGCATTTTCACCTCATACAGTAAAGCGTTTCACAAAAATATCAAACTTCCGTAAGATTTATTAAGAAAGATTTTTTCTGTATACATCCGCCAAAAGCAACAGCGCCGAAGTTTCCTCCGACGCTGTCACTTTTATCCCTTATATAACAATTTTTAATCGATCAGCCTGTTTTAATCTCTGTAATTAATCTTCCAGAGCTGCCTGTGCTGCTGCTAAGCGGGCGATCGGTACACGGAATGGTGAGCAGGATACATAGTCCAGTCCAATCTTATGGCAGAATTCTACGGAGCTTGGGTCACCGCCGTGCTCGCCGCAGATACCAACATGAAGTTCAGGACGTGTAGCCTTTCCTAACTTAATAGCCATTTCCATCAGCTTGCCTACACCAGTCTGATCCAGTTTTGCAAATGGATCATTCTCGAAGATCTTAGCATCATAGTAAGCATTTAAGAACTTGCCAGCATCATCACGGGAGAATCCGTAAGTCATCTGGGTTAAGTCATTGGTACCGAAGCAGAAGAATTCAGCATCCTTAGCGATCTCATCAGCAGTTAAAGCTGCTCTTGGGATCTCAATCATAGTACCAACTTCATATTTCAGATCAACACCAGCTGCTGCGATCTCAGCATCAGCGGTCTCAACAACGATCTTCTTAACATACTTTAATTCCTTTGTATCGCAGATCAGAGGGATCATGATCTCTGGGCAAACATTCCAGTCTGCATGAGCCTTCTTAACATTGATAGCTGCACGGATAACAGCTCTTGTCTGCATCTTGGCGATTTCAGGATAGGTAACAGCCAGACGGCAGCCACGGTGTCCCATCATTGGGTTGAATTCGTGAAGCGCATCACAGATAGCCTTGATCTGTTCAACAGTCTTGCCCTGTGCGTCAGCCAGCTTCTTAATATCCTCTTCCTCAGTAGGAACGAACTCATGCAGAGGCGGATCCAGGAAACGGATGGTAACTGGGTTGCCTTCCAGAGCTTCGTACAGCTTCTCGAAATCTCCCTGCTGTTCAGGTAAGATCTTCTCCAGAGCTGCTTCTCTTTCTTCTACTGTTTCAGAGCAGATCATCTCACGGAATGCATCAATTCTGTTGCCCTCAAAGAACATATGCTCTGTACGGCAAAGACCAATACCTTCTGCGCCAAGCTCTCTTGCCTTTGCAGCATCTCTAGGAGTATCTGCATTGGTACGAACCTGTAATCTTCTATATTTGTCAGCCCATGCCATGATTCTTCCGAATTCACCAGCAATAGTAGCATCTACAGTTGGAATAATGCCATCGTAGATCTTACCGGTAGAACCATCAATAGACATCCAGTCACCTTCATGGTATTCTTTTCCAGCCAGAACGAACTTCTTGTTCGCTTCATCCATAATGATCTCGGAACAGCCGGATACACAGCAGGTACCCATACCACGTGCAACTACAGCTGCATGGCTGGTCATACCACCACGGACAGTCAGGATACCCTGAGCAGCCTTCATACCTTCAATATCTTCAGGAGAAGTTTCCAGACGGACCAGAACTACCTTCTCACCTTTAGCCTTCCAAGCCTTTGCATCTTCTGCTGTGAACACGATCTTACCGCAGGCAGCACCTGGTGAAGCAGCCAGTGCCTTAGCTACAGGCTCTGCTTTCTTCAGTGCAGCAGCATCAAACTGAGGATGAAGCAGTGTATCCAGGTTACGTGGATCGATCATCTTAACTGCTTTCTTCTCATCGATCATGCCTTCATCAACTAAATCACATGCGATCTTTAATGCAGCCTTTGCAGTTCTCTTACCATTACGTGTCTGTAACATGTACAGCTTTTTGTCCTCAATGGTGAACTCCATGTCCTGCATATCTCTGTAGTGATCTTCCAGAGTATGGCAGATACCTACGAACTGCTCATAAACTTCTGGCATAACTTCCTTTAACTGGTCGATCTTTTGAGGTGTACGCACACCAGCTACTACGTCTTCGCCCTGTGCATTCATCAGGAACTCGCCCATTAAATGTTTCTCACCAGTTGCTGGGTCACGGGTAAATGCAACACCAGTACCGGAGGTCTCACCCATGTTACCAAATGCCATCATCTGTACATTTACTGCAGTACCCCAGGAATATGGGATATCGTTGTCACGACGGTAAACATTTGCTCTTGGGTTATCCCATGAACGGAATACAGCCTTGATTGCTTCCATTAACTGCTCCTTAGGATCAGTTGGGAAATCTTTTCCGATCTTTTCTTTATATTCAGCCTTGAACTGCTCAGCCAGATCATGAAGATCTTCTGCAGTCAGCTCAACGTCCTGCTTAACGCCTTTTTCAGCTTTCATCTTATCGATGAGTTCTTCAAAGTATTTCTTTCCGACTTCCATAACAACATCGGAGAACATCTGGATAAATCTTCTGTAGCAGTCCCATGCCCAACGTGGATTGCCGGACTTCTTAGCCAGAACATCTACTACTTCTTCATTCAAACCTAAGTTCAGAATGGTATCCATCATACCAGGCATAGATGCTCTTGCACCGGAACGAACGGAAACCAGAAGTGGATTTTCCCTGTCACCAAACTTCTTGCCGGTGATCTCTTCCATCTTTCCGATATATTCCATGATCTGGCCCATGATCTCATCATTGATTTTTCTGCCATCTTCATAGTACTGTGTACAAGCTTCTGTTGTAATTGTAAATCCCTGAGGAACCGGTAAACCAAGATTTGTCATCTCAGCCAGGTTTGCACCTTTGCCTCCCAGAAGATTTCTCATGTTTGCATTACCTTCACTGAACAAGTAAACCCACTTTGTTGCCATAAGTCTTTTCCTCCTCTAATATAGCAGTCCGTCAGGTCCCTTTTTTCCTGACTGCCGCCGGCTTAGCTTAGGACAGAACCAATGATTCATTTCGTCCGTCCAACGTGTTTATTATATCACAAAGTTTTTTTCAGTAAACCCTTTTGGAGGCAAAACTTTGAAAAAATTTGTTAATTTTACTGTAAAAACATGTGTAAGCGCTTCCACTTTCTGTCATTTTCACATATGCGTTGTTGATTCGTATTTGCGAATAGGTACTATGTACAAAAAAATATATATGATGTAAGTGGCAAAATTTACTTTTGACACTCACATCATATGATGTTGGGGTCAAAAGGTATTTTGACCCCTCTGATACCGAATTGCTACGTGCTTTGCACTCCCGCAATTCTAAAAACATTCGTAATCCGCTCATTTTTCTTCAAAAAATGGCTCCTTACTCATGTTTTTGGCGGGTCCCAAGGTCATAAATCCTCCTGCAAGCAAGCTTGCAACGGATTTATGACCTTTTGACCCTGGTATCATCATATATACGTCCAACACATTACTTACTGCTCCGGGTGCAATTTCTTTGCTTCAAACTTCTTCCCTGTGTAAATAGATGGCATCTGCCAAAAAAACCTGCATCAGTGCCTAAACACCAATACAGGTCTCAAAATTAATCTTCCATTGCAATCTTTGCCGCTCTCTTTGCATGAATCACAGTTGTGTCAAATACAGGAATAGAAACATCGGACTGACTGATCAAAAGGCCTATCTCCGTACAGCCTAAAATAACACCATCAGCTCCTTTTTCTTTCAATTTTTCAATAATATCCTGAAATTTTTTCCGGGACTCTTCCGTTATTGTTCCTACGCATAGTTCATTAAAAATAATGGAATTTACCGTTTCTATTTCACTCTCTTTTGGGATCAGTACATCGATTCCTCTGTCCACCAGTCTTTTTTTATAAAAATCCTGTGTCATTGTATATTTGGTTCCCAGAAGTCCTACCCGTTTAATACGCGCTTTATCCAGTTCATCTGCAGTAGCATCTGCAATATGTATGATCGGAACCTTTATCATAGACGCGATCTGAGGTGCTACCTTATGCATGGTATTGGTGCAGATCAGGATAAAATCTGCGCCGGCTGTTTCAAGTGCCTGTGCAGCTTTTCCCAGGATCTCACCGCTTTCTTCCCATCTATTTTCGGACTGGCATTTTTCTATTTCATCAAATTCAACGCTGTAAAGAATGATCTTTGCTGAATGCAGTCCTCCCATTTTCTTCTTTACTTCTTCATTTATGATCCGGTAGTAGGGAATCGTACTTTCCCAGCTCATGCCACCGATCAACCCGATCGTTCTCATATTTTTACCCCCTCAATATCTTTTTCATTCTGCTGGCGCAGCCGCTTGTTTTTCCCTGTGTTCTCGTCCACTCACGAATCCCGCGCATTCGCGCTCTACTGCCTGCTTTCGCAGGCGGAACCTTCGTTAATGGTCCAAGAAAAACAAATGCCACCTTCGGTGTCGCTTGTTTTTCTTTTGGACTCATAAAATCTTATACTCAGGTTCCCCGCGCATTCGCGCTCCACTGCCTGCTTTCGCAGGCGGAACCTTCGTTAATGGTCCAAGAAAAACAAATGCCACCTTCGGTGTCGCTTGTTTTTCTTTTGGACTCATTATATCTTAAATCTGTATCCTACGCCCCAGATTGTTTCTATATACTGAGGCTTTGCTGTATTAAACTCAATTTTTTCCCTGATCTTCTTAATATGCACAGTAACTGTAGCGATATCTCCAATAGACTCCATATCCCAGATTTTGGAGAAAAGCTCTTCTTTCGTAAATACGTGATTAGGATTCTGGGCAAGGAAGGAAAGCAGGTCAAATTCCTTTGTTGTAAAGGTCTTTTCTTCCCCATTGACCCATACTCTTCTGGCAGTCTTATCGATCTTTAAACCACGGATCTCAATGATCTCGTTTGACGGCTGGCCACTTCCTACCAGCCGCTCATATCTTGCCATATGCGCTTTTACTCTGGCTACCATCTCACTTGGACTGAATGGCTTTGTAATATAGTCATCTGCTCCTAGACCCAGACCGCGGATCTTGTCAATATCTTCTTTCTTTGCGGAAACCATGATGATAGGGGTGTTTTTTATCTCACGTACACGGCGGCAGATTTCAAACCCATCTGTTCCCGGAAGCATCAGATCCAGGATCAACAGGTCATATTCCTCCTTTAATGCCCGTTCCAAGCCGTCTGTCCCATTATTTTCTATCTCCACTTCAAAGCCTGACAGTTCCAGATAATCCTTTTCCAGCTCTGCAATGCTTTCCTCATCTTCTACGATCAGTATTTTGCTCATTCCTGAATAACCTCCTGATATTTTCTTAAAACAAAGTGCACCTCTGTTCCGATCCCTTCTTTACTGGTGGCCCAGATACGGCCGCCGTGGTCTTCAATGATCTTGCGCACAATAGACAGTCCAATGCCGCTTCCACCCTGAGAAGAATTTCTGGAAGAATCCGTACGGTAGAACCGGTCAAAGATATTAGGCAGATCCTTTGCAGCAATGCCTTTTCCATTATCTTCGATCTCTACCTGGATGAAATCCCCGTCATCCTTGATACGGATATTGATAATGCCCTTTTTCTTGTCCAGATATTTCACAGAATTACCAATGATATTGTTGATCACACGCTTCATCTGCTCTGCATCGGCGATCACTACCACATCTTCATCTACATAGTTAAAATATCCCAGTTCAATACCTCTGGCTTCCATATCCAGTCCTACTTCTTCCACACAATCCCTGAAATACTGTGAAACGTTGATCTTTGAGAAAGTATAGGGGATCTTGTTTGTATCGATCTTGGAATAAAAGGTCAGCTCATCAATAAGACGGTCCATGTCATTGGCTTTATTATAAATAGTCCGGATATATTTATCCAGCTTTTCCGGTGAAGATGCCACTCCGTCCATAATACCTTCTACATAGCCCTTGATCGCCGTGATAGGAGTCTTTAAGTCATGGGAGATATTACTGATCAGCTCTTTGCTTTCTTTGTCATACTGGATTTTTTCCTCTGCGCTTTCTTTTAAACGCATACGCATTTCTTCGAAATCCTGGCACAAATGGCCGATCTCATCATCTGCATCCACATCCAGGGTAAATTCCAGATTGCCGTCACGGATCTTCTTTGTGGCTTCCTGAAGCTTGTTTAATGGGCTTAGGATCGACTGATAGACCCAGAAAGTCAGGGTAATTCCAGCGATCAGAAGGATCATGACTCCTAAAAAGAGCATTTCCCTGATCATGTATTTTACTTCCGGCAGCAGATCATCCACATTGGAAATAATAAATACGCTTCCTTCTGTCTTATCTGGAAACTGAAAATCCATCTGCTTTACAAGATGCTGGCTCTCACCATCTAAGTATATACCACCCTCTAAATCTCCCTGAAGGATATCAAATTCTGGCAGCTGTTCACACAGCTGGGACTTATTTTCTTCATCTGTATCACCAAAATAAATGATATCTGTTCCTTTACGCACTACCAGATAGGCGTAATGCTTCTGAAGTTCTGCATTAACCTCATCTAAGTGGCCTGTATCTTCATATAATTCCGGCTTCTTATCCAGCTCTTCCCGGATCACCTGCTGTACCCGGCGGGTCAGACGGTTAAACACCTGTGTCGAATTTCCGCTTAAAAGATCTACCTGTTCTGTCAGTCCATACTCTTTTGTAAAGGAACGTGCCTGATGATCATTGATGGCAAAAAAGGACACAAAGATCAGAATCATAGGAACAATAGTGATGATCATAAATGCAACCGCCAAGCGGGTCTTTAATTTCATGGATATACCTCCGGTTTGTCGCAGCCAAGACTCAGGTTCCCCCCGCTTGTGTGCTCTGATTCCTGCCGTGGCAGGCGGGATCTTCGTTAATGTCTTGTTTTTTTCCCTGGGCTCATTATATCTTATACTCACGAATCCCGCGCATTCGCGCTCTACTGCCTACTTTCGCAGGCGATTCGTTCGTTAATGGCTTGTGAAAAACAAATGTCTGCTGCGCAGCCGCTTGTTTTTCCCTGCGCTCATTATACCATACTTATTGGATCCCGTTTATAAAATCATTCTAAAAAATGCCCTCTTCCCAATAACAGGAAAGCGGGCATTTTAAATTTAAATATAATGTTATAAGGCAGATGCAAATAATATTTACATTATTAGAACATAAACTTGTCAGCAAAGTAATCCTTTAACTCAGCGATCGGGATACGAACCTGCTCCATGGTATCTCTGTCACGGACAGTTACAGCATGGTCTTCTTCTGAATCGAAGTCGTAGGTTACGCAGAATGGAGTACCGATCTCATCCTGTCTTCTGTAACGCTTACCAATGTTGCCTCTGTCATCAAATTCACAGTTGAAATACTTGCTCAGCTCAGCATATACCTTTTCTGCTCCTTCATTTAACTTCTTGGACAGTGGCAGAACACCTACCTTTACAGGTGCCAGAGCAGGGTGGAAGTGAAGAACAGTTCTTACATCTCCTTCTCCGATTTCCTCCTCGTCATACGCTGCACACAGGAATGCTAAGGTTACACGGTCAGCACCCAGTGAAGGCTCAATTACATATGGGATATACTTTTCCTTGCTCTCATCATCAAAGTAAGTCATGTCCTGTCCGGATACAGTCTGATGCTGGGTCAGGTCATAATCAGTTCTGTCTGCAATACCCCAAAGCTCGCCCCAGCCAAATGGAAACTGGAATTCCAGGTCAGTAGTAGCCTTGCTGTAGAAGCACAGCTCTTCCGGAGAATGATCTCTTGCACGCATCTCGTCTGGCTTGATGCCTAATTTCTGCAGCCAGTCAATACAATATTGCTTCCAGTAAGCAAACCATTCAAGGTCAGTACCTGGCTTGCAGAAGAATTCAAGTTCCATCTGCTCAAACTCTCTGGTACGGAAAGTAAAGTTGCCAGGTGTAATCTCGTTACGGAAGGACTTACCAATCTGTCCGATACCAAACGGAACTTTCTTTCTGGAAGTTCTCTGTACATTCTTGAAGTTTACGAAAATACCCTGGGCAGTCTCCGGACGAAGATATACAGTATTTTTGGCATCCTCGGTTACACCCTGGAATGTTTTAAACATCAGGTTGAACTGACGGATATCTGTGAAATCATGGGCACCGCAGCTTGGGCAGCAGATATGCTTGTCTTCGATGTACTGCTTCATCTGTTCCTGGGACCAGCCATCTACAGAACCTTCCATCTCAATACCATGCTCATCGTTGTAATCTTCGATCAGCTTATCAGCACGGAAACGCTCTTTACACTGCTTACAGTCCATTAAAGGATCTGAGAAACCACCCAGATGTCCGCTGGCTACCCATGTCTGGGAATTCATTAAGATAGCACAGTCAACACCTACGTTATAAGGGCTTTCCTGTACGAATTTCTGCCACCAGGCCTTCTTCACATTGTTCTTCAGCTCAACGCCCAGATTGCCGTAATCCCAGGTATTTGCAAGACCGCCATAGATCTCAGAACCCGGATATACAAAACCTCTGTTTTTTGCAAGAGCTACGATTTTTTCCATTGTCTTTTCCATATCAGTATCCTCTCTTTATATGATCTGCTTATCTGTAAACTGCCATTTCTACTCAGTTACGATCACACTTGTTCCGGAACCTGTTTTAATAAAATGTCCGTCATTGACTGTACAGCTTCCGTCTGCATCCAGTATCTTTCCTTCTGTCTGTACCATTCCTTCTCCCTGTAGTACAACAGCAAAAGAACCATGGATCTCAATACCTGCAGCCTTCAGCTCTTCTGAAAGTTCCTCCGGTGTGCCGGTCTTGACCTCTGCAAATGGCATGGTATCATCTCCTGTTTCCCCGGCAAAATCCACAAGGCTTTCACCACTGTCATAAGAAGTAATAAGTACCGCTTTTCCATTTTCCAGACTTCCTGAAACCAGAGTCACCGGCTCTTTTGAGTTTTCTGTTCCTTTGGCTTCATTATATTCCTTTATCTTTTCAGATGCAAAGTCTAAAAGTTCTTCTTTGGAATAACTGCCGCCTTCATAATGTTCCACGCTGACCCACTGAATACTGCCATCTTTTGTAATATAAAGACAGCTTTCTTCTGTTTCTGGTCCTTTTGCGTTTTTTGCAGATAAGCCTTCACAGCCTCCAAGCATAAGCACTGCTGTCACAGCAACAGCTGCTGCAAGAAGTTTTTTCTTCATTCTCTTCTTTTTCCTTTCAGACATATGGCATATTATATCCTTTGAATAGCATAATTTCAAGCCCTTTAGCGCATTTTCAGCTAATAGGACTGGTCATTTTGCCTCCTGCAAGCACTTCTAAGATCTCCAAAGACTTAAACTCATGGTGTATGTACTCCTCCATGGCATGCTGTACTTCCCTGGAAAATTCCCTTAAGACATCTTCTTTTAGTGTAAATGTATACAGGGAACCTAATGGCGTTGCGATGACATACTGCCATGCATAGACACAAGACTCCGACACTCTTCCTTCCGGCTCCTGTGTATACACGCCGTTAATGACCATGGCACGAAGCTCAAAAATGCGCCGTACCAACGGGTTGGGCAGAGCTTCTTTGCTTAATGCTTTTAAAGATACGTATAAAAGATTTAAAAACTCTGTCCCGTCCATATTTTCATCAGAAAGCCAGGAAGCCACTTCCAGAAAATAAGCCCCATAGCAGGCCCCTTCCATGTCAGCAGACAATTCATCAAAATAATTGGTGATCTGCGCGGACTGAAGGTTATAGGCGGATCTGCCTTCATATACCTGAAAGGTTCCAAAAGAAAAAGGCCGGCTGGCTGCCATAAGGCTGCTTCCCGGTCTTCTCACACCATGGGCAAATGCGGTTATCTTTCCTTTTTCCCGGGTCAGAAGTACTAGCCGTCTGTCATAGTCACCAGAGGGCGCACTTAAAAGGACCATTCCTGTAACATTTAAAACATCCCTCATGCCGCGCCCTCCTTTCTCATTTCATGTTCTCCTGGAATCTTTCTGTGCCTGATTCCTTTTATACGTCCTTCTGGTCGTATCCGTAATTTTTCATGTAAAGCTCACTGTCTCTCCACTCTTTTCTTACCTTTACCCAGAGCTGGAGATTTACTTTTGTCTCCATCATGTTTTCGATCTCGCGGCGGGCTACTGTTCCGATCTTCTTTAACATAGAGCCGCCTTTTCCGATGATAATACCCTTGTGGGACTCACGTTCGCAGACAATGCTTGCTTCAATATCAATAATGCCATTGGAACGCTCTTTCATCTGTTCAATAACAACGGCGATCCCATGAGGGATCTCATCATCTAACAGGCGCAGTGCTTTTTCACGGATCAGTTCTGCCGCGATCTGGCGCATTGGCTGGTCAGTTACTGTATCTTCATCATAAAACTGGGGGCCATAAGGCAGATACTTAAAGATCAGGTCTAAAAGCAGATCTGTATTTTTCTCCTTTAAAGCGGATAATGGCACAATTTCTGCGAAATTACATACATCTTTATAAGCAGCAATAAAAGTCAGTATCTCTTCCTGTACCTTAACAGTGTCGATCTTATTAATGACCAGTATCACCGGTGTGCTTACCTTAGAAAGCTGCTCTGCAATATGGCGCTCACCTGCACCAATAAAAGTAGTCGGTTCTACCAGCCATAAAACCACATCAACTTCCTTTAACGTATGCTCAGCCACATTGACCATGTATTCACCCAGCTTGTTTTTTGCCTTGTGGATACCCGGTGTATCAAGGAAAATGATCTGTCCCCTGTCATCAGTGTAAACGGTCTGAATCCTGTTTCTGGTAGTCTGGGGCTTGTCAGAGGTGATCGCGATCTTCTGACCGATCAGATGATTCATCAGTGTGGACTTGCCAACATTTGGGCGTCCGATCAATGTTACAAATCCTGATTTTTTCTGTTTGTTTTCTTCCATTCTTTTCTCCTATTAGTGAAACAGTTCTTTTACTTCTTTGAACATATTATGGTCTGCTTCGATCTGCTGTTCATTTCCAATAACACAGAAAGCACCTGTTTTTAAGATGGAATCCAGGATATCTGCTAATGCACGGATATCATCCTGAGTCACATCCAGGATCTGGTTTCTCTTTTTCTGTACCATTTCATCCGTAATTTGGGATAAATAGGCAGTCAGATTCCTGGAACCTTTTACTGCCGGGCTTAATGGCGTATCTACGCTGCTCATGGAGCCGATCACATATTTAGTCATATCCCTCTCATCAATAGAGAAATTTTTTAAATATTCCGGTATTCCTTCGTAGATCTTATCTGTAGCCGCAAGCTTCGGGTCTCTGTAGGATACCAGACAACCGGTTCCGCTTCTTCCAAAGCTGCTCATGCAGCCATATGCACCGCCGATGACACGCAGGTTCTGCCATAAATATTCATAATTCATGATGACCTTTAATACTTCCAGGGCTCCGGTATAAGCTTCGGCATCAAAGGAACCGCAGCGTGCCACGTAATTCACCTTTGAAGAGGTCTTAAATCCTTCATTTTTCAGCTCCGGCGTAAATTCAAAAGTATATCTCTTACTTGGTCCACTACTTAATGCAGCCTTAAATTTCTTTAATTCTTCCGGCAGAGCCTTGTAGCCTTCCTCGTCTGCGGTATAACTTACCATAAGATTATCTGCTGCAAACAGCTTACCTGCAGTTTCTTTCAGCTTTCTGGCCAGCTCCTTGCGGAAATTCTCATCCTTGCTGTAGGCAGCTGCTGTTTTTTCCAGAAAATGGAAATATTCAATTCCGCCTGTCATGTCATCAAAAGCTCTTACCGGTGAAAAATAGGAGCATGCTCTTGCAACTGCTGCACTGTGGGAAGCACCTTCTAAGCGCATTCTGGATCTGGAACGCATCTCATCTAAGATTTCACCCAGACGTTTCTCATCATCTAATTTTGAAGCAGTAAGTATTTCTTTGATAATGTCAAAAGCAAAGCCGGCTTTTTCGTAAAGAACCTTTATGCCTGCTGTAAAAGCACCCTTGAAAGCTCCATTTTCTCTTAAGTTTTCCCAGGAAGAAACATAGAGATCAAGTCCACCGCTGTTTAAGTGGATCTCACTGGTCAGATCACGGTAGGTAAAGTTTTCTGTATCTACATAGCCTAAAACAGACTTTAAAAGGGATGCATAAGGCAGATCTTCTTTTGGGATCACATTCATATCAAACAGCAGTTTGATATAGGCAATACCGGAAGTAAACATGGGACTGTGGATCACCTTTGTTCCATCTTCCTCTTTTACCTTATAGGAAAATGGTTCTGACTGGCGTTTGATATCTTCTCTGCCAAGCATAGGGATCTTCTCCAGATCCTCTTTCGCAGAAGGTTCTTCCTGATATGCCTTAAGCTCTGCCGTTTCTTTTACCAGAGCTTTTATCTGTTCCTCACTTAAGGATTTTTTGAAGCTTTCCAGACGCTCTGCCAGTTCTGAATCTTCTCTTGCAGTCAGATCAATTTCCGGGCTTACGATCACAACTGCCTCGTGAGGATTGTCTAAAAGATAATCTTTGATCAGCTGTTCAAAATAACCTTCCTGTGCCGCCTTTTTCAGATAGTCAAAGGTCTTCTGATACTGTAAATGGAGCATTGGATCTGCATCATACAGCCAGCTGTCCATAGACCAGAGACCATACATCAGTCCCTTTGGGGCAGAGCCATAATCTGCTTCCCTGTAACGGAATTCATAGTAATTCAAACCTGCCAGCAGGCTCTTTTTGTCAATCCCCTGATCAGCCAGTTTTCTCAAAGTGCCTTTTACAACAGATAAAAATTCACCCTTCTGCTCTTTATTTGCATTTTTTGCAACAACAGAGAAATATGGTTGTAAAATGCCATTTTCATAGCCGCCCATAATATCCTGACCGATATGTGCATCAATAAGCGCCTGCTTTAACGGTGCACCCGGCGCACTGATAAGAGTGTAGTCTAAAATCTGGAAAGCAACATAGAGGACCGGATCAATATCAGTTCCTACTACTGTATTTAAAGACAGGTAGGTGTTATCCTCTGTGCCTTCATTTGCTGTGACAGAATAAACCGTTTCCTTCTCAACCGGTTCTGAAAATGGTTTCTGCAGCGCAATAGAAGAATCTAAGTTATAGTCATTTTTGTCATAAGCAAATAAATATTCTTTGTCCAGCCATAAAAGCTTTTCTTCCATGTCCATATCACCATAGAGATAAATATAGCTGTTGGCTGGATGATAATAATCTTTATGGAACTGAATAAACTGTTCGTAGCTTAAGTTTGGGATCACTGCCGGATCACCGCCGGATTCATTGTTATATGGAGTATCCGGGAAAAGTACAGATGAAGTAAAACGCTCTAATACGCTTTCCGGTGATGAAAAAGCACCTTTCATCTCATTGTATACAACACCGTTGACTGTTAGAGGTTCATCTTCTGAAGGCAGTTCATAGTGCCAGCCTTCCTGTTTGAATATCTTTGGCTCTTTGTAAATGGACGGGTGAAATACGCCGTCTAAATACACGTCCATCAGGTTCTGGAAATCTTTATCATTGCAGCTGGCTACCGGATATACAGTCTTGTCCGGATAGGTCATTGCGTTTAAGAAGGTATTTAAAGATCCTTTCACAAGTTCTACAAAGGGATCTTTTACCGGAAACTTTTCAGAACCTTCCAGTACACTGTGTTCTAAAATATGAGGCAGTCCGGTACTGTCTGCAGGCGGTGTCCTGAATCCGATTGAAAATACTTTATTATCGTCGTCATTGCTCATAAGGAACAGTCTGGCGCCACTTTTTCTATGTTCCAGTACTATTCCTTCAGAATTCATTTCTTCTATAAAACGATGGTCTTTTACCTCATAGGCAGAAAGATTTTCTACCTTTTCAAGCATCTGCTGTCTGTTCATTTCGAATCGCTCTCCTATCTTATTCGTTTTCCACGGTTTTTAAAACTCCCCGCCACTCACAAACCTACGCCGGCGCGCTTTACTGTCTGCTGGCGCAGACGGTTTGCTCCTTCGTGGCTGACTCGCAAACCCGTGCTAACGCACTCCACTGTCTGCTGACGCAGACAGTTTGCTCGTTAAGGGTCCAAGAAAAACAAATGTCTGCTTTGCAGACGCTTGTTTTTCTTCTGGGACCCTTACATGTTCCCCATTATTCTGTCCTTTATTATGGATGCACATTCACGTACGCATAAATGGATAAAAAGCACCGGATCTGACTGTGCACTGATGCCGTAGACATTTTCAAAACCCCATTTTTTGGCGATCATGCATGCTCTGTATACGTGGAAATTGCTGGTAAGTACACCTACTTCCAAAGGCTTGTCTGCAGCAATAAGGTAATTTTCTTTAGGCTCTCTTGAAAATTTCAGGTGGTTCCTTTCTTCCCTTTCATGGCGGATCATTTCCCGGTGGCTTTCAATGAGCAGCTTGCTGTAAGCCAGATTTTCCACTGTGCTTACGGAATGCTCTTCTAAGAGAAGCTGACCTGGCCTTACACCATTGTACACCAGATACCTGTACATGGCCTGGGCTTCTGATACAGGTTCATCCGGTCCTTTGCCTCCTGACAGCACCAGATAGGTTTCCGGATTTTTCTCTGCATATTCAATGGCCTTATCCAGCCTCTTTTTTAAAGAATTGCTTACTGTATGTTCTTTAACTCTGGCTCCTAAGACGATCACATAATCCAGGTCTCTTTCTTCATTTGCTGCTGCCCCCATAAACACCAGGATGCAAAACACTGCCATAATAACTACACCGGCAATACATGTAGTAACAATACTTACCGGCACCCACCTGGGGATGCGGTCCATATTTTTCCTGTAATACCATTTTCCATATACAAGAAATACGCATAAAGCCGCAAAGAAAAGCCAGATAAAGGCAAAAGAGGTTCCCATTCCGGCATAAAAAACAATGATCATAAAATATGCAGTACAGATGACCGCCAGTCCTAACAGGATCATATCTGCCATATGAGCACCTCCTAGTATAATAATGGTGTAGTCAATCAAGACTACTTGGTTAATAAGTTTCTATAAATCAGATAACAGAAGAAGGGATTCCTCCTTCATCAGATGTTATCCATAATAATTATCATGTCTGACGGTTCCTGATAGACACTAGATAAAACATAAGGTATTATCTCTTAGGATAGGACAAAGAATGTTCGCCTCCTTGGGAAGTCACTTCTGTGACTGATACCTACAAGAAAGTCAATTAGTCCATTCGACAGGGTTTTATGTTTTAGCTGGTTGGGAGCCGGAAGGCAATACCCGAATAACGCGCTAGGTTGTGTACCTGCCAGATTGGAAATGGATTCCTATCAGAAAGGAGCTATCGCTCATGTCAAACAAAGTTATTTTTAATCTTGATGAATTATTCATCTCTGTTGGTATTGATGTCGGTGCTGACTTCTCATGGATGTCTATCGCACTTCCAAACCAACAATTCGTAGGAAAACCTTACAAAATCCTGCATAACAGTATTGATTCCCTTACAACCGCTGTTTCTAAAATAAAAGAAGCAGAAGAGTTGTATTCTTTGGAAAGTCGCATTTTCCTCGAATCCACGGGAATTTATCATTACCCACTCTTCTGCTATCTTCGTGATAAGGGTTTTAACTGCTCCGTTATTAATCCTATCATCACTAAGAATAGCACAAACATCAACATCCGAAAAGTGCATAATGATCGTTTTGATTCAAAAAAAGCTGCTTTGGTTGGCTTGAAACCGGATTTAAAGGTTTCACTTATGCCATCAGATCTTGCCCTAAACTGCCGTAACCTATGCCGTGAATACTACGATTTAATGGATAATCGCAGTGCCTATGTGAATAAGCTTCAGGGTGAATTACGCATGGCGTTTCCACAGTATCTTGGCATCTTTTCCAAGGTTACTATCAACACTTCTCTTACATTGTTAGAAACTTATACCTCTCCATCAGCTTTTCTTGAAGCAGACAAGCAAGAGATTATTGATATCATCAAATCAACAGCTCGCTTTGGGCTTACATATGCTCAGAATAAGTATAATGCCATCATTCAGGCGGCAACTGATGCAAATCAGTTTGGCTACATCATAGAAAGCAACATCAAGCGTATCCGTCTTTATATCAGCTTCATACGTAAATATGATGAAGAAATCAACGATATTCTTGAATCGCTTCATAAGCTTGTTGATTCAAATGAAGATACTAAATTTGTCAAACAGGTTCATTTGATTGAAACATTCAAAGGTGCTGGTTTCTTGTCTGCTGCAACCATCATGGGCGAAATTGGTGACTTTTCTGCTTTTTCAAAACCAAAACAGCTTTTCGCTTATTTTGGTCTTGATCCTGCTGTGAAACAATCCGGCAAATTTGAAGGCACCAAGGTTCAAATGTCTAAGCGTGGTTCTTCTATTGCCAGACGTGTGATTCACACATTATCCTTGCAAAGTATCAGTATTTCCCGTAATGGAAAAGCTAAAAATCCAGTTCTTCGTGAATACTATCTCCAGAAATGTGATTCAAAACCAAAGCTCGTAGCAATGGGAGCCGTTTCACATAAAGTATGCAACATGATATTTGCAATACTAAGAGACAACAAACCTTTTGAAATCATCACTCCACAAGAGCACATCAAACAATACAATGCTGCTAAATGCGATATAGCTGCATAAAATACTGTAAATCCAACGAATCAATCTCTTGCAAAAGAACGATATATTCACCAAGGGGGCAGCCTACCCTTTTTTTAAGAAAATTTTTTTCCATTTTCTATTGACATTTATTAGCTGGACTTTTCTGCATCATTTTAATTTAGTTATCCTCTTTTTTACGGAGAATATCATACTTATCCACATCTGCACCTAAATCTACCCACAGGATCTGTTTTGGATGTGGAGCACTTTCCTGACCATTTCCATCTTCATCACAGATGCTCTTTACAACCACCTCCAGGTTCCGGCCATCCGGCTTCATGATCTCAATGGTCTCACCTACAGAGAATTTGTTCTTCTGTTCAATCCGGCAGCGGCCTTTTCCATCAGCCTCTTCCACTGTGCCAAGATAAGTATAATTTTTTACATAGGTGTTACTGTTGTAGATCTGGGCATCACTTCCCGGCTTTCCAAAGTAGAAGCCTGTAGTAAATTCACGGTAGGTACATTTTCCGATTTCTTCCTTGTACCACTCCATATTTGCCTCATAAAGCTTCGGATCTTTCATATAATCATCAATGGCTTTGCGATAGGTTCTTGCTACAGTAGCCACATATAATGCTGTTTTCATACGCCCTTCGATCTTAAAACTGTCGATCCCTGCATCGATCATCTCCGGAACATGCCCGATCATACAAAGATCCTTGGAATTAAAGATATAAGTGCCTCTTTCATTTTCATATACAGGCATATACTCTCCCGGCCGGGTCTCTTCTACAATAGAATACTTCCAGCGGCATGGATGAGTGCAGGCCCCCTGATTAGCATCACGGCCAGTAAAGAAATTACTGAGCAGACATCTTCCGGAATAAGAAATGCACATAGCCCCATGGATAAAGCTTTCTATCTCCATATCATCCGGAATATGAGCGCGGATCTCTTTGATCTCAGCCAAAGAAAGCTCTCTTGCAGAAACCACACGCTTTGCTCCCATACGGTTCCAGAACAGGTAAGTGCCATAATTAGTGTTATTTGCCTGGGTACTTATATGAAGTTCTGTATCCGGAAGCACTCTTTTTGCAATTTCAAATACACCTGGGTCAGAAATAATCAGGGCATCCGGGCCTACTTCTTTTAATTCTTCAAAATAAGCCTCCACCCCTGGCAGGTCCTGATTATGAGCCAGAATATTGGCTGTTACATAGACCTTTACATCATGCGCATGGGCAAAGGCAATTCCCTCTTTCATATCCTCTAAGGAGAAGTTGTGTGCTTTGGCTCTCAGTCCAAAAGCCTCCCCTCCTATATATACGGCATCTGCACCATAAATAACGGCTGTTTTTAATACATTCAGGCTTCCTGCCGGTATTAATAACTCTGTCTTTCTCATTTATCTGTCTTCTCCTATCTGATCCTGGTACTAATAGTCACTCCATCCCCTATAGGGATCACAGCTGTTTCAAATTCTTCCATATTTTTTAATTCATACAGATACTCCCTCATCCTGCTGTGAATAGTGCGGTTTCTTCTCTGGACTGCAAAACGTGACTGGACTACATCTCCGTCCTGAAGCACATTATCAGAAATAAGCACAGCTCCCACAGGCATCAGATCAAGGAGCAGAGGCAGCCAGTTTAAGTACTGTCCCTTTGCAGCATCCATAAATACAAGATCAAACTGTTTTCCCTTTAATTCCTTTAACCACATATCCGCATCCCCCTCTAAAAAAGTAATGCGGCTTTCTTCCCCGGCTTTTTTAAAATTTTCTTTTGCCTCAGGAATACGTTTTTCATACTTTTCAATGGTAGTGATATGACAGTTTAAAGGCATCACCTGACACATCTGCAAAGCAGAATAACCAACCGCAGTACCGATCTCCAGAATATTTTCCGGCCGTAATGCTGCTGTCAGGCTTCTAAGCAGGGCTGCTGTCTCGCTGCGGATAATAGGGACTCCCTCTTCAACGGCTTTTTTTTCAATTGTATCCAGAAGCTCCCCCCTGCTTTTTTCCAGGGAGTGAAGATATTCTGTAATCCTGTTATCTACGATCATTTTGTCCATCCTCTGTTACATCTTCGATCCATCCGCCTTCTTCCTCATCTTCACCAGAATAGGAATGCTCATCTGCCTGGGCTTCTTCTGATGAAAGGGTACTCCTTGCAGGATCTGCTGCATTAGCCTCTTCTTCCTGAAGATCCTTCTGACGCTTTTGTTTGGCATTTTCTGATCCTCCGGTATTCTGGTCTGCAGTCTTTTGCGCCGCTTTTGCACTTTCTGGCTTATCTGCAGATTTATCATCTTCTGCATCTTCCGGCTTTTCGCTGAGCTTTTGAAGGATCTCTTTGGAAGTCATAGATGTATTTAAAGTATACGTTCCTGGGTAGATCTTATCATAATCATAAAAACGGCTCTGGAATAAAAAGGCATAAATATTTTTGATCAGGCCTTTTTTCTCCAGTTCGCCTGCTGTCTGTGACACATCTTCCCCGTCTTTTACCACTACTGTAATATTGTGGCCCGGAGCTGCTTCCACTGCCTCTGCATAAAATACTGCATGACCAAAAGCATAGCCCCGGATCACTGACTCATATAAAAGCAGGATCAAAAGGGCAAGAAGCATCAGCTTTACAGAAATACTGATGATCGCCATGGTTATTTTGTTGATCTCCCTTGTACGGCTGCTCATGCTTCCTGTCCTCCTTTTTCTTCTTATGTACTCTCGGAGTCTTTCCTGCACTTACCTTTGCGGTCGATTTTCCGCCAGTTGCACCCGAATTTCAGAGGCAGACGCAACGCCAACGCCTCAGAACTTTGGGCACAGCTGACAAAAAATCTTCTCGCAAAATCAAGTACAAAAAGATTCCGAGAGTACATTCTTTGTAATACCTACGGATTGCTCCGTGCTTTGCACTCCCGCAATCCTACACTTCCATGATAATAGGCAGTATCATCGGATTTCTCTTCATACGCTTCCATAAGAAATCACTTAAGCTGTCTTTAATAATGTTCTTGATCTTGCCCCAGTCGCTTACATGGCGGTCTAAACAGTCTGCTACTGCATCTGCAACCACACTGTGGGCTTCCTCTAACAGGTCTTCTGACTCTCTTACATATACAAAACCTCTGGATACGATATCCGGGCCGGAAAGCAGCTGGTTGGAGTGCTTCTCCAGTGTAAGAACAACTACAATAATGCCATTCTGGGCCAGATTCTGTCTGTCTCTTAATACGATATTTCCTACATCACCGACTCCAAGTCCGTCAACCAGGATAGAACCACAGGCTACATGGTCAGTTACCTGACAGCTGTCTTCATCCAGGGAAACCACATCACCGGAATTTACCAGTAATGCATTTTCCTTCTGGACTCCCATATACTCAGCCAGTTCCTTCTGCGCCATTCTGTGGCGGAATTCACCATGTACCGGAATAGCAAATTTCGGATGTACCAGGGAATATATCAGCTTTAAGTCTTCCTGACATGCATGTCCGGAAACGTGGGTATCCTGGCAAATCACCTTTGCTCCCTTTGCAGAAAGCTCATTGATCACATTTGCCACTGCCTTCTCATTTCCTGGGATTGGAGTAGAGCTTAATACAACCACATCCCCAGGGACGATCGATACTTTCTTGTGGATGCTTGCTGCCATACGTGACAGGGCAGCCATGGATTCGCCCTGACTTCCTGTAGTGATCAGCACAGTAGACTCCGGCGGATAATTCTTTAACTGGTCAATATCAATAAGAGTTCCCTCTGGAATATTGATATATCCCAATTCACTGGCAATATCGATAATAGTAACCATACTACGGCCTTCTACCACTACCTTACGGCCATATTTATAAGCAGTATTTACCACCTGCTGTACACGGTCTACGTTAGATGCAAAGGTTGCTACGATAATACGGTGGTTTGTATGCTCTGCAAAAATGGTATCAAACGTCTTTCCTACACTGCGCTCAGACATGGTAAATCCGGGTCTGGTGGCATTGGTACTGTCTGCCAGCATAGCAAGAACGCCCTTTTTGCCCAGTTCCGCAAAACGCTGTAAATCGATTGGATCACCAAAAACAGGTGTATAGTCGATCTTAAAGTCACCTGTATGAAGAACAATGCCCACCGGTGAGAAGATAGCAAGTGCAGATGCATCCTGGATGCTGTGGTTGGTCTTGATAAACTCTACGCGGAAGCAGCCTAAATTTACAGACTGTCCATGCTTCATTACCTTGCGCTTCGTATTCTTTAACAGGTTATGCTCTTTTAATTTATGCTCAATTAAAGCAATGGTCAGTTTTGTACCATAAACAGGTACATTTACCTGCTGCAAAATATACGGCAATGCGCCAATGTGGTCCTCATGTCCATGAGTGATCACAAAGCCCTTTACCTTGTCAATGTTCTGCTTTAAATAAGATACATCCGGGATCACCAGATCGATACCTAACATATCATCCCCTGGGAATGCCAGACCACAGTCTACAACAATAATGGAATCTTCGTATTCAAATGCAGTAATGTTCATACCAATCTGCTCTAAGCCGCCTAAAGGTATGATCTTCAGCTTGCTCTTAGCCTCTTTCTGACTGTTTCTGGTCGGTTTTCTTAAAGGTGCCCTTTTCTCTCCTGCTTCTTTTACAGCTGGAAAGGATCTTTTTGTTCCCTGCTGTCTTCCTCTTGCAGGTGCTGCTTTGCGTTTTTCTTCAGTTTTTGGTTCTGCTGTTTCTCTGCTTCCGTTTTCTTCTTTTTCTTCTGCTTTTACAGCTTTAGGTACTCTTGGCACACGTCTCGGTCTTCTGTTCTGCGGTCTTCTAACCGTTTTTGTACCCTCTTCACGATTCTCGCCAGTATTATTTTCCGTTTTATTTTCTGTGCTGGTCTCAGGTTTTACATTTTCATTCACGTTCTCTTCTAAACTCAAGCTGATTCCTCCTGTTTATTTTTCTAATTCTACATCTGCATCCTTTAATAACTCTTCAAAAATGCCCATAACCCCGTCCAGTTCCCTGTCATCTTCTACAAACTCGAACAAAGCTTCACTGTCATTTTCACCGGATACATCCTTTAAAATATAACACTCTCCATCTTCATCTTCCGGTGCATCTGTCACCAGAAGATAGTCTTTTCCATGGATCCTGGTTTCCTCTAATACGTAAAAATCTACAGATTCTCCTGAATCTGTCACCATCGTAATGCAATCTTCTTTTTCATTCATTGGTTTATTCATTGATTTCTCCATCCTTTTTCTTTATCATGGACAGATGATCTAAATATCCCTGAAGGATCATTGCCGCTGCGATCTGGTCTACGGATTCTTTTCTGTGTTCACGGCGGACACCGCTTTCCATAAGGACACGCTCTGCTGCTACCGTTGTAAGACGCTCGTCCCACAACTCAACAGGAAGTCCTGTTCTGCGCTCTAACGCTGCTTTTAGTTCTTCTGACTTCTGGGCACGGTCTCCCACTGTATTATTCATATTTTTAGGATAGCCAAGAACAAACTTTTCTACCTCATACTCTTTAGCCAGTGCTTCAATTCTGGCAAGAGTCTGACGCAGTTTGTTTTCATCCTTTCTGGTGATTGTCTCCACTGCCTGTGCAGTGATCCCTAAAGGATCGCAGACTGCTACCCCTACTGTCTTTGAGCCATAATCAAGCCCCATTATCCTCATATTCACTTCCTCCGTACACACAAAAATCAGCAAAGGCAAAAACTGCCTTTGCGTGCAAGCACATAGTTCCTATAACCGCCTGGTAACACATTCATAGTGATCACAGAAAAAAATCGACGCCCATAAAAAATCCCCTTAACAGAGACTTTAATGGACGCCAAACCAGAGAGTGACATACTCTCTGTCCCTATTTTTCCCAACTGCCCTATTTTAAACGGGCATCAATATATACCGCCATCAATTCTTCCAGGATCTCATCTCTCTCCACCTTCATAATAAGGCTTCTGGCTCCCTTGTGGCTGGTAATATAGGTAGGATCCCCAGACATAATATAACCAACGATCTGATTTACAGGGTTATATCCTTTCTCGGTCAAGGCAATATACACCTGCTCCAGTACATCGCTTACTTCTACCTTTTTGTCCTGAACAGCCTGAAAATACTGTGTCTCTTTTATATTGCCCATATCATCACGTCCTTTACGTATTCTCATATATTTTACTCTATATTTTTCTATTCGGCAATAGTATTTTTTAACAGAAGTATATCCGAAGTCAGAAATTCTTTTGCCTGGGCTTCTAAAATAACTCCGGAAGCGGCATGCATTTTTTCGCATTCTTCCTTTGGAAGGGCTGCTTTTACATATTCCGGCGTATGTCCTACCAGATATTCTTTTCCATCTGCTGTTATCATTTCCTCAAAGAGAACAGAGACCTTTTCGCCTAAAAATCCTTTTCTGAACTCCTCTGACATTTTCTGTTCCAGTGCAAGAAGACGGTCAGAACGGACTCCTTTTTCCTGCTCCGGGATCTGATCTGTCATGGCAGCAGCCTTTGTACCGGCTCTTCTGGAATATTTAAACACATGCATTTCATAAAAATGCACTTTTTCCAGATACTTTTCCGTAATATCAAACTCTTCTTTCGTCTCACCCGGGAAGCCTACGATCACATCTGTAGTAATGGCAGGACGTTTAAAATGCTTACGGAGGATCTCACACCGCCTTAAGTAATCCTCTGTTGTATAATGACGGTTCATTCTCTGTAAAACACTGTCACAACCACTTTGTAAAGACAGGTGGAAATGAGGACAGAACTTAGGAAGCTCTGCCAGACTCTTTGCAAACTCTTCCGTAATAATACGCGGTTCCAGCGATCCCAGGCGGATACGTTCCAGCCCACTGATCTCATGGACCTCACGGATCAGGGCCAGCAATTCCCTGTGATTCCAGTCTCCCTGGCTTACAGGATTCCCCTCCATATGTTCAATTCCATAGGAACTTAAATGGATGCCTGTAAGAACAGCCTCTTTATATCCCTGAGCCACCAGTCCGGTGATCTCCCTGACCACATCTTCACGGCTTCTGCTGCGGACTCTGCCTCTGGCAAAGGGAATGATACAGTAACTGCAGAACTGATTACAGCCGTCCTGAACCTTGATAAAAGCTCTTGTATGGTCTGAAGGCTGTTCCAGATGAAGCGCCTCATAATCACTTCCATGGGAAAGATCGGTGACAAATACCTCTGCTTCTTCTTTCTCATGAACATTGCCTAAATATTCATCCAGAATATCTGCCAGCTCCGCCTTTTTATTATTTCCAATTACAATATCAACGCTGGCATCCTTTTTTAACTCTTCCGATGCCACCTGCACATAACAGCCTGCTGCCACCACTACAGACTCCGGATTCAGTTTCTTTGCCCGGTGCAGCATCTGCCTTGATTTCCGGTCCGCAATATTAGTAACAGAACATGTATTGATAATATAAACATCCGCCTTTTCATCAAAAGGAACGATCTCATAACCACGTTCCTTCAACTGCTGCTCCATGGCTTCCGTTTCATAAGCATTTACTTTGCACCCCAGATTGTGAAGGGCTGCTTTCGGCATAATATGACCTCCTGTTTTTTCTAAACGTGCTTGCCACCTGACGGCAACATCACCATAAATGAAAGTCAAAACCTCTCAATGATCGTTACTGAACTGTAACCAATGATTTTCATACAATCTCACTATTGACTTTTATACACCTGACCTTTAGTATTAACAGTAAGCAGTTCTATCTGCAAAAATGATTTACATACCACACAAGGAGGGGCTTCCTATGAAAACAGTTAGAATTTCATTAAATTCCATTGATAAGGTTAAATCTTTCGTAAACGATTTAGCTAAGTTCGATGTTGATTTTGATCTGGTTTCCGGCAGATATGTCATCGACGCAAAATCAATTATGGGTATCTTCAGTCTGGATCTGTCCAAGCCGATCGATCTGAACATTCATGCTGAGAATGACGTAGACAGCATTCTTGCTACACTTTCTCCATACATCATCGACTGAGTTTAATGTTAAAGTTTAGAAGGGAGCCGCGTGGATGCGGCTCTCTTTTTATATAACGCTTTCCGCTCACCGGCGGGTCTTCTTAGCCAGAAATAACGTTGCAGGGGTTCGCTTTCTATAAAACAATTGTACGCATCCTGAGCGCAGCTGTACGTCTGTGACGGATGTAGTCCGGCGCAGGCGAACTGACGCAAGCGAAGGCCAGCGAACAATGTTTTATAGAATGAAGAACCCCCTTTCGAACACTTCGGCCACCGGCCTTAAACCCAGTGTACTGTATCATTCACATTTCGCATAATGACTTGCCTGAATTTCCATCTGCTGTGTTGTCGTCAATCGACGATGCCACCGCATCGCCTCATTCCTCCGCCTTGCAGATTGAAAATTCATTCTGCGTCATTTTGCTGAAAGTGAATGATACAGTACACTAGTACATCGTTTTCGAAATAACTATACCACTCACTTGTCTGCGAATCTGATTGCACAGGCCTAAAAGCCTCAGCGTAGCCCGCTACGCCTGCGTTTTTAGACCTGCACACTCAAATCCGCATCCTACGTGATTAGTACAGTTATTTACGAAACGATGTACTAGCCGCGGCAAGCAATAACTTCCACAGTATCCAGCGCAGTCTTCACCATCTCATCGATCTTTTCTTCCAGATGACGCTCAGAATTTCTGATCACCTTAAGATTTGGCTTTGTAACCGGGTGCTTTGCTACGAAAATAGTACAGCAGTCCTCATATGGCTGGATTGAAGTCTCATAAGTACCGATCTTCTCAGAAACATCCACGATCTCCTGCTTATCAAATCCGATCACCGGACGGAAAACAGGCATAGTGCACACTTCATTAGTAGAAGCCAATGACTGTAACGTCTGTGAAGCCACCTGTCCGATACTCTCACCAGTGATCAGCGCAATAGAACCTGTCTTCTCAGCGATCGCCTGTGCAATACGCATCATATAACGGCGCATGATAATGGTCAGCTCCTCATGTGGGCACTGCTCATAAATATAAAGCTGGATATCTGTAAAATTAACTATATGCAGATTGATGGGGCCTGAATAACGTGCTACCAGATTTGCCAGATCAACTACCTTCTGTTTTGCTCTCTCACTGGTATATGGCGGCGCATGGAAATAAACAGCATCGATCTTCACTCCACGTTTTGCGATCATATAGCCTGCAACCGGGCTGTCAATACCGCCGGAAAGCAACAGCATTGCCTGTCCATTGGTGCCAATAGGCATACCGCCTGGTCCTGGGATCATCAGGGAGAACAGGTTCACTTTCTGGCGTATCTCCACGCGAAGAAGTACATCCGGATGATGTACATCCACTTTCATCTGTGGGAAAGCCTCTAAAATCGCCTCACCCATATCCCGGTTGATCTGCTCAGAGCTTACAGGGTACTGCTTATCCCCTCTTCTGGCATCTACCTTAAAAGTAATATTTTTGTCCGGATATACCTGATCCATATATTCTACTACATGCTTTTTCAGGTTCTCATAATCCTTATCCTCGATCTGCACCATAGGGCAGATATCAGCGATACCAAATACACGCTTTAACGCTTCAATGGTATCATCATACTCATACTCTCCTAAAGCCTTTACATAAATACGGCCGGATTCCTTTGTAACATCAAACTCACCGTCTACAGAGCTTAAAGCATAACGGATCTGACGGATCAGGGCATCTTCAAACATGTATCTGTTTTTACCCTTTGTGCCGATCTCTGCATACTTGATCAAAAATGACTGATACTGCATAATACTTCCTTTCTTTTGTTTTTATCTAGGCTCACAAACCTGCGCTGACGCGCTTATCTGCCTGCTATTTTATAGTAAATCTCCTAAGCACCGGCAGAAGCTCCTTTAAAACATCCACTGCATAGTCGATCTCTTCTTTTTTATTAAACATCCCAAAACTGAATCTTAAAGTAGAATCCAGTAATTCCTTTTTCACCCCGATCGCCTTTAAAGTACCGCTGATGGCCGGATGATTAGATGAGCAGGCAGAACCGGAAGAAACATAGATGCCTTTTTCTTCCAGGGCATGAAGAAGTACCTCGCTTCTTACTCCCTCAAAGCTTAAACTTACGATCTGCGGAGCCCCTTCTGCCCCCTTTAAACTATTGACTGTAACGCCTTCCATTTCAGACGCCCTAAGGATCAGATAGTCCTTTAAGCCTGTAAGATACTCCATCTTGGCGCTGTGGTCTGTATACATTTCTTTTGCTGCCACGCCAAGACCTGCAATACCGGGAACATTTTCTGTACCGGAACGCATATCCTTCTGCTGGCCGCCGCCATAGATCAAAGGACGGATCTTTACCTTTTCATCAATATATAAGAAACCTACGCCCTTTGGCCCATGGATTTTATGTCCGCTGACACTTAACAGGTCAATGCCCTGTTTTTTGGGACGGATCACTATTTTCCCATATGCCTGGATAGCATCTACATGAAATACGGTCTTTGGATTTTTTCCATGTACCAGACGCCCGATCTCATCAATTGGTTCAATAGCGCCGATCTCATTATTTACATACATAACAGACACTAAAATAGTATCCGGACGCAAAGACTGCTCCAGTTCTTCCAGTGAAATATGTCCATTGTGATCCACATGAAGATAAGTCACCTCAAAACCTAAGGACTCCAGAAATGCCAGCGGCTGATACACAGAGGCATGCTCGATCCTGGTGCTGATAATATGCTTTCCTGCTCTCTGGTTTGCCAAGGCCGTACCAATAAGTGCCATGTTATTAGACTCTGTACCCCCGGAAGTAAACAGGATTTCTTTGTCTTTTACCTTTAAGGTCTTTGCAATATCGGCTGCAGCCTGACGGATGTATTTCTCTGCCTCCATGCCTTTTGTATGCTTAGCAGAAGGATTTCCGAAATCTTCCATCAGTGTTTTTACCATAATATCCCGGACAGAGTCCAGAGCCTTTGTTGTGGCTGAATTATCAAAATATGCTTCCATTAAAATGCTCCTTCCAGCTTCATCATCAAAAGAGCCAGTATAGCAGGTCCTGCTGTTTCTGTGCGCAGGATCCGCTTTCCAAGGCTTACGGGCTTTACTCCCATTTTCAGGGCAAGCTTAATCTCTTCCTCGTCAAATCCACCTTCCGGTCCGATAAACACTGCGATCTGCTGTCCTGGTGCCAGTCTGCCTAATACCTGCTTTATTCCGTCCATTCCCTTTTCCAGCTCATAGGGGATCATGGACAGATCAAATTTCTGTTCTTCTATATAGGAAAATGCCTCTTTCAAGCTCATCACCATTCCCACTTGTGGGATATAGCTGCGCTTTGACTGCTTAGCTGCACTTTCTGCAATAGCCTGCCAGCGGCGTACCTTTGCCTCTGCTTTTTTTGCGTCCAGCTTCACCACTGCATTTCTGGTGGCAACCGGAATCACACCTGCAGCCCCCAGTTCCACAGCCTTCTGGATGATCACTTCCATTTTATCTGATTTTGGCAGTCCCTGAAAAAGCCATATTCTGGAAGGAAGCTCTTTGCTGTCTTCGTTTTCAGAAAGGATCTCTAAAATCCCTTCTCCCTCTGCATAGCTTTCTATCTGACAGTTATAATCTTTTCCTGTACCGTCGCTGATAAGCACTGCTTCCCCGGTCTTCATGCGGAGCACATTTTTCATATGGTTCAGATCTGCTCCTGTGATCTTTACCTTTCCCTCTCCAATGGCAGAAGGATCCACAAAAAAATGATACATGTAAGGCTCCTATTTCTTTCTTGCAGTAACAGAGAGCCATTCTCCCTGATAAGTGATCTCTACAACTTCCAGTTCTTCACTGGCAGCAAATGCAGCCCGGACTGCTTCTTCCTTCAGGTTGATAATACCGGAAGTAATGAAATATCCACCCTTTTTCAAGTGTACCGGGATCTCTTTTACCAGCATGATGATAACATCTGCTAAAATATTAGCAACTACGATATCATATTTCTCATATCCGGCCCAGTCCTGAACAGCCTTGTCATCAATGATATTTCCCTGAAGTACATGGAAACGGTCGCTGCTTATATCGTTGGAAGCCAGATTTTCACCAACAGCTGTAATGGCATTTTCATCCAGATCTGTTCCCCAGACTTCCTTTGCACCCAGTTTTAAAGCAGTAATGCCTAAAATACCACTTCCCGTTCCTACATCCAGGATCTCGCTTTCGCTGTGGACATATTTTTCCAGCTGGCGGATGCAAAGCTGAGTCGTTTCATGCATACCGGTTCCGAAAGCAGTTCCCGGATCGATCTGTACTAACAGCTTGTCCTTGTGTTCTTCCGGAATAGTCTCCCAGGTTGGCTTGATCAGGATATGATCTACTGTAAAAGGCTTAAAATACTGCTTCCAGTTGTTGATCCAGTCCTTATCTTCCGTTTCAGAAGCTTCGATAGAACGCTGTCCCAGATTTGTATATGCAGCCAGCTCATCCAGTCCTTCTTCCACACGGCGAAGCGTCTCCTCTACCTGGTCATCATCATCCAGATAAAAGCTTACCTTTGCAACACCTTCATCCGGCGGAAGCTCCGGAAGGATATCTATGAACATGCCTTTTGTTTCTTTTTCTGTAAGAGGCACATTATCTTCTACTTCAATGCCCTCAATACCCACATCATCCAGCATGCTGCTTACCAGATCAACTGCTTCTGTGGTAGTAGTCAGAGTGAATTTTTTCCACTTCATAATGCATTTCTCCTTTTAATGACCCGTCAGAATTTTTATAAATAAGATCCCCAGTACCACCAGAACAACCGGACGGACGATTTTCTGGCCATCATGGACTACCAGCCCTGAGCCCAGGTAATTGCCTGCTACAGAACAGGCTGCTGCTGCCAGTCCCAGAGGATAATAAACATTTTCTGCTATAATAAATGTCACCAGTGCTGCCACATTAGATGAAAGATTAATGATCTTCGTCTGTGCGGATGCGCTGCGGGTATCCATTTTTGCTGCTCCTGTAAATACAAGCAGTAAAAAAGTTCCTGTACCCGGTCCGTAAAAACCGTCATAACAGCCGATGAAGAAAGCCGCGGTCACAGAGATCAGAAACATCTTTTTGTAAGGAACGGTTCCTGTATTTTCATCTTCTCCCATGTTTTTGTTTTTTAATACATGATAAGCTACGATCGGAAGGACCACGATCATCATATGCCGGATCACAGAATCTGAAACCAGCAGCGACACCTTTGCTCCCAGAACAGAACCTGTCATAGCACAGACTGCCGATGCTATGGCCATTTTCATTTTTCCTTTTAAATAACCATGTTTTAAAAGTCTCACCGCAGAAATGGAAGTTCCTATGGTAGAACCCATTTTATTGGTTCCAAGAGCCAGATGGGCCGGAACCCCTGCGATCAGATATCCAGGGAGAGAAATAAGTCCCCCGCCTCCGGCAATGGAATCTACAAGACCTGCCAGAAATACCAACGGGCAGACGATCAGATAAGCTGTCACAATTATTTCCTCTCTTTCGTACAGTACAAAGCAACTCATATCTTAACACAGTTTAAATGCACTGGCAATAAAAGGCCGCTTATTTTTGCATATTCTTCCCTTTACTCCTGCGCTTTCACTGCCCAGCGAAGCTTTGTAGACTTAGCCCTTCCGTTTTTGGCACATTCTTCTGCAGACGGGCGGATCACATCCTGGTTGATCTGGCTGTAGATCCCGGCTTTTAAGCCTTCTTTAAAGGCTTTCTTTACCAGGCGGTCTTCGCCGGAATGGAAGGTAAGGATCGCAGCTCTCCCCCCTGGCTTTAATGCACCTGGAAGTTTATCCAAAAATGCATACAATACCTCAAATTCACTGTTAATATCAATACGCAGTGCCTGGAAGGTGCGCTGGCAGGATTTCTTTACCGCCTCTTTTTTCTCTGCTTCCGGCAGGAAAGAAAGTGCTTCTTCAATCACTTCTTTTAACCGGGTAGTTGTTTCAATGGGTCTGCCATGCTTCTTCTCATTCATCACTTTTCTTGCGATCTGCTCTGCATATGGCTCATCTGAGTTTTCCACCAGCATTCCCTTTAATTCTTCAAAATTAAGTTTTTTTAAACGCTCCGCCGCAGTTTCTCCTTTAGAAGGATCAAGACGCAGGTCCAGCGGGCCTTCATTTTTAAAAGAAAAACCTCTGTCTGGATTGTCGATCTGCATGGAAGAAACTCCCAGATCAGCTAAAACAAAGTCAAATCCCCCTGCTTCCTCTGCCACCTGGTCAATATTTGCAAAGTTTAAATGCTTAATAGTTAAAATATCCGGTCCAAAGCCTTTATCTGTCAGACGTTTTCTGGTTTTTTCCATTTCAATGGTATCCACATCCAGAGCATATATGTGGCCTTCGCCCTTTAAGCAGGCTAACATATGGCTGGTATGACCACCATATCCCAAGGTTGCATCCAGTCCGGTCTGTCCAGGCTGGATGTTCAGGAAATCCAAAATTTCCTTTACCATAATAGAAATATGCATACCTGCAGGTGTACTGCCCTTACTAATGACCTTTGCAATGGTATCCCCGTATTTTTCCGGCTGGAGTTCTTTGTATTTCTCTTTATAGGATCTTGGATGAGTTCCTTTGTAACGGACACGGCGCTTATGAGGTGTTTGTGGAGTTTCTGCCTGGTCTGCTGTTCCTGGGGTTTTACCAGCACCTTTTAAATTGTTCTCTTCCATATTCTTCTCCATTTTTCTCCTTCTTATCTTTATGTACTCTCGATGTACTCTCAAAATCTTTACAACATCTTTACAAAAAGGTATCAGATCACAGTTTTATGCCTGTTCTCTGATCGCTGCCAGGAAACGTTCTCCATATTTCTCATATTTAAACTCTCCCACACCAGATACAGAAAGCATTTCTTCCTTATTTGCAGGCTTTATAATACACATATGGGCCAGTGTCTTATCAGAAAATACAATATAAGGAGGAACTTTTTCTTCTTTGGCGATCTGTACCCGAAGCTTTCGCAGCATTTCAAATAATGTTTCCTCTGCCTCTGTAAAATCACCTGCTCCGGCCAGGGCGCTCTTTTTCTTCCTGCTCTTCTTCTGTGTTTCCTGCTCACTTTTTGTCTGCTCTTTTGCCAGCTTCATCCATACTGTTTCTTCATTATTTAACACAGATCCGGCCTTGGTCGTCAGACGTAAAACTGCATATTCATCATTGGTAGCTGTAATATACCCGTCTAACTGCAGCTGGTTTAAAATCTGGCGCAGACGGTATACCGGAACTTTCGCCAGTGAGCCATACTCTGGATTTTCATTCATCCCATAGCCCCGGATCTTAGCCGTATTTGCTCCATGGACTGTATCAATGATCACTGTTGCCCCATATCTCTGTCTGCTGGTTTCAATACAAGAAAGAAGTGCTTTTGCCATCTCTGTTATATCAGTATTTTCAAATTGCGTAAGACAATTGGAACAGTTTCCGCAGTAATTACTGCCGTATTCCCCAAAATAACGTAGGATATAATCCCGCAGACACTCATGGGTAAAGCAGTAAAAAGTCATTTTTTTCAGACGTTCTCTGTCCCGCTCCATAACTAACTGTCTTGTCATAGGGTCTAAGGCTTCATTATCCTGATTATGGTCAATGAAAAACTGGTTCGTAATTACGTCCTGTCCCCCGTAAAGAAGAATGCACTCCGCCGGTTCCCCATCGCGGCCTGCTCTTCCTGCTTCCTGGTAATAGGATTCCATATTTTTCGGCATATTATAATGAATAACAAAGCGCACATTTGACTTATCAATTCCCATTCCAAAAGCATTGGTAGCTACCATGATCCGCACATTGTCATAGATAAACTCCTCCTGATTGTGCTTTCGCTCCGCATCACTTAAGCCTGCATGGTAGCGGGTGACAGAAAAGCCTTCTTTGATCAGCTTTTCACATACTTCTTCCACGATCTTGCGGGTAAGACAATAGACAATGCCGCTTTCTGCCTTATGCTGCTCTAACAGCTCTACTAATGCCTGATATCTGTCTTTAGGTGTCTGTACTCCAAAATACAGATTGGTCCGGTCAAAACCGGTGGTTAAAACTTCTGGTTCCTGAAGCATAAGAATGTCTATGATATCATCCCTTACCTCTGCAGTTGCAGTAGCCGTAAAAGCACTGACTACAGGCCGCTTTGGAAGACGTTTAATAAAATCTACGATCTTCAGATAACTTGGCCTAAAATCCTGTCCCCACTGGGAAACACAATGTGCTTCATCCACTGCCACCATGGAAATATTTACCTGTGGATCTAAGGCAAACCGAAGAAAATCCTCTGTTACCAAACGCTCCGGCGCTACATATATAATAGGATATCTTCCCGTTCTGGCTAATTCCAGTACCTTTCTATATTGACCAGGCGTAAGAGAACTGTTTAAATAAGCTGCCAGGATACCAGCCTGGTTTAAGTTGCTTACCTGGTCTTTCATTAAGGATATAAGAGGCGAAACCACAAGTGTGATCCCGCCCATCATAAGTGCCGGTATCTGATAGCAAAGGGACTTTCCTGCCCCCGTTGGCATGATGCCAAGGACATCTCTTCCTTCTAAAATGGCACCTATCAGTTTTTCCTGTCCATCCCTAAAGGTATCATATCCAAAATAATGCTTCAAGATCTCGTATTGATTCATATTTATGCCTGATTCTTTCCGCAGCACTTTTTATACTTTTTGCCGCTTCCACATGGGCATGGATCATTTGGATAGATTTTTGTAGTCTTACAGACTACCTGTCCATTTGCCTTGCCCTGATTTAAAAGACCTGCTGCAATGTCCGTATTTTTCTTCTCTGCAGCCATGCGCACTGCCAGTCCATCTGCGCTAAATCCCCTGTTACACCATAAATGTTCTGCATTGGACATCTCCATTGCATAGCGCAGTGGTTCTTTTGCATCTTTGATATCCTCAAAAGATGCTCCGATCTGTCTTAAGGTATTTAAAACAAACTGAATCTGCGCCTGAGGATCTGGCTCTGCTCCACCTTTTCCTACATCTGTGCCCATATCACGAAGCTTTGCAATAAAGACTTCTAAGTATACCTCCGGGGTAGTCCCTGCTGCCTGTGCCGCTGCTTCTAATTCTTTTCCATATTTTCCCTTCAGATAGTTTCTTAAATTCTTTTCTGCAGTGGAGATCACATGGTAGTCTTCGTTTACATACTTTAAAAATTCTTCTTTTGCTGGAAGGTACATTGGCTTGTCCATGGTGTCACGCAGCAGCTTTCTGTAGGAAGTTTTCTCCCCTGCAGATGCAAAAAACTGGTCGAAATCCTTTTCCTCCACGTTCTGTCCGCCCTTTTTTGCAAATGCTTTTACCATTTCCTTCTGTTCGTTCTGGAAATCTTCTGTAAAAGAAGGATGTACAAACAGACCGTCCATGGTAGCCAGTACCTCCGGAACTGTATCTCCGATCAGCTGCTGTAAGGTACAAATCCCTAAATATCTTGGCTGGAAAAGGATGGTATTGCGATAGCTTCCTTCTTCTCTTGCGTAGCCTTCAAAATCATCCAGATTCTTTTCGTAATGGCGCAGCAGAAGCTCAAAGTCATGAAGAGCCACTACACCATACAGATGGGAAGCTGCCAGCACATAGTCAGAAAGCATGCGCATATAAGCTCTTCTTTTTCTGTATACAATATCCTGTGATAAGGCTTCGTAAGCTTCCATGCAGCCATACTCATCACACAGAACTGCCAACATCTCATCTTTTCCATAAAAAGCCAGGCAGAAGCCTTCAAATAAAGCAGAATCGCTCATAACAGATGCAATTCTCTCAATTCTGTCTGCCTTCTTTAATTTTACTTTTTCCGCTTCCTCTGCCTGAATGTCCTGCCACAGTTTCAGGGATCCTCCTGAAATAATGGACTCCATTGCAAAGTCGATCTTTTCTCCTGTCTCCCCTTCGATCACAGGACGCAGATCATCTGTATCTGCATTTTGTACCATACGGAAATCATCATTGCCGGATAATACTCTGAGCATCAGCTGATATAGGGTTTTGATCTCATCCGCTTTGTATTTCTGCAGTTTTTTGGTGATCTGTGCTTTTATTTCCATTCTGTCTTATCCTCATTTCCTTATTTCAAAAAAATAACCCAGAAATCATGTAACCTTCCGGGGCTTTCCCTGTTATTATAAAGCAGAAGGGCATATGCTTCAAGCATTTTATTTTAAACTTCCGGGTACATAAAAAAAACGGAAAACAGGTACATAGCTGCACCAGTTTCCGTTTTTTTACAAACTTTTATTTTTTGATACCAGGGTCAAAAGGTCATAAATCCGATGCAAGCTTGCTTGCAGGAGGATTTTTGAACTTGGGACCCTGGCATCATCATTGTTTAATCTGATCACAAGATTGGGCATAAAAGCATTTTCATACTGTACTTCTTACTATGCATTTTCCATCTTTGCTGCCATCTTCTGTGCGATCACGATCAGTACGATGGCTGCAACTGCTAATAATGCAGATCCGATGAAGCCCATGGTGTACTGACCGGTGGTATCGTAGAAGTAAGCACTGATCTTAGGACCTACGAAAGCACCGATACCATATCCGATGAAGATCAGACCGTAATTACGGTTGTAGAATTTAGAACCGAAGATCATACGTACCATTGGTGCGAATACTACTAACAATCCACCAAAGGAGAAACCTACTAAAACGATACATACGATAAAGTATGAAAGTGTAGTAGCCTGAGTCAGCATTAACATGGAAACTCCGTTGATGACCATTAACAGGATCAGGCTCTTCCAGCCCTTTAAGATATCGTAGATAAAACCAAATCCAATACGTCCGCACATGTTAGCCAGTGTCATAATGGATACACATAATGCAGCGGTCATTGCAGTCTGGCCAACCTGACGCTGTGCAATAGGGCTTGTGAAGGAAACCATCATGGTTCCGGCTGCATTTGCAAAAATGAACATTAATAACAGTACCCAGAATACAGGTGTCTTAACCATTTCGCCCATGCTGTAATCTTTTGTTTTTAATACCTTAACCTGCTCAGCGGATGGCTTCCAGCCTTCTGGAGCCCAGCCTTCCGGACAAGGAACGATCATTGCTGCTGCAATACCAACACCGATCAGGAATACGATTGCCAGGATACGGCAGGTCATCTGTGCGCCTACACGGTCAATGAGAGTCTGGGCAATAGGACTCATAATGAAAGGACCGCAGGAAGCGCCGGCCTGAACCAGACCGGAAATAGAACCGGAACGGTCAGGGAACCATTTTAATGCTGTAGGAAGACATGCCGGGTAGATCATACCGCCGCCGGCACCAGCCATTAATCCGTAAAATACATACAGCTGTGGGATGCTGGATGCAAAACCGGTTAAGAACCAGCCGCCTGCAAAAAGGCAAAGACCAATGTAAATGGTTTTTCTTGGGCTGATCTTCTCAGCTAAGGAACCGCCGATAAAGCCAACTGCACAGTATGTAAACATATAAATGGTATATGCCAGTGCGAATGCGGAATCGCTCCATCCAAATTTGGTTGTTAACGGGATACAAAACAGACTGAAGTAAGCAGTAGCAGAGGTAAATAAACTCTGCAGCCATACACCGGCAAACACTCTCCAGCGAGTTGCTTTTGTGATATTCATACTCTAAACTCTCCTTAAAAATGTGACTTATAAAACTTTATGCATTTGCCTGTTCCGCAAGTTTGTGGCGCTCATCTAAGACTTTCATGATGCCGTCATACTCACGGTCCAGTTTATAAAACACCAGCAGTGCCAGAATAGCAATAAATACAGCTAATGGTGCATAGTAGAACATGATGCGGATGCCCTTCATTGCAGTTTCACTCTGCACTGCCAGCTTGCCGTCATATCCATAAGCTCCCAACACCCAGCCAATAACTGCAGACGCAAGAGCAGAACCAACGCGGACCCCTAAAGATGCAGCGGAATATACAAAACCTTCTGCACGGGTACCTGTTTTATACTCTCCATACTCAATACTGTCTGCGATCATACCAAACTTGGTAGCTGAAATACATGCAACACCCATTCCACGAAGGATCAGTCCCAGATACATAAGTCCCATGGACTGCTCTGCAAACAGGATCAGGACAACCTGTCCTGCAATACCCATTCCAGCGCCTCCGTAGAGCGCTACATTCCGTTTTCCGATTCTTTGTACAACCGGTATCAGAAGCAGCGGAACCAGAATGGATGCAAAAGTAGAACACATCATCATGGTCTTATTATAACCTGCATCCTGCATAACATATTTTGCAAAATACATGTTCATACCGTAAAGACTGGTCATTGCAGTGTAAAAAATGTTGACCATCAGCATGATGAACCAATATTTGTTAGCAAACAGGATCTTCACACCCTGTAATAAGGATAAAGAAGATTTTTTTCCTGTTTTCTGTTCCATAACACCGGAACCAACACGCTCTTTACAACCCAAAAATGTGATCAGGAACAGCCCGATAGAAACGATACCTACTAACAGGAATGTCTTCTGCCAGCCGGCAGGTCCACCGCCAAATTTTTCTACCAGATCAGGGGCATAGGAGCTGATCACGAATACGCCTAAAGCTCCTAAACTTGCTCGGCTGATAGAAAGAAGTGCTCTTTCGTTCTGCTTGTTTGTCATAACGCTGCTTAAAACACCGTATGGCACGTTCATGGAAGTGAAAATACAGGTTGCCATCAGGTTATAGGAAATAAATGCATATATAACCTTTCCTGTTTCACTGAAATCCGGTACTGTAAACAACAGAACACAGCCGATGCAGTACGGAATTACCATCCATAACAGCCACGGTCTTGCTTTTCCAAGCGGTGAATGGACATTTTCAATGATATATCCCATCATCATATCAGAAATACCATCGAAGATCTTGCTAACTAAAAGTACCGTTCCTACTGTAGCTGCACTGATGCAAGCCACATCTGTATAAAAGAAAACAATGTAAGAACCAATGGCTCCGTAAATGAAGCAAAAGGAGAAATCTCCCAGTCCATAGCAAAGGTACTCCATCAGGTCAATATTGTTTCTCTTTGATACATTTTTAAAACCAAAATTACCCATTTTCCTTTTATCCCCAACTTCTGTTTACTATTATCCATGGTGGTGGCCCCTACAGGCAGCACCACCATTTTATTCAGCATACTAATACATGGTTTACGAAACGATGTACTAGCACTGAAGGGTTCCCAGATCCAGGGCAACGTCTCTGCCGTTGAACTTACCAGCTGCACGGCTGGTTCCAAGCCAGTAAACCATATCAGAAATATCCTCAACATCCAGGAAAGGAACTCCTGCGTACATTTCCTTATAATCCTTAAAGTTCTTTCCAGTCAGCTCATTAATGAACTCTACATAGCTCTGGGTTTCGCACATTGGAGTCTTAACCTTGGTTGGGCAAAGTGCATTAACAATGATCCCCTTGCTTCCAACTTCTTTTGCCAGGGTCTTGGTCAGGCCTAAAACTCCCCATTTAGCCATACAATACGTAGCTAACTTTGGAGTTCCGTAAAGACCACTGGTAGAAGCAATGTTGATGATCCTTCCGAAGCCCTGCTTTAACATATACTGTGTTGCGTACTTGTCAGTTCTCCAGGTACCGATCAGGTCAATGTTAATAACCTTTTCTACCTGCTCATCTGTCAGCTCCCAGGTGTTTCCAAAGTTAATAACGCCCGCATTGGCGATAACCACATCTAAACGTCCGAACTTTTCCCATGCCTTTGCAAATAAATTTTCCATATCAGGTGTACTGCAGATGTTTGCCTTAACAGCTAAAACTTCAGCGCCTAATTCATTTAATTCTTTGATGGTTTCCTGGAATCTTTCATCTTCTGGATCCAGCATATCTGCCAGAACTACATTAAATCCGTTCTGCGCATACTTGACTGCATGGGCACGTCCCTGTCCCATAGCTCCTCCGGTGATCAATACTGTCTTCTTCTGTTCACTCATGACCTTTTCCCCTTTCACTTTTAAGTGGTTTAAATATGTTCGTTAATTAGTTTGTTACTTTTTTAACTTGCTTATCTGCCACTACTATAACAATTAAAGTGGTTTTAAGGTCAAGTTGATTTTTTGCACAAAAAATGCAGAGTGTTTTATTGCACTCTGCACAATCATTTTTCAATAGTTTTGTAGTATTCTTAACAATGTCACTCTTTTTATTTGCTGGTTTCCAAATTTTTCTTTTTTTCTTATGCTTCTTTAATAGGAAACCACACAATATGCCAGTTAAAATACTCCTCTTCCGGCTTGGTCATGCAGGCTACCTGGGTCACAATATCCCCTGCAAGGCTTAATCCATTCTGCTCCAAATACCGGAAGCCTTCCTTTAAACTCTCCAGTGACAAATACTTTCCTGACCGGGATGGAATACAGGTGTGGACGCAGAGGCAAGGTGGATAATACTGTACCAGCTCTGACTCCTTTACATTTAAAAATTGTGCATACTCTTCCCGAAGTCCCATTCCAAAATCAAACTCTGTTTCTCCTTTTTCAATATTTTTCTGATAAAATACAGCACATGAAAAAACAAATGGCTCTTTTTCTGTCCATTCTGAGATCAGATCCAGCTGTTCCTTCTTTTTAAATAAAGTATAATTTTTCTGGGTATTCATGCGGTAAATACCCGGCCGTTCCTCAATCCTGAACTTCCCTACGTTTTCTTTTGCATCATGAAGCACCTGCTGGCTCTGTCTGATCCGCTTTAAAAGATTCATCTGACGGATGATCTCCTGCTGGATCATCTCTTCCTGATCCACCATTTTTCCCCGTATTTCCGCCAATTCATGGCTTCTGAACAATTCTGCTATTTCCTCCAGGGAAAAACCATAGTTCTGGTAATGTCTGGCCCTTAAAAGCATATGAAAATCCCATGTATTATAATATCTGTAGCCAGTTTCCGGATCCCGGACCGGACTGATAATGTTCCTGCTCTCATAATACCGAATCGCCTCTGACGAGATCCCCATCAGCTTAGCCATAGTTCCAATACTATACTTCTGATACATCTTCTTTCCCCCTGATGACACTGCATTCTACTTATTAGTTATTAGACACAATTTTCACAGCTGTTTACCTTCCAAACTCTCAAGCCCCTTGAAAGATTTTTAACAAGAATATAACAAGTATACCATATTTCTTCAGAAAAATGTCATACTTTCCTCACAGCTCACATGGTATAATGTAATGCGTCCAAAAGAAAAACAAGCGACACCGCAGGTGGCATTTGTTTTTCTTGGACCATTAACGAACGAACCGCCTGCGATAGCAGGCAACAGAGCGCGGCAGCGCGGGTTCGTGAGTGTCCCCGCTATCCTTACGAACCACCCTACGTCAGCAGGCAACAGAGCGCGGCAGCGCGGGTTCGTGAGTGTCCCCGACTATCCACGAAAGGAGTATCCTTCATGAAACGACTACACGCAGGCATCATTTCCACCCTGCTTTCCCTTACAATGACACTGACCCCCTGTTCCATTTCAGCCTTAGCCGCCCAGGAAAACAGCAGGGATTTTTCCCTTTTCTTTAGCGGACCCGGTGTGCAAAACATTTCTTCCGGTGATGAATACAGCGAATATCAGTGGGCCCTTCACAACACTGGCCGGCTGCGCCGCACAGAAAAAGTATTAAATATCAAAACATTGGATCACATTTATCTCCATTATGGCGAAAATGGCATAGATGATATTGCCCTTCCTCCTTTAGGACCGGACAATTTCGAATCTATTAACACCGATGCAGTGGCAAATATTGATATCAACATTGAAGATGCCTGGAAAACATACAGCGAAATAGAAAACAAACGTACCGTTACCGTAGCTATCATCGATACCGGTATCGATACGACTCATTCAGACTTAAAAGATTCCATCTGGGTCAATGAAGATGAGATCCCCGGAGACGGCATTGACAATGACGGAAATGGCTATGTAGATGATGTGAATGGCTGGAATTTTGTTTCAAACAGCAATGAAATCTGCACAGGGGAAGAAGACAGCCACGGAACCCATGGTGCCGGTACTATTGCCGCCGCCTGGAACAATGGCGGCATCGCAGGCATTACAGACAACACCCACGTAAAGCTTATGGTATTAAAAGCCTTAGGCGGCTCTGACGGCAAAGGTTCCCCTGAAAGCGTCATCGAAGCCATGAAATATGCCGAAGCCAATGGTGCCGATATCTGCAACTTAAGCTTCGGTTCCGGTAATTGCACTCCCGAATTTGAAGCAGCCATCCGTGATTCCAAAATGCTCTTTGTAGTAGCTGCCGGAAACGGTAATCAGTACCAGGTAGGTTATGACATTGATAAATCTCCTGTATACCCGGCAAGTCTCCCTTATGACAATGTGATCACTGTAGGAAACCTGCTTTTCAACGGCCGCTTAGATGACAGCTCCAACTATGGCGCTGTTTCCGTAGACCTGGCAGCTCCCGGAACCTATATTTTAAGCACCATTCCCGGTGATTCTTACGCCTATATGAGCGGAACCTCCATGGCAGCTCCTATGGTAACAGGTGCTGCCGCCCTGATCTACTCTGCAAGAACTGACTTAAGCCTTCAGGACATAAAAACAGCTATTTTATCAACTGTACATAAACTGGCCCCATTAAAGGGCAAAACAGCAACAGGCGGCATGCTGGATGTATCTGCAGCTATAAAATGGACAAAGAATTAACTGCCGCAACTACAGCCGCATAATCCCCGATCCGCTCTCCTAAAGCCGCCGGTACGATCTCACAGGCCGCCCGGTTCATGGGGAGCGCTTCTTTTTCCAGTTCCTCATACATGGTCTTATCTAAAAGATGGTGACTCCTGGCATAAACAGAACCTGCCACGATCTTTTCCGGATTTAAAAGGTCTATAAGGATAGCCAGACCTCTTCCAAAAACAGCTCCGCATCTGGCATACACTGCTAAAGCTCTCTCATCTCCGGCCTCAGCCCGTTCTGCCAGCTCCTTTGCACTCCCTTCTGTGCCAAAATATCCGGCAAGCCTGCTGATACCTCCTCCAGAGCAGAAACCTTCCAGGCTTCCTGCTTTTCCATATCCTTCCGGTCCTTCAGGTTCCATACGTATGTGACCTGCTTCCCCAGCCATGCCGGTACTTCCCCGGTATAACTGTCCATTAAGGATAAGACCGGAACCAAGACCTGTGCCAAAAGTAAGAAAGAGCATATTCTGACAGCCTTTTCCGGCCCCGAACTTCCATTCTGCCAAAGCTCCTGCATCTGCATCATTTTCCATTTTCACAGGGATTCCCAGCTTCTCCTCAAGATATTCCACTACAGGCACCTGAGCCCAGCCCTGAAGGTTCGGCGGCGATAATATCCACTTCCTGTCGGGACTTAAAGGACCGCCACAGGAAATTCCCCCACAGATAACACAATTTTCACCCTCAGTCCCTGTTGTCAGCCCATATTTCTTTGCTATCATCAAAGCATTTTCAGATAATTCATCAAGGACCTTTTTCCAATCTCCCAGTGTTTTCATCTCATACCGCTCCAGAAAATCTACCTGGTCTCCTTCCACCTTCGCCAGGATCACTGCACATTTTGTGCCTCCAATATCAAATCCATACAGATACATACAGTCTCTCCCTTCTTCTAAGATGTACTCTCGGAGTCTTTCCTGCACTTGCCTTTGCGGCCGATTTTCCGCCAGTTGCACCCGAATTTCAGAGGCGGACGCAACGCCAACGCCTCAGAAATTTGGGCACAACTGACAAAAAATCTTCTCGCAAAATCAAGTACAAAAAGATTCCGAGAGTACATTATGTGCAGCAATGAAAACAGCTCCGGCAGGCTGACATACCTGCCGGAGCATATTTTTCTCACTTTGTTTCTTTAAACAGCCTGATTATTTAACTGCATCTAAATTTAAGATAGAAACGCCAGTATCAATATATTCAGGAGCTACTTTTCCATCATTAATAGCGGTGATTGCTGCATACATGCCTTCATAACCCATAACATCAGGATTCTGAGCCATTGTACAGATCAGGGCACCATCTTTGATCAGCTGGATAACCGCATCAGACTTATCCATACCTGCTGCTACGATGTTATTTCCATCTTCTGCAACTGCATTACCAACACCAACGCAGGAGCCTTCATTTGCACCAAACAGTGCTACACAACCCTGGGAAATAAAGTTAGCTGCTGCATCTTTAGATTTTGCTGCATCGCCATCTGCATACTGTGTTTCAAGGATCTCAAAAGCGGTTCCTTCAAATGCGGAACGGAAGCCTTCGTCACGGTCTACAGTAGAAGTGGTTGCTGCGTTTACAGAAACGATACCGATCTTGCCTTCTTTAACTCCCTTAGCTTCCAGAGCTGCCAGAACCTGCTCACCAGCAGTCTTTCCTGCTGCACGGTTGTCAGTTCCTAACTTCTGTACACAAGGATAATTTGCAAAAGAGTCAACCTGAACGATCTTAACACCAGCCTGATCTGCTTCTTCCAGAGCTGCTGTGATAGCGTCAGGACCATTTGCAGCTACCAGGATAGCGGTTGCGCCATCAGCTACTGCATTGTTTACACACTCGATCTGCTTTGCGTCATCTTTTACATCAGGAGCGATCCACTTATAATCACAGCCAAGCTCTTCTGCTGCCTTCTTGCAGCCCTTGTCCATGTTTACCCAGTGCTGATCCATAGAGTCAATGGTGATAAGAACTACCTTCTGTCCTTTTCCATCTCCGGCCTTTGCAATGTCTCCTGTTTCCCCGGACAGCATATCATTGCCAGCAGCCTCTTCTTTCTTCTCTTCTGCTTTGGTTTCCTCAGCTTTGCTTTCTTCCTTCTTCTCCTCTGCAGTTGTTTCAGCTGTTGTAGCTGCTGCAGTTGTCTCCTTTGGAGCAGATGAGCAGCCTGCTAATAATGCAGAACCAAGTGCTGCCGCCAGAATCATTGAAATCGCTTTTTTCCTCATAATACTATACCTTTCCTTTCTTTATTGTGAAAGCATTTTTATGCTTTACCTTCGTCTTTACCTTCATTTTACTTATTTTTTAGTTGTTTTTATGTTTTTTGCTCTTGCCTCTGCCGCTTCTTACGATTACATCCATAAGTACTGCAACAACTACGATAATACCGATCACGATATTTCTGATAGCAACCGGTGCTCCTGCAAACTGAAGACCATTCTGTAAAACACCCCAGATACCGGAACCGATCACAGTACCAAGTAAAATACCGGAACCACCTAATGTAGATACGCCGCCGATTACAGAAGCTGCTACTGCATACATTTCATAAGATGTACCAGCATCCATAGTACCTGTACCAGTTGAAGCACAGGTGATCAGACCTGTTATGCAGGCACAGAAAGCAGCTACAATGTAAACATAGATAACTGTATTGTCTACATTAACACCGGAAAGTCTTGCTGCATCAATATTACTTCCTGTTGCGTAAATATGACGGCCGGTTCTGGTACAGCTCATTATGTAGTTAAAGATGAACCAGATCACCAGAGCGATCCAGAAAGCACTGAAGATACCTAATATCTTACCACTGTAGAAGAAGGTACGGAAACCTTTTGCAGCTTCACCAATGGAGTCTGTATTGTAATTACCATTGACGATCTGTGCAATACCTCTTGCAATTGTCATTGTACCTAAGGTTGCGATGAAAGGTGGCAGCTTGCATTTTGATACCAGAATGCCATTTACATAACCAACTAACAGGCACACAACCAATGTGATAACCATTGCAACCCATGGATTCATTCCATGACACATTAGGGTTGCTGAGATCATACAGCTCATACCTACTACAGAACCAATAGAAAGATCGATATTTCCTGTGAATAATACATAGGACTGTCCTACACCGATCAGAAGTGTAGGTGCGATCTGGCGCAGCAGGTTCGCTGTATTTCTGTAAGTAAAGAAATTAGGATTGATAAATCCAAACACCAGACATAAAACGATCAGACCTATTGTTACGGTTATAACCTGTCCCATTCCCCTCTGGGAAAGGAAACGCCCCAGTACACCGGGCTTTTTATCACTTGAACTACTCATATTGTCCCTCCTTGATGAGATTAAATCCAAAATTCGTTATAACGCTGTTTTCTGTTCAAACTGCGTTGCCTTAGTTAAGATCATATCCTGGGTGGCCTCTTCTGCTGAAAGTTCTCCGGTAATACGGCCATCACACATAACAATAATGCGGTCACTCATTCCCATTACCTCTGGCATTTCAGAAGAAACAAACATAACACCAATGCCATTTTGCTTCAGCTGATTCATCAGGTTATAGATCTCTACCTTGGCAGCTACATCAATACCTCTGGTAGGCTCATCAAAGATAACAACTCTTGAATTTCTGGCCAGCCACTTGGCAACTACCACTTTCTGCTGATTTCCTCCTGAAAGGCTTCCTGCATCTACCTGTGCGTTAGGAAGCTTGATCTTCAGGGCTTTTACAGCATTATCAACCATTGCTTTTTCTTTTTTCCGGTTTACAGTCCCCACTGGACCTTCACAAAGTATATCCAGATTCGGAAGGGCAATATTATCTGCAATACTAAGTCTTGTACAGAGACCGTCTTTTTTTCTGTCCTCAGGTGCCAGTACCAGACCTGCTTTAATGGAATCTGCCGGACAGCTGATTTTTACCTCTTTTCCATCAATAAAGATCTCTCCGCTTTCTTTCAGATCAATACCGAAGATCGCACGGGTTGTTTCTGTACGTCCTGCACCCATCAGTCCTGCAATTCCTACGATCTCACCTTCATATAATTCCAGATTAATGTCCCGGACCATTCTTCCTGCATTCAGATGCTTTACTTCCAGGATCTTTTTGCCTTTTTCACAGGACACTCTTGGGAATTTCTCCTTGATCTCATGTCCTACCATGTTGGCAATGATCTCATCCATCCTGTTAATATCATACGGCATCTGGGTAATGTATTTTCCATCGCGCATGATGATAACACGGTCTACAATGTGCTGCAGTTCCTCCAGACGGTGGGATATGTAGATAATACCGATACCCTCCGACTTTAACTGGTGGATGATCTTAAACAGCTCATCGATCTCCTTAGATGTAAGTGCTGAAGTAGGTTCATCCATGATCAATACTTTGGCATTCTGTGAAAGTGCCTTTGCGATCTCCACCATCTGCTGTTTGGATACAGCCAGTTCACTGACCTGTTCCCTTGGATCAATATCAATATTTAACTTATGAAGGATCTCTTTTGTTTCCTGGTTCATACGTTCATTGTCCAGACGGCCATTTTTTATCAGTTCCCGTCCCAGGAAAATATTCTCCGCCACACTTAAATGAGTACACATATTTAATTCCTGATGGATAATGGACACACCGGCATTTTTTGCCTTATTTGCATCCCACTCACCGATCTTGTTCCCAAACAGGATGATCTCTCCATCATCTCTCTGATAAACACCTGAAAGGATCTTCATCAGTGTTGACTTACCTGCACCGTTTTCCCCCAACAGTGCCAGCACCTCTCCAGCATACAGGTCCAGTTTTACATTATCCAAGGCCTTTACACCGGGAAACTCTTTCATAATGCCTGTCATTCGGACCAGTTCTTTCCCCACAGGCACCTCTGCCTTCTTTTCTCCCATATTTGCTTCCTTTCAAAGATGCTTTGCGACTGCGCTGACATTATTCCGTCAGTGATTCGATCCTCAGACAGCACTCCATCATAGCACGGTCTGTATGATAAATACATTTCCACTGATTTCCGGTATCATCGATCACCGGTGTTCCATCTGCTAAAAGCAACTGTCTGGACTCTCCAACCTCCGGATTATAGAAATATTTCTTATCAAATTCCCATAACTTTATGAAGGTATCCAGATATCTCTCATCCTCAGTAGCCTGATAAGAATCAAGGAAACCTGTCAGTGACTCAAAGTTCTGCCACCATTCTTTATCTGTTACAACAATACGGCCATCGTGCATTCCATCTCTGTAAATACCGCCGTGGATATTGTCCCAGCCATTTGCCAGTGTGTAATCTGCAAATTTTCTGGTAAATTCTCTGGCAGGCGGAAGTCCCAGCACTTCATATGCACGGTTCAACAGCCAGATCAGTTCAATATTGTGTCCATAAGAAGTAGTATCTAATGGATTTTTGTTAGCACTTTCCGGATCTCTGTCATAATTCCAGGTTCTGCGAATGGAAATAGCCGGCTTTGGTGTAAAATCAATACTAAACTGATTTCTTCCACACCAGAAATCATAATCAACCATGTGTTTTAACACAATATCAATGATTTCCTGAAGAGCTCTCTTATGTACTTCCTTGTGGGTTGCCTCATAAAGAGTTGTATATGCTTCCATGGTGTGCATGTGGATATCCAGGGATTTCAGGTCTCCTCCATAAACTCCGGCACTTTCCAGTGTCCAGTCCTCTTTGAAGTTCTCAAAATAGCCGCCGTAGAAAGTGTCTGCTGCATATTTTTTCAGAGCATCAAAGGTTTTTTCCGCATATTCGATACCTCGCTCATCACCGGTAGCCATATAATATTCAGCTAACGCATAGATTGCAAAGGTCTGTCCGTAAACCAGTTTCCCATTATCCAGGACATTTCCCTTCCGGTCTGTTACCCATGCCCAGCCGGTGTTCTTCTTATCCCAGAATTTATCAATGAAGAAATCTACACCCTGTTTTGCTGCTTCTTTGCATTTTTCTTCCCAGCCATAACGTTTTGCCAGGCCATTGCGAAGAAGTGCCGAAAATCCCCAGATCATACGTGTCTGGGTTACGATCATTTTATCCTCAGGAGTTAATACTGCCAATTCCTTCATCAGCTTTCCTTTGGAATCAAAGCATACCAGATAACCGCCGTATTCTTTATCGATTCCATTTTCAAGCCAAAATGGAACGCTTTCCTTCATAAAGCCTTCCATCTCTTTTTTTACTGTAAGGAGTTTTTCTCTCATTAACTGTTCCATTATCATTTACCCCTCCTGTTCTTTTATTAAGAAAATTATAACAGAACAGGAGGAATTAACAAGGGGACACTTTTTAGAATAGGGTAGACATTTTTCAGAATAATGCAGACATCTATCAAAAAAGTCTGCTGGTGATCCCGTACTCCTGTGGCTCTAACAGTACGGAAAAACTTCCGTCTTTTACGATCCCGATATGGTCTGATATATATACGCAATCTGTAAGATAGCCGGTCAAAAGCAGAATAGATACTCCTGCTGCCTTCAGTTCCTGCATCCGTTTTAAAATATAGGTACGGCAATGCATATCCCCATAAGCAAAAGGCTTTTTTACCACCAGGATCTTAGGATGGAACAGGCTTATTTTATTATAGATCAGCCCATATTTTTCCTTTAAAGAAAGGGAAGCAATATATTTTGTGTCAATAACATCTCCTGCTTCCCCATAATATTCACTGCGCACACTGTTAATATATGACTGCTTTAAAATGCTTTTCTTTAATTTACGGTCCAGTAAAAAGGTAAGGTTTTCCAGATAGGACATTTCCGAAAAAAGGAAAGACTGCGCTGGATTATCATCTAAAACGATCATTCCCCGGTCCAGGCTGCTTTTTACTTTTTTTTCCATTTTTTTGTGTGAGCAGAAAATATCTCCCTCATAGTCCACGTATTCCCCTGCAAGGATCCCGGTCAGCCGGTCCATGATCTGGTCATCTGAATCCAAAAGCGTAATGCATTCCCCAGGCTTAATTCCCAGACTCAGGTTATGTATGTCCCCATCTGTAATGTTTTTTAGCTCCAGCATATATCCCTGATCCACTTTCGGCTTAAATACTGTATTTTCTTTAAAATAATAAATATAGGGAGCTATAGCCTCTTCCCTGAATTCCTCTGGTTCAAATAATTTTTTTATCCTTCCTCTGGAAAACAGGGCGATCCTGTCGCAGATCTTAAACATGATCCAGTGATGATAGCAGAAATACAGCGTAGAGATCCCCATGCTCTGCATTTTTCTTAAAAGCTGGTGAAACTGCGGGAAATCTGCCTGACCGATCAGTTTTTCCGGATACAGCACCACTAAAAGCTTGCTTCCCATTAAATAGGCCTTGGCGATCTCCACCATGATCCGCTCCATGGTAGTAAGCCTTTCCACCCTTTTATTCAGATCCAGATCCATGGAAAGCTGTTTTAAGACTCTGTCTGCCTGTTCTCTTAAAACCCATTCATTGATCACCTGTTTCTTAAATCCTGGGCGCATAACAAACAGGTTATCCGTTATAGACAGATTATTGATCAGAGAGCTTTTCTGGTCGATCTGGTAAATACGGTTAGATGTTTCCTCCTGATTTAAATAACTGTTTACCAGTTTGCCACCCATATACACTCTTCCTGCATCAATAGGATGGTTCTTTGCCGTCAGTTCGATCAGTTCTTTGATCCCCCGGTCATTGACAGAAAGCAACCCTACGATCTCACCTGCAGTCATATAAAAACTGAAATTATCCAAATAAACAACCCCGTCTTTTTTGCAGGTCACATTTTCAAAACGAAGTATTTCCTGTTTCATAGCTGCCTCCTGTTTATCAGCATGTTCGTTACATCAATTCCTTACGACCGGAAGTGTGATCTCCACATCCGTTCCCACATCTGGCTGGCTGTAGATATAAATGCCATATTCTTCCCCAAACAAAAGCTTAATACGGTTATTTACATTTTTAACTGCAATTCCGCCTTTTTTACCGGTTTCCCCGTTGTTTTCCTCCTCCAGTCTCAGTGCTCTCAGCTGTTCATTCATAATCTTCACCTGACCTTTTTCAATGCCTACACCATCATCTGAGATCATAATGATCAGATGGCTGTCTGTCACAGTGACCTTAATATCTAGATGACCTGTTCCAATCTTGCGTTCCAGTCCATGATAAATGGAATTTTCCACGATCGGCTGCAAAGTCAGCTTGGGAAGCTGGCACATAAGCGCTTCCTCTTCATCCTCACAGTCATAGCGGATCCTCAGATCCAGCTTACTGCCAAAACGAAACTGTTGGATATAATAATAATTTTCCACATTTGCCAGTTCTTCTTCCAATGTGACCAGGTTATTTACCTGGGAAATGGTATAACGGAAGTAAGTTGCCAGTGCCTCCGTCATCTCCGCAATGGAATCCACCCCTGCGATCAGCGCCTCTGCCCGGATGCCTTCCAGAGTATTATAAAGAAAATGGGGATTGATCTGATTCTGTAATGCCAGATATTCCGATTTTTTCTTAGATACAGTGATCAGCTCGCTTTTGTCTAACAGGGCATAAAAACGACGCAGCATATTCTGCTCTTCCTCATTTAAAAGATAAGGCATATGGTAAATATCCTCATAACTGTCCCCTCTGGCAAAAGCCGCCTTTATCCGGCTGTTCACTTTTAAAGGCCGGTAGATCAGCTGATAAGCGGCATAAAGCAGGATAACATAAAGCACTCCTAAAAACAAAATAAACCACTTCATTTTCTCCGTCTTCCAATCCTGAAGGAACAGGATAAACAACAGACTGATATGAAAAATCAAAAAAATCGCTGCGCCCCAACGTATACGGTCAAAAAGATAACTTTCTTTATTCATGAATAGATCTTCCTGTACTCTCCCGGCTTCAGTCCGGTATATTTTATAAAACATTTCGTGAAATATTTCACATCTGCATAGCCTACCTTTTCACAGATCACATTCATTCCCTCATTTCCGGAAACCAGCAGTTTTTTCGCTGCATCCATACGCACTGACTGCAAAAATTCCAGAAAAGTTACCCCTGTTTCTTTCTTAAAAAGCGTGCTGAAATATCCAGGAGCAAAGCCAGCCATCTCACTTACTTCTTCTAAGGTAAGCGAACGGCTGTAATTTTCTTCTATGTACTGCTTTGCCTGCCGTATGGGCCGGTTATCTTCTGCCTTCTTCGCTTCAGAAGCTTTTTGCAGAGATCTTCCTATCGTCCCTCCTAAAAGGCGGAACAGTTCTTCTATATCTGCACATTCCCCTGCGTCTTTGCTGAATTCTTCCACAAATTTAGCTTCACTGTCCACACGGATCCCCCTGCTCTTCATGCAAAACAAATAATGATTGCAGGCCTCCTTAGTCATCTGCAGGATCTCATAACCGGTGATCCCCGGATAGTTCTTTAATACATCCCGCAAACCTTCAATAGTCCGCCTTGTCTCCACTACATTTAAAGCTTCGACTGCCCGTTCCATTTCCCTGTTAAAACGGTAAAATGCCTCACTGTTTATAAAATCAGAGTTTTTTCTCTGTTGTGCTTCATCCATTTCCAGCATCCGCCCGGTTCCTAAAAGAAGCCTCTGCTTTATCATAAATACAGCGTCCAGAAAAGACTTCCTGATACTGCCCGCTGTGTTTACCATGCTCCCCATTCCTATGGTAACACTCATTCCATTTAAGATACTTTCCTGGGCTTTCAGTTCATCCAGCATCTGGCGCACATTTCTCCGCACATTTTTACTCTCTTCTTCCCCGAAATTCAACAAAAGATAAAAGGTAGAGAACTCTGCATAAACTTCATGGTCAAAACATACCGGTTCCAGATACTGTAACGCCAGGCCTGCTGCCTTGTCTGCCAGGAAGGAAATACAGCTGTCATTGTGGTTTACATGGTCAAATTTGATGGCTGCAACCTGGAACACTCCCTCACGGAAATGGAAATGATACTGATTGTTCAGTTCTTTCAGGCTGATAATATTTTCCCGCTCCCGGTCTCCGTAGATCATACGGGAAATAAAACTGGTACGCAGCTTTCCTGCATCATTTTTTAAGGCAAGGCGGACTCTTTCTTCAAAATTTAACTGTTCATTTTTCTCCCTGTAAATATCTGCAATCTTTTGTAAGGTATCCCGTAATTCCTCTTTTTTAATAGGTTTTAAGAGATAATTTCTCACACCATAACGGATCGCCGTCTGGGCATATTCAAAATGCCTGTATCCACTGATTATGATGATCTCTGTATCCGGCAGTTTTTCTTTTACTTTCCTGATCAGTTCCATCCCATCAATTCCAGGCATCCGTATGTCTGTGATCAGAATCTCCGGTTTACAGATTTTTGCCTGCTCTAATGCCTCAATACCATTAGAAGCAGTTGCCGCTATTTTTAACCCCATTTCTTCCCAGTTGATCAGCTTTATGATCAGCTGACAGATCTTTTCTTCATCATCTGCGATCAATACCTTCAGCATGTTCTCCTCCTCATTGCACAAAACCTCTCCTGGTATATCGTTTCGTAAATAACTGTACTAATCGCATAGAATGCAGATTTAAGTGTGCAGATTTAAAAACGCAGGCGTAGTGGGCTACGCTGAGGCTTTTAGACCTGTGCAATCAGATTCGCAGACAAGTAAGTAGTATAGTTATTTCAAAAACGATGTACCAGTATATCAGTGTATCATCTTCAATAGATTTACGCCAGAGGCAGAGGCAAAAAACTAATGAAAAAACGCGCCCCATAAAGGGACGCGTTTCATACTTATCTTATTCCGGATAAGCCAAAATTACACTGGATAAGCCTTATTCTCTTTATCTGCTACAGCAGCATCTACTTTCTTCTGCTGGGCTTCTCTGTACTGAAAGAACTCCTTGGCAACATTTGGGAACAGAGCGTAGCTTAATACGTCCTCATCCTGCTGCTTCCACTGAGCACATTCCTTCTCAAACTGAGGCATCTGAGGTGCAATTAAATCTGCTGGTCTGCAGGTAATTGGAGTCTCATCACCGATGATCTTTTTCTGTACTTCTGGATTAAATGGCTTAACAGTCTGACCAAATTCACCAAGCATGATCTTCTTGGATTCCTTTGGAACCATCTTGTAGCGCTCACCCATTAATACGTTAAGAACTGCCTGGGTACCAACGATCTGGGAAGAAGGTGTAACCAGAGGCGGCTCTCCAAAGTCTTTACGTACTCTCGGGATCTCCTCCAGAACCTGCTGGTACTTGTCCTCCTGTCCAGCTTCCTTTAACTGGCTAACCAGGTTGGAAAGCATACCGCCAGGTACCTGATACTGCAGAGTCTTGATATTTACGCCTAATACCTTTGGATTTAACAGTCCGGTCTTTAATGCTTCCTCGCGGATCGGCTGGAAGTGAGCAGCGATCTCGCCTAAAAGCTTCTGATCGTATCCTGTATCGTATGGAGTACCGCGGAAGGTCTCTACCATAACTTCAGTTGCTGGCTGGCTGGTACCAAGTGCCAGTGGAGACATTGCACAGTCAATGATATCACAGCCTGCTTCTACAGCCTTCATATAGGTCATGGAAGCAACACCGGAAGTATAGTGGGTGTGCAGGTCGATCGGAAGTGTGGTTCCTTCCTTCAGGGCCTTAACTAACTCAGTAGCCTTGTATGGAGTCAACAGACCTGCCATATCCTTGATACACAGGGAATCAGCTCCCATGTCTTCAATTCTCTTAGCAATGTCTCTCCAGTAATCCAGAGTATAAGCATCACCTAAGGTGTAGCACAGTGCGATCTGAGCATGTCCTTTTTCCTTCTTTGTTGCCTTTACAGCAGTCTCCAGGTTACGGATATCGTTTAAGCAGTCGAAAATACGAATGATATCAATACCATTTGCAATAGACTTCTGCACGAAATACTCAACTACATCATCTGCGTAGTGGTTGTATCCCAGAATATTCTGTCCACGGAACAGCATCTGCAGCTTTGTATTCTTAAAGCCGTCTCTTAACTTTCTTAAACGCTCCCATGGATCTTCTTTTAAGAAACGCAGGCAGGCATCAAATGTAGCGCCTCCCCAGCACTCTACTGCGTGGTAGCCAACTTTATCCATCTTGTCTACGATCGGCAGCATCTGCTCTGTAGTCATTCTGGTAGCAAGTAAAGACTGATGAGCGTCACGAAGGACGGTTTCCACGATCTTTACTGGCTTCTTCTCTATCTCTGCCATAGTTTAAATCCTCCTTATAGGCACCCGGTCTGCAAACAGCACCGGGTGCAGTAAATGTTGGTTTTTATACACCGAAAATTGCCATAAAGGTACCGGCTGCTACTGCAGTACCGATAACACCTGCAACGTTTGGTCCCATTGCATGCATCAGCAGGAAGTTGGTAGGATCATATTCAGCACCAACCTTCTGGGATACACGGGCTGCCATAGGAACTGCGGATACACCTGCAGAACCGATCAGTGGGTTGATCTTTCCGCCAGTTACCTTGCATAAGATCTTTCCTAAGAGAACACCTCCGATGGTTCCCACACAGAATGCTATCAGACCTAAAATAACGATCTTGATAGTAGTTGCATTTAAGAATGCCTCTGCACTGGTGGTTGCACCTACAGAAGTACCAAGCAGGATAACAACGATGTACATCATTGCATTAGAAGCAGTCTCCTGAAGCTGTTTTACAACACCGCACTCACGGAACAGGTTACCTAACATCAGCATACCTACTAACGGAGCAGTAGATGGCAGGATCAGGCACACAACGATAGTAACGATGATCGGGAATAAGATCTTCTCCAGCTTGGATACAGAACGAAGCTGGGACATTTTGATCTTACGCTCCTTATCAGTAGTAAGAAGCTTCATAAATGGCGGCTGGATGATCGGAACCAGAGCCATATAAGAGTAAGCTGCAACAGCGATCGGTCCCATGATCTGGGTCTGTCCTAACTCACTGCAAAGGAACAGGGAAGTAGGGCCGTCTGCACCACCGATAATGGAGATACAAGCTGCTTCCTTTCCTGAGAATCCTAATAAGATTGCGAAGAAATATGCAGAGTAAATACCTAACTGAGCTGCAGCACCCATTAAAAAGCTGATTGGGTTTGCGATCAGCGGACCGAAGTCTGTCATTGCACCTACACCCATGAAAATCAGAGATGGAAGGATACTCCACTCATCCAGAGTGAAGAAGTAATACAGCAGACCGCCTACGCCGTTTGAAGTCTGCTCCGGAGAATACATGATATCCGGATAAATATTTACAAGCAGCATACCAAATGCGATCGGAATTAACAGCAGCGGCTCAAATCCCTTAGCAATAGCCAGGTATAAGAAGACCAGCGCCACACCGATCATAATGTAGTTTCCTGCTGACAGATGGAAAAACGCCATCTGGCCAAGCAGGTTTGATACCAAATTGCCAAAATCCATAATGTTACCTCCATAATGGAATCCCTAAATCAGGGGATCCATCTTGTTGACTAGTTCAGAGTAGCTAAAACAGCGCCAGACTCAACTGCATCGCCGTTTGCTACATTAATGCTGGCAATTGTACCATCTTCCGGAGCAACGATATCGTTCTCCATCTTCATAGCTTCCAGAACCAGGACAACTTCGCCCTTCTTTACTGCCTGTCCTACAGAAGCCTTAACTGCTACTACCTTACCTGGCATTGGAGCGGTAACCTGAACGGAACCTGCAGCGCCTGCTGGAGCTGCTGCCGGTGCAGGTGCTGCTGCCGGAGCTGCTGGAGCTGCTGCTACTGGTGCGCCAGCTGCTGCTGCGCCCTCTTCAACGGTTACTGCATATGCTTTTCCATTTACTGTAATGGTATATGTCTTCATAGTTTGATTCCTCCTACTTGTTGTATAAACACACCGGTTTTCTTAACCTCAATGTGCAGTGATTATCTTCCCAGACCTACACGGCGGATAGAACGTACTACCAGACCGTTAGATGTAGCGCTGCCTTCATATGCTGCGATGGCAGCAGTCATAACAGCTACTAATTCTGCATCATCAGAAAGATCAGGACCTGTTACTGCAGGTGCTGCTGCTGGCTTAACAGCCGGTACAGGTGCTGCCTTTAGAGCAGGTGCTGCTGCTTTCTTCTTTCCTTCTTCCCATGCATGGATGTATTTGAAGCATGAGATCAGGATACTGATGAAGATCAAAACAAGGAATACTGTGCCGATACCAATAATTGTATATACAGTAGCGGTCTTTAACAGGGTGCCCATAGAAGTATCTTCTGCAACACCTGCGGACATATCTGTAAACTCAGCCTGGATCTGCTGGGTAGCCATATTGATATTCATCACATATTTCTTGGTTCCCTCTGTAAAATCAACCGGGATCATAACGGTATAGCTACCGTCTGCCAGAAGAACTACAGAACCTTCATCCATATTTACATTCTTTAATTCGCCCATGTCCTCGCGAACTTCCAGCTGAGCCTCATAAATAGCTGCTGTAGTCGCATCGCCTGTTGACTCTGCCAGAGTTTTCTGAACGATCAGCTGATCCTTTGGTACGCCTAAAGTCTGTGCTGCAGACAGCATAATGGACTGAGCCATTGAATCATCTACAGGAGTTCCGTCCATGCTGATGGTGGAATCAGTCTCTGCTGTATCCTGGTTAGAGGAGCAGCCAGAAAGGCTTACCAGGCAGGCGGACAGAAGAACTGCTGCTGCCATTCTCTTTACAAATCGTCTCATATACATGTCACCTCTCTTTAAACCGTGCCATGCTTCTTGGAAGGACGGTCCTCACTTTTTGTGTACAGCATCTCAAAAGCGGCGATCACTCTCTGACGGGTCTCTTCTGCCTTGATGATGTCATCTACATAACCTCTCTTTGCAGCAGCAACAGCGCCGGACTGCATAGCGGTATATTCAGCGGTTTTCTCTTTGATCATTGCAACTGCATCATCAGCAGCTTCGATCTCTTTTGCGTACATGATCTTAACAGCTTCTGCCGGATCCATAGTTCCGATCACTGCATTTGGCCATGCATAAACAATATCTGCACCCAGGCTCTTGCTGCCCATGGTAAGGCCTGCGCTTCCCAGTGCATTCTTAACAACAACAGTTACCTTCGGAACAGTTGCATCAGCATATGCGTAGGTCAGCTTAGCAGCTAACTTGGCGATCTTTCTTTCACTGCACATGGTTGCACGGTAGCCATTTACATTTACCAGAGTCAGAACAGGAATGCTGAATGCATCACAGAAGTTAATGAAATCGGTTGCTTTTTCACAGCCTTTTCCACAAAGAGCTGCCTCTAAAGTCTGTACCTTCTCACCGTTCTCATATACTTCGCTGCGGTTTGCTACGCATCCTACTGTGCTTCCATTTAAACGGATAAATCCGGTTACCATAGAAGTGCCGTAGTTCTTCTTAACTTCCATAAAAAAGTTATTATCAGAGATCATCTGTAAAGCTGCTGCAGTATCTCCGGTGTATCCTTCGATACCAGCACACATACGGTTTAAATCGTCTGTGCAGTCAACTTCAGACAGATCTTCTTCATTATTAGAAGGCAGTACAGATACCAATGTACGGATCTGGGATAATACAGATGCTTCATCACCTGTGAAATCAACCAGACCAGCTTCCTCTGCCTGGAATTTAGCGGAAGATGTATCACATTTTGCCTTATAATTGCCCTCTAAAGCATTTGGGGAATTAACAAACAGTTTTGCAGAAGTATCTTCCATAAAGGTGAAATCTGCCATGCCTGCAGAAACAGCCATACCGCCGCCGCAGGTACCAAAAACTGCCATAATCTGAGGAATAACTCCAGATGCCATTGTCTGGCTTAAATACAGCTTGCCAAATCCATCCAGTGCGTCAGTTGCTTCCTGAAGACGCAGTCCTGCACAGTCTACCAGACCAATAACAGGTGCTCCCATCTTCATAGCCATAGAGTAGATGTTGCAGATCTTCTTTGCATGCATCTCACCCATTGAACCGCCCAGTACAGCAGCATCCTGGCTGTATACATATACCAGGCATCCGCCGATGGTACCGTAACCGGTAACTACACCGTCAGCCGGTGTTTCCTGCTCAGTCATGTTAAAGTCAGTATTTCTGGCCGCAATATAGGCTCCGACTTCAACAAAACTGTTCTCATCAAGCAGGGCTGCAATACGGCTGCTTGCTGAAGTTTGTGCTGAATTACTCATTTTCCAGTCCTCCATCATTCTTAAGTTTACAGTATTTAGCGGAAAACGCATAAAAATAGCGCCTTCCTATAAAATACAGAAATATTGCCGTTTATATTATAGTGATTTTTTTGTCAAATGGCAAGTGTTTCCTTTTATTAAAATTGTTTATTAATAAATTTTAAGGTAGCCCTTCCTGCTAACCATTGTATTTCCTAGGTTTCTTGCTTTTATTTGTGACTTTATTGTGACCAATAGGACAAAATAAACCTTAAGTTTTCAAACGGATTTATATTATTTTGCAAGACCCGGATAATGGAGAACGCCGTCCTGATCAGGGGTGAGTACTACTGGTTCAGTTGCCATGCGACCGGTCTGATCCAGGTAGTACCACTTGCCGTTGATCGTCTGAAGGCCTTTGAGCATGGCACCATCGGAGCCGAGGTAGTACCAGGAACCTTTGTACTGGTACCAGACGTCATGGACCATGAAACCGGCGCCATCGAACCAGTACCAGAGATCCCTGTCTTTGTACCAGTCATTGGAAACATACTTTCCGGATCCGTCTTTTAAATAGAAGCGCCAACCTCCATCTTCCTGCTGCCAGCCTGTCTTTACCTGCTCAGGTATCCAAGTCTTCATGAACTGTTCGGGAGGTCCGAACTGTTGGATGAGTGGCGTTGGTGTACTTCCCCAGTCAGGCAGATACAGATGTGGTTTGTCTACAATGCTGGACCAATCCCCACCCCAGGCAAGCCCAAGTTTTTTGCCAATCTCTGCAGCGTGTTTGAAATGGCCTTTACTGTCATTGTAAGCATCATCGGAGATCTTACCATCTCCGTCCACGTCCATCTTTAAATAGAAATCAAAAGCAATTCCCCACTGGTGCTGTGACTTGTAGGAACTGCCTTTTGCATTGGTTACGATATTGCCCGGTTTAGTGCGCCCCTGAGCATACAGGGCATCCTGTTCTGCTACAGTGCGCAGGGTTTCGCTGATGGCTACGGTAATGCCTTCTACTGCGCAGGCTTTGATCCAGGCAGCAGCTATCTTCTGTAAACGCGGATGGCATAAAGTAATGTCTCTCATAATATAACCTCCTTGTCCTTTTGCTTTAACATATGAATTTTATGAAAAAATTGTTTTTCCCGGTATCTTGAAAAGAATATTTGCATATGCTATAATGCCGTTAGGCAAAAAAGATATCAGTATCCATGGTGATACAAAACGAAAGCCCCTGAGTCTCAACCACTCAGGGGCTTTCTTCCTTTTTTTAGCAGTCAGGCATCTGCAGGCTGGTTACCGTTTACTTATCGCCGTCCAACCATTTGATGATGTAGTGGCAGGCTACACCAGCCGCAACAGCGACAATAAAAGATATCAGATAATCCAAGGCAATACACCCCCTTTCCTTACCGGTATAGGGGCGGCAACCTAGATATTATAACATATGCATGATTTTTATTCTACTGATTTAGGCATATTGACATTTGAAGAAAAATAGAATATGATGTAGGCAGCTAAGGAAAGTGAGAATTCCATGTGGCAAAACGAAAACCCCAGAGGGCCCTAATCCTCTGGGGTTTTCTTGTTCGTTACGGTGAACTGTTCCGTTTAGGCTGTTGCTACCTATTTATCCCTGTCCAGCCATTTGCATATGTAGTAGCTAACTACGCCTGCTACAACAGAGATAAGAAAAGTGAGAATAGAATCTGCCATGTGGCTTTCACCTCCTTTCTGCTGGAGGTTCGGCAGCTCCTACATCATATCATATTTCATGTCAATATTCTACATAAATTGCGACGTCGCAAATGACAGCCATGACCCGGACTGCCTGCGGGAGATGCGTGGATCACCTCCTTCTACTTCTTGCTTGCCTGTTTGATGACCTGGTGTGCTCCGGTTGCTGCCAGCCCGGATACAATGCCAATGGCTGCAGCGTTGATCACATCTGTTGCTGGAAACTCCGGCATGAGGTACATACCTGCTACACCCAGGATACCACCGGTCACTCCGCATACTACCGGGATAACCTCATCCTTGACCTTAGTGGTTGCCTTACATGCCATGCCGCCCAGGTAACAGATTGCTGTGATCGCTGTTACGCTTCCAATTCCAAAATCCATATCTATACCTCTCTTTCTTCTATACCATATTCCCGCCGTTTCATTCTGCCATCCAACTGCATGGCTTCATCATCCGTCAATGTCGGAAGCTTCTCGCATGTCTCGTATCCAACTTCACAATCTCCGTTGCCGCCAAGACGTACATACGGATCATACAAATACTTAAGATTGCGTCTCTCTTTCTGGGTGATTCCGCCGCGCTCAGCAAACTTATCAGTCAAATACAGCAGTTTATCATGACCAAGTCCAAGGATCATATCCCTCATGCCCTTTGTTTCATCTGACTGTTTTTCCTTCTTTTTGTCATGCCGACCGATCAAGAACTGAATAAATGTAAAAAGCGCATTTGACCCGATCACTGCAATGACAACCTGTGATGTATCCATTTCTTTCATCTCCTCTCTTATGCTGGCATCCAGATAATCAATTTGCTCTGCTGTGTCAGCCCTACATTGTATCGTGGCCGCTGCTCTCCAAAAGCTCTGTACCGGATCCAGTCATCCAGGATGATCCCGGCCAAACTAACCGGCACCCATAGCAACATATATTGCGGACAAATCTGCCCCAGGACGTTACATGGCATGTCGCTATAATCCCAGATGTTCCAACCAAGGCAGAGATTAACAATGCATCCGGTCAAGAATTCTAAAGCTGTAATTCCCACTGCTCCTATTAGGATCTGCTGCCACAGTGGTGTGTCCCAGCGCAATACCTCATTGAACAGTCCCAAGTAGATAAAGCACAGACCACCCAAAATGAACATTGTCCAGTGGCTCCAACCACGCCAGATCAGTTCAATCAGTACATAGAGCAGACCTCCCACATTAAACAAAAACAGATACTTATTAAGCAGTCTGTGCATCCTTCACATCATCTCCCGCCATAGCTGCTATCTTTACAAGATATGCTTTCAGTACCTCTGACTGGTACTGTTCTGGAACATCTGCACCATAAAAAATCTGCTGAACCTCTTCCGCAGACTCACATCCAACAATCCACATATTGAGGGCATTACAGTATGTAGTATGGTAACTTACATGCCACATAGCTTTTGTGATGATGGTCGTCATATCTGCAGCACTGTAGTACCGGCATGGCTGTCCGTCAGAGTGATACTCCAGCTGATTTACTCCGGCTGTAAGCTGGGCCTGCTTGCCAAAAAGATTGAGCTGATCATGCTCCGTCAGCGCAAAATGCTCTGTGGATCCATCTGCAAGCGTTACACTGACGCCGGAATAGATGGCCTGCTCGCATGCTGTGCTGATCTCCTGTTTTTTGCTTGCTTGCAGCTCTGCAAGGGTTGGTACATATGGTTCTGGTGGAGTGACAGGTTCCGGATCAGCTGGCGGTACATACACGCTGCCATCATCTGACAGATACACCGTCTGGCCCTCATCACGGTATACCGTAGTCCATCCGGTCAGCGTAGTGGCTAAGATACCGCCCGCAGTGTATATCTGGATGTCTCCATCCCATGATGCAGGTACATTATCGCAAAAAATAATCTGCAGAATATGCTCTGCAGATTTTCTGATACTCTGGATCTGATATATATCATCAGATCCTGTGATTTTAATTTTTTCCATTTATTTTTTCTCCTTTCAATTTATTTTTTCTTCTTCCTTTAAATAGTAATTTAGATAGCAGCAAAGTCAAAAGTACGGCATTTACCGCAAATGTGGATAGCTATTCTCAAATTGCTATTAGGGTTCCTAATAAAACAATACTATTTGCAGTGACAAACACTTACATGCTTGTACCTCAAAATACCTCTGGCGATTTTCGAGTATTTGGACCACTTGCATATAAAAAATTAGATCCGGTATCCGAAAAGACGGTAATTACAGGGACAGTTTATTATATATGATTATTTATTCATGGGTCAATTTAAAATCTCGATTGGATATAACGACGCATTCATCCCAAGTACCCATTCCAGTAATTGATAAACGCGCTAAATTTCCTGCATTACTGCAAACCACTTTATATGTAGACCGATTTACAAGAGCAGTGACATTTCCAATATTATGAAAAGAATATAGTCCTCCATCAGCTATGACCAAACCGCAAAAATGACTGCTGTCTATTATGGATGTTGCAAATACTTGTGTGTATTTTCCTTCATTGCTAATTTTTTTGATGTATACATTACTGATGCAGCTGCTAACGATTGCTAAATTACTATTTAGCGTCGCCAACTGATCCTGCAAAGCCTTTCCCTGAGCTGCTGAAAGTGGAAGATTTGGGTTATCGGTCACACAGTTATTGACGATAGATCCAACATGTAAAACAAACTGCAGCCCGGCCTTTAAATTCCGGAAAAACTGGAAAAAATTCATTTTGCTTTTCACTGTATCAAGAAACTCTGGAAAGCTGCTGATTTCTTCTGAGGTTCCTGAATCATCAAATGCCGGATTTTGTATATCCAAAAAATCCTGTACGGAAGCTGCACCTGTAGGATTTACAGTGATCGTGATCTGAGATGCATTCTGTACTGTGGACTGAATATTATATATGTAGGCTGATGGTGATACCTCACTATGGACCGGCATCTCATCCGGTACCGTTGCCTGAGTAACAGAAAACAAAGTTTCTTCTCCGTCCTCAATCTTTGCATACAGTCCAATAGTCTGGATCAGATATGCCTGATCAATGCTGTCATTATCAAAACGAACGGTTACTTGTGCTACATTTCCACCGATTGTTTTTGTTCCGGAAGGGATCACGCTCTGCACCACATCCTGCAAACCTGTTAATGCTGAGATATTTGTCCCTGCTGGATAAGAATAACTGGACGTTTTTGCACTTGTAAAAATAAGCTTCTTTTCGCTTGTAAAAGCTTGTGCAATAAGGTGCTGCCCGTTTTCTGTAACAACGGCTGCTTTATATACTCCCATGTTTTTCACTCCTATTCATTTGAAATTGTCTGTATACTGGTTTCTGCAACAGCTCCTGCCGCATTAGCAGTTCCGGCAATGTCATATACTGTATGTCTGTAAATCGTTTGTACGAATACTCTTGAAACGTTACCCACTGCATACAATCTATTTGGTACGCGGTTTGTGGTCTGCTGATTTGCTAAGATCTGAATGTGTGCCGGAACTACATCCCATAACAGGTCATATAAAAGATCAATGGCTCCATACCGGTCCGATGTGACTTTTATTTTTAACTTGCAGACAGCAGAATCAACTTCCATTTCATAACCATCTTTACCATACAGCTCCGTAAGCTTGTCCCGTAAAAATCCAATAGAAAAAGGAACAATGGTATTGTATTTTTGAAGTACGCGGGTCCTGCGGTAGTCCAATGTGTCTCCAAAACGATAGACAATTCCCAACAGTCTTTCATAATATGCTATGGTCGCTTCATCGCAGCTTGAGATATAATTGTTTGCACTTACTTTTGCCATATTATCTTCAAGCTGATCCAGAACATGTCCCTGAACTTTTAAAATCTCTCCATATTCAACTATGGGGCGAAAATAAAAGGGCAGTTGCTCTTTTAACTCATTCTCTGCATTACTCACCGTTGATTACCACCGTTCCCAGGACTGGTACCTGTTGCAGCGCTGCACTTTCTGTCAACTGCAGATCACCAGCTGCACCATTAATTTTTACATTAGATACATTGACCACATCCTGGATTGTCAAAATAGAATAAATGATCCTCGACACATAAACAGTAACCGCATATGTGATCTGATGCGCTTTCAGGGCATCTCCCCAGCTTTTACAGATCGTATCCAGGTATTCTTGTATCTTCTGCCTGATCTGGTCTCTGTATGTCTCTACGCCATTTAACATAGTTTCCACAAAATCAATGTCACAGGTGATATTTAATACCAGTTCTGTTCCTGTTGTGATCGTCACTGCAGCACCAATCGGAGCGATGCCATACCCATCTGCTGTTGGTTCATCTCCGTCATCTTCTAGGGGACATATGATCTTTTGTACCTTCTGAACGATTGCAGGCAACACCGGCCGCAGATTATCCCCCAGAATACTGCAGAGAACGGTTCCGCCACCGTTCCATGCTGGATATACCTGTACAGCGCCAACACCTTCAATGGAAAGTATCTCATTTCTATAGGAAGAAATATTCCCACCAAAGGATGTTACTTCAAAAGTCTCATAGAACCGACTTCTAAGTGCATCGTCTGTCTCCTCTTCTGTCCCTGCTGTAATGATCTCACCTAAGATTGCAGATGTAAGTCCATTTACGGCCGTAATCGGAAGCAGATCTCCTGTATAATTATTTCCTGATACGCCGGCATCTGCGCAGGTCATCTCATACACCAATGCTTTTTCGCTCTCAGAAATTTTTTCTCCTACTATAAAAACCTGTGAGTCAGCCCCGTTGATCGTCTTAAATAAACTACCTGACGGCACCGGAACATCAAAGGTTCCTTTTCTCACGGCTGCTGTAGCAGCTTTTCGTGTAAGGCCACGCGTCTGAACGATCTGGTCTAACGAGTCTCCAACAGCCGTGGCCGGATACGCATTATCCTGAAGATTTTTCAAAAGCATATATATGCCTTCCAGGTACCAGGCCACCGGTCCGATCGCAGTCTGTACCAAGCTTCCTTCCCTGGTATCAATATGAGTATCTACCCGGGACAGCATTTCTTTCTGGATCGCCTCCCTGGTATATTTGCTAAAATCGATCACACGCTCACCTCTTCTTTCAAAGCCCCATATACCGTATCTCCTGATATAGGAGGCAGTGAGGTATCTGCCTTTATAGTAAGAGGTGATACTGATACAACCGTTCCAGTCGCTTTATCCGTTAATTTAACTGCATCCAGATAGTTTTTTATCACCGTCTGGATCACGCCTATAAGTCCCGTCATACTATATTTATGCCTCCCAACTGATCAAATGATTTGACTTCAAACTGCATGATATGGTCTTCTCCAGACCATTTATGGGTTACCTTTTCACAAAGCAGCAATCTGGTACTAGCAAGATCTTCAATATCTCCCAGCTGTACTGGAACGATCATTCCTGCACGAAGCTCTACAAGACCTATTGTCTCCAGTTTCAAAGTCTGTAATACCCTGTTGTAATACTGCAGATATGCCTCACACATCTGATCGATCTGCGCCTCATTCAAGGATTTATCCACCTCATCATAGTATTGGAGAAGTCCCCATTTTTTGATCGTTTCCGTATCTTCATGCACATACACATCCGTCCGGCCGCTTTTCTCATTTTTGCGTACCAGTTTCACGCGGTTATAAGTATCAGAATCAATGTCTCTTTTATAGGTATAATCAGTTGTCAGGCTTCCATCCCCGATCCGACTTGTAAGAAACATTTTGTTTACCTCTGTAAGCGTCAGTTCACCTGCTTTATCATAGAAAATGAATATTTTTCCTGTCTGTATGATAGTCTGGGAAAGGGCGTCAAAGATAATGTCGATACATTCTTCATTTTCCTTTAACAGACTTGGAAACACATATCCTGTAGGATCTAATGTACCAACCTTCAGTCCAAAATCTCCTGCGATACGCATAATGATCTGCTCTAGACTCATGTTGGTAAATGCATAACTGGCTTTCAGATAACGCAGCTGATCATAAATGGTATAGGTCTTTTCTCCGTCCCTTTTCTGTTCCAGAGTGAATACATATCCCTTAAACAATTTCTCTCCGTTGATCGTATATTCCACGGAACTTCCTTCCGGTATTGTGCTACTTCCTATTTCCACACAGGAGAATTTAAGCTTCCCCGGTGCATCCATACGGTTAGTCACCCATTCAATTTCACGGGTTGCATTGATATAGTCCATTACTGTTATCTGATCAGATCCGTCCGGGGCTTTTCCTTTCATCTGTACTAATAATGATCTTTCCATCTTCTTTTACCCCGTGATCTGCAGCTGGCTTTCCTGTACCCAGCCATATGTTCCCACATGCACCGGATAAGCTTTTCCTGATACGATCCTTGTGACAGTCGTATTCAGGTTATTGGCCGAACCATGGGGCTTTCCGCCGTTGCTGTCATAGCAGTATTCTCCATTTACCGTTACAGAAGCGCCTACTCTAAGTACCGGCGTATCCACTGGTCTGGTGGTGTCTGTTCCTGTTTCAGCAGTTGTCTGTCCACTTTCTGTTTGACCAGTGTCTTCCGATGGTACTGTAGTGATCGACACGATCTCCGGATCATAAGAACGATATTCTTTAAAGTCAACCTTATAATATTGGTCTCCAGGTTCTCCGCCCTTATCAATAAGCTCAAAGTTGGAAATAATGCACCGCACATTTGTGTTCTGCATTCCTGACCGAGATATGATCACCCGGCAGATTTTTTTACTTTTCAATGCTTTTTCAAATTTCTTAACATAAAAAGACACATTCTTAGCTCCACTGTTCACATATGGAGCCTTCCGATTTCCAGGAAAAAAGGATTCCCAGGAAAGCTCTTTTAAAGAAGGCTTCCTGGGAACTACGATTTCTCCTACTCCAATAACGTTATAGGTTTTATGATCAGTGGGATATTTAATATTCACTTCTTCCGGATTGACCGGCATCTTAACTTTCTTTCCAGCAAATATCACATAGACCGAATATTTACTTTTAAGTCCTGCCATTAAATATACCTCCTTCCATTAACCATGTGGTACCGGTGTCTGAGAGTTTATTTCCTCAATAAGCATCTTCTGGATGTAATCTGTGACATCCCCGGCAGTAAGGTTTCCGCCTGCAGATTCTGGTACTGTTACATTGATCTGTGGTGCCAGTGTTTTCAGTTCGATCCGGTTCATGTAGCGACGTTCTGCCAGATCCCGGTGTATCTTAAGATCTTCATCTGACAGTTTAATATCATCAACTTTACCGACCTTTCCTACTTTGCCAACATTGGCAATATCTCCTTTGCCTATACCATCACCTAACTGAAGGTCTCCAAAACTGCCTGCCAGATCTCCGATATTTAAGCTAAGATTATCCAGTTTTGCACCCAGATTAGCTCCGTAGTTTCCCCACTCTGCGGCGGTAGTTCCTATATCCAGATTCGCCATACGCTTGATCTGGATTGCATTCTCTCCGAAGGTACTATCTACCCAGCTTGACATTTTTCCACGGAAACCGCTGACTGCTCCCTGCAGATGGGATCCGGTCAATGCATCAATGGCACCAGCAACGGTCTCAACCATGCTGAGTATTGCATCCAGAGCATCTGAAAACAGATGGGCTATAGCCGCTACAGGATCATTAAACACATTGGCAAAAAACTCGGCAAAGGATGCGATCACATTCCACAGCGTAGCAAATACATTATATCCAACTGCATAGGTCATGCCGAACACCTGACCGACCCATCCACCAACTTCCTGCATACCGACACCGAACTGCTGTGCTGCAATCAATGCTCCAGCAAATAATGCTGCCATTAAAAGAACCGGCCAATTGGCCGCCGCCCACGCTGCAGCATGTGTTCCTGCGGCTGCTGCACTTGCAAGCGCCGTTTGTATTGCCTGGGCTTTTACAAATAAAAAAACAGCCCCAACAGCTGTCAGCATCGGAATGATCATATCCATATTATCAGCTACAAATAAAGCACCCTGACCAATTGCCGCAAGTGCATCTGTTCCGACCTGGGTCAAAGCAGAAAATAAAGAAATGGTCTCTCCTAATATCTCCTGACCTTTATCCGTCTGGATAAAATCATTCCAGGCCTGGGCCATTTCTTTGGCACTATGCTGCACAATATTTTTCCCTTGCGTCATTGCATCGGATAAGGTCATAGGCATGCTTGCAAATTTTTCATTCGTTTCATCTGCCATATTTAAGAGTGAATTTTTTACTACCTGGGCTGTAACTTTTCCGTCTTCTGCATACTGCTTGATTGATCCGGAAGCCCAACCCATGCTTTCTTCAATGGTTCTGGCAATTCCCGGAGCCGCTGCAAGGATAGAGTTTAAATCTTGACCACGAAGAACACCAGCTGCCATTGCCTGGGTAAGCTGGATCATGGCATTGCTCTGCTCCTGGGCTGATGCACCGCCGATTTTAAACTGTTTATTGACCTGTTCTGTAAATGCGATCAGTTCTTCATTGGAAGAAAACGCATTCTTGGCATTTAAGCCCATTTTACCCACTGCATCTGCAGTATCAGAATACGCAGCTCTGGAACGCAGTGCGGACTGATAGATCAGGTCATTTAGCTGTGCCACGGAATGTGTTTCATCCTTCATCAGGTTTAACCTGGCATTGATCTGGGCCTGACTGTCTGATAATCCAAGAAAGCCTTTTACAAGAGAAGTTACTCCGGCTGTTGCCGCAATATTCCTCATTGTCTTTAAAAGATTATTGGCATGTCCGTCTGTCTCCTTTACACTGTAAGATCATGTCATAATAAGAGGCCTTGGGCTGCAACTCCTCAATGACCTTCTGCTGTTCTTCAACCTGACCACCAAGAAACTGGCAACGATCTTTCAAACTATTAATAGTCTGATCGGCCATTCGCAACGCTCTGGCAAATACCTGCTCCGGTGTGTTCCATGCTTTTTCCAATTCCAGGAAATACTCACGGTACTGTTTACCTTTTTCATTGCGCTGGATCATGCAGATCTGCTTCGCCATATCTACTGAAATCTGGTAGTCTGTAATCTCTCTTCTTACTTCGCGGTTGCCTTCCATTTGAACCCGCTCATTTTTGAGCATGTTGAAATCTTTACCTGCTTCAAATCCATACTCTATCATTCTTGGAAACCAGTCCTTAAATGCAGTTTTAATCTCTAACCTTTCGTGCAAGTCTCTCGCTGACACAGTCGGCTCACCTGCGCTGTATGTAACCTTAATTAACTCATTCATGTTATTCACCCTTTCCTGTAAAGATTTTTCTCAGTTCAACCGCTTCCTTGCTATTCTGGAGAATGCTCTCCTTAAATACATTGCTGTCTGTTGCTACCAGCTGAATGAGCATTGCTGCTTTTTGCAAACCTTCCTGTTTGCCTCTCTCGTATCCCATGCGGTATGCTTCCCGCTCCGGGGCATTCATAAATTTGTAGTGCATAGAGTCTCCGCTCGAATTGTAGCTTTATAAGTTACTCTTTAGTAAAAAAAATTGCGGTTGGATCCTCAATATGAAGCTCATCTATCATAATTTGAATCTCATCGCTCCCAAAAATGCCAATTTTCATTTTTTCATAAAATGTTTTAGGAGTTACCCCAATTTTTAAAGCTACATCCGACTGGGAAAGACCATTTTTAGCAATAATTCCCCTTAATTCGTCTGTTCTTATCATCGCATATCACCTCCTTGGTAACTTTGTAAGATACTCATATCATATCACATTTTCGTAACTTGTCAAGATATTTTTTATTGCTTTTATAACATTTTTGTGCTATTATTAAGTTACTTTAAAGGAGGAATTCAAATGACGGTCGGTGAGCGATTAAAACAATTACGTGAAAAATCAGGTATGAGTCAAGTTGACTTTGCAGCTAAACTTAATGTATCAAAACAGAATCTTTATAAATATGAAAATGATATTATAACTAATATACCCTCTGACAAAATAGAAGACGCTGCTAAATTATTGCATGTTTCTCCTGCTTATATAATGGGGTGGACTCAATGTAAAACGCTCCCCTCTGAAAACAAGAATTTTAATGACAAACCTACTACAGATGCAGATTTAGCTATTATCCAGCGCGAAAGAAACAAAATGTCAGATCGAGAAAAAACAAAACTAATGAATATATTAAAAGCTAATTTTGATGATTATAATTGGGAGGACGATGATTCTGGAGATATCGAATAGTCGTAGAGCTGAAATCAAGAGTTACGTAATTTCTGTTCTTGAAAACTACGGAAAACCATTTGTTCCAGTTAAAATAGGGGCTCTTATACGTTCCATGCACAATATTAAATTAATCACGTATAGTAGTCAGATACGTAAATTTCATATAACATATGAAGAATTAATTATTGATGCTGAAACAAAGGATTCTTATGCTGTTCGGAACAGAAAACAAATGCGCTATTGTATTTATTATAATGATATCGAACCTAATATTGTCAATTCCAATCGAGTCCGTTGGAATTTAGCACATGAATTAGGGCACATTATTCTTGGACATCATGCTTTTTGCAAAAGTGATAAGCTTTTTCGCAGTGGGTTAGCTGCTAATACTTACAACTATGTAGAAGCTGAAGCTGATTATTTTGCCCAACTAATTCTAGTACCTCATGTTGTACTGTATGCATTCAAAATTACAACAGCAAAACAGCTGAAAGAACTTTGTCAAATATCTAACCCTGCTGCTATCAGACGCTTTCGTGCTTATCAGCAATGGGAAAAACACATAAATGGAAATGATATTTACGATAGGCCTTTATTCCATTACTACTACAATTTTATTTATAAAAAGCATTGCCGAACTTGTGATGCATATATGGTTCAAGGCAAAGGAAACTATTGTCCGATTTGCGGAAATAAAACTTTACAATGGGGAGACGGAAAAATGAAATATACAACAAAAATAGTTTTAGACCAAAATAGTAAAGCCGTTCGATGCCCGGTTTGTGACAATGAGGAAATTTCTCCCGTTGGAAATTATTGTCACATTTGCGGCACTTTTCTTGTTAATCAATGTACCAATATTGGTAATACATATGGATACTGTGGTGAATTGGCTGCTGCAAATGCTCGTTACTGCGTTCATTGTGGTGCAGAAACTACATTTTTCAAAAATCACTTACTCAATGCCTGGGATCAATTAACCCCTAATAATTTTTTAAATATTCCAGATGATGTTTTAGACACTCCTAATAACACAACTAACAGTTTTGATAAAGATGACGATCTACCATTTAATTAATATATTATGAAATTGGCAAGGGAAATATAAAAAGAGCCCCTGATTAGGACTCTTGGCGCATAATCGTTATAGTAATTGGTTTTAAAGTATCCACGATCCCACCACATGGATCCGAAGCTGCATTTACAGGATGCATATCCCATAAATAGTCTCCAAGATACTCCAGCAATGTAGCAAAGTCTTCCTTGGTATAGCTGCCACTTATCTGGTGGCCGTCTCGGTCAGTAAATGAAAACCTTGCCTCTAAGTTACCTATTGTATGCTTATTCATAAAAGCACCACCTTTCGAAGGGAATAGCACAAAAACCTTTTGAAATTATCATAGCATACGGCAAAATAATATGCATTATATCTTCTTTAAACAAAGAGATATGCAAAGAAAGGAAGTGTCCACATGCCATTATTAAAAAACGATCAGTATACATCCGAAGACTACTGGAACCTGCCAGAAGGAACCAGAGCAGAGCTCATTGACGGTAAATTCTATGACATGGCACCGCCCAGCCGCATCCACCAGGAAATTTCTTATCAGCTATCAAGAGTAATCGGAAATTATATCGCAGAAAAAGGGGGAAACTGCAAAGTATACCCCGCCCCATTCGCTGTCAACCTTGACGCAGATGATAAAGACTGGGTAGAACCAGATATTTCTGTTATCTGCGACCCGAATAAGCTTACTGATCGGGGATGCTCCGGAGCTCCTGACCTGATTATAGAAATTGCTTCACCAGCTAGTAGCAAAATGGATTACATCAAGAAAAACGTTTTATATTTAGAAGCAGGAGTAAAAGAATACTGGATCGTAAACCCGATAAAAGAATGGGTTACTGTATATCGTTATGAGGAAGATGCGGCGCCTACCAATTACACTTTCACGCAGCCGATCACTGTAGGTATCTACAAAAACTTAACTATTACCATTGCAGACTTATTAAACTAAACATGGAGGTGCTCACTATGTTATATCCATTTATGACATTGAATGACGGAACTGAAATTGTACATTCAGAAACCATTGAAACAGCTGGAAAGGAAAAAGTTGAGGTACGTATTGAAAAACCAGTGTATGGCGGTTTTCATTCAGCTACCTGCTGGCTTCCTGAATACAAATGGGAAAATATCGACGGCTTCTCTCCTGAGGATATTCAATATTTTCAAGAGTTATTAGAGTCGGTTGCGCACATTATCTTGCAGTTAGCACGAGAAGGTGGTATTGAAGGAGGTTTAGACGATGCCTCAGGTTTTTAAAATCGCTGGATATACTGTTTATTTCTGGGTTAATGAAAATGATCCTCTGGAACCGGTTCATGTGCATATTTCCAAAGGGGTTCCTTCTCCCAATGCTACTAAAATATGGATCACAAAAAATGGCAAATGCCTTTTGTGCAATAACAATTCCAAAATTCCAGATAAGCAGCTCAGGGTTTTTATGCAGATTATTGAAGCCCGCAGTAAGTCAGTGCTCGACTTATGGTATTCAACATTCAAACAGATTAGCTTTTACTGTTAAAAAGTAAAAGACCGCCCCTGCGCCAACAGGAACGGCCTCTTACATAGATCTTCTCTTGCCAGTCTCCCAGCCAGATATAAATCAGACTTAGACACCTGAATTATATCATCTCCAGGACGTCTGTGCAAGGGGCGTCTTTTTTGTACCCATTTTCACCTCAAAACATAGGAATCCACCATTGCGACGTCGCAATCAAAGGAGAAATGATATATGCCAAGAAGAAAAAAGCACAGCCGCCTTCCCAACGGCTACGGCTCCATCCGCTACCTGGGAAAGAACCGGAAGAACCCATATGCAGTCCATCCGCCTGCAAATATCGACGGTGACCGCCCTGCAGCCCTCTGTTACGTTGATGACTGGATGAAGGGCTTCATCATACTGACTGCCTACAAAGCCGGCACTTATAAGCCTGGTATGGAAAAGGACCTGCAAGTATTATCTACAGACGAAAAAGATCTGGACACTCTGGCTCAGAAGCTCATGGCAGACTACAGCCTGATTAAGGGTGTAACTCCACCAGAAAAGCCTAAGACATTTGCTGATGTTTATCAGCTTTTCTACGAAGCAAAGTTCCATGAAGGAAACAAATTTTCCCAAAGCAGCAAATACTCCACTCAGGCCGCCTACAAAAACAGTGCTGCACTCCATGACCTTCCATGGGAATCTTTAAGAGCTACTGACTTTCAAAGCGTCATAGATAACTGTCCGCTGAAACGCAGCAGCATTGAACTGATTCTCAACCTTTTCCACCAGTTATGCGCTTTCGCTGTTGATATGAATATTTCAGATAAAAACTACAGCCGAAATTTAACGATCACCAAAGACGAAGATGATGAACATGGCGTTCCCTTTACTCCTACAGAGCTAATGACCTTATGGTACCATGCAGACAATGATATCGTGGAACTATTGCTCATATTGTGTTATTCTGGCTGGCGTATCACAGAGGCAGGAAAATTACATATTGACTTGGATCAAGGCTACTATGAAGGCGGAATAAAAACAAAAGCCGGTAAGGGCCGCATTGTCCCCATCCACTCAGCAGTCTATCCCCTGGTAAAACATCGCTATGAAAAATATGGAACACTCCTGCCAATGTGTGCGTATAACTTCCGCCTTAATATGTATAAGATTTTAAATGAGCTTGGTATAGAAAAACATACCCCTCACGATTGCCGTCATACTTTTTCCAAACTCTGTGAAGACAGTCATGTAAATGAAAATGACCGGAAGCGTATGATCGGGCATGCATTTGGAAACGATGTTACAAACCGTGTTTACGGCCACCGTGATTTAAGAGATTTAAAAATAGAAATTGAAAAAATTGACAAAGAATGCTTTGTGACTTTATTGTGACCAATAGACCCCAAGAATACTCATTTTTTCTAAAGTGTCCTAAAGACCGGATATTGAAGAAAACCGCATAAAACCTTGCTTTTTACGCGGTTTCCATTCAATTCCGATTACTTCAAAACGGTAAAGTTTTTAATAAATTTTAAGACAAGTCCCTATTATTTAAAAGCAAAACATAAAAAGACCTGTCACCGTCCCTGCCGCGAATCTTACTACGCCGCTGAAGAAATGACAGGCCTTTTATGTCTGCTGCTTTATTCTCTTATACTCATACCCCAAAAAATCTCAAACCTGCGTTTCGTGCCAAATCGCCATTTTCCCAGGCAGTCTGCTATTTAGTTTCAGTTCAGCCATGCGCTGGTTTGAATGAGAAAGTATATTGCACGCTTACTTACATAAGCACTTTTTCATCCAAATCAGCATATGGTGAACCCACCATGCTTCTTGTTTTCATGAATATGGAAACAAGAAGATGTCATGGCTGAACTGTAACGCTATTTAATAAAACTTACATGCTTGCAGATTTCTTCATAAACTTTTTCCTTACGCTCATTGAATACAACCTTATTTTCCTCAAACAGGTTTCTTCCTTCTGTATCAATTGATACGATAAGCGGTCCGAATTCCTTAACACGGCAGTTCCACAGTGTTTCAGGCATTCCCAGGTCACGCCACTCTGCTCGGACGATCTCTTCTACCTCTGTTGCTGCCACTACTGCATTTCCAGCCGGGAATACACAATGGATAGCCTTAAAGTTCTTACACGCATATTCAGTGTTTGGTCCCATACCGCCTTTTCCTACGATCACTTTTACACCGGTCTGTTCTACAAATTCCTTCTCGAACTTCTCCATACGCATACTAGTGGTCGGTCCTACGGAAACCATTTCAAACTTGTCATTTTCTAAAGGACGGATGATCGGGCCTGCATGGAAAATAGCATTGTTTCTCACATCTACAGGCAGTGGTCTGTGTTCTTCTACCAGACGGCGGTGAGCTACGTCACGGCAAGTTGTTAAGTTACCATTTAAGTAAATAATGTCACCGATATGGATATCTTTTAAATCTTCGTCACTGATTGGTGTTGTTAAAATTTTCTTTCCATCTTTGATCTCTAACATTATAAAGTCACCCCCGAATGAGTTGTAATTGTATAGTTAAGGTCCTTATCGAAAATAATGTGGCCGCGGCGGTGAGACCAGCATCCTACGTTTACTGCTACACCAATGGCAGATGGATGTCTTGCAGTATTTTCAATATGTACGCCCATAACAGAGTACTTTCCGCCCATTCCCTGCGGTCCAAGGCCGATCTCATTGATGCCGTCTTCTAACAGTTTTTCCATGCTTGCTGCTCTTTCATTTTCATTGTGGCTGCCTAAAGGACGCATAAGAGCTTTCTTGGAAAGGAGAGCTGCTGTTTCTACGGAAGTTGCAACACCAACACCAACTAACAGTGGAGGACATGCATTTAAACCATAGGAAGTCATAACATCCAGTACGAAACGGGTAACACCTTCATAACCTGCGCCTGGCATTAATACCATTGCTTTTCCAGGAAGTGTACAGCCACCACCTGCCATATATGCGTAAATCTCACATTTATCACTGTTTGGAACGATATCCCAGAATACAGTAGGAGTTCCCTTACCAACGTTCTTGCCTGTGTTGTACTCATCAAAGGTCTCTACACTATTGTGACGAAGAGGTGCATCCACTGTTGCTCTTACAACAGCCTCTTTTAACAGTACTTCCAGGTCATCGATCAGTGGGAATTTGGTTCCGCACTTTACCCAGAACTGAAGGACACCTGTATCCTGACAGGAAGGACGGTTTAATTTTACTGCCAAATCCTGATTGCGCTTCATAGTCTGATAAATTACTTTTGATAATGGGCTGTCTTCCTTTTCTGCCAGTTCATCTAACTTGACAATGATGTCGTCTGGCAGTTTCTTACCGATATGGGCAACAAAGTGCGCCATATAATTGGTAAGCTGCTCTACCTGTTCTGTTCTGCTCATGTTTAAGCCTCCTTAAATAAATAACATGTAATGATATGATGTGAGTGTCAAAAGTAAATTTTGCCACTCACTGATGTAACCTGATTGCTCCATTGCTATGCAATTCCCGCAATCCTCAAACATCATGATATTCATTGTTCCACTTCTTATAAACTGTTCCCATGTATGCTACGGGAAAAATGGAAATGCAATTGGTAAAATGATCATGCTGACTATGGTCGCGATCACAATTAACGGCAGTCCTGACTTTGTATAATCTAAGAAAGTGTAACCGCCTGCTCCAAGTACCATGGTATTTGCCGGCATTCCAATAGGTGTTGCATACGCGCAGGAACCGCCGATAACGCAAGCCATAAGTACGGCTCTTGGATCTGCTCCCATTCCCTGTGCAATGGAAACACAGATGGGAACTAAAAGTGCTGTAGTTGCTGTATTGGACATGAAGTTTGTCATGATACAGCAGAGCATAAATACTGCAAAAGTTAAAACATAAGGTGAAGGATTTTCGCCTAGCAGATTCATTACTGTTTCTGCCACCATTTCACCTGCGCCTGTTTTTTCAAGGGCTGCTGCCAGTGAAAGGGTTCCACCAAATAAGAAAATGGTCTTCAAATCAATGGAATTTAATGCCTGTTTTTCAGAGATAACACCGGTAATGATCAATGCCAAAGCTCCTATGCATCCTGAAATATACAATTTAATGCCGATTTTTTTTTCAAAGATCATAGCCAGTAAAGTAAGCACCAGGATCACCAGTGACAGTTTCTGCTTCCAGACCGGTACATTACTGTAATCAGCTGTGGTATCAAACGCCCCATCATCTTTTGGCTGTCTGTCCGGTAAAAGCTTCATACCAAGTGTGGTGTAAAAAAGTGTTCCACAGATGAGGATCGGAAACCCTACAATGGCATATTCAAAAAATCCAAAGCTAAGTCCGATCTCTGATAAAGCACTCTGGGCGATCATGTTGCCCGGTGCACCGATCAGCGAAAGATTACCGCCCATAGCTGCCGCAAATACTAAAGGCATCAATAGTTTAGAACGGGAATAACCGGATTTTGCTGCAATACCGATCACAACAGGAATCAGTACGGCCGCTGTACCGGTGTTTGAAAGAACGCCGCTCATCATTCCTACAATGATCATAACGGCTGCGATCAGCATTCTTTCGGATTTAGCAAATTTTGTAACAATGCCGCCGATCTTATTGGCCATACCTGTTTCAAAAAATGCACCTCCTACAATAAACATTGCCACAAAGAGAATTACATTGCTGTCAATAAAATCTGCAAATGCCGTCTTCGCATCCAGAACCCCAGTAACAATCAGACCTACACAAACGATCATGGATGTTACCCCCAGCGGGATCTTCTCCATTACAAACATTACAATTGCAAACAAGAGAAACAGGATGGTTATAGTTGATGGACTCATAAACTCCCCCTTCGGTTTTATAAAACTGTATAAACCTTATTCATTTTTTAAGGTACTTTGTAACTGGTGTCCCGCCTGCCAGTCAGAACACTTATGTTTCGCAGCTGCTGTCCTGGATCATTATTATTTTATATCTTGTATTTGATATTTTATATTTAATAATGTATCCATTTCGTGTTTTTATAATAGAACAGAACGCTGTAATTGTCAATAGTAATTTACCAATTCAGCGTTCTGCATATTCTTTTTGATATTTTATTGTGCATATATAACAAATCCCCGCTGGTTGCGGGGAAGTCATATCTTTTTACTAGTATAATCCACGATAATTACCGATCCCTTACACGCAGGATAAATTTTCATGTGCAAGGAAGCTGAATGAGGCGATGCCGGTAGCATCGTCGATTGAAGCTAACGCGGCAGATGGAAATTTAGACAAGTGAAAGGGGCGGATAATTATTGTGGATTATACTAGTATCTTGTCAGTACATCATTCATGCTTCGGATAATATGAAATACCATTTTCTCACCTGCCTGCTTCGGATCCCCGCTTTCAAGAGCTGCCAATATCTGTCTGTGCTCTTCCTGGGAATTTCTGGCATACTCTTCTTCTGTGGACTTTAAGCCCATGGAAAGACCGTTCCACATCTCTGACAGCATTGTTTTTAGCTTTTCATTTCCTGCTGCTGTCCAGATCTCATAGTGGAAAGACTGGTTATAATTAGAATAACTGCTGGAATCCTTTTTCTCCAGGGCCTCATCTGCCATTTCCAGACATTTTCTTATATCAGAAAGATCCGCTTTTCTCTGACAGCAGAGTACACAGGCTGCACTTTCTAAAGCTGCTCTGATTTCATAATGCTCTCTTATGGTTGTTTCATTTAAGCCAAGAACGGTTGCGCCCTTATTCTGTTTTAAGTCAATGAGGCCATCTCTTGCCAGGATTTGAAATGCCTCCCGCACTGGTGTAACTGATACACCAAGCTGCTGGGCCGTAGACTCCAGTGTAATGACCTCTCCTTCGTTTATCTGCTTTGAAATAATGGCTTTGCGCAGCGCAGAAGCCACTCTTTCCCTTGCAGGCAGCAATTTGATTGGTTTTAATGTAACCATATATATCTATCCCTTCTTTTACCTTATATATCTTTTACCTGTTTACTGTCCCTTATGGAGCGCAGCCAGTTTTTCTGCCATTTTCCTAAAATATGCCTCTAATAGTCCGGCTCCTTCTTCTTTCTTTCCAGACTTCCAGCTTTCGATACACTTACTTAATAATATCTCTTCCTCTGCCTTCTCCTGCACATTTCCCCATACACATTCCGGGTTACGTCTGGATATGACAAAATAAAGGTATATCTCGGTTACAGTCTCCAGATTTTTTCTGAAAAGACTGTAAGGATAATTTTGCCAGATCTCCCTGTGGAAGTTTAACTCCCCCTCAGGAAGCTCTTCTAATTCTTCTTCCCTTAAATTCTGTAAAAACTGGATTTCCAGACTACAAGCGTTTTTTAAAATATGACGGAAATAATCTTCTGTAAGAGAAGCCACCCGTACATGATTGTTCGGCAGACGGTCGATCAGTCCCTGGTATTCTAATAAGATCAGCGCTTCCCGCACTGGCATACGGGATACTCCCAGACCTTCTGCCAGCTCATTCTGGGTCATCTCACTGCCATCAGGTATATTTCCTGCCAATATTTCATCCCGCAAAAGCTCAACAATACTGCCCTGCTTCTTCTTATTTCCAATATACTCCATTTATTTTGTCCTCACTTTTCAAGTCTCCAAAATCCAGATTCCCCGGAAATACTCCTGATGCTTTACTGTAATCTCTTTTTATAATATCCTTCTGCACAGTAAATAGCACCGCACGGATTGTGTGCCAGTACCCGGTCCTTTGCCACCAGCGTTGTTACCATCTGCTTCGAATATTTATAAAACATAGAATCATGTCCCACACAAAGCCCCAATGCAATATTAAACTCTGTTTCCTGGGAATTTAAAAATTCTGCCTGGGCAATGGGATTACACATTGGCTCAAATGCATCAGCATTGACCTTCTTTTCTTTTGGTATCCCTACGGATTCTTTTGGGAAACCACCAGTCTTACAGATCACTGAAACTACATCAAATCCCTGAGCCATTAATAGATCCGCTACAATACGTGCCTCTTTTCGCAGTCCCCTGCAAAATGCCAGTCCTATCTTTTTATAACCCATTTTTTTACAAAATTCCACTGTTTCCTTTAATCTTGGCCACTGACAATAACCTTCTCCCTCAATCTCAGAACATTTTACATAGAACTCATGATTTTCTTCCAATGCATATTTTTCAAAGGCATTGTTCATTTTCTCCTGTTCCCGCATAGGACAGTTTTTCGGCATTTTCTCTCTTACCGCTGGATCTTGTGATCCGCAGGCTAATATATTACATTTTGCGCAAGTATACATCTTTTCTTCCCTCCGAGTTTTATTATCCTCCTGATACAGGATTTCTGATCTTTTAATTTTGACATCATATTTTATATTGTATCCATTTTTGCATAAAAGTAAAGAGCCGGCATAACAGTTTTACCTGTTTTGTCTGCTCTCTTTTAACTTAGAATGCAAAAAACTTATCATGAACTGCCTGAACTGCCCTGTCTGCATCCTTCTTATCTACCAGAACAGAAATCTTGATCTCGCTGGTAGAGATCATATTAATATTGATATGTGCATCATACAATGCCTCAAACAATTTAGCTGCAACACCTGGATTGTTGATCATACCGGAACCAACTACGGAAACCTTGGCAATATCTGCATTTGTCTCCAGTCTTGTAAAACGCAGTTCATCCTTATGGGACGCTAACAGCTCTGCCGCTTTCTTAAGATCCCCTTCTGCTACTGTAAAGCAGATATCCTTTCCTTCCTCATGACCTACACCCTGAAGAATGATATCTACATTAATATGATTCTGTGCCAGTAAGGAGAATACCTTAAAAGAAGTTCCTACTTCATTTGGCACTCCTACCAGTGCGATCCTTGCAATATCTTTATCCTTTGCTACGCTGCTGACTGCTGTCTTTTCCATGCGTTTTGCCACCCCTTTCACTTTTGTACCCGAATGACCGGTAAAACTGGATAATACTTCCAATTTTACATTATATTTTTTCGCAAGCTCTACAGAACGGTTGTGAAGCACCTGCGCTCCTAAAGTTGCCAGTTCCAGCATCTCATTGTAAGTAACCTCATCCAGCTTTTTTGCACCCTTTACATATCGTGGGTCTGCTGTGTATACACCATCTACATCTGTATAGATCTGGCAAAGATCCGCTTCCAAAGCTGCTGCCAGTGCAACTGCAGAGGTATCAGAACCTCCTCTTCCCAATGTAGTGATATTCTGGTTTCTGTCTACTCCCTGAAAACCGGTAACGATCACAATACGCTTACGGTCCAGCTCTGCCTCCAGACGCTCTGTATCGATCTTTTTGATCCTTGCATTTTTAGCTGCTGTATCTGTAAGCACACCTGCCTGCCAGCCGGTAAGGGAAACCACCGGATACCCCAGAGCTTCAATAGCCATAGCACACAGTGCAACGGAAATCTGCTCTCCTGTAGATAACAGCATATCCATCTCCCGGTTGGAGCCTTCCGGATTAATTTCTTTTGCTTTCTCAATCAGATCATCTGTAGTATCACCCTGAGCAGAAAGCACAACCACTACCTGATTTCCTGCTTTGTAGGTATCAGTGATGATCCTTGCTACATTGCGAAGACGCTCTGTGTCAGCTACAGAGGTACCGCCGAATTTCTGTACGATCAACCCCATTTTTCTTTTCCTTCCTGTATCTTTTTCTGCATAAAACAGCTGCATTTTTCTAAAGAGTCAGTTTTCATTTTAATCTTTTTTTGTCCGCTTGTCCAGTACAAATGACAATATTTGTCTTTACGCAAAAACACTGCAGAAGCAAAATACTCCTGCAGTGTTTTCATTTTTCCTGATCACTTTTCTGTGGTTATTTTTCAATATTTTTCCATTTAAAATCAGGTATTACATCAGACCATTTATTGATACCGATAAGAGATTTTGCAAACTCACTTGCCTCTAAAGTAGAGTTCTTTTTGTCAATATCCCTAAATACCTGCCAGATTTTTCGTCTCTTTGTAGCTTCGATCAGATCTGGCTTACTCATATCGCACTCCCATAAGCCTAATTTCAGTCCATCCTTTACTTCTGAAGGCGCATCTACCTGGCGGCTTAAGGTATACGCATCAATGTATGGATTGCTGTCTACCAGATAATATGAATATGCAAAGGCTGCTGCCTGAAGCTCTGGAACAGCCCCTCTGGTAGGACTGTAGGCAGTAAAGCCCTGTTCAGTAAGGATAATGTGACGTACCTGACCAGATGGTGTCTTTAATGTTTCCTGGCAAAAATAATCAGTCAGCACATTTAAGTTGGCAAAATTAATAACTGGTGAATTAAAGTCCTTTTTAACCAGTCCTGTAGTTTCAGCATCATCCCAGAATACAGGATCTGTCAGCGGACATGGATATGGATGATAAGCCAGTCCCCATTCCATCTGTCCCTGAACGTTGGCAATAGAGTTAAAGCTGTCAATGATCTCTTTTCCTCCGTATTTTAACTGACCGTCCATGTCATTCATCCAGTTATAACTAAGAGAAAGATAGACTCTGTCATTTGCATTGGTACTCTTAATGGCTGTATAGCATACGCGGAATGCCTTTTCGTAGGTCTTTACATAATTAGTCAGATCCATAGGCCCCATATAGTTCCACTGCTGATTTTCGATCTCATTTCCAATGATCCAGTTAGAAATTTTTCCATAATCAGCATTTTTTCCGCTGTAATGATCTGCCAGAAACGCAGAAATTGCTTTCAGCTGCTCAAAACCAGCTTCGGTAGTCGCATTAAACATATAATAATAGGCATCTGAAGTTTTCTGCACACCTGGAATAAACAGATTGGAAGTAGTATCGCTCCAGTCATTTAAAAGGATCGCATTTACAACCATTCCTTTTCCAGAATAGGCGCTGATGACTTTATCATAATCTTCTACAATGCTTTTGTTAAAATGATAAGTTTTGCCCTCATACTGGAAATCAATACCTGATCCCATCAGCCTGGATACCGCAATATTGGTGGTAACATATTTCACACCCAGATCAAAGGCATCATTTAGCATATTCAGCTCAATATTTAAACCTTTCTTTGTAAGAGGTTCCTTAAAAGCTTCTTTATTCTTTGCTGCGATCTCAGGATTGGTAATATAATGAGGTTCGCCGACTGCCTTGTAAGTGCCGTCTTCTTTTACTGCCAGCACAAATTTGCTGTAAAGACGGTCTGATCCATTGCCCTTACTAAAAGGAACCGTAACTGTAGCCGCACCAGATGCATTTACTGAAGCAAGATAGTCACTGCGGCTTCCCAGATCATCCTGATATATGGGCTGCTCAAACACATACACCTTACCGTCCGTTCCTTCTGTACTGCCGCTGCTGTTTAAGGCAATCTCAATATTCTGTTTATCACTGGTTATCTTACAGGATGTGATTTGTCCGGAAACTTCTGCAGCCAGAACATTAAATGCACTGGCTCCCAGGGCGAAAATGCCTGCTCCAAGAAACAGAACCGCTGCACACAAAAAGCCTGCAGCTCCTGATATTTTATGATTTTTCATTCTTTCTGCCTCCCATGTTCTGTCAGTTTTTTTACAACCTACATCATACATAATCTATCTTATATTTTCAATTACGTTTTTATTACATTATCTTAATTATCTGGTTAAATTTCAGCCATGCGCTAGTTTGAATGAGAAAGTATGTTACATGCTTGCTTGCATAAGTACTTTTTCATTCAAACCAGCATATGGTGAACCCACCATGCTTCTTGCTTTCATGAATATGGAAACAAGAAGATGGAATGACCTGTAACTTATCCCGCACTGTATACAGCTTTTCCTATTGACATTTTTTTCTCTCCGTTTATAATACTGTTAGACCTTTTGTATCTGCCTGCGGGCTGAGACGGTATGAGGGGGAGCGCCCTTATACTGCGTACAAAAGAGATGCGATGGGACTCCGTGTTTCGGATTGAGAGGATGCTAGTGAGCATCGACCGCCAATTACAGCTGTAAAAAGGCGCCATCGCTATGTCTATTTTTTAACAGAGATTTGCCAAGCGCGCCCTATGGATGCGTTTTTTTATTGCCTGTTTCTATGAAACCATATGAAACATCTTCATCCAGTATACAGCCAGAATGAGGAGAGAAAACGATATGAAAAATTCAAAAACACACGTAACGAAACTTGTCTTCCTTGCCATGATGGTAGCTTTGGGAGTAGTGATCTCCCCTATTCTTCGTGTAGAGGGAATGTGTCCTATGGCACACTTCATCAATGTGACCTGTGCTGTTATGCTTGGTCCCTGGTACGCTTTTGTATGCGCTCTGGCTATTGGCATTATCCGCATGGCCTGCATGGGCATCCCGCCTCTGGCACTGACTGGTGCAATATTTGGTGCTTTCCTTTCCGGTATGCTCTACCGCCTTTCCAAAGGCAAACTGGTATGTGCTTTCATCGGCGAAGTCATTGGAACCGGCATCATCGGAGCTATTATTTCCTATCCTGTAATGACACTGATCTGGGGACGTACCGGACTTACCTGGTTCTTCTATGTACCATCCTTTATTGCAGGTACACTGATCGGAGGAAGCCTTGCTTTCATTTTCTTAAAACATTTACAGAAAGCACACATGTTATCCACATTCCAGGCAGCTTTAGGCTCTCAGGTCTACAATAATACAGATACCGTTGTGAATGACTCTCTTGGCATCGCATTTTTAGGCTTTATCGGTTATCTGGCTGCTACTGTTGCTGTAAAGCAATTCGTTGCTGAACCTGGACCAGTAGCAGGCAGTATCAAATATATTGTTCTCATTGCCTTTATTGCAGTGGCAGTGGTATACTGGAATACAAATAAGAAACATGCCTGATGTACATAAATATGCATAATACGCAATGGCAAAACAAACGCTGTAACAAGCCTGCATGGTTCTGTTGCGGCGTTTTTATTATATAAACATATTGAGATATATTTTTAAGGAGAGCATCTAATGGACAATATAAATAAAACAATAGATGAAACTACGAATATAGAGAATGAGCCTGTTCTTTCCTGCTTAAAACAGATCCGCAGCCAGCTCCGTAATCAGGCGCCGCTGATCCACTGCATCACCCACCCGATTGTGATCAATGACTGTGCTAATTCAGTTCTGGCCATTGGTGGTCGTCCTATTATGGCTGAACATCCAGCAGAAGTGGCTGACATTGCTTCCAGTGCTGCAGCTCTTACAGTCAGTCTTGGAAATATTACAGATGCAAGAGCTGAGTCCATGTTTCTGGCTGGAAAAGCCATTAAAAGAATGAACAATACTGAAAATGGAAAAAGAGCCTCTGTGATCGACCTGGTAGGGATCACATGCAGCTCTTTCCGCATGGAACTTGCAAAACGTTTTATTAAAGAATGTGAACCTGCTGTCATTAAGGGCAATGGCTCTGAAATACGTGCTATAGCGGGAACTGCCTTTCATGGTACCGGTGTGGACGTAAGTGCAGCTGATGCTGTCAGCGCAAAAAATCCTGATTCCGTCAAATCTATGGCCCATATTGCAGGAAAACTGGCCCAGGAGACTGGTGCTGTAGTTATGGTCACAGGTGAAGTAGATATCATAGCATCCCCTGAAAATGAGATTGCCTATGCCATCTATAACGGCTCTCCCAACATGGCAAAAGTAACCGGCACCGGCTGTATGCTTACCTGCATTACAGGTACGTATCTTTCTGTCACAGACGCCCTTACAGCCTGTGTTCTGGCTGCACTCACGTTAGACTGTGCCGGAGAATGTGCCAATGCTGCAAAAGGCCTTGGAACTTATCATATTGAGCTGATTGACCAACTTTCCCTCATAAATGAGGCCAAGATTGCCCAGTTAGCAAATATACAGTTGCTGCAATAACGCTAAAGTAAATCATCATTACCATTTCGTTGTAAAAGCAACATTTTAATGATTACTTCCATGATCCTTTAATTGCATAAACCCGGACATCATACATCCGCCTGCTGCCCCGGTCCCAAGGATCTGGGGCATTTTTTCTTCTGATATTCCACCAATGGCATACACCGGAATATTTACTGCCTTACATACATTTTCAAGAAATTCCAGTCCCCGCCCCGGCAGCCCTTTCTTGCAGTCAGTTTCAAAAATATTTCCTGCAAATATATAATCAGCCCCCAGATGCTCTGCCTCTTTTGCATCCTCTACAGAATGAACAGACGTACCAAGAAGGTTAAGCCCATCAGTCCGTCCCATCGTTTTAAGCATTTCTAAATGCAAATGCAGCTTATCATATCCTAAATGCTTCACTACTTCTGGAAAACGATGCAAAATAAGGGTCGTCCCCTCCTTTTCGCATAATCTGATAACTGCCTTTGCCAGTTCTTCGTATTTTTCTTCTGTCAGATCCTTTTCACGCAGCACCATAGCTTTTGGATGAAGGGAAGCAACGTATGCAAGCTGCTTTATATATGCTTCGCTCCAGTCTGTCCCTGCGTTTATTTCCTCATTCTCATTACTTTCTCTTATCAGATGCCGGTTGGTTACTGCTATCATCTTTTCGTACATATCTTTCCCCTTTGGTTCAAAACACTATTTCAGGCACGCAGGCCCAGCCCCTTAGTAGCATTTTTGTAGTAACAGACATGTCACTATAGCTCCTTGGCAGCACTTTCATAGTAAAAAAAGCCCCCGGAAGTAATTCCGGGAGCCAAATCGTTTGAGCATAATGTCCATTCAGACATGTTGTATTACTTATATATAAATTCTGTAAAATTATTCGATGATAGATACAACTCTACCAGAACCTACAGTACGTCCGCCTTCACGGATAGCGAAACGAAGTCCCTGCTCCATAGCTACTGGATGGATCAGTTCAACAGTCATTTCTACGTTATCGCCAGGCATACACATTTCAGTACCAGCTGGTAACTCGCAAACGCCAGTTACGTCAGTTGTTCTGAAGTAGAACTGTGGACGATAGTTGTTGAAGAAAGGTGTATGACGGCCGCCCTCGTCCTTGGTCAGAACGTAAACCTGAGCGGTAAATTTGTGATGGCAATGTACAGAACCTGGCTTGCACAGACACTGTCCACGCTCGATCTCAGTTCTCTGAACACCACGCAGCAGAGCACCGATGTTATCACCAGCCTCAGCGCTGTCAAGGAGCTTACGGAACATTTCGATACCGGTTACAACAGTCTTACGGGTATCTTCGTGAATACCAACGATCTCAACTTCGTCGTTCAGGTTCAGAGTACCACGCTCTACTCTACCAGTAGCAACAGTACCACGGCCAGTAATGGTGAATACGTCCTCTACAGGCATCAGGAAAGGCTTATCTGTTTCACGAACAGGATCTGGAATCCAGCTGTCAACTGCATCCATCAGTTCCATGATCTTATCGCCCCATGGTCCCATTGGATCTTCCAGAGCCTTCAGAGCGGAACCCTGGATGATAGGAGTATCATCGCCTGGGAACTCATACTCGTTCAGCAGTTCACGGATTTCCATGTCTACTAATTCAAGTAACTCAGGATCGTCTACCATATCGCACTTGTTCATGAATACTACGATGTAAGGTACACCTACCTGACGGGACAGAAGGATGTGCTCTCTAGTCTGAGCCATAACACCATCAGTTGCAGCTACAACCAGGATAGCGCCGTCCATCTGAGCAGCACCAGTGATCATGTTCTTAACGTAGTCAGCATGTCCTGGGCAGTCAACGTGTGCATAGTGTCTCTTCTCGGTCTGATACTCAACGTGTGCAGTAGAGATGGTGATACCACGCTCTCTCTCTTCTGGAGCCTTATCGATGTTCTCGAAATCTACCTTTGCGTTTCCAGCAACTCTTTCTGCCAGAACCTTGGTAATAGCAGCGGTCAGAGTAGTTTTACCATGGTCAACGTGTCCGATGGTACCAATGTTACAATGGGTTTTAGTTCTTTCAAACTTAGCTTTAGCCATTTTATAACGTCCTCCTTAATTTGCGCCCCTGTATATGTGTGGGGCTAATATAGTTAATGTCAGGCTATCAATCATTATATGATATTTCACCTTGATTTACAAGCCTTTTTTGGATTTTATACAGAGCATACCTCTGATGTTTCCACCAGAGGAAACTCTGTTATATATTGCTTTTTTACTCAGGTTCACGCGCTTACGCGCTCTACTGTCTGCTTACGCAGACAAAACCTTCGTTAATGGTCACATTTTATTTTTTATGATCAGCAAGAACTTTCTCCTGAACGTTCTTTGGAACCTGCTCATATTTCTCGAAGAACATAGAGTAGTTACCACGGCCCTGGGTTCTGGAACGCAGGTCTGTGGAGTAACCGAACATCTCAGACAGCGGAACGTATGCCTTAACCATCTTGCCACCGCCGATGTCTTCCATACCTTCGATACGGCCACGACGGGAGTTGATATCACCGATTACATCACCCATGTATTCTTCTGGCATGGTAACTTCAACCTTCATAATAGGCTCAAGAAGAACTGGGTTGCCTTTTGCCATTGCATCCTTAAATGCCATAGATCCGGCAATGTGGAATGCCATTTCAGAAGAGTCGACTTCATGGTAAGAACCATCGTATACATCAGCGCATACACCCAGAACTGGGAATCCGCCAAGGATACCGGTCTTAGAAGCTTCTTCAATACCTTCACCAACTGCCGGGATATATTCCTTAGGAATAGCACCACCAACAACGGAAGAAGTGAACTTGAAGGTTTCTTCTGCGTTTGGATCCATTGGTGTGAAGTGAACTTTACAATGTCCGTACTGTCCACGGCCACCGGACTGCTTAGCATACTTGCTGTCTACATCAACAGCCTTAGTAAAGGTTTCCTTATAAGCAACCTGAGGAGCACCTACGTTAGCCTCTACGTTGAATTCACGCAGCAGACGGTCTACGATGATGTCCAGATGCAGCTCGCCCATACCGGAGATAATGGTCTGACCAGTCTCTTCGTCGGTACGAACACGGAAAGTAGGATCTTCTTCTGCCAGCTTTACAAGAGCATCGCCCATCTTGTCCTGGCTTGCTTTTGTCTTTGGTTCGATAGCGATATCGATAACTGGCTCTGGGAATTCCATGGATTCCAGAACTACTGGATGCTGTTCATCACAGATAGTATCACCAGTTGTGGTATTCTTGAAACCAACAGCTGCAGCAATATCACCAGAGTATACACGATCAAGCTCGTGTCTCTTGTTTGCATGCATCTGAAGGATACGTCCTACACGCTCCTTCTTACCCTTGGTAGCATTCAGTACGTAAGAACCGGATGCCAGTGTACCAGAGTAAACACGGAAATAAGCCAGCTTACCAACGAATGGGTCAGTCATGATCTTGAATGCAAGAGCAGCAAATGGCTCTTCGTCAGAAGAGTGACGCTCGATCTCATTGCCGTCCAGGTCAACACCCTTGATAGAAGGAATGTCTAATGGAGATGGCATATATTCGATAATAGCATCCAGAAGCTTCTGAACACCCTTATTTCTATAAGCAGTACCACAGCATACAGGAACAGCTGCACACTCGCAGGTAGCTTTTCTTAATACCTTCTTCAGTTCATCATTGGTTGGCTCTTCGCCATCCAGATATTTCATCATAAGGTCATCATCCAGCTCGCAGATTTTCTCTACCAGCTCAGTATGATATAATTCCGCATCATCCTTCATATCTTCCGGGATGTCTAAGATAGAGATGTCTTCGCCCTTATCATCATTGTAGATGTAAGCCTGCATCTCAAACAGGTCAATGATTCCCTTGAATTCATCTTCCTTACCGATTGGCAGCTGAATGCAGATTGCATTCTTGCCTAAACGGGTTTTGATCTGTTCTACAGCGCCGTAGAAGTTTGCACCCAGGATGTCCATCTTGTTGATGAATGCCATACGAGGTACATTGTAGGTGTCAGCCTGACGCCATACGTTCTCGGACTGTGGTTCAACGCCGCCCTTTGCACAGAAAACACCAACAGCGCCATCCAGTACTCGCAGGGAACGCTCAACCTCAACAGTGAAGTCAACGTGTCCTGGAGTATCGATGATGTTGATACGATGCTCTAATGCTCCAGCCTTTGGCTTGCAGTGATCCTGCAGAGTCCAGTGGCAGGTAGTAGCAGCGGAAGTGATGGTGATACCTCTTTCCTGCTCCTGAGCCATCCAGTCCATGGTAGCAGTACCTTCATGAGTATCACCGATCTTATAGTTTACACCAGTATAATACAGAATACGCTCAGTTGTGGTGGTCTTACCAGCATCGATATGAGCCATGATTCCGATATTTCTGGTTCTCTCTAATGGATATTCTCTTCCAGCCAAGGGATTTTCCTCCTTAAAATAGTGGAAAAAGGAAAATTGCAATTAGAAACGGTAGTGAGCAAATGCCTTATTTGCTTCTGCCATCTTATGCATATCTTCTTTCTTCTTTACAGATGCGCCAGTGTTGTTAGCTGCATCCATGATCTCGTTTGCCAGTCTCTCTTCCTGAGTCTTCTCGCCTCTCTTACGGGAGTACAGAGTGATCCAGCGAAGTCCAAGAGCCTGTCTTCTTTCTGGCTTAACTTCGATCGGCACCTGATAGGTAGCACCACCGATACGTTTTGCCTTTACTTCCAGAACTGGCATGATGTTGTTCATTGCTTCTTCAAATACTTCGATAGCGTCTTTTCCGGTTGTCTCAGCAACACGGTTGAAAGCGCCGTATACAATTTTCTGTGCAACACCCTTCTTGCCGTCTAACATGATGTTGTTGATCAGCTTGGTTACAACTTTATTGTTGTAGATCGGGTCTGCCAGAACGTCTCTCTTCTGAGTATGTCCTTTACGTGGCACGTTACTTCCCTCCTTAATATGCTGCTTCGGAAACATTTCCTCAGCAGGTTTACATTAACTCGTCGGTACTCACATGTTTCCATAAAATGTGTTCGTGCGCGGTCTATATATTTTCCTGCAACCACAGGTTCAATATCACAATCCGGCACAACAAAGCAGTCCAGTATTAACTGACTGCAGTCACTTTACTGCTGTTAGTGATTCCAGTTTTAAATTTTAATTACTTTTTGTCTTTTGGTCTCTTAGCGCCGTATTTGGAACGAGCCTGCTTTCTGTTAGCAACACCTGCTGTATCCAGTGTACCTCTTACGATATGATATCTGGTACCTGGCAGGTCCTTTACTCTTCCTCCACGGATCAGAACAACGCTGTGCTCCTGAAGGTTATGACCTTCTCCTGGAATGTAGCTTGTTACTTCGATACCATTGGAAAGACGTACTCTGGCAATCTTTCTAAGTGCAGAGTTAGGTTTCTTAGGGGTAGCAGTCTTAACAGCGGTACAAACGCCACGCTTCTGTGGTGCAGATACGTCTGTTGCCTTCTTCTGTAAAGAGTTGTAACCCTTCTGCAGAGCTGGTGCAGTAGACTTCTTTGTGCTGGTCTGTCTTCCCTTTCTTACTAACTGGTTAAATGTTGGCATCCTTTTCACCTCCTGTGATATTGACTGTTGGTTGCTGTGTCTTTCAGCTTGTTGTTATGCAAAGAGCAAAGCACTTTGCACATACTTTTTTATTATAGCATGGTGAAAAAATCTGTCAAGTGGATTTTTTTAAAAATATTTGACAGTGGATTTTTTTCAAAATGTTGGCTCTGCTCTTTTGAAGGTATAAAAAACGGGAGCCGCAGCTTTTTCAGCCGGACTCCCGTATTCTATATCCTGATCCAGTCCTGGACCAGTTTTTCATTATTTTTATTACTCTTCGGTCTCGTCATCATCCTCAGATGCATCTTCGTTTTCGTCCATGTCCAGAACTTCTTCTGCTACATTGTCCTCAGAGATTTCAGAATCCTCAGCTCCATCCAGTGCGATCTCATCATCGTCTGACATGGAGATTTCATCGTCTTCTGAAAGAAGCCTGTCATCTGTGTCCAGTTTCACATTGCGGTAACGCTTCATACCTGTACCAGCAGGAATTGGCTTACCGATGATGACGTTCTCCTTGATACCGATCAAATGGTCAACCTTACCGTTGATAGCAGCCTCTGTCAGAACCTTGGTGGTCTCCTGGAAGGATGCTGCGGATAAGAAGGAATCTGTTGCAAGGGATGCCTTGGTGATACCAAGCATTACCTGCTTGCCTTCTGCAGGCTGTTTGCCCTGTGCGATCAGTTCTTCATTCATTTCATTGAAATCAAGAACATCCATAGATACACCTGGAAGAACATTACTGTCACCGCTTTCTTCAATGCGGATCTTCTTTAACATCTGATGTACGATCATTTCGATATGCTTATCGTTGATCTCAACACCCTGAAGACGGTATACACGCTGAACTTCCTGGATCATGTAATCCTGTACAGCACGAACGCCCTTGATCTTTAAGATATCATGTGGGTTTACGCTACCTTCTGTCAGCTCATCACCAGCTTCAAGAACCTGGCCTTCCATTACCTTGATCCTGGATCCGTAAGGGATCAGGTAGGTCTTGGAATTGCCGCTTTCCATATCTGTAACGGTAATCTCACGTTTCTTCTTTGTATCCTTAATGTCTACTACACCACCGAATTCAGTGATGATAGCAAGACCCTTTGGCTTACGTGCCTCAAAAAGCTCCTCAACTCGAGGAAGACCCTGTGTGATATCGCCGCCGGCAACACCACCGGTATGGAATGTACGCATGGTCAGCTGTGTACCAGGCTCACCGATAGACTGGGCTGCAATAATACCAACTGCTTCACCAACCTGTACAGGCTGTCCGGTTGCCATGTTTGCACCGTAGCACTTAGCACACACACCAATGTGGGACTTACAGCTTAATACAGTACGAATCTTAACAGTCTTACGTCCTAACTTGTTCAGAACCTTCATAACAGCTGCAGCACGCTTTGGTGTACACATGTGGTTAGCCTTGATCACTACTTCGCCGGTATCCGGATCTGTAATAGTCTCAGCAATATAACGTCCTGTGATTCTCTCTTCCAGGTCTTCGATCGTTTCGTTGCCGTCCATGAAAGCCTTGATCTCCATGTAAGGGATCTCTTTGCCTTCGCAGCAGTCAACTTCACGGATGATCAGATCCTGGGATACGTCTACCAGACGTCTGGTCAGGTAACCAGAGTCAGCAGTACGAAGAGCCGTATCGGACAGACCCTTACGTGCACCATGAGCAGAGATGAAGTACTCCAGTACATCAAGACCTTCACGGAAGTTAGACTTGATAGGAAGTTCGATGGTATGACCAGTTGTATCTGCCATCAGTCCTCGCATACCAGCTAACTGCTTGATCTGCTTATCAGATCCTCGCGCACCAGAATCAGCCATCATGAAGATGTTATTGTACTTATCCAGTCCTGTTAACAGGTCATGGGTCAGCTGATCATCGGTAGTCTTCCAGGTTTCGATAACTTCTTTATAACGTTCCTCCTCGGTAATAAGACCGCGACGGTAGTTCTTAGCAATGTGATCTACAGTAGCCTGGGCATCAGCGATCAGCTTCGGCTTGCTTGCAGGTACAGTCATATCAGAAATAGATACAGTCATAGCTGCTCTTGTAGAGAACTTATAACCGATTGCCTTGATATCATCCAGTGTAACAGCAGTCTGGGTAGCACCGTGTACATTGATGACTTTTTCAAGGATCTGCTTTAACTGCTTCTTAGCTACATGGAAATCAACTTCCAGTTTTAATTCATTTTCAGGAATACTTCTGTCTACAAAGCCTAAATCCTGAGGAATGATCTCATTGAAGATAAAACGTCCAATAGTGGATTCGATCACACCAGTCTTAACAGTGCCATCTGGCATTGTCTTGGAAACTCTTACCTTAACTCTGGAATGAAGAGTTGCCTCCTGGTTATCATATGCCAGGATCGCTTCGTTTACACTCTTGAAGATCATGCCTTCGCCCTTAGCGCCAGGACGTTCCTGGGTCAGATAGTAAATACCAAGTACCATATCCTGTGAAGGAACGGCTACAGGACCACCATCAGACGGTTTTAACAGGTTGTTCGGGCTTAACAGAAGGAAACGGCACTCTGCCTGTGCTTCTACGGACAGAGGAAGATGAACTGCCATCTGGTCACCGTCGAAGTCGGCGTTGAACGCTGTACAAACAAGTGGGTGCAGCTTAATAGCTTTACCTTCTACCAGGATCGGTTCGAATGCCTGGATACCAAGTCTGTGCAGTGTAGGAGCACGGTTTAACATAACCGGATGCTCTTTAATAACATCTTCCAGAACATCCCACACTTCTGTCTGAAGCTTTTCAACCATCTTCTTTGCATTCTTAATGTTGTGGGCAGTGCCGTTAGCCACTAACTCTTTCATTACGAATGGCTTAAACAGCTCGATCGCCATTTCTTTTGGCAGACCACACTGATAGATCTTTAATTCAGGACCAACGACGATAACGGAACGTCCGGAATAGTCAACTCGCTTACCTAACAGGTTCTGACGGAAACGTCCCTGCTTACCCTTTAACATATCAGAAAGGGACTTAAGAGCACGGTTTCCAGGTCCTGTTACAGGACGGCCGCGGCGTCCATTATCGATCAGGGCGTCAACTGCTTCCTGAAGCATACGTTTCTCATTGCGGACAATGATATCCGGAGCACCAAGCTCTAACAGTCTTGCCAGACGGTTGTTACGGTTGATGATCCTTCTATATAAATCGTTTAAGTCACTGGTTGCAAAACGTCCGCCGTCTAACTGTACCATAGGACGGATATCCGGTGGAATAACCGGGATAACATCCATGATCATCCATTCAGGACGGTTTCCGGAATTTAAGAATGCCTCTACAACTTCCAGGCGCTTGATGATCCTTGCACGCTTCTGGCCGCTTGCATCGATCAGCTGCTTTCTTAACTCTTCGGAATCTTTTTCCAGGTCGATTGCCTTTAACAGCTCCTGGATCGCCTCAGCACCCATTCCTACGCGGAATGCAGTGCTGCTGCCGTATTTTTCTACTTCTTCGCGGTATTCCTTCTCAGATAATACCTGCTTGTACTGAAGGCTTGTTACACCTGGATCCAGTACAACATAGGAAGCGAAATACAGTACCTTCTCCAGTGTTCTTGGAGAAATGTCAAGGATCAGACCCATACGGCTTGGGATACCCTTGAAGTACCAGATGTGGGATACAGGAGCAGCAAGCTCAATACGTCCCATACGCTCTCTTCTGACGCTGGACTTGGTAACTTCAACACCGCAGCGGTCACAGATCACGCCTTTGTAACGGATCTTTTTATACTTTCCACAGTGGCACTCCCAGTCCTTGCTCGGTCCGAAGATCCTCTCGCAGAAAAGTCCGTCTTTTTCAGGCTTTAAGGTTCTATAGTTAATGGTCTCAGGTTTCTTTACAACGCCGTGATCCCACCAGTCTTTCCACTCTTTGGAAGGAGCGCCTGCTGGTTCAGGCATACGGTTGCGCACAGCTCCCTGCTCCCACCAGTCTTTCCACTGCTTGCTTGGCTTATCAGCAGGCTCCGGAGTTCTGTGTGTCCAGGAGCGGATCTTTTCAGGGGAAGCCAGACCTATTTTAATGGCATCAAACGCCATTGGATGATAAGTTTCATTTATTGTTTCCGGCATGAGCTTATACTCCCTTCTATTATTCGTTCTCACTGTCATCTGTATATGCGTCATACAGGTCATCTGTATAATCGTCGTTAGTTTCCTTGGAATCGGATTCTACATTCACAAGCTCATTGTTCTTGAATTCTTGTTCCTGATATCCGTAATTGGAGTAAGACTCTCTGTCATTGTAATGACGGTCGCCTTCCAGCATAGCACGCAGTTCTGTATCGCCATAGTCAATGCTCTCTGTCATCTCTACCTCGGTACCATCTTCTCTCTGAACCTGAACATCCAGACCCAGGGACTGCATTTCCTTAAGAAGTACCTTGAAGGATTCTGGAACACCTGGCTCAGGGATATTTTCGCCCTTGATGATAGCCTCGTATGTCTTCACACGGCCAACCACATCATCAGACTTAACAGTCATGATCTCCTGCAGGGTGTAGGAAGCGCCATATGCCTCCAGAGCCCAAACCTCCATCTCTCCGAAACGCTGTCCGCCGAACTGGGCTTTACCACCCAGAGGCTGCTGTGTAACCAGGGAGTAAGGACCGGTAGAACGTGCATGGATCTTATCATCTACCAGATGATGCAGTTTCAGGTAATGCATGTGTCCGATAGTTACTGCGCCATCAAAGTATTCGCCGGTACGTCCATCACGGAGACGTACTTTACCGTCACGGCTGATCGGTACGCCTTCCCAAAGCTTTCTATGCTCTAAGTGAGTACCCAGATAATCCATTACCTCAGGTTTTAAGGTATCTTTATATTTAGCTTCAAATTCTTCCCATGGAGTATTTACATAGTCATTTGCAAGCTCCAGAGTATCCTGGATATCATTCTCGTTTGCACCATCGAAAATAGGAGTGGAAACGTTAAAGCCAAGCGCTCTTGCAGCAAGACTTAAGTGGATCTCCAGCACCTGTCCGATATTCATACGTGAAGGTACGCCCAATGGGTTCAGCACGATGTCCAGAGGACGGCCGTTTGGAAGGAATGGCATATCTTCTACAGGAAGCACACGGGAAACAACACCCTTGTTACCATGACGTCCAGCCATCTTATCACCAACAGAGATCTTACGTTTCTGGGCGATATAGATACGGACAGTCTGGTTTACGCCTGGTGCAAGCTCGTCACCATTTTCTCTTGTAAATACCTTTGCGTCTACGATGATACCGTATGCACCATGAGGTACCTTTAAGGAGGTATCACGTACTTCTCTTGCCTTTTCACCGAAGATTGCTCTTAACAGTCTCTCTTCAGCAGTCAGCTCGGTCTCTCCCTTTGGAGTAACCTTACCTACCAGAATATCTCCGGCACGGACCTCTGCACCAATACGGATGATACCGCGTTCGTCCAGATCCTTTAATGCATCTTCACCAACACCAGGTACATCCCGGGTGATCTCTTCCGGTCCTAACTTGGTGTCACGGGCTTCTGCCTCATACTCTTCAATATGAACAGATGTATAAACATCATCCCGTACCAGACGCTCAGAAAGAAGGACCGCATCCTCGTAGTTGTAGCCTTCCCAGGTCATAAATCCGATCAACGGGTTCTTACCAAGAGCGATCTCACCATTGCAGGTAGAAGGACCATCTGCAATAACTTCACCAGCTTCTACGTGATCATTCTTATAAACAATCGGCTTCTGGTTGTAACAGTTGCTCTGGTTGCTTCTCTTAAATTTAGTCAGATGGTATACATCACGGTTTCCATCGGAATCTCTCTTGATGATGATCTCATTGGAAGCGGAACGCTCAACTACACCTGCATTCTTTGCAACAACACAAACGCCGGAGTCAACAGCAGCCTTACCTTCAATACCGGTGCCTACTACAGGAGCCTCTGTGCTTAACAGCGGCACTGCCTGACGCTGCATGTTGGATCCCATAAGAGCACGGTTCGCATCGTCATTCTGAAGGAATGGGATCATAGCAGTTGCAACAGAGAATACCATCTTAGGAGAAACGTCCATTAAGTCGATGGTGCTCTTTCTGAATTCGGAAGTCTCTGTACGGAAACGTCCGGATACGTTGTTATGGATGAAGCGGCCTTCTTCATCTAATGGTTCATTCGCCTGGGCTACGATGAAGTTGTCCTCTTCGTCTGCAGTCAGATATACTACTTCATCCGTAACCTTTGGATTAGCTGCGTCAGTCTTATCTACTACACGGTAAGGTGCTTCAATAAAGCCGTACTGGTTTACTCTTGCATAGCTTGCAAGGGAGTTGATCAGACCGATGTTAGGACCTTCAGGAGTCTCGATCGGGCACATACGGCCATAATGTGTATAGTGTACATCTCGTACCTCGAATCCGGCACGGTCTCTTGACAGACCACCAGGACCTAAGGCAGATAAACGTCTCTTATGTGTAAGCTCGGACAGCGGGTTGTTCTGATCCATGAACTGGGACAGCTGGGAACTTCCGAAGAATTCCTTTACAGCAGCTGTAACAGGCTTGATATTGATCAGGGACTGTGGTGTAATGCCGTCTACATCCTGCGTTGTCATACGTTCTCTTACAACACGCTCCATACGGGACAAGCCGATACGGTACTGGTTCTGTAACAGCTCACCTACGGCACGGATACGACGGTTTCCTAAGTGGTCGATATCATCAGATGTACCAACCTGCTCTTCCAGATGCATGTTGTAGTTGATGGAAGCTAAGATATCTTCCTTTGTGATATGCTTCGGGATCAGGTCATGAATATTTCTTCTGATCTCTTCCTTAAGCAGTTCTTCATCATCACCTGCTTTTTCCAGGATTGGAGCAAGCGCAGGATAATATACTAATTCAGAAACGCCAACTTCTTCCGGATCAAAGGATACATAAGCACCAAGTTCAACCATCATATTGGAAAGGACTTTCTGCTTTCTGCTAATTCCTTCTACCCATACAAAAGGAACAGCAGAGTTCTGAACCTTCATGGCAGATTCTTTATCTAACTTTGTACCGGCTTCTGCAATGATCTCACCTGTAGTGGTATCAACTACATCTTCTGCCAGCACCTGTCCGTTCAGACGGAACTTAAAGGACAGTTTCTTATTGAATTTATAACGTCCAACCTTTGCCAGGTCATATCTTCTAGGATCAAAGAACATGCTGTTAAGCAGGCTCTCTGCACTGTCTACAGACAGCGGCTCGCCTGGACGGATCTTCTTGTACAGTTCTAACAGACCATCCTGATAGTTATCAGATGTATCCTTTCCGAAGCTTGCAAGCAGCTTTGGTTCTTCACCGAACAGGTCTAAGATCTCTGCATTGGTTCCGTAGCCTAAAGCACGGATCAGTACAGTGACCGGTACCTTACGGGTTCTGTCTACACGAACATAAAATACATCGTTGGAATCGGTTTCATATTCCAGCCATGCACCACGGTTAGGGATAACAGTACATGTAAACAGTTCCTTACCTACCTTATCATGTCCGATCCCGTAGTAAATACCAGGGGAACGTACAAGCTGGCTGACGATAACACGTTCTGCACCGTTAATCACAAATGAACCGGTATCTGTCATCAGAGGCAGATCACCCATAAATATCTCATGTTCATTCATTTCATCTTTGTCTTTATTGTACAGTCTGACCTTTACCTTAAGCGGTGCGGCGTAAGTAGCATCCCGTTCTTTACACTCTTCGATGGTATACTTGATATCATCTCTGCATAATGTAAAGTCAACGAATTCCAGACTTAAATGTCCTGCAAAATCCGCGATAGGAGAGATATCAGCAAACGCTTCCTTCAGTCCTTCATCTAAGAACCACTGGTAGGAGTCTTTCTGAATCTCGATCAGGTTAGGCATCTGAAGGACTTCCTTCTGCCTTGAATAGCTCATTCTTACGCTTTTCCCGGCCGGTACCGGACGTATTCTGCTTTTCTCCATTGACGTTTCACCCCTGTTTTCTTATTTGGTTGCAGTAGTTTTCCGGGATTTTTCTTTCTTTTTCTGTCCCTTTTTCCACTGCTGTCGTTCTCGGTAATCGGGCGTCAGCAAATGGGCGCAATAAGCCCAGAACGCCACAATAATGCACTCTCCATAATAACATACATTTGTCAAGGTGTCAATAATTTTTCTTGCTTTTTTTCGTTATAAATGTTATACTATATTGGAATGTCTTGGGGCATGTTCGTTCAGGCTGCTAAGACCACATTATGTACTCACGGAATCTTTTTTTGACCGGTTTTACGGGAAGATTTCTTTGTCAGCTGTACCCGGCAAAAAACCGGCCGCAAAAGCAGGTGCAGGAAAGACTTCGAAAGTACATCATTACAATTCGGAGGTATACATTATGTTAAATACCGTTTTAAACATACTGCTGGTGATTCTCATCATTGCAGCTATCGTTCTGGCTATCCTGTATTTCCTTGGAAATAAGCTCCAGAAGCGCCAGTTAGAACAGCAGCAGATGTTAGATGCAGCTGCACAGACCGTATCTCTTCTTGTTATTGATAAGAAGAAACTGAAACTGACTCAGGCAGGTCTTCCAAAAATGGTAGTTGACCAGACTCCAAAGTACATGCGCTGGACCAAGGTTCCGATCGTTAAAGCAAAGATCGGACCAAAGATCGTTACACTGATCGCTGATGCAAGAGTATTTGAGTGCCTTCCTGTTAAAACAGAAGCAAAGGTAATCTTAAGCGGTATCTACATCACCCAGATCAAAAGTGTACGCGGAGGTTCTATTCCAACTCCGCCAAAGAAAAAGGGATTTTTCGCAAGATTCCGTAAAGATGCATAATATGGGGCGTAAAAAAACAGCCGGCTCCCGGATGGGATCGGCTGTTTTTTATTATGCACAACTCACTTTATGATAATGTTCACCATCAGGCAACATATCCGTTTACTGGCAGGACTGCACATCTACCAGGATACGGCAGTCTGACATATGTTCGTAATTAATATCCAGGGAATAGTCCACATTTACCTTCAGGCTGTCTGCCTGTTCATCCACTGCAAAGTGGTTGGCCTGTATCCCCACTACGATCTCACCAAACGGTGTGCTGTAACAGGAAACATTTTTCCGGTTCTTTTCAAACAGCATATGGGTAATGGCTGTTCCTTTTTTTGTAATATCCATAGATGTTGACGTGATCTTGATGATATTCTTTACCGGTTCTTTAAAGCCTTCTATCAGTTCTTCATACAAAACATAATGTTTCCCGTTCTTCTGGTAATAATCACCCCGGACGATCATCTCCACATCATTATCCTCTTCATCCACTGTATGTACCCCACGGATAGTGATCAATACATCCTTTGTCATGTAACCCTCTTTTCTTTCTGAAAGCACCTGTGATCTGAGCTTAGAAGCGCTCTAAAGCATGGCTCATCAGCTTATCTACTAATTCCTCTTTGTTAATACCTCTTGCTTCCCACAGCATCGGATACATGCTGATCGCGGTAAATCCAGGCATTGTATTGATCTCGTTAAATACGATCTCTCCATCTTCCTTTACAAAGAAGTCCACGCGGGAAAGTCCATATCCGTCTACTGCTTTAAAAATAGCTACTGCTGCCTTTCTTACTTCTTCTGCTGCATTGCCTGGAAGTTCAGGATCTGTTACAGTCTTGGACTCAGCATTATGGTATTTTGCATCAAAATCATAAAAATCTGCTGCTGCCAGGATCTCACCAACACCGGAAGCCTTTACTTCTTCTTTTCCGCCGCCAAATACAGCACATTCGATCTCACGGCCAACGATCATTTCTTCTACCAGGATCTTTCTGTCATGGTTTGCAGCCTCTTTTAAACCGTTTTCCAGTTCTTCTCTGTTTTCTGCCTTGCTGACACCCTTAGATGAGCCTGCGTTAGATGGTTTAATGAATACAGGATATGAAAAATGTTTTTCAACACGGGCAATTACTACATCCATATCAGCTAACTGCTCACTCATAACAGGCTCGTAATCTGCCTGACGGATGCCTAAATTATTTACAATGATCTTTGTATACAGTTTATCCATGCCTACTGCAGATGCCAGTACGCCGCAGCCTACATATGGGATCCTTGCCAGTTCGAGAAGTCCCTGAATGGTTCCATCCTCACCATGAAGTCCGTGAAGGACCGGGAATACCAGATCAAGTTTTACTTCTGATACTTTGTCTCCATCCATAAGGATCGCACATTTTTTAGTGGCATCTGGAAGGATGGCTGCAGATACCTTTCCATTTCTCCACTCGCCGCTTCTGATATCGTCCACAGAATCTGTCTTGATCCAATGTCCGTCCATTGTAATACCAATAAGAAGCAGATCATATTTTTCTTTGTTGATACGGTCGATCACATTGGCTGCTGACATGCAGGAAACTTCATGCTCTGATGACTGTCCGCCGAAAATGACTGCTGCTGTTTTTCTTTCCATTTCTATATCTCCTCACTTACATCTTTTCTTTTCCATAAATCTTTAAAACAGATCTTTAAAATAAATCTTTAAAATCTCATTTTTCTCAGATTTTACCGTTTACAGTATAGCATATGTGGAAATAAATACAATTAGAAAATCTGTTACAGTTCATCCATGACATCTTCTTGTTTCCATATTCATGAAAACAAGAAGCATGGATAAACTGTAACGAAAATCTTGAAAGGAAGTTTTATCCATGAAATCTGTAACTGACTGCCGTAAATGGCTTTTTTGTTCTCTTGCCTGCTTTTTCACTGCCTTCCTGATCGCTGTTTCTGCCAATACCTGCAAACAGGAAGCAGATGCCAGCCGTATTGCCCCTTATGTGCTGCGTTTTCATATTTTAGCAGAAAGCAACTCTAAAACTGACCAGCAGCTAAAATTGAAGGTACGCGAACAGGTTCTTTCTTATATACAGGAAAATGCCCCGGCTCATGCTGGAAAAGAAGAACTTGCTTCCTGGCTCCTTTCCCGCAGGGAAGATATTATTCTCAATGCCAAACAGACACTGGCCTATTATGGACGTAAAGCAACGGTAGACCTTAACCTGAGCCATGACCATTTTCCTGCAAGGACCTATGGAAATGCATTTTTTCCCTGCGGCTACTATGATGCAGCACGCCTTACCATAGGCAAAGGAAAAGGACGCAACTGGTGGTGCGTCCTCTATCCCGGACTGTGTTTTCCTGATCCGGATCCCGTTGTAAAAGAAACATCCTCTAAGGGATATTCCCTTGTCTTTGAAACTGCCCCAAGACCAGAACTGCATCTTGGACTTTTAGATGCTGCAAAACAGCTTTTTAAGCAGAAAGCTTAGCCTCTCGCTTTCTGCTTATCTAACATTTCCTGAAGAGCCTCGTCACTTTCATCGATCCAGACATCTTCTTCATCAGCATTAAGTCCCAGATAAACAGCCAGTGTACGTTCATCATCACTGTTGTTCCAGTGGCTGATATAACGGTCGATTTCATCAAAGCCGATCTCACCGGCAAGATAGAGTTCTTTGAAAGTCTTTTCTGTTTTATCTTCTATTTTATTCTCTTCTACTTTATTCTCTTCCATTTTATATTCTTCTCCTATACATTTCCATATTTTCACAGAGTTCTTCTGTGGCTGACCTTGTAAAAAGAGTTTTTATCAGTTGTACCCCCACAGGACATTTCCTGCTACCTTCTTCCACGGCCGCGCACAGGCTGTACATCTTCCTGTTCCTTGATATTCTTTGAAACAGTGATCTCCTGATTATCAATGTGTTCCCTGGCTGCATTCTTTGCTTCTGCAATGTTGCGGGTCTTGATAGCTGCTAAAATATGTTCATGTTCAACTACCAGGATTTGACGTTTATCCTCATCCTTGATGTATTCCAAGCGATAACGGTACATCTGCTCTCTTAAGTTATTTAAGATCTGCACCAGCTTGTCATTTCCGGTTCCCAGATAGATCACATCATGGAATGCCTCATCCGTTTCTGCAATATTCATGGCATTTCCTTTATGAATAGCATTTTTAAAAGCATTCTGGCGCTGTTCTAACTGATCGATCTCTTCATCTGTCATTCTCTGGCATGCCAGTTCAATAGCAAGCTCTTCCAGGGAACGGCGCACTTCCAGCACATCGCGAAGACTCTTTTCAGAGATTTTTGCTACCTCAGCGCCTTTTCGCGGGATCATAAGTACAAGTCCTTCCAGTTCCAGCTTACGGATGGCTTCACGGATCGGTGTACGGCTTACGCCTAATTTTTCTGCCAGCTGGATCTCCATCAGTCTTTCTCCCGGGGCCAGTTCTCCCTTTAAAATAGCCTGGCGCAGTGTATTAAATACAACATCACGAAGAGGCAGGTATTCATTCATATTGACTTTAAAATTATTTTCCATCTTAAGACCATTCCTTTCTAAATTTTATATGTACTTCGTTTTACATTAAAGAAGTTGGTGAGATATACTTGTTTTGCCAGTTTTGCTGCATCGCCGTAGCGAAGCCTTTCGTAAGCATTCTGCGCTGCCTGAGGATTGGTGAACAGGCCAAATACGGTCGGACCGCTTCCGCTCATCATGGCATTGACCGCCCCTTCTGCTTTCATCACCTGCTCGATCTCACCGATCACAGGATATTTACCTGCTGTTACCAGTTCCAGTACATTTCCGAATTTCCCGGCTATTTCATGGATATTCTGGCGGTTGATTGCTTCTATCATACCGTCAATATCCGGATGGTCTTCTGGTTTCAGCTCCATAGCATCCAGGCTTTCATAAACCACTTTTGTAGAAACGCTGATCCCCGGCTTTGCGATCAGCACCTGACATTGTGGAATCTGGGGAAGCGGTGTTAATTCTTCGCCAATCCCTTCTGAAAGTGCCGTTCCACGCATCAGGCAGTATGGGATATCTGCTCCCAGCTTTACACCACGCTCCATAAGTTCTTTTATACTTAAACCCAAGCCAAACATTTTATTGACCCCAAAAAGGACCGCAGCTGCATCTGTACTGCCTCCGGCCATTCCTGCCGATACAGGAATGAACTTTTTCAGTTGTATGGAAACCCCCTCTTTTACTCCGAATTCTTCTATTAAAAGAGCCGCTGCGCGGTAAGCCAGATTCTGTTCATTGTTCGGAAGGTAAAACAGGTTAGTCTCCAGACGGATACCTGGCTCCTTTGTCCTGTAAAGTTCGATCCTGTCATGAAGTCCTACAGTCTGCATGATCATACGGACATCATGATACCCGTTGTCCCTTTTTCCCAGTACATCCAGCGCCAGATTTATCTTTCCATATGCCTTCAGGCGTAAATGTTTGATCATAGCTGCTATCCCCTTTTTCTCGATTCATTAATACTATCGGATACCTGGCACTTCGTGCTCCCGTAATCCTCAAAACATTCCTGATCTGTTCATTATTTTGTACATTTTATAATACATTATATTGTATACATTAATTCTAACTATTTTTCAAGAGTCTAAACATTAAAAAAATATTAAAAAATATTATGATTCATAAAGAAAAAGAGGACCTGCTGCTGGTCCCCTTCGATTTATCTCTGATATATAAATATATGGTTTCTTTATTTTCCTTTTAAACTCTGAATTGCATCTTCGATCTCTTTATTATTTTCATCTAACAGCGGGGAAAGTCCACTTTCATGGCCCTGCTTATCTTCTTCCGGGATATACTTTTTAAAGATCGGTGTGAAGATATAGGAATTCACAAATGCGATCAGCGGAAAACCAAATAACAGCAGGAGCATGGCTGCCTGAGGCATTACAAATAAAGCAAAATATACGGCTGCGACTAAAAAGCCATCTACTACCAGCATCATAATAGTCTGTCCCATATGACGGACTGACATGAAAAGCGCGTTAAATAATGTACGCTTTACTGTATTGTAAAATCTTGCCTGAAGAGGGAATACGTAGGTAGTGATAAATAAAAGGATCAGGGTCATTCCACCAAAAACAGCTGTCAGCATGGTCTTTAAAGTACCAGACATACCTGCTGCCGCTCCTCCCATAATAAACCACAGATCAAAAGCAACCAGCGATCCCGCTAAAAGGATCAGCAGCCAGATGGCTGTAGCCTGTTTAAAGTTCTGGATAAAGGAACGGAAAAAGGATTTTATCGTAGAATCATCCTCATCGCGCACCAGCTTTAAGGTTACGTAATATACTGCTGTGGTAGCTGCACCGGCTGTAAATACCGGAATACAACAGACCAGCCATAAAAGATTCAAAAGCACCAGATCTCCCAGCTTTCCAATAAAGCGCCAGACCGGATTGTCATAATTAAAAAATCCCTGCAACATAGTTTGTCCTCGTCTTTCATTAATGCCACGCCGAAAAGCTTCTGTACCTGTATGAATGCCTGCTTTTCTTTGGTTCATTACATTGTATCTTATACTCACGAATCCCGCGCATTCGCGCTCTTCTGCCTGCTTACGCAGGCGATTCGTTCGTTAATGGCCCTAGAAAAACAAATGTCTGCTGCGCAGCCGCTTGTTTTTCTTTTGGGCTCATTATATCATATCTAATGTAAAAAGGAAATGGGCAGTTGCAGGTATCTGCTTTTTCAGCTATACTATAAGTTAATGATGTTAAAATATTCGTAATCCACTCATTTTTCTAAAAAAATGCTGACCTGAAAGGAACACACCATGGACCTGAAGAAAAACCTGAATAGCGAACTTGAAAAACTAAAACACATGTCTGTCAAAGACAAGATCTGGTATATTTTAGAATATTATAAATTTCATATGATCGCGATCATACTTTTTATCTCTATGTTGTGGGTGATCGGCAGCAGCATTTACCGCCAGTCTTTTACCACACGGCTTACACTTGCCATTGTTAATGACTACTCCGGCGGCAATTCTTCTATAGAACCATTGGAAAACAGCCTGAAAGACGCTCTTGGCTGTGGAAAAAAGGATCTGATCGAGATCAATTCCGGTCTTTTCATCAATACAGATGAGCCCCAGGCCTCCCAATATGCTTATGCCAGTATGGCAAAGATCGCAGCTCTGTCTGCTGGAGGAAATCTGGATATTATAATTGCTGATCCACAGACCATCCAGCACTATGGATCCCAGAATGCATTTTTAAACCTGGAAGATTTTTTACCGGAAGATTTAAAAGATCGTGCTGAAACGGAAGGACTTTTCTTCTATACAGACAATGGAAGCGGCCAGTCTATAGCTGCCGCTATTTCCCTGGATTCAACGGATTTTTCTGAGCTTACAGGAGCCGTGATCCATTCTCCTTATCTGGCTGTTGTTGCATCTTCTCAGCATACAGAAGATACCCTTCGGGCCATTCACTGGCTATTTGACCAGAAGTGATCTTTACTGCTTCCATTCCAAGGCTTTCTGCCAGTGTGCAGGAAGCCTTGTTTTTTTTCTCGATCCAGGCACAAAGTCTGGCGGAAAGAACTTCATGGGCATAGAAAAGAATGGCAATTGCCGCTTCTTTTGCATAACCATTTTTCCTGTAGGTTTTAAAAATATGGTATCCCAGTTCCAGCCAGCACAAACCGTCCGGAAGTGCCGGAAGAGCCTGCAAAGCAGTTTCCGGGATCTGTGGATTGCCAACACCAGCCATACCGATCAGGACTGTATTATCCTTTTTAACTGCATTTTTTTCAGCTTTCTTTAGCACAGCCCATGTTCCATATTCGTAAAATCCATACTGGTTCTTTATATAAGCTTCCAGCTTATCTGGATCACGAAATATTTCTTCTTCCTTCCCATATTCTTCTTCCGATATATTCTTCGCATCTTCTTTTATAAATTCACGAATGACCAGTCTTTCTGTTTCATCGATCAGCCAAGGAAGCCCCAGATAACGGCGCAGGATCAGCTCTGTAAGTTCATCTGTGGCATACTCTATGGAAGGAATTACATAGGGAATCCCATTTAAATCCCAGCTGTCTGTGGCTTTCTCATCTGTTTTCCCACTGCTCATACAGCCTAAAACAGCCCTTCCGGAAGCTTTCGCCTCCAAAAGGGCCTGTGGTTCATCGGATATGAGAAGCGTATATTTTCTTCCTTCTATTAAAAGAGCGCGCTCCTGTTTCATATTGTTCTATCTCCTGTGAGAACCGTTTTTGAGTTTTACTGCATTTTGATATTGATCCCATCGTTTCCCGATCGATCAGCACTTCTCTGGCTCTGGATAATCCACACCAAAGGTATCTACAGTCATAGATTTGATCTTCTGCTCCTTTAACGGACGGTCAGAATAATCGGTACGCTCATTTGCGATCTTATCTACAATATTCATTCCCTCTGTTACCTTACCGAATGCTGCATACGCACCATCAAGATGAGGCGCATCCTTGTGCATGATAAAGAACTGGGATCCTGCAGAGTTTGGCATCATGGACCTTGCCATGGATAAAACGCCTTCTGTGTGCTTTAAATCATTTTTTACACCGTTCTGGCTGAATTCGCCCTTAATGCTATAGCCTGGACCACCCATACCAGTTCCCTGTGGGCATCCGCCCTGGATCATAAATCCACGGATGACTCTGTGGAAGATCAGACCGTCATAATAACCTTTCTTCACCAGACTGATAAAGTTATTTACTGTGTTTGATGCTACTTCCGGATATAATTCTGCTTTTATCACATCACCATTTTCCATGGTAATGGTAACTACTGGATTTGCCATTGTTTTTATCTCCTTTTCATTTCAGAATGGGCCTGTGATATATGGCCTTTCTGTTTAATATAGCAGATTGCAGGGTGGTTGTCCAGTGAGGAGAAAACCCAATTCACGACAAACGCACGAACGATCATCTGGCATCAATTCTGCTTTCTGTTATTTTTTAAGCTTCTAAAAGTTCTTCTAGATACTGAATTGGGCGTAAGCTAAGTACAAACCTTTTCTTTCGCATCGACAACTTATGTCTTGTTATTTGTGCCGGTTTCAAAATACTTAGGCTCCATTTCCTTATGATATTCAAATTTTGTGCCGCCAGCTTATCTATGGTTGTATTCGCATCTTCCCGGAATGTTACATCCAGATACCAGTGCATGCTTTCTATACTCCAGTGTCCTCTCACTGCACGGCTGACCTGTTCAATGTCTCCTTTTAAACTGCTGATGAAATAACGGTTCTCTATTCTTGTATTTCCTTCTTTCTTCAGCGTTTTCTTCTCCATTACTATACTGGACAGTCCTTTCCAGTTCTTTTTCTGGCTTAACCACTTAATATCCTCTGTCTGATAATACTCCCTTATCTCGATCTGACCATGTGCTTTTTCCTGGGTTTTTTTGTAATTACCTCTTTCACGGATCTCTTTTTGGAACTCTTCGTCTGAAAAGTATTCTTGTACATCTTCATACAGACTGTTTTGATTTCTCTTCAATGCCAGCACATAGTCTGCCCGTTTTTTCTTTATTTTCTCCGCTATTGCAGTCTGCGTTCCCATTGCATCGATTGTTACGAGCTGGCCTTTTATCTGGATCTTGTCCAGCAATTCCGGGATCGCTACGATCTCATTGCTTTTTTCTTCAACTGCTTTTTGTCCAAGACAGAAACCTGACTCTTTACTCCATGCTGATACAATGTGGGATGCCTTCCCATCTCCTCTTTTATTGGAGCGCATGGTTTTACCATCTATACAAATGATCTTCTTCAGTAGTTCCCCTTCATTCTGATTTAATCGATCCTGCCATTTTCCATAAAGCTGCTGTATGATCTCCGGTGATATCATCCCCATTACACGTCTTATTGTATCATGAGATGGTATTCCGTTTTTTAACTCAATATATTTGCGTAGATAATCCTGATAACTTTCCGCAAACAATGCCATTTCCACCCAGTCATCCGCATTTGCCAGTGTTGCAAACAATACAATAACAAGAATGTCCTTCAATGTATGACGAACTTTCCTTTGCTGACGATCATCTTCTATGTATTCCAGCCAATCTAATAATTCCTGCATGTATCAACACCCCTTTTCTTTTAATTTTATCAGAAAAGGGGCGTGTTCACAATTTATTTACTCATGCGTTTGTCATGAAACCCAATTACTATAATGGTATCGTAATTTAAGACACTTTGAGAGACATATTTTAATGAATCTGGTATACTGTAAGCACTATAAAAAGAAGAATCATTTTTATGTCTCGAACAAGAAGAATTTTCTCCGCAAAATTCAAATCCGAGTTAGTCATTGAACTGCTCAAAGGAGAAAAGGACTTAAATACAATTGCCAGCGAAAATAACATTCAGCCGAATCTTCTTCGCAACTGGAAAAAAGAATTCCTCGATAAAGCATCGGTTGTCTTCGATGATTCAAGAGAAGACAACTTGAAAGAGAAACCCGCCTTAGAGCGCAAGGAAAAAGCCGAATACGCGAAAAAAGTTGGCCAGCTCACCATGCAGGTGGATTGGTTGAAAAAAAATCTGAAGAAACACTTAGACCTGACTACGAGAGTAAATTTAGTCCGAAACCTTTTGAAGACTAAAGAATTCCCAATAAAAACAGGTGCTGAGCTTCTTGGAATCAACCGCACCAGCGTGTACTATAATGGAACACACATATCTCAGGAAGAGTTAGAATGCAAAGCTATCATTGATCATCTGCATACCGATAATTCTGCCTGGGGAGCCCGTCAAATGTCTTCACAGCTGAAAATGCGTGGTCATCAGGTGGGACGCCGGAAAACGCGCCGCTATATGATTGAAATGTGGATTGATCCGATCTATCCAAAGATGAATCTTTCCAAACGTATGCAACAGGCGAAAGTCTGCCCGTATCTGCTTCGTAACGCCGTTATCGACCATCCAAATCAGGCATGGTCAATCGACATCACCTATATCCCCATCAAGCACGGCTTCCTGTATCTGACAGCCATCATTGACTGGTATAGCCGTTGTATTGTTGGCTGGGAGATAGATGATACCTTGGACACCAAAATGGTCATAAACGCGTTGAAAAAAGCTTTCAAGGTGGCAAACCCCCTGATTCTGAACTCTGATCAAGGATGTCAGTTTACAAGCACCGAGTACATAGCATTTCTCAAAGAAAACCATATCCGTCAGAGCATGGATGGAAAAAGCCGCTGGGCAGACAACATCATGATTGAACGCTGGTTTCGCAGCTTCAAATATGAGGAAGCCTATCTTACACAGTATGCCAACATCCTGGAAGCGAGAGCGGCTATCAAAAGCTATGTACATACCTACAACTTTGAGCGCTGTCATTCAGCAATCAACAATCAGACACCCACATCATATTATTATCCGGCACTGCTGATTGATCATGCTGCTTAATGGAGGCCCCTCCCAACTCAGCTACATATATCGGTTCATTAAAAAATGTTTGAATTTTTGTCTTGACAACTGAACCACTATACTTGCCTGCGGAACAGTTGATCTGAGAAAAGGTATTAATGGGCTGGCAACGATCATCAGTGATAAGTATGGTCAAAATCTATTCGAGAAGAGAACGCTCTTTTTGTTTTGTAGGAAGCGTTCCGATCGGTGCAAAGGACTTTTGTGGATGGGGACCGGATTTTTACTTCTGTATAAGCGCTTTGAAGCGGGACGGTTATCATGGCCAAGGAATACGCAGGAAGCAGCAGATCTTACCGAAGAGCAGTACAAATATGATGGGTTTAAATCCCTTGGATCCCAAAATCAAAGATGTCAATCCGAAAAATATCTATTGAATCGTTTGTACAAAACAGAGAAAATATATTTTCTGTTTTGCTGCTGAAAAGAACTGCTATCGTTTACAATGGATGACCGATTCAGAACAATTCGTTAGACTGCTATCAAGCAAAAGAAGATATAACGTTAAAACAAACAGACGAAGCTAAACTGGAACGTTCCAGAGAGATCCTGGAAGCTTTAAAAGAAGCATGGGGAAGAAAACTTTTAAATTCCTGCTTCCGGCACTGGAAACCCTTGGAGATCTTTTCGAAGCAATCGACCTGGACGAAAATTAAACATAATTGCCACTATGTAAAAACAAAGTAAACTTTTTTTAACTGAATAGTGTAAAAAACGCTTTTCAAAAGGCCTTCCTATGATAAAATAAATCACAGGAGGGCCTTTTATTCTATTTCCCACACTTATATATAAAGGTATACATATTATGAAAACAGATAGTGCGCAGATACAATATGATAAAATGACAAAAACCCCCATCAACAAACTGGTGCTGCAGCTTGGACTGCCAACTACTGTCAGTATGCTTGTGACCAGTGTATACAATATGGCTGATACCTTCTTTGTAAGCCAGCTGGGAACCAGCGTCAGCGGCGCAACAGGAGTCGTTTTCGCTTTAATGGCTATTATCAATGCCTTTGGGTTCATGTTCGGACATGGGGCGGGCAGCAATATCAGCCGCAAACTGGGAGCACATGATATAAAAAGCGCCCGCAAATTTGCATCCACCAGCTTCTTTTTATCCTTATTATGCGGCACTCTCATTTGCATTCTGGGCTTTCTCTTCCATTCACCCTTCATGCGTCTCCTGGGAAGTACCGATTCCATCCTTCCTCACGCCATCGAATACAGCACCTGGATCCTGATCGCAGCACCTGCCATGGCATCCAGCTGCGTTATGAATAACATTCTCCGATACGAGGGAAAAGCCTTTTTTGCAATGCTTGGCCTTGCTTCCGGCGGTATTTTAAACATCTTCGGGGATATGTTCCTGATTTTCGTCCTTAAACTGGGTGTCCGGGGTGCAGGTATCTCCACTGCCGTTTCCCAGTACATCAGTATGGCTATCCTCATCAGCCCATTCCTTCGCGGAAAAGTCCAAAGCCGCCTAAGTATCCGTTACGTCACCCACCAATTTGAGGATGTCACCAATATCCTTGCAACCGGTTTTCCAAGCCTTATGCGCCAGGGCTTAAACAGCGTTTCCGTCATGGTATTAAACCGTTTCGCAGGTCCCTACGGCGATGCTGCTATTGCAGCCATGAGCATTGTCACAAGGATCATAAACTTCCTTTTCTGCGTAGCCCTTGGCATCGGACAAGGCTTCCAGCCTGTCAGCGCTTTTAATTATGGTGCCGGAAAATACAAACGCGTCCGGGATGCCTTCTGGTTCAGCATCAAAAGCAGTTTCGTGGTAATGAGCATTTCCGCCTTTATCGGCATAACCTGCTCTGCCCACATTGTCCGCATGTTCCGCGACGATCCGGCAGTCCTTGCAATTGGCATTCCCGCTCTTCGCATCCAGTGCTTCGCCCTCTTCTTCATGCCACTTTCCCTCTATGGAAACATGCTCTTCCAGAGCATCGGCAAAAGCGGCCGGGCTACCTTTCTGTCCATGATCCGGAGCGGTCTGGTATTCATCCCCGTTCTCTGGCTCATGAACACTATTCTTGGACTTACCGGGATCCAGATATCCCAGACTATCTCCGATGTCATTTCTGCTACTATTGCCTTACCTATGGTAGTAAAATTCTTTAAAACCATGCCTAAAGATATGTAGAGTTTTTTCTCTCCCCCCCCCCCACATTCGTGTTATAATTAACCCGTTGTCATACCCAATCCGGCAACGGAAGGGGGGTATTTATGTTGACAGAATTTATATCTTCTTTTCTATCTGCTGTTGCGGCTGGTGTAGCCTGCCACTACATAATCAAATGGTTGAACAGTAGAAAATAGTGACAACCAACCTAAAAAAGAAAACCCCCGGAGTGCCATCCGGGGGTTTTCACTTTAGTGTTTCTGTTGACAGAAATACATATCTTCTTTTGCCTAAAGGCATTATATCATATGAAGATTTTATTTTCAATATTCATCTTTACTAACTTATCTATTCCGACATCCTAGTACATCGTTTTCGAAATAACTATACCACTCACTTGTCTGCGAATCTGATTGCACAGGTCTAAAAGCCTCAGCGTAGCCCGCTACGCCTGCGTTTTTAAACCTGCACACTCAAATCCGCATCCTGCGTGATCATTACAGTTATTTACGAAACGATGTACTAGCTGAAAAGAGGATGAGGTACATGAGAAGCATCCATTTCAGAAAAAAGACCTGTTTTGTGAGTATAGCGTCAGGTCGGTGATACACTGTCTGAACATGCGCAGCATGTGAGTTTGTATCGCAGATCTGACAAAAAGCGACGGAGCAAAACAGGTCTTTTTTCGCCAGGATGCGCCTTATGTACCTCATCCTCTTTTCCTGCAATTTTTTTAGACGTTTTTACTTTGTAAAGCTTTCTCCACCCGGTCAAAAGCTTCTTCCAGGTAAGATCTTGGGCATGCAAAATTCACACGTACAAAGCCTGGTGCTGAAAATGAATCTCCATCATTGAATTTCACACCAGCTTCTTTCATAAAAAATCCGGCCGGATCACTTACCCCCGTTTCCCTTGCATCGATCCATCCTAAATAAGTACCTTCACTGTGGCAGATGGAAAGCCCCGGGATCCGGCTGATCCGCTCATCCAGCCATTTCTTGTTCTCCCTCAGATATTTCAATAATTCCTGTCTCCATTCTTCCCCTTTCGTAAAAGCTGCCTCAAAAGCAATAAAAGAAAGAGTATCAAAAGGAGCATGCATTGTGGCTGCCACTTCTTCATATTTATGTCTTAACTCTTCATTAGGAATAACAGCAAACGCCAGCGGAAGACCAGGGATATTATAAGTTTTGCTTGCTGAGTGGTGAAGGATCACTCTTTGTCTTTCCTCATAATAAGAAATAACTGCCTGATACACACTTTCCCCAGGGAATGTATACCCCAAAAAAGGATGCTCCAAGCGGTTTTTCAATGCTTCTAAAACAGGTTCTGCCACCGGAAGATCCATATCCGCGATCCATAGCGGGATATAATCCCCGCCCTGACCGTCCCATTTGGCACAGTCGGTATGTTTTCTGTTTATCTGTCGGTTAAAATCAATCTTCATTGAGGACTCCTTTCTTGCTAGTATAATCCACAAAATTATCCGCCCCTTTCACTTGTCTAAATTCCCATCTGCCGCGTCAGCTTCAATCGACGATGCTACCGGCATCGCCTCATTCAGCTTCCTTGCACATGAAAATTTATCCTGCGTGTAATGGATCGGTAATTATCGTGGATTATACTAGCCCGCACTTACGTGCTCTATTGCCTGCTGTCGCAGGCGGGACCTTCGTTAATGGCTTGTGAAAAACAAATACCGCTTGGGGCGTTGCTTGTTTTTCTCTAGCTCATTAGATGGTATAAGACCACTTTGGCAGCACGCGCTCTAAAAACTGCCTTGTTCTTTCTTCTCTTGGGTGTGAAAAGATCTCATCCGGCTTTCCTTCTTCCACTACAACACCACCGGCCATAAAAATCACCCGATTGGCTGCATCAGAAGCAAAGCTCATTTCATGGGTCACAATGATCATGGTGATCCCTTCTTTTGCAATATCACGGATGACTTTTAACACTTCTCCCACCAGTTCCGGATCCAGCGCTGAAGTAGGCTCATCAAAAAGGATCACGTCCGGATTTAACACAACCGCTCTGGCAATACCCACTCTTTGCTGCTGTCCGCCGGAAAGCTGGGATGGGAAAAAATCAGCCTTATCCTTAAGTCCTACTTTTTCCAAAGCATCAAGAGCAATCTGCTTTGCCTTCTCTTTGGATACCCCCCGCGCCTGGGTCAATCCTTCCATTACATTTCCAAGAGCCGTTTTATTGGCAAACAGATTATAATTCTGAAAGACCATGGCAGTCCTTAAACGGATCTCATGAATCTCTTTTTTCTTTGCTTTTGCTGCATCTACTGTAATATCTCCCACTGTGATCGTTCCGGCATCAGCTCTTTCCAGAAAATTAATGCACCGCAGCATGGTAGTCTTTCCGGAGCCGCTTGGACCGATCACTACCACCACATCACCTTTATTTACAGTAATATCAACACCTTTTAAAACCTGGTTCTGTCCAAATGCTTTATGTAAACCTTTGATCTCGATCATGTCGTACCTCCTGCTGCATATTTATACCGTTTTTCCATTACATAAAACAGCTTTTCCACGCAGACGCACATAGCCCAGTAAACAATAGCCACTGCAATATACGCCTCCAGATAACGGAAGTTCACTGCCGCTGAATTAATAGCCGCTCCTAAAATATCATTTACGGAAATAAGATATACAATGGATGTGGACTTTAAAAGACCGATCACATTGTTGCAAAGAACGGGAAGTGCTGCCGGAACAGCCTGGGGAAAGATCCGATCACGCGGGTTCCAAATGAAAGGGCTGCTATTTTAAATGCCTGTGGGATAATGATCCTTTTGTAAGCCTGAAATGTAGTAAGTCCTACAGAAGCTGCCGCTTCACGCTGGCCCTTAGGGACACTTTCAATGGAAGAACGGATGATCTCTGACATAAATGCCCCATCATTTAAAAGATATGTGACCAGTACAAAAAACAGCTTGCTCCAATGGTTAATATTCACTCCTAAAGGAGCCACAAGAAGAGGCAGTCCATAATATACTACAAATAGCTGTACCAGGACCGGGGTACCTCTTACAAAGGAAATATAAAGAGCTGCCAGTTCTCTTAACACTGGTATTTTAAAGATACGTGCCGCAGCCAGAATAAATCCCAGGACCAGCCCCCCTGCAACGCTTACCACTACAATAAGAAGCGTTACAGGAAAACGAGACAAGATTTTCGGGAAATATTCCAACATATCACTAAAACGGAAAATGCTGGAAAGATCCATATTTTTTACTCCTATTCTTCTGAATTATAATCACTTCCCGTATACTCAATGGAAAGCTTTGTAAGAGTTCCGTCCTCTTTCATTGCCTTTAAAGCAGTATCCATATCATCACGAAGCTGTTCCTCTCCCTGGGCCAGCATGAAATATGCCTGGGACTCACTGAAATAACTGTCTTCATTGATATCGTAGCCGCCGCCAAATGCTTCATTGTATTTCTTAAATGTCTTCTTAGTTGCAACAATAGCATCCAGTCTTCCATTCATTACATCATCATAAATACTTTCACTGGTAGCACCATTAGAATATACAATATCGATCTTGTTATCATGTTCTGCATTGTATGTTTCCAGGATCGCTGCTGTGTTGCTTCCCTGACCGGCACTTACTTTCTTTCCAGCCAGATCATCAATGGAATGGATATCATCTCTTCCTTTTTTGTATACAAGACGTTTGTTGTAAGAGGCAAATCCTTTGTTAGTAAACAGATATTTCTTTTCTCTTTCCGGATTCTTTTCAAACTGCTGGGATCCGATGGAAACCTTCTTTGCATCCAGGGCAACGGAAATATTGGCAAGCTCCATGTTTTCAATCTGGAATTCATACTGCGGAAGGCGGTTGTCAATCTCCTGTAAAACAGCCACATCATAACCTGCCGGCTGATTGTTTTCGTCTATATATGTATATGGCTCAAAAGTGGCGCCTACTGCTACATATACTTTTCTTACCTTCTGACTGTCTGAATTTCCCTGGGCTGTTGTATCCTGTATGGTATTCTGTTCTGTATTCTGCCCCCCGTTTTGTGCTGATCCGCTCCCTGCTGTTTTGCTGCCGCAGCCGGATAAAATAGCTGCTGTAAGTACAACTCCGGCAAATACTCTGATACCTGGATTCCATTTTTTTCTCATAATCGCTTCCTCCTGCTTTTTCCTGCTTTTTTTCTGTTTTCCATTTTTACTGACTTTGCACATTAATGAATTTTCACATATTCATTGTAATTATCACTTTGGAGTGTTATTTCTCTTCCTTTTTACCGCCTTCATCATCCCACAATGGCTGCTGTAAAAGCCGTTTATAGTAAGCTCGTGTCTGATACAGTGCACCTACCGGGTTATGGGCCAGAACCCGGTCCTTTGTAACCAGTGTGGTTGCCAGTGCCTTGGAATATTTATAAAACAGACTATCATGGCCTACACAAAGCCCGACTACTACATTTAACTGGGTTCCTGCTTTATTTAACAGCTTTGCCTGTAAAATAGGATTACACATCACCGGCCCGGTCTTACATGTATATTTCGGATCCAGACCTATATCTGTTTTATCTACAGAACCAACCTTACATGCCACTCCGTATACATCAAAACCATTTAATTTTAATATCCTTGCAAAGATCCGGCTTTCCTCAATCAGACCTACACAGGTTGCAATACCGATCTTCTTTGCGCCAATCCTTTTTGCTACTTCCATGATCTCCTCTACGCGGGTATATTTTCCATAAAAACCACCTTCCACTTCAGCGGAGGCAATAGCTATTTTATTATTTTCTTCATTTTCTGTATAAAGCTTAACTACTTTTTCCAATTCTTTTTCTGTCAGCTTCTCTGTAAGACAAAATTCCGGATAAGAGGCGTTCCGTTTGGAACAGTTAAGCACACCACAGTCTGTACAGCTGTGTGGAAATGCCTTTAGCTCTGTACTTACTGGCATTTCCTGAGTTTTTTTCATGTTTTTCTTACTCTTAGTGTCTTCTTTCCTGTTGTCTTTGTTTTTCTTGTCACTCATATGCTCTCTCCCGGCTTTTTATTAACATACTTTTTTGATATGTTAATGGGCATTATAGAGATGGTGAGCATTTTTGTCAACAGGCGTTTTTCTATTGCCTGTTATAAAAAAGCCTATAACAAAGCTATAGTAAAAATCATTGCAGCAAATAGCTATTCCACATAAAAAGCCACCGGAAAAAGCTTTTACACTTCTTCCGGTGGCTCTTATTTATAACCTTATAATCTTATGACCTTATTTAGTTGACCAGCTCTTTCTCCCTGTTCCCATTAACCTTCAATAGAAACATACTTCTTCTGCTCTACTGCCGGCTTTGCTTCCTTCTTCGGAACGAACAGCTTCAGGATACCATGTTTGAACTCGCCCTTGATATCTTCCTCTGTGATGTCTTCACCTACATAGAAGCTTCTCTCACAGGATCCTGCGTAACGCTCTTTACGGATGTAACGGCCGGATTTCTTATCCTGTTCGTCTTTATCAAGTCCCTTGGCTGCACTGATGGTCATATAACCATTCTCCAGGGATACCTTGATCTCATCTTTTGTAAATCCTGGCAGATCCATTTCCAGCTCATAACCGCCTTCTGTTTCCTTGATATCAGTCTTCATCAGGTTTTTGCCTCTGCGGCCATACAGCTTCTTTTCTACATTGCTTTCTGCGTTATCATCGAAAAATGGAAAATCCTTCATAAAGTTATCAAATAAATCTTCTCCAAAAATACTAGGCATTAACATAAGTCATCTCTCCTTTTCCTAAACTCTCTATGTTTTATTTTACTTGCTATCTTTTGGAACCTGGGATGTTTGGAAACCTTCCAGAACCTTTGGCCTTTTACTTCTTTTCCTCTTTGTTCCTTTCTGCTTCCCTTTCTTTGTTCTAGTTGTAATATAACACTTGTTATTAGCAGTGTCAAGAGGTGAGTGCTAATTTTTTGTGAAGTTTTTGTGAACTATTTTTAGTATTTATTTTGTTTCTTTATGCAGCGTATATTTGCGCAGGCGGGGACAATATTTCATGATTTCCACCCGCTCGGGATGTTTCTGTTTATTTTTCGTCATTGTATAATTTCTATCATGACATTCTGTACACTCTAATGTTATTTTTACTCTCATAATTTATATGGATCCTTTTTCACTTTCTATTTTTCATCAAAAATAAGGATAAATATATTCCTCTTCCGGCTTCTGTGCCGGTTCTATGCTTTCAGCCTGTAAAATAATGGAATTTCCATCCCCTGTTATCCCAAGCGTTCCTTTTACAGTCACCCATTCATTATCCTGAAACTGATCTCCCTTTTCTGCATTGATCAGAAAACCCATGGGAATCAGGTCTGCCGCGCAGCACCACATTGCCAGACGTACCAGGACAAAATCACATTTTCGGGTAATGTCTTCACTACGATATACAAAGCCTTTTATCTCAACGGTCCAGCCAATATATTTCTCATAGTAATTACTCAGTTCATACATCCAGGTATAATAATCGTCATCTGAAATCGTTATGGTTCTTGCTTCTTCATTAAGTCCATTTAGCTCATACCATGGATTTTCCTCTTCTGCTCCAGATGTATACACATCTGCTGCTCCTGTGGCTGTTTCTTCTTTATATACCTTTGTCTGATCTGCAGCTGTTTCCTGTTCATCCTCAGTACCAGTTTTAGCCGCCTGTGTTGTTTCTTCCGTTTCTTTCTTGCTGTCTCTTTTTATGGAAGAAAACACCCCATTGTCATCATATCCTGCCATCCCGCTTTCTTCTGGCGTTTTTGGTGGGATCACCATTAAAAGAATGGGAATAATAAATATAAATGACCGGGCGATCCTCGCTTTATAACGGGGTATCAGTAAAAAACGGCCTTCTGCCAGTGTCCAGATAAACATAAGTACCGACAATCCATATAGATATGGTTTCATCCGTGGAGTTACATACTTTAAATATTTTCCAGAATAAGTCAGATAAAACAGCAAAATTCCAAAGATCAGATAACAGGTACATTCAACCAACGCCTGAATATTTACAGCAACCATACTGTTTCTTTCTCTGTAATCCTCTTTTTCGTTTTTTCTTTTATCCCTCTGCTCTTTTTTCATATCCGGATCCCTCCGTTTTCAAAAAACACAAACAGCATTATCACTGTAAAACATACCACAAATACAGTCAGTAAAAGACGAAGGACAAATCTGGATTTAAAGCCTGAAAGCAGCATTGCCACATTTTTAATATCCATCATCGGACCAAATACCAGAAATCCCAGGATTGCCCCTACTGGGAAGCTTCCTGCCATGCTCCTGGCAACTACGGCATCAGAGGAAGAGCAAAGAGAAAGTACAAAAGCAAGGCACATCATCATTAAAAGAGCTACACATGGTCTTACATCCTTTCCTGCTGCCATTGTTGTCTGAAACAGGTTCTGAAAACAGGAAGAAACCAAAATACCCACAATAAGAAACTTTCCTACAGAGAAAAATTCATTTTGTGCATGCCGGATAAGTTGTTCTATGCGGGATATCCGTACATCTGGCTGCAGCCAGAAAGTATAATCATCGCATAAAACCGAGGGAGGCATTTTTTGCTCCAGTAAAGGATTTTTTGAAGGCTTTATTGCATATGTAAGACCACAGATTACTGCACATAAAATTCCAAGACCACATCTCGTAGCGATCATTTTATAATTTCCATTAAAAGCATAATACGTTGACAAGATCACTACCGGATTGATCACAGGAGATACCAGCATAAATGTGACAGCTGCCGACACAGGTACTCCTTTTTTTACCAGGCTTTTAAAAACCGGTATGGATGCGCAATCACATACTGGCAGGCAAAATCCAGCCACAATAGCAAATATCTGACCTGCAAATGTTTTTTGTGGAAAATGTCTCTGGATCCAGTCAGCAGGTACATATATCTGGATTAGGGATGACAATAAAACTCCTATAGCAAGAAAAGGCACTGCCTGTAAAAACACTCCCAGGAAAATACCTGCCCACCGGCCCAGATTTATTCCCGTTTCGTACATCAGCAGACAAAACACCATGTAAAATAATACAAAAGTAATCATGATCAGCAGCCAGTGGACCGGATAAAATTTAACAGCGAAAAATTCTCTTCTGAAATGCTTCCAGTCATGGCTTGTATACACTTTTATCCCTGGATTACAGCTATGTAAAAATTCTTTTCTTTCTGACCGGGAATGTCTGCTTTTTGTGCGGATATAAGCACAGTCACTTCCTGCAATCTGGGAAAATGTGGGAAGTCCGGCATCCATGATCCGGCTTTCCATGTGTCCTCCGTCTGCCACGTAAATGACCCGTTCCACCGTTACTACCATTTGGGCTGGAGAAGAAAGAAACATTTCTTCTAATGTATGAAAATGCTCGATTCCATTCCACTCTATCAGCATCAGATCTGCGGGTTGTTTTTCCAGATATAAAATAACTTTTCCAGCTACAGAAAATGGCTCTTTTTCCAGTTCTTTTTTTGAGAAAACAAGCTTTCTTACATTATCTGCCTGAATAAGAGGTTCTTCTCCTTCCTCAAACTGTAAAACTAAAACATTTGTATCACTCAGTTCTTCTTTTAGCAGCCTGTTGATAAGCGTTGTTTTTCCAGAATCCAACAGACCAGTTATGACCCAGGTAAATGCTCTCATTTCAAACACCTTCATTCCACAAAGCCTTTATCTGTTCTCTGTCCAGACCAGTTCCAATAAAACATACCTGATCTGACTCTGCACTGGTAGGTTCTATGCTTAAATATCCTGGTACAAAGTGAAAAACCAGATTTTTTGGCTCATCCTGTGCTGTATTTTTCGCTGAAAGGATCCCTTTTCCACGAAGGATCTCACCTTCTGCCTGCTTTACAACATACATGACTCTTCTTTTTAATTCTTCCAATGCAACCGGCTGATCACATTTTAATGTAACAGAAGAAAAAATCTCGCCTGCAAAATGCTTTCTGAAAAAGCCTATTTTCCGTTCTCTTCCACTGTCTGCCTTTCTTCGGATCCGCACAGGTTTCATGGAAATTGCCTGTTCCAATTCCAGTTTCAGGATACGGCTGTTTTTAAATCCATAACGGAAAACTCTGCCTGGTATCTCTGACCACGAACCTGTCTCTATCCTTGCTTCCGGATTCAGTTCTTTTATCTTTTTCATAACTGTCAGTACCTGATTCGGCTGCTCTTTCTGATGACTAAAAAGGATCATATCACCATAAAGAATCTGATCCTCATAAATTTCTCCGTAGTTTTTTCTGTATTTATCAAAAAAGCGCACATCTACCGTTGTGATCGTCTGCTGCAACTGGAGCTTTCCCTGATCTTCCAGCGAAAAACATGATTTTAATATGTCTGAAAGTTTTCCTACACCTGAAGGTTCTATCAGCAGCACTTCTGGAGCATAACTGGACAGTAGCATTTCCACTGTTTTTTTTAAATCACCTGCCAGACTGCAGCAAATGCAGCCTTCAGTCAGGCTGTTCACTTTCAGATCGTATTTTTCAAGGAGACTGGCATCAATTCTTGCTTCTCCAAAATCATTTTCGATCACAGCTATTTTCTTACCTTTAAAAGCTGTGTTTATGATCGTCTTTATAAGCGTTGTTTTTCCGGACCCAAGAAATCCGGATATAATATAAGCTTCTGTCATATCTGTTCCTTCTTTCTGCCAGACCCATTTATAAAAACAATTATTCAACTTCTGTTCAGCATATTTTTTACTATAAGCACCACAATTAAAAATACCACACCTACCAGTACAATAGTCCCACCTGGCTTTAATCCCAGATAATAGGCGGCACTCAGTCCAATAATCATAAATACCACATCCAGGATCACCGCCAGAAGAACCGTCTGATGATAGCTTTTTCCCAGCTGTATGGCACAAGCTACAGGCACTACCATCATGGAGGACACGATCAGTGCACCTACTGTTCTTGCTGCTACGGATACAGTCACTGCGATCAACACTGTAAACAGGAAATTTACCATTTTAACCGGCACACCTGCCAATCTAGCACTTTTCTCGTCCAAAGATATATAGAATAATTCTTTGTAAAACAATATAAACAACAAAAGAACTGCCATACAAATACTGACCACAAGATACAGTTCTTCATTGCTGATTGCAACAATACTTCCAAAAAGAAAACTGTTAAAATTTGCTGTATTTTTTACAAATCCAGACAATACACCTGCCAGCCCAATCCCTGCAGACATGGTTATGGCGATGGACATTTCTGAAAAGCGAGGCAGTTTTCTGCGTATTCCCTCCATTCCGAGAGCCGCCAGCACACAGGTCACGGAAGCAGTAAACACCGGATTTATCCCAAGGATCAGACCAATGGCAACTCCAGCTAAGGAAGTATGGGACAATGCATCTCCGATCATAGACAGTCTTTTGCAGACTACCACTATGCCAATACAGGGAATCACTGCTGCCAGCAGGATGCCTACAATAAAAGCCCTTTGCATAAATGCATATTTAAACATCTCCATATTCCAATTCCTTTTCCTTTTTTAAAGTGTCTCTCTGCGCACAGCAGCCTTTTATCTGTCTCAATTTTCCCTCTTCCAACAGCCATACTGTATCTGCATACGCTTCCATTCTCTGCCTGTCATGAGTGATCATAAAGATTGTTACATCCTGTTCCTTGTGGATTTTTTTTAGAAGTTCATAAAAATTTTCTGTACTGTTCTCATCCATTCCAGATGTAGGCTCATCTAAAAGAAGCAGTTTCGGTTTGTTTACAAGAGCCCTTGCTAAAAGTACTCTCTGCTGCTGTCCGCCGGACAGCTTTCCGATCAGTCTTTTGGAAAATTTTTCCATCCCCACCCCAGCAAGTGCCTGTTGTACCATTTCTTTTTCTTCTTTACCGGCAAAGCGAAATTTTCCAATCCTGGTATATAAATTAGCCTGAACGATTTCTTCTACTGATGCAGGAAAATTCTGATATGACGCCATTCCTCCCTGAGGTACATAGCTAATCTTTGACCAGCTATGAAACTGGCAGACATTCTGCCCAAACAACCGGATCGCTCCCTGTTCATCCAGAGAGATTTCTCCTAACATCAGCTTTAACAATGTACTTTTTCCTGCTCCGTTCTGACCCAGAAGGACACAAAAAGTGCCTTCTGGGACCGTAAATTGAATCTGTTTTAATACCTGAACATTTCCATAAGAAAATTTCTGTATCTGTACTTCTATGGTGTCCATTTCCATACTCCTGTCTGTCTAAATGGTCTGTTTTGTGCTTTTAGAATTATTTATAAATGGTCTGTTATTTTTACTCTAAAGCTGCTTTTAACTTTTCTAAGTTGCTTTCCATCACAGAAAAATAATCTTCTCCTGCTGCCAATTCCTCATCACCAAGTCCTTCCAATGGATTTAACATTTCTGCTGACGCACCTGTTTCATACGCAATGGTTTCTGCCACCTTTGGGCTGACCAGCTCTTCAAAGAAGATCACTTTTACATGATTTTCTCTTACAAAATCAATGACTTCTGCCATTTTGGCCGGATCTGGTTCTGAGTCAGGGGACAGTCCTTCAATTCCTACCTGTTTTAAACCATAGGCATCGCAAAGATAACCAAATGCTTCATGGGCAACTACAATATTTTTGTTTGTCAGCCCAGAAATAGTATCTCTATACTCCTGATCCAGCTGGTCAAATTTAGCTGCATATTCTGTATAATTTGCTTCATAGTAAGACTGGTTGTTCGGATCTGCTTTTACAAAAGCATCTTTGATATTTTCCATTTCCTTCTTTGCATTTAACGGACTTAGCCAGACATGAGGATCATACTGCCCATGATCCTCATCAGTTTCTTCATGCTCTTCTTTTTCCTCATGACCCAGACGCAAAGTAATCCCCTCTGATGCTTCAACAGAAACCAGATTTCTATTTTCCAGACTTGCCAGAACTGTACTTACCCAGTGCTCCATACCTGCCCCACTATATACAAACACATCTGCATCTTCCAGATTTTTAATATCTGTAGCTGCCGGCTCCCAGTCATGTGGCTCTGTGCCAGCCGGAACCATATCCATTACCTTAACCTTATCTCCACCAATCTTAACTGCAAAGTCATACATGGGGTAGAAGCTTGCCATTACCTTCAATTTGCTTTCTTCTGCCTCCTTTTCAGTCTCAACGGTTCCGTCTTTTGAAACTGCTTCACTCTTTTTTGCTGCCTTTTCTACTGTTATCTCAGTTGATACACTCTTTGTTTTAGAGCAGCCTGAAAGCATGGGTACACAAATAAACGCTGTCATCATCAGCGCACCGGCTATAATATTCAATTTTCTCTTCATAATGCTTATATTCCTTTCAAATATACATACTGAATGCATAATACTGTATTTTGTTCCGGAATATTTTAATCATTTAAACGGATTTTTAAGCTGACTAAAGACACCGGACATAATTCGAGTCCGGCCAGATATAAAAGAATGATTATTTCTGTTAATATATAGGCAAAGGCAAGCACATCTCCCATTCCCACTGCCTGTGTAAGCAGACGGATCTCGTGTTCACAGCTTTCCATCTGGGTACAGACCGGGCAGTCCTCGCCAATACACTCATGTTCTGTATGCGTAATGATAAAAAAGCCAGAAAGAAGCAGCAAAACAGCAACCATGACCGCTGTAAACACTGCCATGATCTTTTTGCTCTTAGAAATAGAAATAAGATCGTTCACGTCTGCGCCTCCTTTATATGCTCTGGCAACTTTTTATATTCGGTGTTATGCAAAATCTCTACTGTTTTTTTCCTTTTTGCAACAGCCACAATATCCATACAGTATCATATGATGTCGATCAAGTTCAAAACCATGTTCCTCTGAAATATGATCAAAAAAAGCTTCCAGTCTGGAACATTCCAACGGGATAAAACGCCCACACTTAAGGCACACCAGTTTTCCAGGTTTTTCTAATATTTCTTTCTCTGCGAAACAATATCTTGTTTTGGTTCCATCTTCTGTAGGAAGTTTAATAACTTTTCCTTCCTCTTCCAGACGTTCCAATGCCCGGTACACCGTCGTATATCCCACTGTTATATTATCTTTCTCCAGACACTCCATAAACTGATCTACCGTAAGAAAACGCAGTTTTTGTTTTTTTAGGCAGCCTAAAATGACTTCCTGTTGTCTGGTTTTATATTTTCCCCGCTCTGCCATATACAACTCTTCTTTCGTTTTATTTATGGATCACAGAATAATCCTGATCCGATTTGCTTATTCCTTGATTTGACCGAATTTGAATTTGAAAACCGTTTTCATATTATATCAATCATCCCATAATGTCAACAAGAACATTTTTAAAGCCGCCAAAATTTTTCTCTTTTACACGAACAAAAACGACTCGTTGTCCACGCAAATAAAAAGCCACCCAAAAAAGCTTTTACGCTTCTTTAGGTGACTTTTATTTATACCTTATAATCTTATAACCTTATGATCTTATTTAGTTGACCAGCTCTCGCATCCTATTCCTATTAACCTTCAATAGAAACATACTTCTTCTGCTCTACTGCCGGCTTTGCTTCCTTCTTCGGAACAAACAGCTTCAGGATACCATGTTTGAACTCGCCCTTGATATCTTCTTCTGTGATGTCTTCGCCTACATAGAAGCTTCTCTCGCAGGATCCTGCGTAACGCTCTTTGCGGATGTAACGGCCGGATTTCTTATCCTGTTCGTCTTTATCAAGTCCCTTGGCTGCACTGATGGTCATATAACCATTCTCCAGGGATACCTTGATCTCATCTTTTGTAAATCCAGGCAGATCCATTTCCAACTCATAACCGCCTTCTGTTTCCTTGATATCAGTCTTCATCAGGTTCTTGCCTCTGCGGCCGTACAGCTTCTTTTCTACATTGCTTTCTGCGTTATCATCGAAAAATGGAAAATCCTTCATAAAGTTATCAAATAAATCTTCTCCAAAAATACTAGGCATTAACATAAGTCATCTCTCCTTTTCCTATACTCTCTATGCTTTATTTTACTTGTTATCTTTTGGAACCGGGGATGTTTGGAAACCTTCCGGAACCTTTGGCATCTTACTTCTTTGCCTCTTTGCCTCTTTGCCTCTTTGTTCCTTTCTGTTTCCCTTCCTTTGTTCTATCTGTAATATAACACTTATTGTTAGCAATGTAAAGAGATGAGTGCTAATTTTTTGTGAAGAATTTGTGACGCCTTGAAAGCTTTCTTCAGTGCATTTATGACCATTCTGGTGTCCAAGGTATCATCTACCTCCCAGCCAATAATACAACGGCTATACCAGTCAATGATGGCTGTCAGATACAGGAAGCCGTGCTTGATGGGGATATAGGTGATGTCGATTGACCATGCCTGATTTGGACGGTCGATAACGGCGTTACGAAGCAGATACGGGCAGACTTTTACCTGTTGCATACGTTTGGAAAGATTCATCTTTGGATAGAGCGGATCAATCCCCATTTTAGTCATATAGCGGCGCGTTTTCCGGCGTCCCACTTGATGACCAAGCATTTTCAGCTATGAAGACATTTGACGGGCTCCCCAGGTAGGATTATCGGTATGCAGATGATCAATGATAGCTTTGCATTCTAATTCTTCCTGAGATATGGGTGTTCCATTATATTGTGACACTCTGGATAAAAATAAATTCTTCGGATTTTTGCAATAAATCCTCTACACTGCCACAATAGGGAATCAACTCTTTATAAGCCTGTTGAACCTCTGGCAATAAATCCATGTAAGCAAAGTACAGCTTATTTAATCGTCTGACAGATGTTGACCTTACAATGTCGCCAGCAAAGGGAAGCTTCATATCAATGATTTGATAATCTCCACTATCAACTTCCACACCGATCAGGTCACGGAACAGCTCATAATCAATGGATAAATCAAACCATCGAGAAGTTTTATCCTCTGCTGATTTGGTCGTTTCAATCAATACGCTACATTCTTACATCGTAACTCAGTCCTTTCTTCTGATTTTGAGTATGAAAAAAGCAGTCGATCATAACTGAAAGACTGCTTTAAATCATATCCTTTATTGCTTTGTGTGGAAATTTAACTGATTGTCTATGTCCCGTCCGGCATACATTACTCTAAGTATTGTTACAACCTTTTTATCGCTATCTGGAATATAAAGTATCACATAATTGTCTACTGGTAATACACGAAGTCCACGAGTTTCCCACGGTTCTTTTTCATATTTTCGATAACGCTCTGGTATCGTATCCAGGCTTAATATCTGTTCTTCCAGACGTTCAAGCTGTCCGCTTGCATTTTCCGGCGCTTGTAATTCAAAAGCAATATATTCAAAAATTCCTCTCAAATCACTGTCAGCCTGTTCGGATACTTCTATTTCATATATCATAAGCCATAATCCTTGCGAATGTCAGCAAAGGCTTTCTTTGCATTTTTTGTCCGTCCAGCCTGCATATCCGCATATCCTTTCTCCAATTCTTCATTGAACTCCGCTTCTGATAATGTGCTGATGTCAACAGGTCTGGCAGATGGTATTTTTACTTCAAACGGAAGTCCTCTCTGTAAGATAATCTGTTTATAAAACATATTGATAGCACTGGAAGCAGGGATACCAAGTGTAGACAGGATACTTTCTGCTTTTTCTTTGACATCTGGTTCAATCCTTGCATATAAATTTGCTGATTTTGTAGCCATATAAAACATCTCCTTTTGTGAGTAGTATTTCCATCTATCTTTATTATATGTAAATGTCCGCACAATAGCAATACTAATTTTATGCTCCAATAATCTTATTGAATATGTTCACATATAATAATGAGGTCACATTCCATGACCTCATCACTTTCATTTTTTCCAGATCTGCCATTATTTGGCTATACTCTGTTCCAGCGGCATAGAAGCCAGAAATGACAGTTCTTTCTTTTCAGCTATTCCCAGATAAATAATTGCAAATGCAACTGTTACTGTTTCACCGGTGAGAAAGCTCCACCAGATTCCATTGATCCCCATCATCCTACCCATAATTGATGCAAGTGGAAGCAAAATGATCACCTGCCTTAGCGCGGAAATTAAAAGGCTGGCTATTCCTCTTGAAAAGCCCTGTAAAGCATAACAGGTCATTACAGAAATTCCTCCAAACACAAAACTAAGTCCCAAAATACGCAATGCAGTCACACCAAGTAAAAACATTTCTTCTGATGGTGCAAATGCTGATATTAACTGTATCGGCAGCATCTCCATTATGATCAAACCAAACAGTCCGATCAAAGCAGAATACGCCCCGCTAAGCCGGATAACTTTCTTAATCCGTTCTGCATGTTTTGCGCCAATGTTAAATGCTACGATCGGGATCAAAGCATTATTCAATCCAAAAACCGCCATATACACAAATGTCTGTAATTTAAAATATGCTCCAAATACTGCTGTTGATGTTGTTGAAAAATCCAGAAGAAGTTTGTTAATGCCAAAACACATAACGCTGGACATAGATTGCATAATGATCGTTGGAATTCCAACAGTACAAATCCCCTTAAAATAATAGCTTTCTAATTTAATGCATTTAAAATCAAACTGCACATCTGTATTTTTAGTCAGATTAAAATATAATCCCAACAGCATTGCTATAATCTGACCTGCCACTGTAGCAATTGCCGCACCTCTGGTTCCCATTGCCGGCAAACCGAAATATCCAAAAATAAAGATGGGATCTAAAATAATGTTGATGACCGCACCAACGATCTGCATTACCATTGTATAAGAAGTCCGGCCTGTTGACTGCAATATTTTTTCAAATATCAGCTGGAACATCTGCCCAAATCCAAATACACAGATAACCGTAAGATAATCAACTCCCATGGAAACTATTTCCCTATCGCTGGTCTGAACTACATAAAAACTTCTTACACAGAAAATGCCAAATAATAATATCAGCACATAAAATCCGGCACCAAGGATGAGACCATGCATAGCTGTCTGATCAACCTTTTTTTGCTTCTTTTCACCTAAATACCGTGATAATAATGCATTGATCCCTACACCGATTCCGGTTCCGGTCGCAATAATAACATTTTGTATCGGAAATGCCAAAGACACTGCTGACAATGCGTTCTCTCCATAATGGCTTACAAACAGACTATCCACCACATTATATAATGCACCGATCAACATAGATAAAACCATTGGTGCCGCCATTGTACGCAAAAGCTTATTAACCGGCATGATCCCCATTTTATTTTCGTTCATTATGCCCTCCTTTTAGGTAGTGTACTACTTATATATTTTTATTTAAAGTGTACCTTACATGCAGGTACACTATTTTTCGATGTTTTCAAGCATTTTTTCTGATGCCTTCAAAAATATTTGTACATGTTCTTTTGGAATGCCATCACAGATTTTATTAAAAATCTCCCAGTCCATTTCCTTAAGTTCTAAGTGAATATCCTTATATTCGTCCGTACAATTAATCTTTTTGTAACGCCCATCAACTCTGCTCTGCGTACAGATAACGGCATTTTTCTTTTCCAGTCTTTTAATAATTTCAGTCATTGTCGGATGCGTCACAGCTAACACCTTTTCTAAATCTTTCTGGTTTATTTCTTCAATCCCCATTGACTCCAAACGGCTTAATTCTCCCAGTACTCTTAACTGCACAGCCGTTAACCCCATCCGATTTGCACGTTCTTCCAGTTTCTTCTTAAATTCCCTGTCTAATATAGAAAACCGAAGTCCTGGAGCAATATTCGTTTTCATAAGCTCCCCTCCTTAATTAAGTAGTGCACTACTTATTATAATTATGTTTTCGCTTTTGTCAACACCTGTTATGTTTTCTATATTAACATTAATTAATCCTGGATCATTCATATGCAAAACCATAAATAATCCAGGATCATCTATACTTTTTATTTACTGCATTCTATGATAATTGATTCACACTTATCATATCCAATCTCTGAACTGTTCAGACACAACGTATAATTGCTGGCTTTTCCCCAGTTCTGCTCCGTATAAAAGTTGTAATTTGCCATACGTCTTTTATCTGTGTCTGCCATCATTTTAACTGCTTCCTGCTCTCCTACATTGTATAAATGGGTGATACGCTGTATTTTTTCCGGCATATCCCCATGAATAAATACATTCAGCACATCGTCCCGGTCTTTCAGGATAAAATCAGCATTTCTTCCAATGATCACGCAGGGCTCCTTCCCGGCCAAATCTAAAATAACTTTTCTCTGTGCCTCATACACCATATCCTCCACTGATTTTCCTGTAATATCACGTCCTACAAGTGCATATGCAAATAATCCTTTCTTCGGAGACAGCTCTGCTTTTTCCTGGATGTAATCTGGAGACAAACCTGACTCTTCTGCAATATGATTAATGATGTTTTTATCATAATAGGCTATTCCCAGTTTCTTTGCTACTTCTTCACCGATAAAACGTCCACCGCTTCCAAATTCCCTGCTGATCGTAATGATTTTTTTTGCCATTTCCAGTTCCTCCTTAACCTAAAGCATTAACCTTATTTTTTCTGATTTTCTTTAAAAATACATATCCAACCAGACATGCCATCACTTCAGTGACCGGAAATGCCCACCAGATCAGTGAAATTCCCATCTTGCCATTTCTAACAAGTAATGAAAAGATTCCCGCCAATGGCAATATGATGATAAACTGTCTCAAAAGTGAAATAACCAGTGATTCCAAGCCGCCATCTAATGCCTGATAAATTCCCTGATAGGCAACGTTAATTCCGGCAAACAGAAAGCTGACAGAGATCACTCTCATTGCGCCGATAAAATATTCTCTTGACTGTCCTGCATTAAACAACGTTGCAAATGCCCCAGGGAAAATCTCTGTGATCCCAATTCCCAGGATCATTAATGCAATGGTATAGATCAGGCCATATTTGATCCCATCCTGAATTCTCTTTTTATTTCTCATTCCATATGCAAATGCAAGGATGGGAGTGATCGCATCCCTCAGACCAAAGGCAAGGAAGAGAACAAACTGCTGGACCTTATAAAACAATCCATAAGCTGTCTGCGCTGACGGATTGAATTTCAGGATCAGATTCATTACATAAACCATAATGGACATCAAAGCCTGCGCAATAATTGCCGGAAGTCCGATTGCATAGATTTCTTTTATAACACCGGCATCCGGCTTCATATATTTCACTCCATGCCCGAATTCCCTATTCAGTCTTATATGAAAGATAAGTAGCAATACTGCTGATGCTACCTGGCCAATTACAGTTGCGTAGGCTGCACCTTCCACTCCCATTCCGGGACAAGGTCCAATACCATAGATCATGACTGGATCAAGGATAATATTTACAACAGCTCCAACTACCTGGCCAATTGTTGAATAAAGGGAACGCCCCGTTGCCTGTAATAACTTTTCAAATAAAGAAAAGAAAATAATACCAAAAGAGATCACGCAGCATATCCTCAGATAGCTGACTCCCATTTCCAGTACTTCTGCATCAACTGTCTGTGATGAAATATATGCTCTCACACCAAAGATGCCAAACAATAAACATACCACATAAATGATCACACCAAGAAACAGGCTGTTTCCTGCTACCTTTGCGGCTTTTTTACTGTTCCCCTGTCCCAGTGTCCTTGCAAGAAGCGCATTTGTTCCTACACCTGTTCCGATCCCCACTGCCACCATAAGCATCTGCACCGGAAATACCAGGGTCAGTGCATTTAATGCCGCTTCACTGCCCACTCTCATATTTCCTACAAATGCGCTGTCTACAATGTTATAGACCGCCTGCAATGCCATGGATAAGATCATAGGGATCCCCATCTGGATCATCAGCTTATTCACCGGCATATCTTTCATCTTGTTACTTTCTGCCATTTTGTTTTAACTCCTCTCTTTTTGGCACAAAAAAAGTGCGCACCTTGTCATATAAGCTGGACTTACGCTGACAAGCTACACACTTTTTCATGGCAAATATTCTATTATTCTATTTTAACAAAATAAAAACGAGCAGCATGTAAACTGGATTTACGCTCACCTGCTACTCGTTCGTTGTAATTATATTTCCTGTTTTTCAAAAAGTCAAACAAAATTTTTCTGGCATTTTCTCTTTATGAACCATTTATGATAATGTCCTAATATACCACAAGGAAAACGATATCACTGTAAGTCATCCCAGCTGACAGCTGCGATGAAATGTCCCACAGGACCTATAGTGCCAAAAGCATTATTTGTACAAAATCACATGCTACCGTGATGATCAGACCACCGCCTATAAGGATAAGCACTACCGGCAAACTCCACATTCACGCAGTAAAGCCCATGATCTCATTATAATTATTTGCTAAAATTTCCATAAATATTATCCCCGCTACTGAATAAAATCCTTTACCGCCTTAAACACATCTGCTGCTTCGGAAACATCAGAAATTTCAAATTCCAATGCATGAAACAGATCATGGGTATATAACAGATATAAGACTCACCCCTCTTCCAGCATAGCCAAAAAGGAAGAGAAACCTACTATTTTATAAGGCAAACCTTTTCCCTTTGCTTTTAATCTTGCAGTCAGTGCTACTACGTAGTTTTCTCCGGCAGACTCTCCCATAACGATCAGGCGCTCTGGTGAAATTCAGGCATTTACCTGTATATTTACATAATACTTTCCATAAACCGCTGGATCCGGTCCATCCCCCGGTTAATCTGCTCCATGGATGTTGCATAGGAAAGACGCACATATCCTTCGCCCTGTTCTCCAAATGCTGATCCGGGAGCTGTTACGACGCCTTCTTTCTCCAGAAGTTTCTCGCAAAATTCCACAGAAGTCATCCCTGTTTCTTTAATATTTACAAATGCATAAAAGGCTCCGTTTGGCGGTGTACAGGATAAACCTTTGATGCCATTGATCCGCTCCAGAACAAGTTTTCTTCTTTCTGCATACTGTCTGTTCATCATTGCAATATCTTCATCGCCATTTTTTAACGCTTCAATTCCTGCATACTGTACAAACTCAGGAAGGCAGGAAGGCATATTTTCCTGCAACTTTGGCAGTCTGGAAAGGATATTTCTTGGTCCCGCCATATATCCAAGACGCCAGCCTGTCATGGCATATGTTTTAGAAAAAGAATCCACATAAATAGTGCGTTCTCTCATTCCATCTAAAACTGCAATATTAATATAATCTGTATCATTATAGATAAGATGTTTATATACAGCATCATAGATTACATAAAGATCATATTCTAAAGCTACTTTTGCAACGGTCTCCATGGTTTCCCTTGTTGCAACGCCCCCCGTAGGATTGCAGGGGGAATTAAGGATAATGGCTTTGGTTTTATCTGTCACTCTACTTTTAAGATTTTCATAAGTAAAGTTAAAATTATCCTTTTCATACACAGGTACAGGTACTGCAACTGCACGGTTCATCACAATCTCACCTACATAATTGGTATAAGACGGATCTGCGATCAGGATCTCATCCCCAGGATTAACAAGAGCAAGGATTGCCATATACATTCCCATCATTCCGCCTACTGTTACTACAATCTCACCTTCTGGATCGTAATCTACTTTGTCGTACTGTTTTAAAGCTCTGGAAATTTCCTGACGCAGCGGTAAAATGCCTGCATTATCCGTATAATGGGTACACCCTTCATCTAACTTTTTCTTTGCGGCTTCAATAATATGCTTTGGTGTCACAAAATCTGGCTCACCAAGAACAAAACTTACAGTATCTTTTTTATTTTTTGCCAGATCATACATTCTTCTGATTCCTGACTGCGGCAGATTTAAAAAACTACTTGTTGGCTTCATTTTGTCTCCCCTCCGTTTATTAGAAATACCTTCTCGAGCAAGTATACCTTTTCGTTTTTCTATCGACTTCTTAACTGTAACATAGTCTTATTGTGAATGGAATTGCTATGTATTCATATTAAGTTGAACAAAATTCACCATCCTTATTTACATTTGTTTGTACAGAAATTATAATTTCTAACAAGGAGGGAATCACTATGACATTATCAGATTATATTATTTTTACAACTGTTTCCGAACTGAAAAATATGAGCCTTGCTTCTGATAAACTCTACCTGACAAGGTCTGCTATCAGCCATGCCATTTCCCGCATAGAACGAGAAATCGGCTTTCCATTATTTATAAAAAATACACACGGGATCGAACTTACAGACAACGGAACTAACCTTCTTCCCCTTGCATACGCTGTTATACAAAGCCACCAGCATTTCAATGAAAAAATCGCAGCGATCAATGGACTGGCTTCTGGCAATGTCCGCCTTGGAACCTGCTCCAGCATCTGCATTAACTGGATACCTGAACTTGTGAATAATTTCCGTCATCATTATCCTGACATACAGATTCATATATTTGCAGGTATCAATAATGCGCAGATTGTAAAAAAACTGGAGCAAAATGAAATCGATATTGGTATTAGTTCTTACTACTCTTGTGATACCATCAACTCCTCTGTCATCAGCTCTACCGTCATCTATGAAGATGAAATGGTTTGTGTTGCAAATTCCAACTTTCATACAGCCACTCCTGGGATCATCACTGCGGAAGAACTGCAAAATTCTGCTTTCATCATCAGTGATCAGGACTATGGTGTAGAATCCCGCAGTGTTCTTGAAAAACTTCACTTAAATGCAAATTCCACCATTACAGCCACTGACGATGCAGGACTGGTTGCAATGGCGTCTGCTGGCTTAGGCTTTTGTATTTTAGGGCGCCTGATATTAAAAGGGACAACTTCCCCTGTAAATGTTTATTCCTTCCATCCACAGCAATTCCGCCATATTGCTTTGCTGCAAAAGAAGAATACAACACCTTCTCCTGCTGCAGAAATTTTCCAGAAACATATTATAAGCTATGCCTCTTCCTATCCAAATCCGGCAATTCCATTCAACATTTGATGAAAAATGTTCAATGGTTCTGTATCTGACAGGTACTTGTAAAAAAATCACTTGCTCCGTATAATAAACGTAGATTTATTGCCAAACAAAGCATTCCTGAAAATATTTATTAAAAGGGGAAGCAAAATGCAGATAAAACAAGAAAATGACGGACACGCCGTTATTGATCAGCTGACAGGAGAAGAAGTATTGACCTGCGCCATTAATATTGGAGAACAACTTTTAATGAGTGGTGCAGAGATCAGCCGTGTAGAAGATACGATACGAAGAATCTGTGCAGCTTACGGTATCAGACAAAGCCATATATTTTCCATTGCATCCTGTATCATTGTGACATTAGAAACCAAAGACCATAAATGGATCACCCAGACCCGACGGATATTAAGCTATGGAACAGATATGTGGAAATTGGACCGGTTAAATAATCTTTCCCGTCTGATATGTTCAACAAAACCACCATTAGAAAGGATCAACCGGGAATATGCACTTATATTAAACGGACCGGTCTATCCGCCTGTGGTCCAATGCCTTATTTACGCAATGACAGCCGGTGCATTTGCGATCTTCTTCGGCGGAAATCTATTAGACGGTTTTTCTGCCATGTTTGTGGGGGCACTGATCCGGATAACATTGTACGCATTTACCGCAATAAAAATGAAAGCCATTTTTTCTAATATCCTGTGTTCCATGATCTCCGGTATGGTATGTATCCTTACTCACTATATCGGTTTCGGACATCATGTAGAAATGATCATGATCGGAAATATCATGCTTTTAATTCCCGGTGTCCTGATGACAAACTCTTTCCGTGATTTCATCAGTGGCGATATGATCAGCGGACTTTTACACTTTTCAGAAGCGATCATCACTGCTATCTGCATCGCCGCCGGATTTATTTTTTCAAAAATACTGCTTGGAGGCATCTTATGAATCAGGATCTTATCTCTGTCATTTCAGCATTTTTCGGTTCTCTGGGATTTTCTATCATCTATAACATCAGAGGACTGCGGATCTGGATCCCGGCAATTGGAGGTGCTGTTTTCTGGGCTGTGTATCTGATATTCCTTCACTTTATAAATAATGAATTTTTAGGTTTTTTCTTTGTGGCGATCCTGATCACAATTTATTCAGAAATATGGGCAAGAATATTAAAAACCCCTTCCACCGTTATTTTAATGCCCACAGTTATCCCACTAATCCCCGGCGGATCACTATACTATGCAATGGATGCCGCTCTCCGGCATGATATGCCGCAATTTTTCTTAAAAGCCCAGGCTGCTGTCGGACTTGCTGTAGCACTTGCAGCAGGTATCATGGCCGTAACCTCCATGCAGCATTTAATATCGGCGCTTTTAAAAATGATTAAACCAGCCCAATGACCGGAAAATTACCGGAAAAACGGCCGCAAAGATAAGTGCAGGAAAGACTCCGGGAGTACATCTATCTAAAAAAAGAGAACCAGCCGCCGCAGCTGCCGGTTCTCCCCTGATCATTTTACTTTTCTTTTCAGGATCACCATGGCTAAGAGGATCAATCCACTAAATATCAAATTTGCCATTGCTACCTTCGTCTCTAAACGAATAGGCTAATATCCACACATTAGACAGTGTGATATCCATTTCTTTTAATGTACTTAATGCGACACGATAAAATAAAGGGCATTGATACATTTGTATCTAAATTACTATTATCATACCTCATTGATAAGCATTTATCAAATATTCCCCTGCTTTACCAGTTCCTTCTTCAGATACCGCAACTGGCCTCCGCAGAGCACTACTTCCAGTTCATTATCTGTCAGGTCTAGCTTTGTCTTAAAAATAAAGCCTTTTGTCACATCTTTGACTACTACTCTCCTTGTTGGGATCTGGTCCAGGAAATTTTCAATCTCCAGTTCATCTCTCAGATCAACTTTTTCATAATCTGCCGGATCCTCAAAAAGCATTGGCACGATGCCGTGGTTTACCAGATTTCCCTTGTGGATACGGGCAATGCTCTTTGCGATCACACATTTTATACCCAGATACATTGGATTAATGGCTGCATGCTCTCTGGAAGAGCCCTGACCATAGTTTTCACCACCGATAATGATACTGGATCCCATTTCTCTTGCTCTTTCAGAAAACTCAGGATCATATCTGTAGTAGCAGTATTTGGACATCAGCGGGATATTGGAACGCATGCTGGAAAATTCCGCGCTGGCCGGTGTTATATCGTCAGTGGAAATGTTATCGCCGCCTTTTAAGCTTACCGGCACTTTTAAGTGCTGAACCGGTACTTCCGGAACCGGCAGGAACTTGATATTTGGTCCACGGACAATTTCTACCTTCTTTGCTTTCTCTTCTGGAAGAGGTTTGATGATCAGGTTGTCATTGATCTCATACTCTTCTTTTTCATGAACTTCTGCCAGAATATCGATCTGATCTCCTAAAATATCTGCTGCTGATGCAAAAGTACCCATAATAGCAGTGGCGGCTGCGCTTTCCGGGCTTACCAGATAGATCTTGGCATTTGGATTTCCTGCACGACCCTTAAAATTACGGTTAGAAGTACGCACTGCAATTCCTTCTGTAGCCGGTGTCTGGCCAATGGCTCAGCATGGTCCACAGGCAATCTCCAATATACACACACCTGCATCCATAAGCATTCCCAGATAGCCATCTTCCATCAGTGCCTTATAGGTCTGTCTGGAGGCAATGGCACAGGTACAGCTTATATTATCATTTACCTTATGTCCTTTAAATACCAGGGCTGCCTTTGCAATATCTGCATAGCTTGCATTAGTACAGCTGCCGATAAATACCTGCTGAACAGGAAGTTTTTCTACCTCGGACAGTGGTTTTACATTGTCCGGCTGATGAGGACATGCCACTAATGGCTGTAAGGAACTAAGATCCAGGTCGATCACTTCGTCATATTCTGCGTCCTCATCCGCAAGCAGCTCTCTGTACTCATCTTCTCTTTTCTGGGACTTCATGAATTTACGTACCTGTTCATCTGCCGGGAAAATGGACGTGGTTGCACCCAATTCTGCCCCCATATTTGTAATAGTCGCTCTCTGAGGTACTTCCAGAGTTGCTGCACCAGGACCTGCATATTCGTATACATTTCCAAGACCGCCTTTAATGGTCACACGGCGCAGCATCTCTAAAATTACCTCTTTTGCGTTGACACCTGGCTTTAAAGCGCCGGTCAGGTTAACTTTGATCACTCTCGGCATTTTCAGACGCATAGGAACGCCGGTCATGGCAGTAGCAACATCCATACCTCCTACACCGATACACAGCATACCAATAGAACCGCCGTGAGGTGTATGGCTGTCACCTCCCATGCTTACCTTTCCAGGAGCGCCGAAGCGTGATACCTGGACTGCATGACAGATACCGTTTCCAGGTCTGGAAACATGAACACCGAAATGCTCAGCTGCAGACTGTAAGTAAATATGGTCATCCGGAGTCTTATGATCTACATAAAGAAGATTATGATCCAGATAGCTTACACTGCATTCTGTGCGGATCCGGTCCAGGCCAATGGCTTCAAATGCCAGATATGTCATAACTGCGTTAATATCATGTGTCAGTGTCTGATCTACTTTTATAAAAACTTCTTCTCCGGCTTTCATGCTTCCGGATACATAGTGAGCTTCAATGATTTTTCTTGTAAGTGATTTTCCCATAATGTTCTGTCTCCTGGAATTTAAGTATCTACATAATCATTTCTTTAACTACTGTTTCCGCTGATCCTCTGCCGGGTTGTCTTTTTCTCCTCCCTGCATATGATCATGATCCTGCAGTTTAACCTGAGATACCTCTGTATCTGCCTTTCTGCCGATTCTTATTTTTCCAGATTTCCGTTTCCTGAAAGTTTTCCGGAGCTTCCACACCAGGCACCCGATCACTGCTCCGATCACTGCTGCTGTTATCCAGAACGGGCTGGTAATGATCACACAGATTCCAAAGTTTTTCACTCCTTCTGCCAACCGCCTTCCATTATCTGACAATCCCTTTAAAATCTGCTCTCCAGCAGATTCCGGAACAGCCTCGGTATACCGCTTCACTTCGTTAATATTTAACGTCACCTGACTGTACTCGATCTGGTTGTCATAGAGACGCAGCTGGGATTCGTAAGATTCCAGTTCATAACGGATATCTGACAGCCGCTCTTCTAATGCGATGATGCTATCCATGGAGTCTGCCTTTTCAAGCAGTACCCACAAACGGTCCTGTTCAATCTTTAATGTCTTTTTGCGGCTCTCGATGTCACTGTACTGCAGTGTCACATCCTTGGTGCTTTCTGACCTTCTAACTACGTTTCCTGCTGACTCCACACCATTTAAGAATTCATCCAACCGGTCCTTGGGCACACGTACGGTCAGATCAGCCCAGCGCATCATAGGATTGCCCTGCCAGTCTAATTGATTGCCAGAAACATTTTCATTTTCAATATATCCGCCGAACTGCCTGATCTGTGTTTTCAAAGCTGTCATTAACTGCTCAAACTGCTCAGTCTCAACGTCCATGCTGGCAGTTCTGATCAGCTTTCGGCCTGTTTCTACTGTTGCCATATTCTCTGTTCCTGAGGCTGCGCCTGCTGCTGTCTCCACAAAAGCTGATGCCCCTTCCCCGGACATCTCCCCCTTCTCATTCTCCACATCCATGGCAGCAGCTGCTGTCTCCATGATATACCCGTTATTGATGCTGTTTTTAGAACCGCTTGCGGCTCCACACCCTGAAATGACTGCCACTACTCCGGCAATTGCAATACCACGCCAATACTTCCTCATAATTTTCCTCCTTCCATGTCTAATGTTCTCCCGGAATCTTTTTTCATTTCAAAAAATAATCTGATTTTTTACCACGCTGCCTTCCTTGTATTTTCAGTATATCAGATTTCTTCCCGTCAAACCTGTCTTTTCCCTTAACTTTGTGCAAAGATTCTCTTTCAGACAATACAGTAAAGTCCCCTCCTGTCCCGATATTTTTGCAAAACGTCTATCCCCGCTTTCTAAAACAATCAAGCTATGGTAAAATTCATTAGTGAAGTATCATATTCAGAGCAAACAAAAAGAGCAGCTCTGAAATATAACAGAGTTGCTCTGAATGTGATTCTTCAGAATTGTACCAAGACGCGGACTGACAGCCGATATCTGTATGGGAGAAGTATTCTTTTTCTCTGGTACAAAAGGATGTGATCTTTCGCTGTTAATAGGAAGTTGTGAGGGATCCCATGGTTTATGGAGAACGTATAAGGTGAAAAAGCGAAGCTGGGAAATGCAGGCATTGATCGTGCGGTCAGAGAGCTGTCTTTCTTCTTTTATCCAGTAGATAAACTGACGCAGATCGTCCATAATAAACCTCCAGTAAATAAATGTGAAAGAAAAAAAATATTATTTCCCAGGGGGGCGGACGACAGGTTTTTTTTAAATGTAGTTGTTGAGTTTGAAAATCCGTGTTAAAGTAATCATAGCAGTTTTTGTATATGTGTATGGTTGCGTTAGGGGTAATTCAACAATACTACATATATTTAAAAACTGCTATTTTTTTTATAAAAAAGTAGTGACTTTATTGTACTTATGGCTAGCCGTCGCGCTAGCGACTTGGTACAATTTGTATAGAATATTTTGTTAAAAGGGGGATTGGGTATGCGGGCAGATGATTTTGGATGGTTAGTAGGTGGTTTTTTCACGATTGTTTTGCCGTGGTATTTTAAAAACAAAAAGCAGAATGAGGAAACAAAACGAAAGATGAAAGAGTATGAGCTTCTGTGGCAAGAAAAAAATAAACATAATCATAAGTAATTAGCGAAAGCACTGTTTAGTGGTACTGAATAGGAGGTTTGGAATGTTAATTTTTTTCTTATAATATGTTCAATTGTATATCTGATCTATAATAATAGCAAAAATAATAGGTCAATCGGGATTAGAGATTGGGAAAAGTATAACTATTTTAAGTACCATTTACATACGTCGGACGAAGAAATGAGACAACTCTTAAATGCAGGATTTTTCACAGATCAGAAGGCAACACAAGATTTTTATAAACGTTATCCGAATTGGCCGAAGAAGTAATGGAACTGTTGGCATAATTGGCATAAATTGGAGAGATAAAAGCCAAGAGTTTTACTCTTGGCTTTCGAAATAGTACATGGATTTTATTTGTATGAAGAACTTCTAATAGTTCATTCACGATATCATCGGATATTTTTTCCTTTAGGAGCCAGTATGTTGATATTCCACTAACTACGGTTTTTTTGCGGAAATAAGAAACAACAACATAATTGTCGGATTCTTCTCTCTTGCGAAGAAATACGTATACGTTTGCCTTTATCTCATTACAATAAGCTTCAATGAAGTAATCTGCCCGTATCTGGCTTCCATAAGGCTGTAATTTGAAAATTCTCATAAAATTACTAGTGTCTAAGCATTGCTCAATAAAACGCATGTCGGACACTCTTTCACGGACACTTCCGGAAGTGGGAGAAATTTCTTTATATTTTCTACTTTCATTTAATTTTGTATCTGTGATTTCTGGAAAATCACTTCGTAAAATAGCGTCCATCGTCTTTATGAGGTTATTTTCAATTACGATATCCGTTATGTGATGAAGGCCAGCTGCATGTCTAAAGTCTGCAAGGCAAAAGTTAAGAGTGATATCATGTTTTTTTCGATTTTGGACAAACACAAAATGGTATTTTGTATTTTCTAATTTTTTGAAATTATTTGCACATTCGTAAATGATATCCATACAGCTCCTACAACGACAAAAGCCTTACAGATACATCTGCAAGGCTCCATTTTCTTCTGTAAAACAACTTTCTTTCGCTTCTTGCGAGGCTAGATGGATTATGGTAAGTTGCCACCTTTCTCGAACCTCCACAGTCACCGCATTCCACCACGGGTTCTGCTTCAAAGGTATGAATGCATTTGATGAGTGTGCGTCTCAGAAGGTATCCCTTCATATATTATATTACGATATTTACTTGAAATTGTCAATATTTACATTGGTTTTTCAGGGATTTCGCTTTTAGCACTGTATATTTATAAATAGTGCCCCTCTCACGCTTATTTTCTCTTTTGCTTCCTGAATAGCTGAATGCGCACAAAATCCCCCCTTAGTTAAATTTAGCTCATTTCAAAGCGCCTGTTTTTATTTTCCCACTGACAGACTATCCGCCCTTTTCATACAAGATACTTTTTACTTTTTCCAACAATAGCTCATCACAAAACTTCCGGTTCACACTTTTTCGGCTGATTCCACTTTCTTTAAATCCTTGAATACGGCGATACAGGTATAATTCTCTCATGTTGAAGCCGATGATCATCAGATCAAATATTACTTCTGTTGCTGCATGGCAATAGCAATGTTTTGCGTGATAATACGTTTTCAACTGGTGGAATCCATTCTCTTCTATATACCATCTTCGGTTCATCATCTCCCATAAAACCCGAGGTTCCCCTTGATCCAGAGTCGTTACCAGCCACATCCGGCGTTCGTTTTCTTTCCAGCTTTCATGATATCGGATCACACGAAGCTTATGGGGACTATTATCTCCCCTCATCCTGCTTAAACAGGCTTTCCGCATCCTGAAACAGTTCCCTTCGTTCATCTTTTAGTCGGATCACCGCATCCAGTCCACACTCTTTTATCGTATTGATAAATGGGGCATTCAGATACAGCGCATCTGCTACGATCACATCTGCGAAATGTCCGTGTCTTTCCTTCAGACGTCTGATCAGCTTTTTTCCTCCTGTCAGTTCGCCTTCATCTTTTTCCGCTCCGTCCCTCGGTTTTAACATTTCCTGGCCCAGGATTACATGTGGCGTTTTTCCTACTGTCATACAGACCACGCTCCGGTGGAAATATTCTGTTTCACCTGCACGGTTTTTCCGGCTAAGGCAGTCCGAACAGGACTTTTTTGTGCTGTTGAACAATTCCACTCCATCGATACCGGCTACAACATATCCACCTATAGTCCCTTCCCGAAATACACGGTTGCTTTTTATGATATCGATCGTCTGGTCGTGGATCTCACGGATCTCATCTGGATCTATCTGGGTAAGAAGGTCACGGACTGCATCAATTTTAGGTATCTTTCCATGTATGCAGTTTTTCAATCGTTTTCCCATACTTTCAGGCGCAGAAAAAACTGTGTGAAAACTCTCATACTGCAGCATCAGAAAGAGCAGTGCCGGCATGACGATATTAAACAATGGGATCGATCTTCTTTTTCTTTTGTCCGATAACCCCTTGATTTTCTCCGGGATTTTATATACACTTTTCATATAAGTTAGCAGCTTCTTTAATGCTAATTTTTCATTAAGGACACCTTCTTTCGTGTTGTTTTGTGGATAACATAATTATACAATAAAAGGTGTCCTTTTTGATTGCTTATGCAGAAAAAACAGTAACTTTTTATTCAATATGAGAATTCCCCGTTCTGCCAGATGGATCCCTGGCAAAACGGGGAACTTTTTATCTTAAAAGCGAAATCCCTGCCTTATAATAAGCATCCTCGCGGAGCATTTTTTGTATAATAGGACGCAATTTCCTATTATACAAAAAAGTGCCACAGAACTTCTGGATTTCCCTTACCATTCTGTGGCACTTTCTAATTCAAATTATACAACCCTCAAACTGTCATTAACCTTTTAGTACTTAATTTACGCCTTCTCAATTCGGATCACGGATTTTTCTCCCCTTGATACCATGCCCTTCTTCAGAAGTGTAATCTTCTCTCCGCTTGTGAAAATCACCGGAGATACGGTCTTCTTACCTGCACTCTTCACATAGTCGAGATCTACTTTTACAAGAACATCTCCACTCTTTACACGGTCGCCCTGCTTTACAGAAACCTCAAATCCTTTTCCGTTCAGCTCTACTGTGTCGATTCCAAGATGAATCAGAATCTCAGAACCATCATCAGAACGAAGTCCAACGGCATGTCCGGTCGGGAATACTACTTCTACAATTCCGTCTACCGGAGACTGAACAACGCCCTCTGTCGGCTCAATTGCAAATCCATCACCCATCATCTTCTGAGAGAATGCCGGGTCCGGAACCTGCTCCATCGGAATCACATTTCCTGTGATCGGTGCAGAAAACTCTGCCTGCTTCGGTGCAGATTTTGTCTCTTTCTTCAATGCCTCACGCACATTTGCAGCGATTTCCTCAACCTTCGGTCCGTAAATAACCTGAATGTGAACATCGCTTGAGTGAACGAAGCCCATTGCACCAGTTTTCTTCAGTCTCGGCTCATCGACTGCGGACATATCCTTTACGTCTACTCTCAGTCTGGTCAGGCAGTTGTTAACTACCTTGATGTTGTCCTTGCCACCAAGACCCTCGATGATCTCAAGTGCCTGTGCAAGCTGTTTGTTGCCAATCGATGCAGTGCCAGCAGTCTCGGTCTCTTCCTCGGAATCCTCATCTGCAACATCGATAGACAGATTCTTCTTGGTCAGATAAGTCTTGAATACCAGGTAGTAAATGATGAAGAAGAACGGTCCTACAATCACGATCCAGTACCAGTGAGAACCCGGCTGGAAAACACCCCAGATGAAGAAATCGATCAGACCACCACCGGTGTTACCAACGATAACCTTGAATGCTGCCATCAGCATGAAGGAAATACCACCCATGATTGCATGGAAGACGAACAGTGCCGGTGCTACGAACATGAAGGAGAACTCCATCGGCTCGGTGATTCCGGATACTACGCTGGCTGCAACGCCTGCGATCATCAGCGCCTTTACGCGTGCCTTCTTCTCTGCCGGTGCGGTGCGATAGATTGCAAGTGCTGCACCCGGAAGACCAAACATCATCATCGGCATCTTGCCCTGTCCAAGGAATACGGTGAACGGCTGAAGCTCAGACAGATCTACCTTATCTACGAACTGAAGGAAAATATTTAAGCATCCCTCAACACCCTGGAACACACCACCGATTGCAGTGGTACGGAAGATACCATTCAGAACGTGATGCAGACCGGTCGGGATCAGCAGACGCTCTAAGAATCCATAACAGAATATTCCTGCCAGACCTGCAGCGGAAATCAGACCGCCGAGTGCATCGATTCCCATGGAAACCGGAGCCCATACAAGCGGAGCAATAAGTCCAACAGCTGTCATAGCCAGAATTACAACGAGTGCCACAAAACGTTTTCCACCGTAGAACGATACAGCTACCGGGAATGTTACTTTGTGATACTTGTTGTGAAGTGCTGCCGTCACGATACCAGTGATCATACCGGCAACTGCACCCATATCCATCGTCTCAACGCCAAGAATCGTGGATATTTTCAGTGCACTGAAATCCATAAAACCAGAATTAATCATACAGGCGGATGCCACCAGGAATGTATAATATCCGATGAAACCCGCAAACGCCGCAATTTCCTTCTCTTCCTTAGCAAGTCCGAATGCAATCGAGATTGCAAACAGAACCGGGATCAGGGTGAATACAATGCCGGATACCTTGTTGATTGTCGTGATGATGAAGTGAAGAATTCCTACCGACAATACCGGTACAGCAGCCTGTACCTGTGCCTTTAACAGTGCAGCACTGAATCCCAGAACAATACCACAAGCCGCCAATGCCGCAATCGGCATCAGCAGGCTTCGGCCAAGGTCTGAGAAGAAGTTCATGACTTTGCTCTTGTTCATACTAAACCTCCCACGCCACAGCTCCCAAACTGTGGCGCCTTTCACATATTTTCTGCTTCCCCTCTGTTGTGTTACATTTGCCTTAATAATTATTTAATATTCTATACGTTGTGTACACAGCCCTCTTTTCTCCCAGATTTCTGTGTCCCTACAGCTTCTTCGGTCTCTTCAATGATGTCTGCTCTGATGCCCCCATGATGTCATATGTTTCTCATATATTTACTCAAAAGAGCAACTTACAAAGCACTTAACAATTACTTTAACTCCGGCCACATTCCCTTGTTTGCCTCAATCAGGGCATCCAGAACCTTTCTAGCCTTCTTTGCATCGCCGACCAGACGGTTCAGGGTGAATGCCTGAAGAGCCTTCTCATAGGAGTGCTCATAGTAAGCATCTACGATCAGCTTTTCGCTGGATACCTGGTTTACAAGAAGACCAAGATAGAACTGCGGGATGTTGCCGACTCTCATCGGGCGCGGTCCGTTGATACCCAGCTCACAAACAACCTCAACCATTGCATCGTCCTGCATGTTTGCGATTGCACCGTTGTTCTCAACGATCAGGATGTGACGGCTGTTCTTGTTGTATGCGATTGCCTCTGCAACCTTGATCATCATCTCTGCATGTGCATCGGAGATAGCGTGGAAACGATCTCCTAACTTACCTTCCTTGATAACTTCTGCACACTCGCTGAAGACTCTCTTCTCACGTCCAGCCATAACCTCATCTGCTCTGGTGAAGTTCGGATTAAGGTGCTGTACCTTGTAATCCGGATACAGATAGTACTGGTCATAGGTGTTCGGCAGGTAATCCGGGAAGTCAGACATGATGGTCTGTACCATTCCATAAGTATCCAGCCAGGACTGATCTCTCTGCTCTGCATCCTGCGGAAGGAAGCCGTTCTTTGCGATCGTCTCACGGATTTTCGGAAGCAGGTCCTCACCGGTATGTGCATCATAGATGTGGGTGAACCAACCATAGTGATTCAGACCGAAGTATACCGGATCAAGATCCTCCCAGTTGCATCCAAGCAGACGGCTGCAGGAACGTACTACGTTCTCCGGCTGATCGCAGATGTTTAAGATTCTCTTATCATCCGGGAACTCTCTGCGCAGTGCCTCTGCTACGATAGCTGCCGGGTTGGAGTAGTTTAAGATCCATGCATCCGGAGCATAGTTACGAATGTCATGAACAGCCTTGATCATGTCTACGCAGGAACGCAGGCCGTAAGCCATTCCACCGGCACCACAGGTCTCCTGTCCGATCATTCCCATGGACAGCGGAATGTGCTCATCTTTTGCACGCATCGGAAGACCGCCAGCTCTCATCTGCATGAATACGAAATCCATTCCCTCGTATGCTTCCTTGATGTCGGTCGTGTAGGAGAAGTCAAGCTCCGGGAAACGCTCTCTGAACAGAATCTCACCATACTTTCCGATCGGCTCCTGACGCTCTGCATCGATATCAAACAGAACCAGTTTCTTTAACGGGAATTCCTCTCTCAGTCTTACGAAGGACTTTAAGAATCCCAGTGTATAAGTGCTTCCTCCACCTACGATACATACATTATAACTCTTCATTGCTACTCCTTTCTCTCTCTTGAGATACCTTCTTCGTTTCTGTTGACATCATCATACTCGTTTCTCAATAAGATGTAAATAGTTTCTGTTTGTTCTGATTCAAGTCTCATATTTTATTATTTATTACTCTTATAGTAATTTTTTTCATTGACAAATAGGATGTTTTTGCCATAAAATAAAAAACAGAAAAGACAGAATTTATGCAAGATTCCCACGTTTTTTAAAAATGCACAAAAGTATCCCGAAAAAGGAGGATTTCATGTTTCCGCTTCAGTTAAACGATCAAATTATTCAGAGTCTGAGCAAAAATGAACTGAAAATTCTTCAGTATGTGTACGGTCACAGTTCAGAGACCTGCGAGATGAGCATCCACGAATTTTCGAGGGTGATTTCCTACTCCCCGGCGACCGTGCTCCGCTTCTGTCGAAAGCTCGGCTTCTCAGGCTTTGCCGAGTTCAAGTACGCACTCCGCACAAATGCATCCAGGCAGCCGGATCAGGAAAGTGTCGATTCCGCGTCCAAGAAACTTCCGACCTCGATCTCCATGGAACGTCAGGTCATGATCTCCGCGATGTTCAACAACATTTCCGGAACCTCCCACCTTATCTCTCAGGATCTCCTCGAGCGCACCTTCGCCTTCTTTGACAGTGATTGTCCAATCTACATCTTTTCGCCCGCCGGAATCACGGAGATCCCATGCGATTACTTTGAGAAACTGCTCTTCTCGATCGGTCGTCAGAATGTCTACCGAACTGCCTCCGCGCGGATGTGCGAGCATCTTCTGTACTCAGTGAACCGAAAAGCCCTGCTGATTCTCGTCAGCACCTCTGGAAATTTTGGTCCGACCGAGCGCCTTGCGCGAATTGCAAGCACAAACAACATTCCGATCCTCGCAATCACTCCGTACTCAAGCAACAGCATCGCCTCCCTTGCTGACATCAACTATCGATTTTTCACTGACCAGAGAGAAAACAACGGTGCAGAGTTCACTTCGCGTCTGCCAATTTTCTACATCATCTGCGCGATCATCAACTGCTATCTCGACTACATAGGTGATCGCGAAACTCAATTTTGCAATTAAGCCAAAGTTATCCACATCTATCCGAATGAGATAACTGCCTCACATTTTGCAGTTCAATTGTGCGAATCATGTATATTTAGGCGCACTTAAATAAGCTACATCCGTTTTGTACAAGTGGTAAGTCCTAGGCTATAAGTGTTTTCAGGCTTCGGATGTATTGGTGTTGATGAATCTTATCAGCAACGAGAACAGTAACAAGTTGGGTGATTCCTGCAAAAAGCAAATCAGCGTGAAGTGTTTTTTCATTCTGGGTTTTACGATTCGCAATGCAGAAACTATCCTTGAAATGATTGATCGATTTTTCTACATTTACACGGATCTTGTAGGTATCTTCCCATTCCTGTGAGCCACGTTCAACTCCTGGATAAGCACGAAGGTTCTTTTCCGGATAAATGTAGATCATTCGCCCGCAGGAAGAAAAGGTACATGGATTGTCACAATGGCATACGCGGCGCTTTGATTTGTCAGCAGGATTGTACTCCCATTTCATCTTAGGACACACAAATTTCATAGTAGGGAGTTTGCTTCGCAGATGGGATTTGCTTCCTTCTCGTTTCATTGGAAGTGACGGATCATGAGGACAGCAGGGAATGCCGTTTTCGTTGACAGTATAGTCAATTCCTTCTATGGAAATCTTGGTTTTCAGAGGGATAAAAGCCTTTTGAAATCCAACTTCATTCAAAAAAGATTTGTAGATTTCAATGGAGTCAAAGGCAGCATCTCCAAAAAAAGTTTTTGGCTGTATAAGCGGATGCTTCTGGAAAAAATCAATCAAAACTGGAAGCAGTGCCTTAGAGTCAGCAAGCGATTTGTCTTCATCAGGAGAATCCGATTTTTTTCCGACAACGATATCTGGATGAGCCTGGATCGATTGTAAGTCCAATAAAAAATCCTGTTTAAACCGTGTGAATTTGGAGCCATCCGGAACAACATCAAAGCCACAGAAATCACGCAGTTCCTGGGAGTACTTCAAAAACACAATCAGAAGCGTGTCCGTTGGGATGGAAAAAATGCGCTGGAGCAGAAGAGCCTTAAGCATCGAAAAAAGTTTGTGCCTGCGAGGTCTTCCGATACTGGCGTGGAAGTGAGAAACAAAAGAAAGAGGAACAATTTCATCAAGGTTAATGGCTTCATCGAGAAGAGAAAGAAACCGATATTTGTCGTTGTCGAATTTATTTTGGCAATCTTCAAAAATTTCTGCCAAAGTGAGCTGTTTATATGTTATCATATAGATATATCTCCTTTAGGTGGATTGGTTGATAGTTTCTCGCAACTCTATTTTACCATAAACCTTGAGGAGATATTTTGTTTTTAATAAGAAAAAAAGCCGTATTTATGCGGCTTTTGGCGTTTCGCAAACGCCTAATCTCGACTACAAACAGAAAGGAGATTCCCATGATTCCGATCTTTGAACAGGCCCACTCACTCTTTCTGACTCCGACCGAGTCCGAGATTCTCGACTGGTTTGAGAATCATTTTCCTCAGTGCCTCTATATGAACCTCGAGGAGATGAGCGATCAGCTCTATACCTCAAGCGCAACGATCGTCCGCTTCTGCCAGAAGCTCGGATTCAAAGGTTTCAATGAGTTTAAATATCAGCTCCGCCAACAGCTCAAGGAACAGAAAAATTCTGCACTCTTCTCCGATAACATCATTGAACACTCTCTTGCGCTCTTTCGTGACAATCTCGAACAGCTCGATCTCGATGCGCTTCAGGAAGTCGCCAATCTTCTGACCAGCGACTGCACAATCTACATCTGCGGTTCCAATCTGAGCTCTCTGATTGCAAGTTACCTGCATGCGGTGCTCTCAAGCCTTGATTACAGCTGTATTCTGATCGAATGGCAACGCCTTCTCGGCAGTCTGATCGGACAAATGAGCCGGGATTCGGTTTTATTGATTGTCAGCGCGCACGGAGATCCCCAGTACTATCAGTCCATCATGGAGACGGCCTTCGAGCGAGGCATCAAAACGATTCTTCTCACCTGTGAACGGGACAGCCCTCTCGTCTCTCTGAGCTCGTTTGCGTTCTTCTCAAACGATCATAATCAGGAGCTCGCCAATGTCGACACAAACCCCAGAATCGGTCTCTTCGCGATTGCGCAGATCCTGATCGAACTTGTGACCCTCAAAAAGAGACACATTTTCTCCACCTCTCATCCGACAGAAGAACCATCCATTTTCCCGAATGAGAAAGATTGATTTTTCTGCCCAAACTAAAAAAGCGGATACAAAACAGATTTTTAAAACCTGCTCTGTATCCACTCTCTCATTTTTGAATCCTTGTTCCGCGATCTTCTAACGCACTTAAAACACTATTTGAGCATACCCGGCTTCGGGAAGTATCGGAACAATACTTTTGCAATAATCTTTTCCCGCTTCACATAGGTATTCTGCCATCTGCGCGCATCCAGCGAATTGAAATAGGCTTATTTTTTTGTCAAATTTTCATTTTTATTATATAGTAATATTTAGTGATATACAGTATAATAGTGACAGAGGTGACTATTGTGCGTATAACAACATCAAAATCAAAAAATTCCGAGTCCTTTTACATTACTCAGTCCTATACAAATGCTAATGGGAAAAGTACTTCCAAAACCATCCGAAAATTAGGTACATTAGCTGAATTATCAGCGCAGCTCCACACGGATCGTGACGGAGTTGTTGAATGGGCAAATGAACAGGCTCGTCTTGAAACACTGAAATATAAAAGTGAAAAAGAGGATGCTACTGTTATGATCCCATTTCATTCCAACAGACTCATGGACTATAATAAGCAGAAACTTTTTTCTGGCGGATATCTTTTTCTTCAGTCTATTTACTATGGCCTTAAGCTTGATTCTGTCTGCAGAAAAATCAAAAGTCGACATAAATTCGAGTATGATCTTAATGCGATTTTATCTGATTTAATTTATACAAGGGTTCTGGAACCTTCCAGCAAAAGTTCTTCCTTCCGGGCAGCAAAACAGTTCCTTGAGACTCCAACTTATGAACTTCATGATGTTTACTGAGCTCTTTCTGTTCTTGCTTCTGAAATAGATTTTATTCAATCAGAAGTTTATAAAAACAGTTTTTTCCTCGGTGACAGAATGGATCGAATCCTTTACTATGATTGCACAAAAACTACTACTTTGAAATCGAACAGGAAGATGGAGATAAAAAATACGGAAAAAGCAAAGAGCACCGTCCGAATCCCATTATTCAAATGGGACTCTTTACAGATGGTGACGGAATACCTTTGGCTTTCTCACTCTTTCCTGAAAACCAAAATGAACAGAAATCCTTAAAACCTTTAGAAACAAAGATTCTCCAACAATTCGGCTGTGATAAGTTTATCTATTGCAGTGACGCCGGACTTGCTTCTGAGGATAACCGTGTTCTTAATTACATGGGACAGAGGGCATTTATTGTCACTCAGTCCATCAAAAAGCTGCCTGATGAAGACCGGGCATGGGCTTTAAAGAAAACTGTCTTCAAACGTCTCTCAGATGATAAACCTGTTGACCTCACAAAACTGACAGATGATGACAAGAACCATCTTTATTATAAAGACGAACCATTTACAACAAAAAAACTGGATCAAAGATTAATCATAACCTACTCCCCTAAATATGCTGCTTACCAGAAAACCATCCGTGCGGAGCAGATCTGTCGGGCAGAAAAAATGGTTGCAAATGGTTCTCTAAAAAAACAGCGTAAAAATCCAAATGATCCTGCAAGATTTGTAAATAAGGTAGCTGTAACCAACGAAGGAGAAAAAGCTAAGATCCACTATTATCTCGATACGGATAAGATTGCAGAAGAAGAAATGTATGACGGTCTTTATGCGGTATGTACCGATCTGCTTAATGATGACGTTGCAGATATCTTAAAAGTCAGTGAAGGAAGATGGCAGATTGAAGACTGTTTCAGAACTATGAAAACAGACTTTGAAGCCAGACCCATTTACTTAAACCGTGAAGACCGGATTAAAGCTCACTTCCTTACCTGCTTTCTTGCTCTGTTACATTTTCGGTTATTAAACCGCTCTCTGAAAGGAACTTATACTACAGAACAATTACTTCACACTTTAAAAGATATAAAATTTGCAGATGTAGAAGAACAGGGCTTCATGCCTGTATATGAACGTCAGGAAATCACTGACGATCTCCATGAAACCTGCGGATTCAGAACGGACTATCAATTCATAACAAAATGGAAAATGAAAGGAATTCAGAAAAAAAGTAAGCGGAGATAAAACATTACTATATTTCGTGTATGCAGATAAAAGTGCCACACCCCTTGTATTTACAGGGATTGTGGCACTTTTTTAACTAATCAACTGTCAAAGATGAGATAGTATAGCAAAAATATACGGACTTGAAAAGTGTTTTCCGCAACTTTTTCCGTTTTTGTATTTTATCATTTTATATTTTTGCATTTATGTTGCAGATTCTCCACCAGTTACCCGCCTGATATGAATCGCAAGAAATCCGGTTTCTTCTTTCGCAAACGTCATGCGCAGCTCCTGTTCCAGTTTTTTCAAAATCTGCTCAGCCAGCGCGTATTCGAATGGGAACTGCGCTTTTGCGTATGCTTCCAGATCAAGATCCGTGCGTTCTCCCTTTCTGGCCCGGGCCAGCATATAGCGGACATGACTCATCAGCCGGTTGTAACCGAGAGAGCCATAAGGAAGCTTCTTTCCGGCTCCTTCCTCGATCATGGTCATGCAGACACCTACCAGACGGGCTGTTTCCAGGGAATCCGCCAGATTCTCCTGCGCCAGTCCTGCGTGGATATGCAGGGCAATGAAACCGGCTTCATCCTCTCCAAGGATGGTTCCCGTCATTTTTTTTAAGATTTCGCATCCTTTTCTGGCCGCTTCATACTCATCTCCAAATAAAGCTGCAATATCATGCTGAAACGGATTGGGAATTTCTTTCTTCTCTCTGGCCCGTGCTACTGCCATAGCAATGTGATCTGCCATTGGGATCAGAATATCATGCTGCAGTGGTCCCATCGCCGCTTCTGCCATCTCTATGATTTTTCCGGCTGCTTCGATATAAATCGGATCAATGCCGTTTACACGGATCAGCGCCGGCGTTTTTTCGCTCACAAGTTCATAACGGCGGCCTTTCGGAAGTTCTGTCATTCGCTCTCCCATACGATGTCCGAAGCCGACCCCGTTTCCCAGAAGAATCTGCTCTTGACCGTTGGCATCATCCAGCACCAGAATTCCGTTATTGTTCAATACTTTGATTACCCGATACATAAAAAATACCTCCTGCATCTTATGCCTGTCCTGTTATTATACACGACAACCTTAGGATGCAGAAAGTACTTTTTGTTTCGTATGATAAATACTCCCTAAGTTTTTATCTTATTTTTATCTTACTTTCTTATCTGACCAATCAGCTCTAGCCGTTTCACTTGCTTTTCTCCTTCTAAGCTTAAGCTTTCTCCCTCTGTCAGTCCTGTAAAAATAACGATGCAGGCATCGCTCACTGCGTGTTCCCGGATATAGGCCGGGTCAAATTCCATGAGCTTTTCGCCTTTCTTAATTTTCTGTCCATCACTTACAAATACCGTGAAGCCTTCCCCATTCAGTTTCACAGTATCTACACCGATATGGAGCAGATATTCCGTCCCATCCGCCGCCTTCAGGCCAATCGCATGTTTGCTCGGAAATACAAACATGACTTCACCATCTTCCGGTGCCTCAACGATTCCATCTTCCGGCATAACCAGGTAGCCGTCTCCCATGGCTTTGCTGGCAAATGCCTCGTCCGGTGCCTCCGTGATTGGCTTTAATACGCCCTGGAACGGAGAGTAAAGTTTGTGGATGTTTTCTGCGATGTTCTTGCTCTCTGCCAGATTCACAGATGCTTCGGTTTCCGCAGTCACTTTGGTGCCCATATTCTCTGCACTATCTGTAGCTTCTGCGGTATCCTCCTCATGTTCCTCTGCCAGATAAGCTTCCAGCTCGGATTTGATCACAGTCACCTGCGGTCCGTAAATAATCTGGATTCCCTGCCCTTTTACGATCACGCCTACCGCGCCAGTCGACTTTAAAAGCTTTTCATCAACCAGCGACGAGTCTGCGATAGAGCAGCGGAGTCGTGTCGCGCAGCAGTCCACGGAAGTGATATTGTTTCTTCCTCCCATACCCATTGCAATGGCTGCACTCCGGCTGTCTTTACTGTTTTCTGCCTGACTGCAGCTTTCTCCCTCTTTCGCTTCAGTCCTGCGGGCATTCACATCAGCCTTCGTGTAGAGCTTCGTCTCCTCGTCATCATCCTCACGTCCCGGTGTTTTCAAATCAAATTTTTTAATCAGAAAACTGAACAAAACGTAATACAGAAGGAAATACACAACTCCTGCCGGAATGATGCGAAGCCAGCTGGTTTTCGCATTGCCCTGCAGCACACCGAAAATCACCAGATCCAGAAGACCACCGGAAAATGTAAGACCCACTGCAATGTTCAAAATATGCGCAACCATATAGGCACTTCCGGCCAGGATCACCTGAACCGCAAACAGCATTGGTGCTACAAACAGGAAAGAGAACTCAATTGGCTCTGTAATTCCGGTAAACATGCAGGCCAGCGCCGCACTTAAAAGCAGACCTCCTGCTGCCTTTTTCTTTTCCGGTTTCGCGCACCGGTACATGGCCAGCGCCGCTCCCGGAAGTCCAAAAATCATAAAAATAAACTCACCGGAAAAATACCGGGTAGCATCCGCGCTGAAATGCGTCACATCTGACGAAGCCAGCTGCGCAAAGAAAATGTTCTGGCCGCCCTGAATCAGATTTCCATCCACCATCATGGTGCCACCTACCGCAGTCTGCCAGAAAGGCATATAGAACACATGATGCAGGCCGAACGGGATCAGCGCACGCTTAATGATACCAAAAATCAGGGTTCCGAAATAACCGGTTCCTGTAACCAGACCGCCCAGCGCGAAAATGCCATTCTGGACAGCCGGCCAGATAAAGTACATCAGAATACCGATACCAACATAAGTAACGGTAGAAATAATCGGTACAAAACGGGAGCCGCCAAAAAATGACAGTGCGTTTGGCAGTTCAATCTTATAAAACCGGTTGTGGAGTGCTGCCACACCAAGTCCCACAAGAATACCGCCAAATACACCCATCTGCAGGGTCTGAATACCGCAGACACTGACAATGGTTCCCTCAAGCACATCCGAGGCAATTGTTCCGTCCGCTAAAACTTTTCCTGCTAATAAAAGCACTGCGTTGATTGATGCATGCATCACAAAAAAAGAAATCATAGCCGAAAGTGCCGCAACCTCTTTTTCCGCCTTCGCCATGCCAATGGCAACACCCACCGCAAAGATGATCGGCAGATTATCAAAAATGACGTTTCCTGCCTTGCTCATGATCATAAGCAGTGCATGCAGGACGGTTCCATTACCAAAAATCCCCTGTAAGCCATAGGTTGCAATGGTAGTCTCATTAGTGAAGGAACTTCCAATCCCCAGCAGGAGGCCAGCAACCGGAAGCACCGCAATCGGAAGCATGAAGCTGCGTCCTACTCGCTGAAGCACCCCAAAAATCTTGTCTTTCATGTTCTTTCTCCTTTTTTTCTGAGTATTCAGGTGTGTCTTTCTGACAGTTTTCACATCTCCCGAAAATTCTTCCTGCAAACGCGCAAACGTCTTTCCATTTTACGTATTTCACCTGTGCAGAAAAGAAACCTGCTCCTATCAGCATACCCAAAACAATCCGTTTCAGTTGCTTCTGGGAAGTGTAGTTTTATTTGGAAAATGAAAAAGGCATCAACCAAAAGGACATCTCTTCGATGCCCTTTCGGTTAATGCCTGCTTTACCAGTAACACGCCCAAATCTCAATTGTGTTATTAGTATAGTATGGAATGACAGATCTGTCAACTATTTATGACGCGGAAATTTGACACATTGAAATGCAAAAAAGTACCGAAAAGCCTTGAAATAGGCTTATTTTTTGTCAACTTTTTATTTTTATTATATAGTTATATTTGGTGATATATAGTACAATGAATGTTGCAGATACAGTTACAGTTCCTGGCTTAACTGTAACCAACTATAATCCCACAGAGGTGTGTCATGAACCATTCAAACAACCATGTTACAGAACTGTTCAAAGAAACTATGGTCCTTACAGCAGCTATGGCCATCGTAGCCGGAGCTGTGTACTTCTTTCTTTTACCAAGCCATGCTTCCGTAAGCAGTATCTCCGGTCTTGGTATTATCTTATCTAACTTTGTTCCTCTGCCCCTTTCAGCCATCACCATGATCTTAAATGTACTTTTACTGATCATCGGATTTTTCACCTGCGGAAAAGAATTCGGGGCTAAAACCGTATACACCAGTATTGTACTTCCCCTTTTTCTGGCCCTTTTTGAAAGGATCTTCCCGAACATCGGCTCCTTAACTGACAGTCAGGAACTGGATGTTTTATGCTATATTTTAACCGTCAGTATCGGTTTAAGCATCCTGTTTAACCGCAATGCTTCTTCCGGTGGTCTGGATATCGTTGCCAAGATCATGAACAAATATCTCCATATGGATCTTGGGAAAGCTATGTCCTTATCCGGCATGTGTGTCGCCCTTTCAGCAGCTTTGGTGTATGATAAGAAAACTGTTGTTTTAAGTGTACTGGGAACCTATTTTAACGGCATCATCCTGGACCATTTTATCTTTAACCACAATGTAAAACGGCGGGTCTGCATTATCACTAAAAAAGAGGAAGAGCTGCGGCATTTTATCATCAATGACCTGCACAGCGGCGCTACCATCTATGAATCCATCGGTGCCTACAATCTGGAAAAACGCAATGAGATCATTACCATCGTAGATAAGTCAGAATACCAGAAACTGATGAATTATATCAACCGTGAAGACCCCCATGCTTTTATCACAGTGTATACAGTGTCTGATATCCGATATCAGCCTAAAAAATAATGTCCATAAAAATGTTATTATAATCCAATTTACGTCCTAAAAAATGTATTACATCTATAAAATTATATCCTAAAAAATCTTCTCACAAAATCAAGCACAGAAAGATTCTGAGAAAAGATTTAATATAATTTTTGATATAATTCAGTGGATTTTAGTTGCCGTACATCTGGATGTTTCTACCTACCGATAATAGCACATTCCACTACACTTTCCAGCCGGACCGAATATTTCCCTTTTCATCTGTGAAATATATCTGCGTTCTGCCTTTGGTCCGGCTGGGATATTTCCAGTTTTTTCCATATCCAAGACATCTTTTAATATTTCTAATGCCTTTCGCAGATTTTTGATATCACGTTCCATATAGTCTGTGTAGTTGCCTCTTCCCACCAGTTTTAAATGAGTAACACCAGCTTTTTCCAACTGGTATAAAGCGCAGAGGCCACAGCCAGTCTGTCCACAAAGATAGCCGTCATCTTCTGGTTCATCCACATTTTCATCCACACTTTCTGCTGATACACCTTCTCTGATCCGTCCCAGTTCATAGGGTACCAGACAAAGATGACACATTTCATCGCAGTGAAGGGAATTGCAGAATGCACCGGTAAACTGGCACATTTCGTTTAGTGTGAAGGCTTCAAATTCTGTGAGGTTTCCTGCTTTGTTAATAATAGAATTCATATCTTCTATGCTGTTTTTCCTGTGAAAGATCAGGCGTTTTAAGTTCTGCTTCTCAAAGTATTTTATCATTCCGCTGTTGACCTCTGCAGTCTCTCCGCTCAAGTGGATCTCACAATTGATTCTACTCTGTCGCAGATATAAAAGCAGCGCCGGATCAGCGACGATAAAACTATTAAATCCAATGGACATACACCGTATAATAATATTAACAATTTCCGGGTATTGTTCTGGGATGTAGTATAAGGAGTTAAAGGTGAGATACACTGGCTTTTTATATTTTCTGATCATAGCAACCAGTATTTCCAGTTCGCTAAATGCACCTAACTGTACATTGGAGCAAAGTACTTCCCGGCGGTTAAGCGGCAGAAGCGTCCCGTATTTTTTTGTCCATGAATAAGGCACATAGCCGCAGAAAAACTCGTCTGCTCCTGCTTCCACATAGGGGATATATTCATCAACGGAACCAAGTCCGGCTACAATCTTCATCTGTACTCTTCCCTCCTTTCCCCACATATGTCCTCTCGGAATCTTTCATGCACCTGCCTTTGTAACTGATTTTCCGCCAGCCGCACCCGACAAAAAATCTTCTCACAAAATCAGGCGCAGAAAGATTCCGGGAGAACATACATCTTACAGCAGATTTACCACCAGTCGGTCTGTCCCTGCTGTTTTCCATTTTTGAACCATTTCTTTTATTCCTGTTTTCATTCCAACTTCATTTTCTATTCCAGATCCAAAACCAGGATCATCCTCAAAAATGCGGCTGTCCAACGCAAATAAGGAGTTGTATCTACCCACCATTTTCAGATGATCCGGATACAAGAACGCATAATCTTTACAAAATCCCGGACACTGTTTTACCAGCTTCTGCTTTCCCCGCTCTCCTGTGGTACATTTTGCATACAACGTACAATACTGGGATGTATTGGTCTGGTAAAAAGGAAGGTGCAGACTGTTCTTTCCAACAGGAAATGCCATATCATAGCCACAGCTTTCCCATTCGAATCTGGCAATGCCGTATTCTTTTTCCAGATACTCTCTGTAAAAATCGGCATTTAAACTATTTTCTTCAAGGAATTTACCGTCGGCCTCTGCTCCTGTTTGTGTCATAGTTTCCAACTTATAGTGCAGTCTTGGATCTTTCCGCCGCTTGTTTAATAAAATGCCAAGTACCGGAATCAGTAAAGACTTCTCTTTTATCATTTCTGCCATAGCCCAGTCATTGACCTGTATTTCCAAAATACTCTCATTTTTCTCACACCAGGCTTCCAACCGGTTCAGCAAAATTTTCATTCTCTCCAGCATAAATTCCCTGATATAAGAAAAAGTCATCGTTACCTGCAAACCATCTTTTCTGGCTTTTTCAAGAAGCAGAAACAACTGGTCTTCCTTTGGAAAAAGCAGATGACAGAAAGCATTTCCAATATAAAGTCTTTGCGGCCGGATATAAGAAAACCAGTACCCGGACAGATGATTCCGCTTCCAGTAGTTATCTATAAAAACTTTAAGATCTGTCGCCAGATACTCCTCATAAAGCCAGGTGGTGTCCAGCTCCACAGCCCATTCAAACTGCTCCAATGCACTCCCGGTCTCTGGCATTACCTCCGACCTGTTCTGTGACTTCTCCTCTGTCTCCCTTTCCCGGCCTGTTTCTTTCCTGCAATATTCCTGATTTTCACAGCCAAACCACCGCTTCTTCTGCTCTTCAAAGCTCTCAGCCGTCACTGCATCCCCATTTGTCGGATAAACTGTCATGGCACTGGCCAGTTCATTCTCATCCCCGGTCAGTTTTAAACGGATATAACGGTCATACCACAGAAGCATTGCCTGAACCTGTTCCCGATATTCCCCATATTCTCTATATTCTTTATTTTCTTTGCATCCTTCGTATTCCCTGCTTTTCCCATTTTCTGTTTCATCTGCATCCATATCGCCCATATTATCCGGTATATCACCTATATTATCCAGATATAGGGTATACTCATAGTAAAATTCATATTTCCCACTGCATTCCAGTTTATAAGAATGCAGCTCTACCTGCTCATACTCCAGCTTCGGATAATGATAAAAGCAGACTCGAAATAATTCCGGGTCTGCTATTTTTTCTGCTGTGCGGAAAGTAAAGCCGTTTTCCGCAAGCTCTATTATACGAATTTCTTTTTCACCGGCAAAACCGGCAACAAGGCCAAATGGCAGCATGGACACGCCCTGTATTTTTCCATGCTTTTGTTTCAATCCATGATACATAATGTTATTCCTTTTTGTCCGGTTATCACTTTTGGTCTATTATATAACACTTCATCAAAAAAAGTCCAGACAGAAACTTTATTTACAGATACTGTTGATCCAGGAGATCAGCTCTCCCTCATAATCAGCATCTCCATGTGGCTGTGCCCACACTAATGCGTAATCTACATCTGAATCCGTCTTATCCTCCAGAGCAAGAGCCAGAACTGCCGCTACAGACAGTGATGTATTTCCGTCCTCTGTTCCTACCCGTATACGGATATGGTCTGCTGCATCAGCCTGCTTATCCGTTCCAATATAATTCATGGGATTTAACAGTTTCCTGCTTTCTTCCACTTTCTTATCACCGGAAACACTGCCATAAGCTTCCATATATGTTTCATACTCATCCGGGAACTGGGCCTTTAAATTTTCCAGTATATCTGCAATATAAGGATCGAAATGCTTATACCGGTTAGCTTCATCTCCAAATTCCATATTTTCCGCAGAATTATCGGTCATTTCCAAATTATCAAAGGCCATGACCTTCTTCATTCTTGGATTGGAAACAGAAAGATACATATCGTAATCAGAGATCTCAGCTGTCTTTCCATCCCACTTCAGATAACCAGTAAGATCTGTTCCGGCCACTTCCGTTCCCCTTCCTTTCGGACCTTTACCTGAAGTTGTATAATTTCCCTTCAGATAGTCATCCAGAGAATAGGAAACAGATAAACTGCCGTCTTCCAGCCTTGTAAGGTACGTAGTAGCTGCATCTTCTGTCTCTTTTACCATGTAATCATAAAAACTGCCGCTCTTTCCATCATCACTTAAAGTCAACGGTTCTCCTGTTTTTGGATCTTTCAGTCCAAGGCCGTTGATATAAGCTGCATAAGCTGAGGACATCTCCTTTGATAACGCCTGTTCAAACGCAGTGGCTGTACCAGTTTCCCCTGTCATATCATTGCTGTAATCAGGAAGATCTGCATACATCCACTCATAAGCCAGATCTGCATGATCCAGATCTGTGATCGGACAGTAAACCTGTGCTGCATACACATCATCCGTAGAATCCATGACTGCGCCGATCTCTTCCAGATAAACTTTGTAATCTTCACTGTTTCCTGTAGTTCCTAAAAGAGCACTCATTGCTCCCCCTGCGCTGGTTCCAATGGAAATGATCTTATTGGCATCACCTGCCATTACCTTATCATTTGCCTTTAAAAAGCGCACACCTGCCTTTAAATCAACCAGACCTGCCGGGGATTTTCCAATATAGCTTCCGTCCTCTGACTGTGTCTCCTTGCCTCTGCTGGCAGGTGATACAAATACATATCCCTGCTCCAGATATTCTTTTGTTTTATCAGAGATCTTTGAAGCATCTGCCTCTGCATATCCGCCAACACCATTTTTGTAGATAATAGGTGCGCTCTGGGCTGTGTAACCGTTTATCTCACCCGTCTCATTGATGGTTCCGTCTGCATTCATATATGCCGCAGGAACATAAATATTCATGCATTCCTTTACCGGGTCAACGGGATTTTCGCAGTAGACCACGTATTCCAGACTGTAACAGTCATAGTCCTCATTGTAAACCCATTTATCTTTATAATCAGCCAGATCCATGCTTCCTGTAAGAAGCTCAGAAATGTCTGGGGTCTGTGCCATTCCCATTCCTTCATAAAATGGCTTATTCCCTTTGTCACCTTTCTGACCTTTGGGGGGCATTTTCGTTACTGCTTCCTGTGCCTTTTCTGTTGTTTCTGCCTGTGTCTTGGTCTGTACAGGTGCCTGGTTGCTACTGCATCCAGTTGCTACCACAGCTGCTAAAATCGCTGTCAATATCAGTTCTTTTTTCATCGCTTTACTCTCCTTTGCCGCAACTAATCATAGAGAATAAATGTGACAAAACTGTGGTCAAATTGTGTTTTCTATTCGATTTTACATTACCAGTCTTTCACAGAACCATCAAAGGCTCTGCGAGCTGCATTGCTGCCACGTTCATTAGCCGGATACAGATCTTCTGCATCATCTGCCAGTTCCACGCCAATACCAGGTGCCTCCGGGATCAGCATACAGCCGTTCTCAAAGCGGAGTGGTTCTTTTACCATCTTGTCTTCTGCACCATTTAAGCAGAAACCAGGCAGTTCCTGGATACCAAGGTTTGAAATGGACGCGCAGATCTGCAGGCAAGCTGCTGTGGACACCGGTCCTAGTGGATTATGAGGAATCACAAGGACATCATGTGCTTCTGCCAGTGCGCAGATTTTTTTGCTGGCAGTGATACCGCCTACTGCACACACATCCGGACGGACATACTGGCAGGCGTGGCGTGACATCAGCACCTCAAACTCGCGCAGGTCGATAAAACGCTCTCCTGTAGCAATAGGAACACCCACCTTGGATGCTACCTCTGCCATGGTATCTACATTATCCGGTGGAACCGGATCCTCCAATATCATAGGTCGGTAAGGCTCTACTGCACGGCCAAACGCAACCGCTTCCGGCAGTGTCATGCCCCGATGCACTTCCAGCACAAAATCAAAATCATTTCCAACAGCTTCACGGCATACCCGTACCTTTTCCACTTCACGTTCAATGCGGCTGGAATAAAATTCTCCTTTTCCATCTGGTGCGCTGACCGGACCGTTGCAGAAGATCTTTGCAGCTGTAAAGCCCATTTCCTGCAACTGCTGATACTGCTTTGCAAGCTCATTGTTATCTTCTGTGAGATGCATAACAGATGCATATACACGCACTTTTTCGCGGGTCTTTCCGCCTAAAAGCTCATAAACCGGAACTCCAAGTGCCTTACCCTTAATATCCCACAGAGCAATATCAATAGCAGAAATAGCACTCATGATCACTGAACCGCGGAAATACACGGAACGCAGGAAATTCTGATTAAAATCCTCAATGCGGAATGGATCTTTTCCGATCAGGTAATCTGCAAACTTTTCAATAGCTGCTGCTGTGGCCTGTAAATATCCCCAGTTGCCAGCCTCGCCAAGACCTGTGATCCCGGCATCAGTATATATCTGTACAAACAGATAATGCTTTGCAAAACGCAGCTTTACATCTGTAATCTTCATTGTCTTACTCCTCATATAATATCTTTTCTTCTGACATTTGTTCTATCTTAAATGCTCCTGAAAAAATTTGTACTGACGATCCAGTGCCCGTTCCCAGCCTGATGTCCGATTTGTAGTAAATCCATGCATAGCTTCGATAATTCGCTGCATAGTCACACAGACCCCTGCTTTTGCCAGACGCATTCCAAATGCTTCTGTCTCATCTCTAAGGCTGTCTTCCCCTGCTGATATAATCAGACAATCCGGAAATACAGCCAATGCCTCATCTTTGGCAAATGCAGGTGAACAAAGTGGATCCGATGCATCAGCATCTCCTACATAAAAATCAGTATACATTTTTTCTGTTTGTGCACGCTTCACCCAAAACGGATCTTTTTTCAGTTCTTCTGACAGCCTTTCTACTGGGTCAACAGTATTATCTGTGGGAAAATATTCCATCAACGCACAGCAGGGATTCAGTTCTTTCGTCTCCGCATTTTTGATCAAAACTGATGCCACCAGATTACCACCAGCACTGTGTCCGGCAAGAATAATCTTTTCCTTATCAATTCCAAGCTCTGCTGCATGTTCAAATACATAACTTACAATTTCATAAGCTTCTTCCGCTGCAAAAGGAAATGGTGCTTCCGGTGCAAGGCTGTAATCAACATCCCAGACCATACAATTCAGCTGCTCCATAACCCAGCAACAATATCTGCGATCCCGGTCTGTACGTCCTTTCAAAAATCCGCCGCCATGAAAATTTAAAAGCAGTGCAGCCTGCTCTGGTAAATTATCCGGACGTTCTTCGAAAACATGCACAGTTTTTCCATTTTTTGTATGGACCCAGAGCTCCTGTTCTTTTCCCGGCAGTGCAGCAAGTTCTTCCGGACTTACCGGACCAAATCGGTCCCGGCTGCGTACCATATCTGCAATTGCAATTTTCTCTTCCCGCGTCATAACAATGTTCTCCCTTCTTTAAAATGCAGGAAATACAGTCATGGTATAAAAGATGTAAATAAATGGCAGGAATAACGTGATCAATACACCGCTCTTAAAAATTGCCCGTAAATCATAACCGCCATCAGCCATACACATTGGTACAGCCGGAGTTGCCATAGGTGTTAAAAATGCAGTCAGAGAACCTGCATTAACTAACAGTACCAGTCCAGTCGGATTTGCTCCCAATGCAGAACAGGTCAGAAGACAGATTGGAACAAATACTGCAGATACGGAACGGTTCAGCATAAACTGGGTAAGTACGAATGGAATCAGGAAAAACAGTGCACCTAATACATAATTGTTATGAGTTCCGCCAACAGCAGATGCCAGGGCATTTCCAATCATATCGCCTGCTCCGGTATTGGTCAAAGCTGTTCCCAAAGCCAATGCACCCACAAACAGCATCAGCATATCCCAGGGAATATCACGCAATGCAGATTTATGGTCTACAACCCCAAACAATACCATTAGGAGACTTCCGGTCAATGCGACTGACCATGTAGTAAGATGTAATTTATTGGAAAAAATAAGGCACAAGATCGTACCGAAGAAAACAACTATCCCAATCTTATCTACAGTTGGACTAAGTTTTTGTGCCCGCTTTCCTGTATTCTGATTTTCCAGAGCTTCAATAGGAACTACTGGTGTTTTAGGAGTAAATTTGGGTCCAACCAGTAATGCCCATAATGGAACAATAATAAGGATCGGCCATGTACCAATTGTAAAATCAACTGCACGAATGCTCATGCCAGTAAATCCATAGGTTTCCATAAATCCTGTAAACTGTCCTGCCTGCTGGATGGCAGTGGATAATGGCAGGATACCGCAGCATGCTACGCATACGACCATGATCGGGAACATGTATTGAGAACGACTGTGACCAGTATTATCGCAAAAAGCTGCCAGCAGGGGACTTACGATCGCATATACAACCATCGGACTGGCAATAAAGTTAGTCAGTAGTATAGCAATCAGGATATATCCAAAATAGGCTGTGAGAAAACTTCCTCTTGTCAATTTCATAATGGCACTACACATTCCATCTACCAGAGATGTGCGGCGGAAACCTGCTGCTACTATAAACATAGTTGCCATAAGCAGCGTATTAACATTTGAAAAACCAGCCAGTGCGCCAGCTGCATCAATGCAGCCTGTAAAATACAATGCAGTCAGAGAGATCATTGCTGTCAGCCACATTGGTATCTTATTCATCATATAGCTGACCAGAGTAGCTACAAAGATCACCATACAGATCATCATTTGAGTATTCATATTCTTTTACCTTCCATTATTACATCATTATTAATATAGTCTGAAAACTCCATAAGCTTTTAGCTGCCCGGGCCTGGCTTATTGTTATGCTTAATTTAACAAAAGATTGCCTTTTTGTCGCTGCAAAATATTTGAAGTTTTTTCGCCTTCTTATTCTCCCTGCTTCATTTTCTGTTTCTCCATCTTCAATCTATACTTACTTAAAATCCAAACATTTCCCCTGTAATTTTTGCCAATTTCCTATTACACCTCTTGTGCATTTTGCCTGTTTCATGGAAGTTTATTTTGTATATATACAGAAACAATCATTGACAGAAGCCATATTGACCGTTATTCTAAAGTCAGGTCTGCAAATGATATTTTATTTTTTCCAAATTTTACAACAGGGAAAATATTTGGATTTTAAAAGAATAAAATGAAGTATAAAGATTTTAAAAAAATAAAATGGAGTACAAAATGGAAGAAACCTGTTATGAAATGAACCTGCCCCGTGAAAATATCCATCTGCGCTGCTTTGCACACAGCATCATGAATTACCGTTATCACTGGCATACGGATAAATATGAGCTGAGCATCGTCCTTCATGGAACTCAGGAATATTGCCGTGGTACAGAGACTCATTCTCTTTCAGAGGATGACCTTATCCTGACTGCCCCCGGCAATGGACACGCCTCCATGCGCCAGCAGCCTGGCACCCGGGCTCTTGTCCTGCATTTTCCGTCAAATGCCCTGAAATTTTTAGTTAAAAAGGGATATATTTACCAGTTTCCTACCTGCCTTTCCAATGAAAGCAATCGCTACGAAGATCGTTTCTGCCATATCCGCTTTTATGTGAGCCAGCTATGGCAATCATTAGAATGTGGCGGCGTCTATGCCCAGTTAAGCGCAAAAGCAAACCTGGAACTGCTTCTGATCACGCTTTTTACAGAATTTGATCCCCAACAGATCAATCTGATCTCGGAAGAAGACAAACGACGTGCTACGATCCGCCTTCTCCTCAGTTATGTAGAGGAACATTATGCAGAAAAATTATCCCTGGAGGATCTGGCAGACTACGCCCAGTACAACCGGACCTATGTTTCAACTCTATTTAAACAAATGGTAGGTATCAATTTCCACGAATATCTCACAAGAGTACGATTTCAACATGCATTAAATGACCTGACCTACACTAATGAAAATCTGACAGACATTGCATTAAAAAATGGCTTCCCTGATTTAAAGACTCTGACTTCCCGCTTCCGTTCTACTTTTCATCGCACTCCTGCCCAGTACCGTGCGATGTTAAAGCCAGATGAAGTGCTTTATGCTAATGTACGGAAATATCTGAATCCAAATGATACGATCCTGAGAGAAAAGCTAAAAGAATACGCGAAAACGGGACTGATACAATAATACTTAAAAAACGTGTACCATCAGGCACATTATTAAAAGGCTGCCCGCTTTCGGACAGCCTTTCTGTTACTTACACGATATAATGAGTCCAAAAGAAAAACAAGCGACACCGAAGGTGGCATTTGTTTTTCTTGGACCATTAACGAAGGTTTCGCCTGCGTTAGCAGGCAGTAGAGCGCGTCAGCGCGGGAAACCTGAGTTTACTCTTTGATATTGTGGTCAAAAGGTATTTTGTATCCTTTTCATATTACAGGCAGCTAGCATATGCAGCCTTAGCGCCTTTTTCACGGATCAGCTTCAGGTCAGCTGCAACCTTAGCTTCCAGACCTTCGATCTGGGTCAGATCCTGATCCCACATCTTCTCATTGGTCAGGACTGCATGTACCAGTTCTTCTGCAGAATCAGCCTTGTGATCGTTGTAGAATTCCAGTACCCAACGGTCATCACTTACAGTATACTCATTTCCAGCCGGACGCTTGCAAACCAGGCCTGCATCAGTAAGAGACTGAATATCATTGCTGTAGAATGCAATGTATGCAGCCAGTGACATGGTCAGGCACTCTGGCAGAACACCTTTTTCCTTGATATATTCCAGGAAGGATGGCATATTTCTTGCTTTCCACTTAGAGGTGGAGTTTAAGGAAATGCTCATCAGTTCATGGTTTACAAATGGGTTATTGAAACGGTCAGATACAGCTGCTGCAAAGTTTAACAGGTCATTCTTGTCCAGCGGAAGGGTTGGGATAACCTCATCGTAGAGCATCTTGTTCATGAAGCCCTTAATGGTCTCATCGTTCATACAATCACGAACAATGTTCTCACCAGCCAGGTAAGCACCCAGAACGAAACCTGTATGAGCACCGTTTAAGATACGGACTTTTCTCTTCTTATATGGGCTCATATCTGGAGTAACGAATACCTTGTCTAACAGACCAGCCTTCTTAAATGGCAGTACATCATTTAACTTCTCATCGCCTTCGATTACCCACACGCCAAATACTTCACCAACGTCTGTCAGAGGATCTTCATAGCCGTTCTTTGCATCCAGAGCCTTAACTTCTTCTGCATCACGGATACGTCCTGGAACGATACGGTCTACTAAGGAACCACAGAAGGTGCAGTCTTCATTTACATACTTCTTAAAGTCAGCGCCCAGCTCCCACTGATCAATGTACTGGTTTACGCACTTTAACAGCTCTTTACCGTTGTTGTCGATCAGCTCGCAGGCCAGCATGATGATCCCTGACTTACCGGCCTGGAAACGATGATACAGAACCTGGGTCAGCTTTCCCGGGAAGCTTGATGGTGGGCAGTCATCCTTCTTGCAGGATGGATCATACTGGATACCAGCTTCTGTGGTGTTGGAAACGATGATCTGCAGATCGTCGCTTGCAGCAACCTCCATCATCTTGTCGTAATCAGCCTTCTCATATGGGTTTAAGCAGTTAGCAACACTGGAGATCACGCGCTTGTCATCTACCTTTTTGCCGTTTTCGCTTCCGCGCAAGTACAGAGTATACAGACCTTCCTGCTCATTGATCATCTTTGCAAGACCTGGTGCGATCGGCTGTACCAGGCAGCACTTGCCGTTCCATCCGGCCTTCTCATTTGCAAGGTCAAACCAATAATCTACAAATGCGCGAAGGAAGTTTCCCTCACCAAACTGTAAAACCTTCACTGGAGCATCCTCCAGGATATAGCCATCGTAACCGGATTTCTTTAATACATCATAATTCAGAAGTGCCATAATTTAAATATTCTCCTTTCCTAATGCGGACCATTCCCTCTTTTTATTTCCTGTTTCTCTTTCCGGACTCTTCCGGCGTTTCCCGGAATCCCTTTCCGAAACCCCGGAATGTCCTTTCTGAAATGCAGTATACCACACTTTTTCCACTTTTCAAATACAAAATTGTAAATACTTACATAAATTTTGTAAACACTTACATTTTCCGTTGTTTTCCTGGAAAATGCTGGAAATTTTCCTTCTGAAATGCCTTTAAACATACTCCGTAAGCATCTTTATTTTTTTGTATAGAGCTTATTATTTTTCAGGAATGCTGCTTGCCCCCGTTCTCTTACAATGGTATAATAAGAATTAATATTTACAGACCGTTATTAAAAATATTCAATAACAGTTTACGGTAACTGACGCACATGCCATTGGCATGTTGTGCATAAGCAAAACAATATGTACTAGTACATCGTTTCGTAAATAACTGTACTAATCACGCAGGATGCGGATTTGAGTGTGCAGGTCTAAAAACGCAGGCGTAGCGGGCTACGCTGAGGCTTTTAGGCCTGTGCAATCAGATTCGCAGACAAGTGAGTGGTATAGTTATTTCAAAAACGATGTACTAGAAACGTACATGGATCAAAATGGGGGTTGTAAAAATGTCAGGAACAACAGAATTTAAAGATGTATACGAAGCTATAGCAAGTGTAAGTCCCAACCGTCAGAATATCCTTTACACCATTTTAGAGAAGGATGCTTTCGGGGAAAAAGCTTTCTTTTCAGATGAAAAGCTGATATGGGAAAGTACAAAAGGTGGATTCTTCTCTCAAAATCAGGAAGAAATAAGAAAACTCCATGATAGCGGACAGAGTACAGCAGCGGGAAAAAAGCTGTTCTGCGACTGCTTGGGTGGAGAAAAGCGCCTGGTGATCTGCGGCGGCGGCCATGTTTCCATGCCAGTGATCCAGCTTGGTGCCATGATGGAATTTACAGTAACAGTTTTAGAGGACCGGCCTCTTTATGCAAATAATGCCAGAAGAGCCGGTGCCCATCAGGTGATCTGCGACTCCTTTGAAAATGGCCTTGACCAGACCAAAGGCTCCAAGGATACTTATTTTATCATCCTTACCAGAGGCCACAGATATGACCAGATCTGCTTAGAGCGGATCGCTAAAATGCCCCATGCCTATATCGGTATGATCGGCAGCCGCAAGCGTGTGGCAAAAGTAAAAGAAGTTTTGATTGAAAATGGTACTGACCCGGAAGTTCTAAATCAGGTCTACACTCCCATTGGCTTAAATATCGGTGCGGAAACACCAGCAGAAATTGGTGTTGCCATTATGGCGGAGATCATTCAGGTAAAGAACCAGAAGCTGAAAAGCTGCGGTTTTCCAACGGAAATATCCCGCTTCTTAAATAATCATTCTCCTGAACGGCTTCCGGCCATCCTGACTACCATTGTAGCCCGCCGTGGCTCCGCTCCACGCAGCGTAGGCACAAAAATGTTAGTCCTTCAGGACGGAACCATTATCGGCACCATCGGCGGCGGCTGTATGGAATCCGCTGTTGTACGCCGCGCCCTGGAAATGATCCATGATGATGACCACTCTCCGATCCTTTATCACGGGGATCTTACCGGACAGGACGCTGAAGATGATGGTATGGTCTGTGGCGGAGTAGTGGATATTTTGATGGAGCAGGTCTGATCCTGATACATCATTTTCAAAATAACAGAGCATTTCTTCTAAACGGACATGTCACCTGCAATGATCCACTCACCTGCTGCTTATTGCTTCGCAACAGGTGAGTGGATCATTTCGTTTAAAAATCATATCTTTTTATCTCGCAGTTTTGGATCCCATAAGCTGCAAATTCTTCATTTGTCATGTCATGGAAATAGGACTGCACCACTCTGGCAATGCCATTGTGGGCTACCAGGATATATGTTTTCTCATCTGACTTATCTTTGATCTCATCTAAGAGATTATAGATCCGCTGAGCCAGACGCAACATAGACTCCCCGCCTTCATAGCTGCATGCAAAGGACTGTTTGGCCTTTTTAAAGTCTTCACCACCTCTGGGTGTGGACTCCCATATGCCAAAATTCTGCTCTTTTAACCGTAATTCCTCACGGGCCGGAATGCCCGTGATCTCAGAAATATGTTTTGCCGTATCTGCAGCCCGCATCAGAGGTGAATACAGGATCTCGTCTGCATGGATCTTTTCTTCTAAAATCTTCTTTCCTGTCTCTATGGCCTGCTCATGACCAAGCTGTGTCAAAGCAATATCTGTTGCTCCGCAGATCTTTCCTTCCACATTCCATACTGTCTGGCCATGTCTTACAAAATAAAAATGTCCCATTGTCCTATTTCCTCCTGCTGAATTTGATGTTCTCCCTGAATCTTTCTGTGCCTGATTTTGTGAGAAGATTTTTTGTCAGTTGTACCCAAATTTCTGAGGTGTACGCAGTGCGTACATTGATGAAATTCGGGTACGGCTGGCGAAAAATCGGCCACAAAAGCAGGTGCAGGGAAGACTCCGAGAGAACATTTTGTAAATATATATTTTGTCCTGTTACAGCATAAACACTACAAAGCCACATCCCCTCTGTCTTCCACCAGTTCAAAACCAACAGACTTCACCCGGTTCTTAAGACAGACTCTGCACTCAGCCGCTTCATCGCCGGTACAGATCTTATTATCATACAGTTCATACTTTTTACGGTCTTTCACTGGAGATAAATTGGGCATCACTACGTTTGCGCCTGCCAGCAGTCCCTTTTCTCTCCCCCTTGGATCTGCGGTTCCCAGAGCTGTTGTTGCAGGAAGCAGACATTTTGGAAGAATGATACGCAAAACCGATAATAAAAACAGCGTCAATTCCACACTTCCTGCAGGCTCATCAGCGAATTTGGTATCATGATGTGGGATAAATGGTCCGATCCCTACCATTTCCGGGTTTAATTCTTTTAAAAATACCAGATCTTCTGCCAGACACTCTAAAGTCTGCCCCGGTGCACCCACCATAAAACCTGCGCCAGTCTGATATCCCAGATCTTTTAGATCCTGCAGACACTGTTTTCTATTTGCAAGACTCATCTGTTCTGGATGGAGATAACAGTAGTGATCTTCATTTGCCGTTTCATGGCGCAGCAGATACCGGTCTGCTCCTGCTTCTTTGTAAAGGCGGTAGCTTTCCTTTGTTTTCTCTCCAATGGAAAGAGTAATGGCACAGTCTGGATAAGCGCTTCGGATCTTCTTAACGATCTCCACGATCTTATCATCCGTAAAATAAGGATCTTCGCCTCCCTGGAGCACAAAGGTGCGAAAGCCCAGTTCATAACCATTTTTACAGCAGTCTAAAATCTCTTCTTTTGTGAGACGGTAACGGCTGGCATTTTTATTGTCCCGGCGGATACCGCAGTAATAGCAGTTGTTTTTACAGAAATTGGTAAATTCGATGAGACCGCGCATGTAGACCTTATTTCCATAATATTTCTGGCGGAGTCTATCTGCTTCTTTTCTCAGACAGATCACAATTTTCTCATCTTTATAAGCAGATAACAGTTCTATATATTCATTTTTTTCAAGATAACTCTGACGGATCAGTTTTTCTGCCAGTTCAAGTGATTGTTTCATTCTATCTTCCTCACTTTTCAAAACCTGAACACCAACTTTTTTCTCTCCCACCCACAGTTTTCACAGCAACGGCTGGCATTCACAGTAAAAATACGTCTTATGCAAGTTTACTCTGAAACCATGATCTCTGTCAATGTCTCCATAGCACGGAATTTTATGGCTATTACACTGACCATTACCGGAAAGTTAAATCCGGTTATTGGGGCTCTGGTACATAATACAGGATCCGTGCTGGTTATTACTAATTCTGCTCTGCTTTTGAAGTGGAAACTGAAATAGAAAAAAAGCCCATGCTGCTGCCGTACTGGCAGCCTGCATGGGCCTTCTCTTGCATTTGCAGACTCACAAATATCTGATAAACATACTCACAAACCTGCTCTTACGTGCTCCACTGCCTGCTTGAGCAGGCGATTTGTTCATCTGTCTATTTATTTTTACTTGCTTTCGTTGTCAAATTCATATGGCTTGATCTGGCGTACAACGTCCATGATCGTGCCATCACGGGCTTCAATGATACCTACTACTCTGTCTCCAAACTTAACCTTCTCCGGCTCGCCTACGATGGAGTATGCGATGTCACGCAGTTCTTCAATGGTCTTAAATGGCAGGTCTACGCCCTTCATTGCCTCGATCAGATCCTGTCTTCTTGGGTTGATGGCAATGCCATAATCAGTGATAACTACGTCAATGCTCTCTCCCGGAGTGGTTACAGTGGTAACTTCGCTGCAGATTGCAGGGATCCTTCCCTGAAGCAGTGGTGCGATAACGATGGTACACTTAGCTCCTGCTGCTGTATCAGGATGTCCGCCCTGGGCACCGGTGATCACACCGTCAGAGCCTACAACCACGTTGCAGTTAAAGTTTACGTCCACTTCCAGTGCCGCAAGGATAACAAAATCCAGCTTATTTACTACAGCGCCCTTGTTAAATGGGTCTGCATACTCACCGGCAGAAATACGGAAATGCTTTAAGTTCTTTACAGACTCTACTGCTGCCAGGTCAAAGTCCTGTGTATCTAACAGGCAGTCTACCTGATTGTTGATCAGCAGGTCACACATTGGCTTGGTCAGGCCGCCTACGCCGAAACGCATGCGGATATTTCTCTCCTTCATGATCTTAGACAGGGAGATGGTGGATGCGATAGATGCACCGCCTACACCGGTCTGGTAAGAGAAGCCATCCTTGAAATATGGGCTGTTTACTACGAACTGGGTACAGTAATCAGCCATCATCAGCTTTCTCATATCCGTAGTTGGCTTTGCTGCGCCGGTAGCGATCTTCTTCGGATCACCGATAGCATCTACTACTACTACATAGTCAACCTTTGTCATGGAGATATGGGCCGGGAAGTTAGGGAACGGTACCAAGCAGTCAGTAATCGCTACTACCTTATCTGCATAGTCACCATCCACCATAGCGTAGGAAAGCACGCCACAGTCACTCTTTCCGCCGATACCACGGCAGTTGCCGTAATCGTCACAGGTAGGTGTTCCGATAAATGCGATATCGATCCTGGTCTCGCCGCTTTCAATGGCTCTTACACGGCCGCCATGGGAACGCATGATAGCAAGTCCCTTTAATTTACCTGCGGAAATGGCTTCACCGATCTTGCCACGTACACCGGAAGACTGGATGTTGGTGATGGTGCCGTCTTCGATGTAAGGAACGATGGGATCATGTGCCTTGCCAAGGGAGCTGGCACAGATGGTGATATCCTTGATACCCATCTTATGTACTTCTTCCATGACCATATTTACGATATAGTCACCTTCACGGAAATGGTGATGGAAGCCTAAAGTCATGCCGTCCTTGATGCCGCATTTTACCAGCACATCATGGATGTTTGCAACCAGCTTGCTCTGTGTATTGTTGACTACACACTTTGTATACGGGCCGTCCTTTTTGTACACATATCCGTCCCTGTAATGATTTCCCTGGAATACCTCTTTACCGGTCATCTCCAGGATCTCTTCCGGTATATCTCTTCCTACTGCGTTTATCATTTTACAGATCCCCCTTATATACGCCTGATGCCTTGGCAAGCTCGATGGTCCTCTTTGCGCCGTCATAGAATGCGATATCGATCATCTTGCCGTCTACAGTGAATACGCCGATACCCAGTTTCTTCTTTTCATCGATCTCCTTAACTACTTTCTCAGCAAAAATGATATCCTTCTGGGTTGGTGTGAAGATCTCATGTACGATATTGATCTGACGTGGGTTGATAATGGATTTTCCGTCAAATCCCATTAAATGGATGGTCTCTACGTCCCTGCGGAAGCCGTCCATGTCATCCAGGTTGGTGTATACAGTATCAAAGCACTGTACACCTGCCGCACGGGCTGCGATGATCATGTTCTGGCGGGCACCCATCAGTTCCAGGCCTGTACCTGTAATGTGGGTCTGTAAATCCTTTGTATAGTCACCACCGGAAAGAGCGATGCCAAACATCCTCTCAGATGCTTCACAGATATCCAGGGCCTTCATAACACCTCTTGCAGACTCGATGGCTGCCATGATCAGTGTATGGCCTTCCGGAATGCCGTACTGCTTTTCGCATTCTTCTACAACGGTCTCCACTCTCTGTACATCCAGTGCGCTTTCTGTCTTGGGGATACGGATGGCATCGCAGCCGCCTGCTACTGCACAGTGGATATCCTCTTCCCAGTAAGGGGTATCAAGACCATTGATGCGGACTACTCTCTCGCAGCCTCTGTAATTGATCTCTTTTAATGCATGATATAAGGAGAAACGTGCTACATCCTTCTGGTTTTCAGCAACAGCATCCTCCAGATCCAGCATAATGGAGTCTGGTTTATAAATATATGGATCCTTGATCAGACCTGGTTTCTGTGCATTTAAGAACATCATGGTCCTTCTTAAGCGCTTCTTATTTGCATTGATCATCTTATTGCCCCTCCCCACGGAATGTCCTCGATCTGGTCTACAGAACGGAATACCGCACCTTCAACTCTTGCCTTAATGGTGCAGTCTAAAGCGCCCTTATCCACCACTGAGATTTTTACATCCTTTACATCCAGGTTCTCCAGTGTCTGAAGGACTACCTTGCGGATCTGGTTGCCATACTGATTGATGACAGCACTTTCCAGGCTAAATTCCACAGAACCATTTCCCGGTTCTACGGTTACCTGACAGTCACTGGATTCCAGAGTTCCTGCCATGGCCGGTTTCTTGATCTCCATCTTTATTTCCTCCTATTTTTAACGATGTCTTTTCAACATCTTTTTGTTACCCCCGCATCTGTGCAAAAGCATTTTCAAACGGGCACTGCCACACATTTTCCAGATCATTTTGAATCAGGAAAATATGTGGCACTGTGTGTTTTTACTCACGAACATGCGCTTACGCGCTCATTACATTATATCACTTTAAGCCTTTTCTTGCACGGTTATAATTGATCAGACAGCCTGCTTTTACGATCTTTCTTTCATCTGCAGTCATATCTGCCACGTACAGACTGATCTCTTTTACCGCCTTGGTATCTGCATTGATCACATAAGCCTTAATGTCTTTTAAATCACCATCCAGTGCTGCTTTTGCACCTGGAACGTAGATATAGTCTCCTACTTCAAACTCCGGCTCTTCTACCATCTGGAATGGGATCATTCCCCAGTTCATTACATTAGAACGATAACGCTTGGTTGCGTATTCTTTTGTGATGTTTGCAAGTCCGCCGATGACTCTCTGGCAGCTTGCAGCCTGTTCTCTTGCAGAACCATCACCAGGCTTTACAGCATAGATCATGCTTCCGATCTCTGTTTCCATTTCATTTACATTTTCCTGACCGGAAATGGTATGGATGGCATCAAATACCCCATTCAGGTCTGCATCTAACTCTGATGGATTCTGTCCTGCTGTTCTTGCCTTCTCTAATTTGTCTACTGCCTTGCTCTTTCCTACGTATTCAGGATCTCTTCTGGATAATGTAAACTCAGCCAGTCCCAGTGGATTGGAACGATAGGAGGAGGTTTCACCAGATGGGATCAGTTCATCCGTGGTAGTTACTTCATCCATGATCTTGGAGCATACCTTTAAAAGAATATTATCAGTTAACGGACTCATTTCCGGCCAGTCCTTGATATTTGGGCCATATACCAGACTGTCCTCCTCATGGGCTGCATTGTAGCCATTGTATACACGGCGGTCATAAACAGTCTTATCAAAATCGTGTTCAGGAACATCGCCCCAGCAGTCTAAGTCTGTAGCTGGTGTAAGGATACCGCCGTTTGCTGCGGTTGCTGCAATAGAACGTGCATCCATTAAGGCTACTGCAGACATCTGGCCATTTCCTGGCTTGCTGCCTTCCCTGTTCGGGAAATTTCTGGTTGTATGACGGATACTTAATCCATTGTTGCAAGGTGTATCGCCGGCGCCAAAGCATGGTCCGCAGAATGCAGTTCTGATAACAGCGCCTGCTTCCATAAGCTCTGCTATAAATCCCTTTCTTACCAGATCGATAAATACAGGCTGGGAAGATGGATATACAGCCAGTGAGAATTCTCCGTCTCCACAGCTCTTTCCCTTTAATGCATGGGCTGCTTCTACTACATTGGTAAAGTTACCGCCTGCACAGCCTGCGATGATTCCCTGCTGGACTCTTAAACGTCCGTTTTCAATTTTATCAGTCAGTGTAAATGGTGCTCTTCCGCCGCTGACTTTCTCTGCTTCTTTTTCTACACTTCTTAAAATATCACCCAGGTTTGCATTTAACTCATCGATTTCATATGTGTTGCTTGGGTGGAATGGAAGGGCGATCATTGGCTTAATGGTACTTAAATCCACGTAAACACAGCCATCATAGTAAGCTACATCTGCTGGATTTAACTCTTTGTAATCATCACCTCTGCCATGGGCTGTTAAAAATGCCTTTGTATCTTCATCAGTGCGCCAGATAGATGTTAAGCAGGTAGTTTCTGTTGTCATAACATCTACACCGTTTCTGTAGTCTGTTGTCATGGAAGCAACACCAGGTCCTACAAATTCCATTACTTTATTCTTTACATAACCCTTCTTGAATACTGCACCGATAATGGAAAGTGCCACGTCCTGAGGTCCGATACCAGGTCCCGGCTTTCCGGTAAGGTAAATTGCAACAACGCCCGGATAAGCTACATCGTATGTATCACATAACAGCTGTTTTACCAGCTCACCGCCACCTTCACCGATGGCCATGGTTCCTAATGCACCATAGCGGGTATGGGAGTCAGATCCTAAGATCATACGTCCGCAGCCTGCATGCATTTCACGCATATACTGATGCATAACTGCAATGTGAGGTGGAACATAGATACCGCCATACTTCTTTGCTGCGGAAAGACCAAACATATGGTCATCTTCATTAATGGTTCCGCCTACTGCGCAAAGGGAGTTATGGCAGTTGGTCAGTACATAGGGAACAGGGAATTTCTCCATTCCAGAAGCTTTTGCTGTCTGGATAACCCCTACGAATGTGATATCGTGGGATGTCATTGCGTCAAATTTAAGCTTTAAATGCTCCATATCTCCTGAAGTGTTGTGGGCACTTAAAATAGAACAGGCCATAGTGCCTTTCTTTGCTGTTTCTTTATCTGCAGCTTTTCCTGTAAGAGCCTGTACCTTTGCTCCTTCAGACTCAGGTACGATCTCGGTGCCGTTTACAAGATAAATTCCTTCATCATATAACTTTACCATAATGTTTCTTCTCCTTTTATCCCATGTCCATGTCACCATCAGGTGACATATCCATTTGCTATGTTCTAACTATACACCCCTTTACTTTTATAGGCAAATACTATATATATAATAACAGATATACATTTTTACCTATGTGATGGATATGAAGGAGTTTTTCCCTATGACAAGCCGTGAACTAGAATACATTAAAACAGTAGCCGATGAAAAAAGCATCTCTGCAGCCGCCAGAAAACTTTATATTGCCCAGCCTTCCTTAAGCCAGTCTTTGCAGCGGATCGAAGAAAACCTGGACGCCCATCTTTTCAACCGGACGCCTTCCGGACTGACCCTTACTTATGCTGGAAAACGCTGTTATCAGATGGCCTGTCAGGTTCTTAAGATCTACAGCGATTTTGAGACGGAAATAAGTGACATAAAGCAGTTAAAATCCGGACGGATCGTTATGGGAACGACCAACCATCTGGGAACCGTCATTCTTCCTAAGATCCTGCCGGAATTTAAGACAAACAGTCCCTCTATTGAACTGGATATCCGCGAAGATAATACTGGAAAGCTGGAAGAACAGGTACTTACAGGTGCTATGGATTTTGCCCTGCTCCATGCTCCAAAGCTGGCGCCAAATCCATTATTGGATTATGAATTTTTATCAGAAAACCCCTTTGTGATCGCACTGGCCCAGGGGCATCCATTGATCCAGAAAGCAAAAGAAAAACCGGGCTATCCATTCCCGGTCTTAGATGTGCGTTTATTAAAAAATGAACCATTGATCCTTCTTCATCCACAGCAGCGCATCCGCCACGTATCTGACGCTATTCTTGCAAAAGCCAGGATCACACCTAATATCGTCCTGATATTGAAAAATTATGAAACAGCACAGCATCTGGCCGGTCAGGGCATAGGCATTACCTTTTTGCCTATGGAATATGCTGCCCTGACCTCCGCTGACCATCCGCCGGTACTTTTATCCATTGACGAGTCCTACAGCCCCAGCTGGGATCTGAGTATCGCCTCCTTAAAAGGCGGATTTTTATCCAGGGCGGACCAGTATTTCCTTGATCTGGTGCGACAGAAATTTTCACAGCCACTAAAAAGCAGCATTTGACACCCATCCTCCAAAATGTTCTCCCGGAAACTTTCTGTGCCCGATTTTGTGAGAAGATTTTTGGTCAGTTGTACCCAAATTTCTGAGGCGTACGTGGTGCGTACGGTGATGAAATCCGGGTGCGACTGGCAAAAAATCGGCCACAAAGACAGATGCAGGATGTACTAATCCCGTAAGATGCGGATTTAAGTGTGCAGGAGCAGGGATCATACTTCGATCTCAATATTATATTTCTTCATCCAGTAATTTACCTGGATCATATACGCCAGCATCTGGGGGCCCGCCATCAGCTGTCCATACCATGGTTTTCCATAGTCAGATGGGCTTTCCAGGAATTTTTCTGTTTTTTTCCTGTCTAAGAACTGTAAAACAGGTGCCGTACTGTCTTCTAATATCTCCTGCACCCGGTCTGCTAACAGCGTTTCATATGCTTTGTCGTAGGTCTTGGGATAAGGGGATTTTCTGCGCCACAGCACTTCATCAGGCAGCAGACCTGCTCCGGACATCCTTAGAAGATGCTTTGCCACACCATCTCTTGTTTTCATGTTCCATGGCACATTCCACAAATATTCCACAATACGGTGATCCGCAAAAGGCACTCTGGCTTCCAGCCCGGAATGCATGCTGGTGCGGTCCATACGGTCTAATAATGTCTGCATAAACCATTTCAGGTTCAGCCATGCGATCTCACGGCGGCGGGCTTCTTCCGGTGTGTCCTCTGCCAGCCCCGGCGTTTCTGCCACCGATTTTTCATAGGTTGCCTGCACATATTCATCCATGTGAAGTTCCCGGATAAAATCATCCGCCAACAGCTCCTTTCTGGCAGACAGGTCCATGGTCCAGGGAAATGTTTTCGCCTCAAAGCACTCTTTTTTGTGAAACCATGGATAACCCCCGAATATCTCATCAGCACATTCACCGGTCAGTGCTACCTTATGGGTGCTGCTTACCTGGGAGCAGAAATATAACAGGGAAGAGTCTACATCTGCCATGGCCGGAAGGTCTCTGGCTTCTACGGATGTATACAGCAGATCTGCCTGGGTCACATTGTCACATTCCAGATAATGATGGTCAGAATCTAAATATTTCACCATAATATCCACAAACGGCCGGTCCATGGATGGCTGAAAAGCATTGGCAGTAAAATATTTATGGTTATCCTTAAAATCAAAGGAAAAAGTAGCCAGCTGTTTGTTTTTCTTTTTCAATTCTGCATTGCAAACAGCAGCAACAAGACTGCTGTCCACACCTCCGGATAAAAAGGTACATACCGGCACATCGGAGATGATCTGGCGGCGGATGGCATCCTTGACCAGAAATGCCGTTTTTTCTACGGTCTGCCCATAGCTGTCCTCATGAGGCCTGCTCTCCAGCTTCCAATAACATTCTGCATACAGACCAGATGCATTGCATACAAGATAATGTGCCGGAAGCAGCTCTTCTATATCCTTGAAAACACCGCAGCCATAAGTTTTTGCAGGCCCGATGCTGAATATCTCATTTAACCCTCTTTTATCCAGTTTAGGAGTGATCCCCGGATAAGCAAAAAGACCTTTGATCTCAGAGGAAAAGATGACCTGATCCTGAAAACAGGTGTAAAATAATGGCTTTACCCCCAGGCGGTCCCTAAACAGCACCAGCCGGTCTTTTACCGGATCCATGATCCCGAAAGCAAATATACCATTCATCTGCTTTACAAAATCCGGACCATATTCCATGTAACCTGTAAGAACTACCTCTGTATCACTGGTTGTGGAAAATTTCCAGCCTTTTTCCATGAGATCTTCCTGCAATTCTTTCGTATTATAAAGCTCCCCATTATACACGATCCCGAAGGTCTTATCTCCCACTTTTTTAAGAATGGGCTGGCGGCCTGAAACCAGATCTCTTATAGACAGTCTCACATGGGCCAAACCAAAATGAGACTCCAGATAATTTCCCTGTTCATCCGGTCCCCGGTGTTTCTGTACTCTTTCCATCTCTTCCAGTATCTGCCGGTAATATTCTTCTTTTGTAAGATAGTCAAAATGACTCTGATAAAATCCGGCAATCCCGCACATATAATACCTCCTTCTATGCCCAATGTTCTCCCAGACTAGTTTTTTGAAAAGATTTTTTATCGCAACATTTATCGCAGCATTTATCACAACACCAGGCATGCTGCCAGGAAGGTGCATGTAAGGCCAATAAACACAGGAAGCATATTTTTCCTCGCCAGCTCCACCGGATCCACGTTACAAATGGCCGCCACCGGGATCAGCCCCCAGGGCACTACCGTTCCGCCGCCGATAAAAATAGCGCTGATCTGCCCCAGACATGCAAGAACGGGAATGGAAGCACCTGTAGCTGTACCAAAGGTCCGCGCCAGCGCACCGGTAAGTGGAAGCCCTGAAAAGCCGGAACCATCCAGTCCTGTAAGACCGCCGATGACCAACTGCAATAACGCTGTCATATACCGGTTTAAAGGTGCATGATGAGCCAGCCATAAAGCCCAGTCATTTAAAATCCCCCGTTCATAAGAATCTCCTAAAATATGGATAATGCCATTACCTCCCAAAAAGAAAAAGGCACCGATCACAATAACAGGAGCAAAAATACGAATGGCAAATAAAAATCCGTCTGTTACATATTCTGTCACTTTTTCAAGGGAACCCACTTTAAACTCCATCACAGTGCCTGCACACATTAAGAGGACTGCAGTTCCTGCCACCAGGCTGGTGGCATCCCCACCCTTGAGTTTAAACAAAATCATAAACAGTATATCCATAAGAAAGGCAACGGGCGTAAGGATTGCCAGGATCATGGCTGTCCTGGAATACGTCTTCTTTCCTGACTTTGCGCCTTTTTCCACCTCTTTTGCTTTTTCTGATTCTCCAGCCGTTTCCAGCTGCTGATCCTGATTCCATTTCAGGTTCAGATTTCCTTCATTATTTTTCTCATTATTTTTCTCAGTTTTTCTCTTTCCGGTTATGGTTACACGGTTGAGTAAAAATGCGCTGCACACACAGGTAATGCCCATGATCCAGAATAACAGCCGTCCTTTGCTTAAAATGTCAGCTGTAGAAATATCTGCCGCCCCTGCGGAAACGGCCGGTGCTCCCTGGATCACTGCATCATAGCTAAGGGCAAAACCATGACCAAACAGGTTCATTGCCATGGCTGCTGCAAGCGGTGTTAATCCCGACTGCACAGCAATGGGAAGGACAATGGCTCCTACCAGTGCAACTGCCGGTGACGGCCACAAAAACAGAGAAAATACAAACATAATGCCGCCTAAGATCCACCAGGAAACAGCCGGAGTCCTCATGACTTTTGACACCGGCCGCATAAGAAGGGCATCACTTCCCAGCTCCTGTATACATTTTGAAAATGCCGTTATCAGGGCAATGGTAGTGATCACCTCCCTAAATTCACTGATGGCATAAATAATGGAACTGAAGATGGTCTGTATTCCCCCGGCCAGACTGCATTTTCCAACAAGGCCGATTCCAAAAAGGAAGGCAATGCAGACCAGTGGAGTATCTTTTCGCAATATCATGGTAAATAAGATCACCAACACCCCCACCAGGTAAAACCAGTGGACCGGTGTTAATGCAATATAGGCTTCAGGCATAAAAAAGCTCCTGCAGTTCATACTTACTACCATAGTATGCTTATCAGGAGCTTTCGGTTTCTATATTAGGATTTAGTTCAATAGGGGCCGAAAGGGTTCCTCCATGTATAAACGCATTCACAGTAATCTTGTCCATTTTGCTCCGCCGCCGATCAGGCAGGTCTCCGGCAAACTCGCTCACTGCGTTCGCTCAAACAGTGCCTCCAACCTGCCAGCTATGCTCACAAAATGGACAAAATTACCTACCGAATGCTTATCATACATGGAGGAGCCCTTTCTACTGTATTGGATATGTCACATAAAAAATGCCGTACTTAAGTACAATCCCCCTCCTACATGAAAACTGCTTATTGGTTTGCTCCTACATTTTTTATTGCCAATAACGTAGAAAGCCGCCGGTGCACATGACAGAATAAGCATTTGTTGAAAATCCGTGAGTGGGCGAGCATAGCGTCAGAGCGGAGAACCACTGTTTGAGCACGCAGTGCGTGCGAGTTTGGTTCGCAGTTCTGACAATAGGCGGCGCAAGCCCACGAGCAAAGGATTTTCATTCAAATGCGTATCTGTCATGTGCGCCGGTGGCTTTCGAACCTTAGTCAACAATACCCTCAATATGTCATATATCTGCACATTGGGAGTACCTGCTATTTTCATATTTTGTTTATGATTATTTCAACTTTTCAATCGTTTCAATGATATAATCGATATACTCTTTCGCGCTTGCATCCTCCGTAAAGGTAGTCAGCACCACCTGCTTTTCTGTAGTACATACATCCAGTGCCTTCTCCAGAAGGATTTTCTTATCTGCGTAACCAATATGAGCCAACAACATTCCAGCTGCACGGATCAGGGAACTTGGATCTGCATATGCGCCTCTGCCATGGCTCATCAGATATGGAGCAGTTCCATGGATTGCCTCAAACATGGCATATTTATTGCCGATATTAGAAGAAGAAGCGGTCCCCAGTCCACCCTGATGCTCTGCTGCAATATCAGTTACAATATCACCATACAGGTTTGGAAGTACCACTACCTCAATGCCCTTGTTAAACTCAGGATCCAGCATCTTTGCACACATTGCATCTACTAAACGTTCCTGACCATGCCGCCCCGTATCCGCCTAAACAGCTAACAGCCCAGTTCATTTTCCACATTTTTAAATCCTCTTGTAAGTGTAGACGGATTTCTGTCCACACAGGCCGCTGCCACCCGGATGGAACCTGTTCTGGCGATCTGTCTGATAAAAATAAGCTGCTGTTGGTTCATAGGATCCTCCTTGTGTTTCATACACTTCCGAAATCATTCCTGCGTCTTATTCTACCATATATTATCCCAACTTCCCAGACCTGCAAAAAACAGGCGCATCTTCCTGTTGCGAAAGAATACGCCTGCTTTTCATTCACTTGCCTTACTACGCCATTTTATTTTGCTACTGCCTTAAATGCCTCATCCAGATCTTCGATGATATCATCAATATTCTCAGTACCGATGGAAAGACGGATGGTGTTCGGGTAAATTCCCTGTTCTTTCAGTTCTTCCTCTGTCAGCTGTGCATGAGTAGTAGAAGCCGGATGGATGACCAGAGACTTAACATCTGCTACATTTGCAAGTAAGGAGAACAGCTCCAGATTGTCAATGAAGTCCTTTGCCTTCTGTGCATCGCCCTTAATCTCAAAGGTGAAGATAGAGCCGCCGCCATTTGGGAAATATTTCTTGTACAGTTTCTGCTGCTCCGGATCATTGGATACAGATGGATGATGAACTTTTTCTACCTGTGGATGATTATTTAAGTACTGAACTACCTTCAGCGCATTCTCTACATGACGCTCTACACGAAGAGACAGTGTTTCCAGTCCCTGCAGGAAGAAGAATGCATGGAATGGAGATAAAGTTGCACCGGTATCACGAAGTAAGATAGCGCGGATCTTTGTAACAAATGCTGCCGGTCCTACTGCCTTTACAAAGCTTACTCCATGGTAGCTTGGGTTTGGCTCAACTAAGGATGGGAACTTGCCGCTTGCTTCCCAGTCAAACTTACCGCTGTCTACGATCACACCGCCAATGGTGGTTCCATGTCCGCCAATGAACTTGGTAGCTGAATGTACAACGATATCTGCGCCGTATTCGATCGGGCGTACCAGATATGGAGTTGCGAAGGTATTGTCAACTACTAACGGGATCTTATGTGCATGTGCGATCTGTGCCAGTCTTTCAATATCAACTACATCAGAGTTAGGATTTCCCAGAGTTTCTACATGGATAGCCTTTGTGTTTTCCTGAATCGCTGCCTCAACCTGCTCATAATTAAATGGAACAACGAAAGTGGTCTTGATACCATACTCTGGAAGAGTGTGGGCAAACAGGTTATATGTACCACCGTAAATGTTCTCAGCTGCTACAATGTGATCACCTGCATGTGCCAGGTTCTGGAAGGTATATGCAATAGCTGCTGCACCGGAAGCTACTGCTAAAGCTGCAACGCCACCCTCTAAAGCTGCAATTCTCTTTTCAAATACATCTTCTGTTGGGTTGGTCAGACGTCCGTAAATATTTCCGGCATCGGTCAGTCCAAATCTTGCTGCTGCATGATCGCAGTTGCGGAATACATAGGAAGAAGTCTGATAGATCGGTACAGCTCTTGCGTCAGTTACCGGATCTGGCTGTTCCTGTCCTACGTGAAGCTGTAATGTTTCGAATTTAAAGTTTCTTTCATCATAAGATTTCTTTCCCATATTATTGTCCTCCTGAATAAAAATAAATCAGTCATTTACCTACTGTTTTGATTCGTTTTTGTTTATGGACAAATAATAGCATCTCTTTTTTCATCTGTCTAATACACAAAAAAAAGAGCCAGCTATAGTTTTTACCTATAGCTGGCGTCTTCATTTTTATATTTACGTATCTCATCCAGATATTTCTGCCCCAATGGGCTGATGGCCACACCTTTGCGGCATAAATACCCAATGGTCATCACCTCATCGGATTGTAATGGCACAGCACAGTAATCACCGCCGTTTAACTCCTCACATATAATGCCTGAACAAAGAGTATAGCCATTTAAACCTTTCATCAGGTTTAACATGGTAGCACGGTCATTTGCACGGATCAGCTGCTTATATTCATAGGTAGAAAGCACTTCTTCCGCAAAATAAAAGGAATTATTATTCCCCTGTTCAAAAGCCAGACATGGATACGGCTGCAGATCATCCATAGTAACCGAAGCTCTGGATGCCAGTGGATTTCCCTTCCACATATAAGCATAGATCCCACAGTCTAAGAGCCTGTGAAATTCCAGCCCAAACTCTGTAAACAGCTTTGTCAGCACCTTGCTGTTAAAATTATTAAGATATAAAATACCGATCTCACTTTTAAAATTCTTTACATCCTCGATCACTTCATATGTTTTGGTCTCATGAACTGCAAACTCATACTTGTCCATTCCAAACTGACGCACCATTTCCACAAAGGCCTGGACAGCAAAGGAATAATGCTGCATAGACACACTGAATTTCTTGCGCACATTTTCTTTTTCAATGTACTTTGACTCGATCAGACGGTACTGCTCCACCACCTGCCTGGCATAGCCTAAAAATTCCTCCCCTTCCGGTGTCACGGTAATCCCCCGGTTTGTACGTTTAAAAAGCTCTATGCCGATCTCATTTTCCAGCTCTTTAACAGATGCAGAAAGACTTGGCTGTGTGATAAACAGACTTCGGGCTGCTTCGTTCATAGACTTGGTATCTGCCACTGCAATGGCATACTTCATCTGCATTAAGGTCATTTTTTTTACTCCTTTATAATCAGCACGTATCTCTTATGTATTTATGGCTTTCATTTTATGACAACCAGATAATGTTGTCAACGCATGCTTTGTACTCTTTTAACACGGGTATCATTCACATTTCGTTCATAAATCATTCAAAAAAGTGTTACACAATGAACATGATTTCTTCATCTTTCCTTTTTATACTTTAGTCATAGATGAGAAGCAAGAAAACAAGCTAAAAACCTCATCCCTTGAAAATTTTTAATACCTAACTAAGCTTACAAGATTTTTTTCATAATACTCGAGCTGGTAAGATTTTATCAGCTCTCCTCCCTTTTAATAATACTTTTTTCCAAAAAAAACACATCACTTGACGTGAGGTGTTTTTTTTGTGGTGTTAAAAAGGTCTGAATGATCTGGAATACAAACCTCTCCGGATAAAAATAATAAAGCCGTCAGGTTAAAAAATGCCATCAAGCCGTTCCAGAGATCCGATAACATCCATATTGCCTCCAGCCGGATACAGCCACCGGCAAATACTGCCAGTAAAAACAAAATGGGATAAAGTATATGTAAATGTAAAATCCCTGTTTTTTCTTTTAAATACACTACAGCCTGCTGTCCAAGATAATACCATGCGATCACTGTTGCAAAGGCAAATACTACCATGGAAACACTGATAAACCATTTACCCACTATCCCTGATCTGGCAGAAAAGCAGGCAGCAGCCAAAGCCGCTCCTGTAAGAGAAAACGTCTCTATATCGCCTTGTGACGTACACAAAATAACCAGTGCCGTAAGCGTACACAATACCACTGTATCAAAAAACACCTCAAACATGGCCCACATTCCCTGCTCCCAGGGTGTTGTGTGTTCTGCCGGACCATGAAGGACTGCTAAAGTGCCAAGCCCCGCCTCATTGGAAAACACACCTCTGGATATACCATAGCGCAGACTTTTGCTGATGCCAAAACCTGCGATCCCGCCGGAAATCTGCCGGATCCCAAAAGCAGACTGGAAAATCCTTAAAAACACATCTGGTATGCGGTCTGCGCATAATAAAAGTACCAGCAGGGAAAATAAAATATAGATCCCCGATGCCAGCGGCAGAAGGCACTCCGCTGCTTTTCCTATGCGTTTTATCCCGCCTAAGACCACTGCTCCTGTAAGCAGAGCCAGAATACCGCTTCCTAAAGCCGATGGTATCCCCCAGGTAAATTCCAGTGTTTCTGCAGCAGAATTCGCCTGTACCATGCTCCCCATCCCAAGGGCACATAAAAAGCAGAAAAAACTGTATCCCACTGCCATGAATGGGATCCCCAGTCCTTTTTCCATATAAATAAAAGGACCACAGACCCATTTACCCCTATTATCTTTAAAGCGGTACCGGCATCCCAGATAGGTCTCACCATAAGCAGTTGCCATACCCACCAGCGCAGAGATCCACATCCAGAACACTGCCCCCGGGCCGCCAGATACAATGGCAGCAGCTACACCTGCAATATTGCCGGTCCCTACCGTTGCCGCCAGGGCAGTACAGACTGACTGGAATTGCGTGATTCCAAGATGCCCTGCATTATTAACTGCCTTTTCATCATGCCCCCGGCCGTGTTTCCATAAGCTTCCCCAGGTTGACTTCCACCAATATTTAAATCCCAATATCTGAAAAAAATGACAGCGTACAGACAACACCAGTCCCACAATAAGAAATATCCCCACAGTCCACGGCCCCCATATGATCCCGTGGGCCATTTCCAGAATTTTCACATGCAGCTCCTAATAATATAATCCTCTTACTGAGGTTTTTATGCACTGTTTTTCTCTTCTATGCCTGCTTTATCCACAAATATATGGTATGATATATATATCAAAAATTTTTACCCACCTGAAAGGAGGCATTTACATGCCCGGCTTCACCACCCACTATATTTTAGGCATGAAGGCATACAACGACATGCCTCAAAACAACCTTAAATTTATCATTGCCAAATACCGCTGGCTTTACCAGCTTGGTCTTCAGGGACCGGATATGTTTTTCTATAACCTGCCTATCCTGCGCCACCGGGATCATCGCAATATCGGCTCCTATATGCATGAACACCATGTAAACGACTTTTTCCGCTGTGCCTTCACCCGCCTTTCAAAGATCGAATCCAGACAGCAGCGTGAGGAAGGCCTTGCTTTTTTGTGCGGTTTTATCAGCCATTATATTGGTGATTCTATCTGCCACCCTTATGTTTATGGCCGCATCCACTATGACGCAGAGCATCCCACTGCTGCCTGTCACGGCTTACACGCCAAACTGGAAAATGACATTGATGCCCTGTTATTGATGAAATATAAAAAGAAAAAGCCGTCCCAGTTCAACCAGGCGGCTACGATCTGTTTAAATGGCATGGAGACACAGTTTATCTCCCGTTTCCTCTCCTCCTGCTTAAATGATGCTTTCTATCCTTTAAGCAGCAAAAATCATTATCAGGTATCTCCGGGCATGATCCACCGTTCTATCCTTGCGCTACGGTTCGGCTGCCGCACGCTTTCTGACCCATACAGCAGAAAAAAGAACCGGATCGAATACGTAGAATCCCTGTTTTTACGAAATCCTTTAGCTTCCAGCAAAATGGTAACGGATGTGGTCGAAGATCCGGTCTGGAGCCTGAACCTGCGCCATGAGACCTGGTGCAATCCCTGGGATAAGAGCATCGCTTCCAAAGCCTCTTTCCCAAACCTGTTCCGCCAGTGTCTGATGAAACATGCCGCCATCTATTACATGATCAACACTTTGATAGAAGGAAAAAATATTCGCCCAGCATCCTTTGACCGGATACTGGACGAACTTGGAAATTATTCTTATCACAGCGGTCTTCCCTGTAACGATGAAGAACACTGATCTTTTAATTTTATTCGATCACCTGGTCGCCGTCCTTGGTAACGTAATACTCTTTCACACCCAGACGGGTCATCCAGTTTCTGGTCTCCTGGGTTTTCCAGGAACCGCTTCCTGCGCCGCCGCCGTTGTCATTGTCCCACAGCCACTGCGGTGTCGGCCATAGGCATACAGATGGTCTTAAAGCCTTATAAACCTCATAACCTACGCCATTCTGTCCGTGATGAGACATCTGCACCATCTTGCACTTTAAAGCAGCCAGGTTTACATCCTGCATCAGATGCTCACCACCGGTGTTTCCTAAATCTCCCAAAAATACAACATTTGTACCATTTAAAGAAACCATATAAGCAACACTGCTGTTATTTACAAAGTCATTGTTCTCCTTGTATGCCTGGTTTAAAACCTGGATCTTTGCAGGTCCTGCATTGATCACCTGTCCTGCCACAATATCACCGTGAAGGATGGATGGGGAAACCTTTGCAAATGCGCCTTTTATATAAGCTACCATAGAAGCAACATTTGCATCTTTTTCCGCATACCAGCTGTCTTCCAGGAAAGAATAGTAGATGCCGTCAATGGTGATCTCACCTGCATGCTTATACAGGATATCCGCCAGGGCACCTGCATGGTCAGAGTCCGGATGTGTGATCAGCCATGCCTGTACATGTCCGCCTTTTGCCTTGATCTGGTTTAACACATAATCCGTGTTGTCAGTCCAGCCACCGTCTACTACGATCAGGCCGCCTTCTCCAGTTTCAATAATAACTGCCAGCTGCTGGGCTTCTGTATCATGATTTGCCAGAAGAGTCAGTCTTCCTTTTCCAAAGTAGGAAGAAGAATCCGTAACCGGGGTAGATACTTCTCCAAAACCTGCTACTTCTGCCTTGGAAACTACATTCTGTGTTCCATTGTTATTCTGATCGTCTGTATTCTGTGTTTCATCCTGGACAATGATCTTATTTGGGGAAGTGACTACCTTGGCGTTCATGGCAAAGGACTGCATCGTACCTTGTCCCAGCATCAATGTTAATGCTGCCATCACGCCTGCAGCGCAGCGCTTCCAATATCTGTCAATGCGTCTCATTTTAAGTCTCCTTACTGTAATGGCTCAACAGCTCTTACATCACCGGCTTTAATGGTATCATTTACCAGATAAGCACTTTCATCTCCCTCTTTATCATAAGGGAATACCTGTACTTTTACATCATGCTCATCAAAGAAGCTACCATAGTCTGTAGTATAACCATCTTCATTTTCCTCAGGTGCTGTGAAATAGAAATTCTGGGTTGATACAGCCTCACCAATGGTTCCTAAAACATCCTGGGCATAAACCACTGCTACATCGCTGGTAGTCTTCTTTGTAACAGGAAGCAGAACAGTCAGCATACCGCTTGCATCATCGTAAACTACATTTAAATCCATTACATAGTCAGCAAATGGTCCGTATGGCTCTAAATACTGCTCTTCCAGGTCAGAACGTACTTCTTCCCAGTTAATAGCAATATCTTTATTGATCTCTGTATCCGGCTTTCCATCCCCTTCGATCTTTCCACTGTCCGGGGATACGATATTGCTCTTGGTACAGCCGCTTAAAAGTGCTGCCGACGCAAGAAGGATCAGAGAAACTTTTTTCCAGTTAAACATTATAAAAAACCTCCTTAAATTTCAACGGTACTATTATATCGAAGAAAACACAATTTTAATAGTAGTTTTTTCTTACAATATTGTTACTCTATGTGAATCTTATGTGAAAATATGTCTTGCCATTTGGTTCCATCAGTGCTATTATGTTCAATATGATTTGATTTTTATATTTTTTGAACACGATATTTTTAGCAGGAGGTCTTTCTCATGAAACCGAAACAGAAACCATTTTTACAAAATCTTGACCTGGTCACTACCATACTGCCTTTTGGATGCATTGCATTGTTATGCTGTCTTTTTATGTTATTTCCGGAAGGCTCTGCAAACATTCTGGCATCTATCCGTTTTTTCCTTGGAGATGAGCTTGGAAGCTATTACCTGTTAATGGGTCTGGGAGCTGTGATCTGTTCTCTTTATATGGCATTTTCCCGTTTTGGCTCTATTAAACTGGGCGACATGGAAAAACCCCAGTATACCGCTTTTCAGTGGGGTTCCATGATGTTTACCTCAGGACTTGCTGCAGATATCCTTTTTTATTCTCTCTGTGAATGGATGCTTTATGCAGATGAACCTCATATTGCCCAAATGGGGACTGTCCAGGACTGGGCTTCTGTATATCCACTGTTCCACTGGGGTCCTATTCCCTGGAGCTTTTACATTATCCTGGCAGTTTCTTTTGGCTTCATGATCCACGTACGCAAAAGAAATAAACAGAAATATTCCGAAGCCTGCCGCCCTCTTCTTGGAAAGAAGGTAGATGGAGTCATCGGCAAGCTGATCGATCTGACTGCTGTTTTTGCTCTGTTAGCTGGAACTGCTACTACCTTTTCACTGGCTACGCCTCTTTTATCTATGGCTTTAAGCCGGGTTTTAGGAATTGCTGAAACACCTCTTCTTACCATTGCTATTTTAGTTATTATCTGTATTGTATACACAATGGCTGTCTATTTCGGTATGCAGGGGGTTGCAAGACTGGCTGCTTCCTGTATTTACCTGTTTTTCGTGCTGTTAGCTTATTTCCTGTTTTTAGGCGGCCAGACACGTTATATCATTGAAACAGGTATCAGTGCTGTGGGAACTCTGGCCCAGAATTTTATCTCCCTTGCAACATGGACTGATGCACTGCGCACCTCTTCCTTCCCCCAGAACTGGACGATCTTTTACTGGGCTTACTGGATGGTATGGTGTGTGGCTACTCCGTTTTTTATCGGAACCATCAGTAAGGGACGAACCATCCGTCAGACTGTTTTAGGAGGCTATTTCTTTGGCCTTGCAGGAACCTTTACTTCTTTTATCATACTTGGAAATTATGGACTTGGACTGCAGACTCACGGTATCTTGGATCTGATGGGATTATACCGGGAAAGCCAGGATCTGTACCAGACCATCATCGCTATTTTTGAAACAATGCCAATGGCTAAGATAGGGCTGATCCTTCTGGCGGTTACTATGATCGCTTTTTACGCTACTACTTTTGATGCCCTTACCATGGTAGCAAGCTCCTATTCTTACCGTTCTCTGGATGCAGATAAAGAGCCGGATAAGAAGGTGAAACTGTTCTGGGCCGTTACTTTGATGCTTTTCCCTATTGCACTGATCTTTTCGGAAAACTCTATGAGCAGCCTCCAGTCAGTATCTATTGTAGCTGCTTTTCCTATTGGCTTTATCATCCTGATGATCGTATGGAGCTTTTTTAAGGATGCAGATTCCTATCTGAAAGAAAAAACTACAAATTAGTACACAAAAGAAAAACAGGAGACTTCCCCTCACAAGTCTCCTGTTTATGCGTTGTTATACATTTCTACACTTCCTTTTATCTTTGCTGCAGATATTCATCCTGCCATAAAATCTTTCTTATGCAATTATCTGCTTCTGTCTCATCTCTCCCCTTGAAACAAATGGTCAGAAAACCACATAAGCTTAGATTTTTTAATTCATCATATTGCTTTAAGTTTGCTGTTTTTTGGTCATTGGTTACGAAAATGTCACAATCAAAACGGTTGGCTGTCTGGATCAGATACGAGATCGGTATTGGGGTCAAAGCTTTTTTTCTTACGTCCAAACTTCTGGTTACCATTCACATCACCTCAATTTCAAAAACTACAGCATGTTCCACTTCCTTTACTTAGATCATTATATTCCCCTTTCGTATATCATAGCACCGTTTTTTGTAAAAAACAACGAATTTATTCGTTGTTTTTCTTAATATTTTTGTCATAAATTACGACTTTCAGAGTATTAAAACAGAAAAACGGCAGATGTTACTTAAACAAGTGCCGTTTTCTCTTTGGAATATTAATTTTTTTCTTTAAAGCAGAGGTTACTGGGTATCTGCTGATACGGAAACACCTGCTACTGCCCATTTATAGTTCTGGAGAGCCTGCTGGAGAGCCAGATCTGCACATTTATATCCGGACTGTGCCTGCAGCCATGCTAATTCCTGCTGCATGTACTGGATATTGCTTAACATACCATTTGCTTTCTGGATCTGTGCTGCCTGCCATGCGATCTGGCCGCTTTCGTAAGCTGTCTTTGCTGCGGTATAGGAAGCGTTCTTTTCTTCCATTTCGTCATACAGTGCCTGAATGTTGGATCGGACATTTTCTTCGGAATATTCTACATTTCGCAGTTTATTTGCAGTCTGTGTGGTAGTCTTTGAGGTACGGATCTGCAGATCTGTCATTCCGCCGCCGGTCTGGCTTCTGAGACTGATCAGATTGTAGTTATTGTTTACTGCTTTTTCTTTATCCTCTGTAACATTCACTGTGGCAATGTAAGATGGATCTGCTGACGGGACTTCACCGAATACCGGGTTAGCTGCTTCATCGTAACCTGTAAAGGAACAGAGCATCTTACGGATCTGCTCGATTCCTGCATCCAGCTGGTTTAACTGGGACTGGCTGGTGGAAAGACTGGATGCAGCCGAAAGTACATCTGCATCTACTGCCATTCCCTGTGCCTGCATGGTGTCCTGAAGCTGTTTTGCTGCTGTGGCCAGTTCTACACCTTTTGCTGCAATGGTACGCTGGGATAAAAGCTGCTGATACTGGTTTAACATCATTTCTACATTAAGGATCAGGCTGTTTGCCTGACGGTCGATCTGTTTTTCAGAAGAAGATTTACGTTCCAGGGAACGGTCCAGGCTGTTTGCTGTAGTACGCAGCTGATTGACCGATTTTCTCAAAGCTCTTGCAGTTGCCTTGGATATCATCTGCTCCATGCCGCTTTGTTCTTTTGCCAGATCTTCGGCTGCTTTTGCCTGGGAGAGCAGGTCATCGGCGGTGGTCCTTGAATTGACTGCGATCTGGCCCTGGTCTTCCTTCATTCCTCTTGCCATAGCATAGGCACTTTTTATAGGACCGTAGTATTCTTTTACTCTAGCGCCTATTTCGTCATAGTCTAACTGGTTATCAGCAAGACGCTGCTGATCAGCACAATAGCTGCCTGCCGGATTTTCTTCTGCTGCAAATGTCTGGAATGGAACGGACGCTGCCAGAAGAAGGGCCATCGTGGCGGCTGTCACGGATCTTAAATGATTTGTTTTCATTTTTTTCGTCCTTTCTTTATGTACTCCCGGAATCGTTTTGTGCCTGATCCTGCGAGAATACTCCGGGAATGCATTTTTTAGTTTGAAGTAGTAAGGCCTTTTACATTCCAGTCATAAGCTTCTAAGGCAAGGAGAAGCTGAAGTTGTTTTGTGTTTACATCGTTTTTGGCTGCTGTATAGGTATTTAATGTACTCTGATACTGCAGGCTGGTCTGGCTTCCTACTGCCAGATTTGCCTGGGCAATATTTAAGTTAGCCTCTGCTACCTGAAGCTGGGCTTTGGCTGCATTTAAGGCATCTCTGGTAGTAAGCACAGTGTTGTACTGCGTTTTTAAGGAACGGACAGCTGTGTCTTTCGCATTTGCTAAAGTTGCCTGATTGGATTCGATCAGATCCTGACTGTCTAAGTTTCCTGCTTTTTTGGTATAATATTTTACATCGTAGTTATTATCAATAGCTGTCTGTGCATCTGCATTTGGATCTAAGGTGTCGATGCGGGATAAGTCTGGCTGAGGCACTTCTTTGATCTCAGGCTGTGCATCTGCACTCCAGCCTAACATAAGGCATAAATTTCTGTGTACGTTTTCCTGGCTCTTTTGTGCAGTTAAAATGGCGTTGTCCTGATCCTGAACACGTTTTAAAGCGGTAAGGACGTCTGTCTGGGTCGCCATGCCTACAGAAAGCTGCGCCTGGGCTGCTTCGTACTGTTTCTGGAGCAGTTCCCTGGTACTCTGGAGGTTTTCCAGATTATATGCAGACTGCTTTAAGGAAACCATCATTTCCTGTGCCTGATAAACAAGTTTTGCTTCCTGCTGGTCGTACTGGATTTTTTCCATATCTGCGTCTTCGTAGTTGTTGTCTGCCTGCTTTGTTAAAAGTCCTGCGGAGTAACGCAGGGAAGCCCAGGTTATATCGTTATCTGCACTGTCTGCCTGATCCCAGATGTCATCGATATCTTTCATGTAGTCATCATAGATATCGTTTAAGTTTTTATTTTTCTGGTCTTTGTAAGTGGACCGGTTGCTTATAACAGTGGGGTTGTATTCGTGAACCAGATTGGCTAATTCGCCGTATTCCATGATATTGTCGCGAAGACTGGCCCATTTTTCTGCAGAATAAGCAAATTCAGGTGTCAGGCTTTTTTTATAGTCTACAGTCTGGACATCTTTGGGCTGGTAGGTGTTATCGTCGGGGCTGTTCTGGGCTGCCATTGCTGTAAGTGGAAGGGATGCTGACAGGATGGAAGCGGTGAGGACAGCGGAAAGCTTTGTGATCTTCTTGGTAATATTTTTCATATTTGGGTCTCCTCTATTAGTTTATGTGTTACAGCTTAGCCATGCGCTGGTTTGAATGAGAAAGTGTGCTACAGCACATTCCCCGTTCCAGGATAGCCATTTCTTCTGTTAATATCTGGATAATGTTTTCTTTTTCAGAAGGATCCTGATAATACATTGCCATTGATTTGATCAGGACCATCATCGCCATATCTACTACGTAGCACAGTGTCTCTATTGTGGTGGGATATCTGTCTTTGTCTAAGCGGCTGTAAAGTTCTTCTATAAAGGATTTATAGAGTTCATCTTTCATAAGAAAACCCCGGATACCGAACATCTGGTTTTGGCCGGTTACGCTTAAGTCGGCTAACAGGTTTCTGTGGATCTGAAATGTAAGTCTTTCGCCTCCTGTTTTCATCCATTCTTTTAAAAGACGGGTGCACAGGCGGAATGGATTTCCGTTTTCTTCTTCCAGATAATCAAATATTTTTTTTCTTAAGGTATCTCTGAAGCCTCTGAGCATATAGCGCATCAGGTCATCTTTATCTTCAAAGTAGGTATAGAAACTTCCACGGGATATTTCGGCTTCTTTGATGATCTGGTTTATGGATGCTGCGGAGTAGGGAACTCTGGCGAATTCGTTAGCCGCTGCTTCTAAAATAGCATTTTTTTTGGATTCTTTCAGGTTTAAAAAACGCTGGGTTGGCATTTACGAGCCTCCTTGTTTTCTTGATGTCCTCCCGGAATCTTTCTGTGCCTGATTTTGTGAGATGATTTTTTGTCAGTTGTGCCACAATTTTTGAGGCGTACGCGGTGCGTACGTTGATAAAATTGGGGTGCGACTGGCGGAAAATCGGCCACAAAGGCAGGTGCATGGAAGACTCCGGGAGGACATCCTATGTCCTCCTTGAATCTTTCTGTGCCTGATTTTGTGAGAAGATTTCGAAAGGTTATTCTTATCTGTAGGTTGTTGGGTTTGAAACATGACACGGTGTTACTATGACATGATGTCACTTTTGAGATTATATAGAGATTTGGGGAGAATGTCAAGATTTGGAAGTATTAAATATTTGTAAAGATACGGCTCAGGGGATTGGGTGGGGCGCTGGGGATTTGTGCAGGGACAAACTAAGAATTTGGAAAAATGGCTAAAAGCAAGAGAGGGGCGGGCAAAACTCACTTCGTTCAAACAGTTGCCCGTCCCTCTCTTAACGCCATTTTCCCAAATCCAAGTCTGTCTAGCCTGCGCATCCCATGCACCCCACCCAATTCCCTGAGCCTGAGAGTAGCCTGGCTTTTTACCTGGTACATCGTTTCGTAAATAACTGTACTGCTCACATAGAATGCGGATTTGAGTGTGCAGGCAAGTGAGTGGTATAGTTATTTCGAAAATGATGTACCAGTTGTATTTTGGATTATTTGTCTGGCTTTTTGTTCGTCTTCTTTTTTTACAGATATAGAGTAGGTGTTTTTTATACTGCTATCACGTAAAAGAACTGGATTGTCGCCACGAAGGTTATTTAGTGACAGGCGCAGCTGATTATTGGTGCTGGTATCTTTATATGAGATATTATTTTCTGCAAGTAAATTTTTCACCCTAAAGTATTTTTCCATATCTAAGGTAGTGTATATTTCTATGTATTTTGCAAACATTTTTCTCCTTATGTTCGTGGATGTCCCATATAATGGACATCTTAAAGATTTTATCACTGCTCCATATAACGGGTGGAAGATGCACTTTTTCTTATAGATTTTCTGTTTTTTCCACAATATAAACCGGTCTATCCTTTAATTCTGTAAAAAGGATCGCAATATACTCACCTATGATCCCAATCAGCAGGAACATCATTGCAAACATAAAACATAAAAGTACCACGATCGTTGCATAACCACTGGGAGCTCCCTGGCGGGTACAAAGAGTATATACCATAACCAGCACGCCCAATGCTGCCGAAAACACACCTGCATAAATTCCCAGTTTCAGCGGCATATTGGAGAAGCAGAGTATGGTATTAATAGAGAAAATAAATAACTTCTTAATGCTGTATTTACTCTCCCCTGCCACCCTTGCTCTGGCTTCGTATTCTATGTTAGTTTTTTTAAAGCCTACATTTTGTACGTAGCCGCGAAGGAAACGTACTTTTTCACGGTAGTTGTCTTTAAGGACCTGGGCTACATGGCGGCTGATGGCGAAGAAATCAGAGGCGTTTGGCTCAAAATGGACATCTGAAATATGGTTAATAAGCCAGTAAAAACCAGAAGATGTTATATTCTTTATCAGACCCGCAGACTCATTTTTCGTGCGGACCATATTGATGACCTCATAACCAGCATCAAATTTTTCTATGATTTTCGGGATACATTCCGGTGGATGCTGCAGATCTGCGTCCATACAGATGATCCCATCTCCTGTACTGTGATCGATACCGGCTATCATTGCTGCTTCGTGTCCAAAGTTCCGTGAAAAACTGATGAGTTTTACATCATGGTCTTCTTTTGCCAGTTCTTCCAGAATGCTTAAACTGTTGTCTGCACTTCCGTCATTAACGAATATGAGTTCATGCTCCCAGCCGGATTTTTTTATCTGTTCCAGGATTTTATTGGTTTCTTTATAGAATTCTCGCAAAGCTTTTTCTTCGTTGTACACGGATACGACTACTGATAGTTTACGGAGGCTTTTGCTGTTTTCGTTTATATCGTTGCTGTTTTTACTGTTGTTTTCTGCTGTATTGTTCATTCGTCATATACCTGTATCTGTAAGCTGGAATGAGTCGGGATCCGCTGTTCTTCTGGTGGAAGCTGCATATAATTGCCATATATTTCTTTCAGGACCGGATCCCAGCCTTTGGGGATCATAAGGGTGGTGTCTTCAAATGGGGCATCTATTACTTCTTCACACCAGTCTTTGTGAAGTGTAACGTAAAGGTAATCTGGCTGGTAGTTACTGTAATAGCGTAAGTCGCCTTTACTGTGTCTGTCTTTAAGGGCAATTGCTTTCTGCATCGCAAATATTGCTTTCAGAGGGATCAGTTTTCCTGCTGTTGCAAGACCGCCTACAAAGATTTTATGCATCAGGCTGTATTTACTATAGTCTAAATCGTGGCGGTGGCCCATTGCAAGGCCGTAAATGGCTTTATGAAGGAAACGGGTGATTTCTGCTGCTGCTTTTCCTTTTGGAAGCTTATCCAGAATGAACAGGTCTACCCACAGGTGGTTTAGTTTTCCATCATAGTAGTCCATTTTATCACTGTCTGGGTGCATACGGCTTTTTTTATAGATAATACGGGGAGTAAAGTCGTAAAATGCCTTTCCTCCATGGAAGCTGTCTGGTTCTACCAGTTCCATTGTATCTGGGAGTTCTCTTTTTACTACTTTTTTAAATGCTTCAAACTGATTTCTCGTAAAGACAATATCTGCATCATCATCCCATGGAATAAACCCCTTATGACGCACTGCCCCAATAAGAGTCCCTGCATCTAAGGCATACTGTATTTTATATTTACGGCAAATACGGTCAATTTCTTTAAGGATAGTCAGATTGGCCCTGTGAACACGACTCATGTCATATCCAGCATTATCTTTAATGTCAATACCACTGATTTTATTGACACTAACAGTATTTGTGTTTTCCATATTTTCTGCCATATAATCTTTCCCCTCCTTTACCAAATGATGTTCTCTCAGAATCTTTCTGTGCCTGATTTTGTGAGAAGATTTTTTGTCAGTTGTGCCCAAATTTCATCACAATGTTCTCTTTCCTCACTCATGCTTATTTGTAGAACTGGGAAAAGGGGGCGTTTTCAGTTTATCGATTGTCCACATCTTGAGCGCGGATGTCCGAATGCAACGGACGCAGTCCGATGCAGGCGAACAGACGCATGCGAAAGCCAGTGGACAATGATACACTGAAAAACCAAGCCCCCATTTCACAGTTCGGACCTTCTGGAATTACTTTCCAATAGCCTCCCGAATCGTCTTCGCCATAAAATCGATCATCTCATCATTCATTCCCGGATAAACTCCAACCCAGAAAGTATCTCTTAAGATCCTCTCTGTATTTTCCAAGTTTCCTACTACGCGATATCCTTTACCTGATGCTCTCATTTCATCAAAGCATGGATGCTTGATCAGGTTACCGGCAAACAGCATACGTGTCTGTACGCCTTTACTTTCAATGTACTGGACAACTGCGTTTCTGTCTGTACCTTCTTTGCATGTGATCAAAAATCCAAACCAGCTTGGATTGGAATGTGGTGCTGCTTCTGGAAGGATGAGTTTATCGGTGCAGTCTGCCAATGCCGCTTTTAATCTTGCAAAATTGTGGCGGCGGCGTTCTACGAAGGACGGGAACTTGTCTAACTGGGCACATCCAATAGCTGCCTGCATGTCGGTTGCTTTTAAATTATATCCAAGATGGGAATATACGTATTTGTGGTCATACCCCAGTGGAAGCTCCCCATACTGACGGTCAAAACGGTGTCCGCACAGGTTATCATGTCCGGATGGACAGATACAATCTCTTCCCCAGTCACGGAAGGATCGGATGATCTTATTTAAAAGCGGACTGTTGGTGTAAACAGCGCCCCCTTCTCCCATGGTCATATGATGGGGCGGATAAAAACTGGAGGTTCCGATATCACCTACTGTGCCGCTGAAATGTACTGTTTCTTTTCCGTCTTCTTCCATTGTATACTGTGTTCCTAAAGCATCACAGTTATCTTCTACCAGCCACAGTTTATATTTATCACAGAATGCTTTTACAGCCCGAAGGTCAAAGGGATTGCCTAAGGTATGGGCGATCATAACTGCTTTTGTCTTTTCAGATCTTGCAGCCTCTAACATGGTCACATCTATGTTGTACTGTGGGATGGTCACGTCTACGAATACCGGCACTGCACCGTACTGGATCATTGGCGCTACTGTAGTTGGGAAGCCGCAGGCAACGGTGATCACCTCGTCACCGCGGTTTACACGGCGGTCTCCCAGTAATGGGGAAGTCAGTGCCATAAATGCGATCAGGTTTGCGGAGGAACCGGAATTGACCAGGGAACAGTAACGCACACCCAGGTATTCTGCCAGTTTCTTCTCAAATTCATCTGTATAACGGCCGGAAGTCAGCCAGAATTCCAGAGAGCTGTCTACCAGATTGACCATTTCACTATGGTCATAAACTCTGGAAGCATATGGGATGCGGTCTCCTTCTTTGTATTCTTTTTTCTTATGGAATGTGTCGCAGTAATCAGCTACCAGATCTAAGATCTGCTTTCTTGCCTCTGCTTCAGTTGTATGTTCAAACATTTTTTTATCTCCTACTAGCAATTTTATAATTGGACTGCCGGGACGGTCTTATGAAAAGAATTCCCGGATCTGGCGGTCTGTTACTTCTAACATATCTGCCCCGTTTAAATATTCTTTTGACCACTCTACTGTTTTTTCAATGGCTGTTTTTACTGTATATCTTGGTGTCCAGCCAAATACAGTTTTGATTTTGGAACAGTCTAATTTCAGGAAATTTGCCTCATGAGGGCCGCCGGCCCAATGGTTTTCCCAGGTCATTTTCTCTCCCCAGGCATTGCAGAACAGGTCTGTTAAGGTTCCTGTTGTTATACAGTCCCTGTCATCCGGGCCTACATTGTAGTAACCCTGGTATTTGTTGTCTTTGTACTGTTCCATGGCAATGGTAAGATATACTGCCAATGGCTCCAGCACATGCTGGTATGGTCTTGTGGAATGTGGATTTCTTACCTGGATGGGCTTTCCGGCTGCTGCTGCGCGGATGCAGTCCGGGATAATGCGGTCACTTGCAAAATCACCGCCGCCAATGACATTTCCGGCACGGGACGTGGAAATGGCACACCGTCCGTCCCCGAAGAAGGATTTTTTGTAGCTGTGTGTTACCAGTTCGGAACATGATTTACTGTTGGAATATGGATCATAACCATCTAATGGGTCACATTCACGGTATCCGTATTCCCATTCTTTGTTTTCATATACTTTATCAGTTGTTACATTTAAGAAGGATCTTACACTGTCAGTAAGACGGACACATTCTAAAATGTTTACTGTCCCCATTACGTTGGTCTCATATGTGTAAACAGGTTCTTTGTAGGATTCACGGACGATAGGCTGTGCTGCCAGATGAAATACGATCTCCGGCTTTACTTCATCGAAAACGCGGCGCAGATGTGACAGATCCCGTATGTCTCCGGTGATGCTTTTGATGGTATCTTCCAGCCCTGCTATTTCAAAAAGAGCTGGTTCTGTAGGCGGATTTAAGGCATAGCCAGTTACCTGGGCGCCTGCCAGTGTAAGGATACGCACCAGCCATGAGCCTTTGAATCCTGTATGGCCTGTGACCAGTACCCTTTTTCCATTATAAAATGATTTCAGTTCTTTTAATGTCATAACAACTCCTTAATCTTTCCAGATCTTCCACGGTGCTTTTCCTGACTGCCACAGTTCTTCTAATTTTTTCATCTCTCTCTGGGTATCCATGCACTGCCAGAAGCCACCGTGATAGAAGGACTTCATCTGGCCTTCTGCTGCCAGCTTCTGCATTGGTCCCTGCTCAAAAACGGTGGAATCACCTTCCAGATAATCAAAGATCTCCGGATTCATTACCATAAAACCGCCGTTGATAAGAGCGCCGTCATTATCATCTTTTTCACGGAAGGAAAGAACAGTATTGTCATCTGCAATGTTTAACACGCCTTTGGACTGTCCCAGATTCACAGTCGTGATCGTTGCGATCTTACCGTGGGATCTGTGGAACGCTATCAGTTCATTTAAGTCTACATTGGAAACGCCATCACCATAGGTAAGCATAAATGGCTCGTTTCCAATATACTGCTGGATACGTTTTACACGGCCGCCAGTCATGGTATTTAAACCGGTATCTACCAGTGTGACCTTCCATGGCTCAGAATAGTTGTTGTGTACTTCCATGCTGTTATTTGCCAGGTCAAAGGTAACGTCGGATGTATGCAGGAAGTAATCTGCAAAAAATTCTTTTACAACGTACTGCTTATATCCGAGACAGATCACAAAATCGTGGTATCCAAATTCGGAATAATATTTCATAATATGCCACAGGATCGGCTTTTCACCGATCTCGATCATTGGCTTTGGTTTTAAATGGCTTTCTTCGCTGATCCTGGTGCCGAAGCCGCCTGCTAAGATAACTACTTTCATTTTCAATCTTTCCTCCAAGAGTTCTTCTATGTTCTCTCGGAATCTTCCTGTGCTTGATTTTGTGAGAAGATTTTTTGTCAGTTGTGTCCAAATTTCTGAGGCGTACGTGGGACGTACGTCGATGAAATTCGGGTGCGACTGGCGGAAAATCGGCCACAAAAGCAAGTGCAGGAAAGACTCCGAAAGGACATCTTCTGTTTTTAAACATCATTATCACTATTTATCCCTGAAGATATTCAGGTGGTTTTCTTCCAGGATACGGAATGCTTCCTGGATCTTGCCTGTACCTTTCCGATATTCGTAAAGGCTGTTTATTTCTTTGGAATGTTCTTTTAGTTCTTCTTCTGTCATGGCTGGAATAGCTGGTGCCATTTCTGCCATTTTTTCAAAGTTTTCTTCTCTGTAAGGTGCCTTTTGTATCTCACGATAAGTAGTATAACCATTTCCAAGAAGGATTGCAATACAGAAGGCCATTTCAAGAACAGGCACTGCCCTTTTTAACGTTCTGCCACCGGTATGCTGTCTGCGTATTTTTGATGCAAGGGCAAATGTAAGAAGGATCCCCAGCACACCTGCCTGAAACTGCAGGGCATAGCGGGAGCTTAAGGCATAGTCCTCTTTCTCAAAAATGTAACGTGAAAGGAAAATAAGAAGATGATTTGCCCCGCCAGATACAAGGAGCATCAATGGAAAGAGCGTTTTTTTGTAAATGCCAAGGCTTATGTTTAACCACAGGGACCACAGATAGCCGGACATAAGGATAACTCCCAACAGATATATGATTTTGTTGGAAATACAACCATTTTGCATCCACTGCTGTAATTCTTCCCCTCCAATAAACATTCCTGCAAGGGATTTAAGGATAAAGCGGACGGGAAATGCAGGATGATCGGCTAATATCTGTCCCAGTGACCTGCCGGTAGCTCCTGCATGTTCTTCTACTGCAAAGGAATTGCTGAGTATATAAAGGAGCAGGGGCATAAGAGTACAGAAAAGAAATGTAATATATTCTTTTCGCCTGGAATCATCAGCCAGCAGTGCTGCCACACCGGATGCCAGTATCATAACAGCGGCATAGACTGCACAGTAAGGACCGGCTGTTCCCAGGATGATAAGCCAGGGAAGAAGCATAAGTCTGGTCTTGTCCCACTTTTTTTCCTGTCCTCTGTAATAGCGGTCAAAAAGAATCTGGTGATAGAAAAAGCAGGCAAATGCAAAGAAATGGGACCAGCCGCTTCCATTTGTCAGCATTTCCCATTTGTTCAGGCTGAACATGACCACCATAAGGGCTATAAACCATGTTATCTGAACCTTTAACTGACGGGAATAGGCAGAAAAGCACCAGGCTGCAAGACCTACGCTTACAGCCCCCAGTACCCGGTCAAAGGTGATGGAAAAGCCAAAAAGCTTTACATTTATAATACGGGCCAGATAGTTAATAGGGATACGGGTCAGCACATCTGCCACAAAGAATTTCTTTGGATCACATACATCTGGCAGATAACTGTTTACCAGACGGATATAATCGGAATAGACCACATCACAGGTCGCATTTTTGATATACCACAGAAGAAATGCAATGCCCAAAAGTGGTATTAACCAAAGATGGGCTTCTTTAACAGCATTGCTCCTGTTTTGCTCCCTGTTACCGGGAATTTTCATGTATTTATCCTCCTGAACCATGTTATGTACTCTCGGAATCTTTTTGTACTTGATTTTGCGAGAAGATTTTTTGTCAGTTGTGCCCAAATTTTTGAGGCGTACGCGGTGCGTACGTTGATAAAATTCGGGTGCGACTGGCGGAAAATCGGCCGCAAAGGCAAGTGCATGAAAGACTCCGAGAGTACATTTTTATGTTCTCCCGGAATCTTTCTGTGCCTGATTTTGCGAAAAGACTCCGGAAGTACATTTTTACGGTGTTGTAATATGCACGATAGCGGCAAGACGGTCTTCGCCTCTCTGCTCTCTGGCATTCTGCATATAGAAATTATAGTCAAATCCCAGATGGACTAACTGCCACGGCTCTGCCTGAAGCGTGGTATTTACTACGCTGGAGTGAAGAGGCAGTGTACGGACCGGTTCTTTATCTTTTGTAATGTAAATGACTTCCCCGCCGCTCATTACACCTGGATACATAAATTCCAGTTCTATTTCCCCGGTGGAACCTGCCATCACTGTAAGGGATGCATGTTCATCCATCCAGCCATCGGAATAATACCCGTAATCGATCTGCAGTTTCAGGCTGCGGACAAAATCCGTAATATCCTGGAATGCATTATGAGCCGGATCTTCTCTGAGTACCAGCATCTGGTCATCTACCTGTCCGATGTCCCGGATACTGTCTATGAACTCTACTTTTGTACCCTCTGCCTTCATTTTCGGATCAAACACCTTAAAGAAGGTACGGGCAGTAAAATCACTCATCTGATACGTATTGCCCATGATATAGATGGTTTTCCCAAATATGCTGTCCCCGTATTTTTCATAGGTCTGCTCTGCAAGGGAATTATAGCGCAGCTGGTCCGGCCACAGATACAGCTTTGGATAGCAGCTGCGGTAAAACAGTTCTGACGGAAGCATAAGCAGCACATACAACCCAAAAAGGATCCCCCATGGCCAGAGTCTCTTCAGATACAGTTCTTTTTTTACTCCTTCTGTCAGTTCCCCATAGATGTAAGAAAGGAAAAGTAATGCACCAGCTAAGGATACGTAGATCCAGCGCATTTCCACACGTATGGTAACGCTGGATGAGGCAATATTTAAAGCAATAAAGCCGATAAAGAGCATAGCATTGAACAGCATGGTAAACTTCCGCTCTTTCTGTTTTTCCACGATAAATTTTACCAGAAATGCCAGCACCATAATAAGGATCATCACATCTGCCATACCAGTCAGGCCTTTGACCCACATGGGACTTTCACCCCATGGACAGCCATTTAAGTGTTCCGGGCCTGCGTTAATACCAAACACATATGCAGCCTGGCTAAAAGCAAATTTAATGGCCTGCTGGATATTTAATGTGTCTGCTACCTGTGTTCCTCCGGTTCCTGCCGGAAGGACAGAACCAATGGTAAAAGCCCTGATCAGCTGTACCATTCCAAAGGAAAGGACTGTACTGAACCAGAGGGATATTTTTTTACATTTTTTAATGATAAGAGCCAGAATCAGCAATGGCAGCAGTGCCATGTAACGTTCATGTACAAAACATACTCCGAAATACAGCAGGCTGGCAAAATAAAAACAGTTCTCTCTGTTTTCTTCATTGATATAACGGTACAGGTTCCAGAGAATGGAAACAGCCATCCAAAGTGCCATCGTCTCCATCAGTCCTAAAACCTGTCCGATCTGGTAATATGCCATACGGCTGGCCAAGAACATGGCCCCTGTAAAAAAGCCGATCGCTTTCGCCCTGGACAACCGCCAGCCAATGGAATACAGGTACCAGGACAATGCTGCATTTAGCAATATGTTAATAGGTACAAAAAGGGCTACATGGTTTCTCACTACAGCCATTTCAAGCCAGGCTGCAAGGTAATATAAAAACCGGAAACGGGTACTTCCCATAGGAAAGACATATTCCACAAAGCTCTGCTCGCCATAACAGGACCAGAAATACAGATCATCCATATAAAGACCCTTGATCTGTATCCCATGGTTCAACCACACAGCTAGTCCTAAGAGAAGTCCCATGAAGATCACATGATCCTTCCATTGATATTGTTTTTCCATTCTGGAAAATCCGATCCTGAATTTAATTCTTTCCCTGGTGTCCAAAATTCTGCCTCCTTAAATTGCAGTGAATCTTTCTGTTCCTGTTTACGCCTGGCTTATTCTCCGTTTTTCACCATGCTGTAGGCATCACGGAACAGCTGCACTAATCTTTCATCCGGTTCTTTAAATGGGTGGTCCAGATCTACTCTTGCCAGCATATTTCCCCACTCAAAGGTAAGATTTTTTAAGGTACCTTCTGCGATCATATCTTCAATGATCTGTGTGGCTCTTGGCTGGTCTGCCAGATAGCCCGCCTGTACATATATATATTCGGTTCCGGCCCATCTTAAATATTCTTCGAAATAGGCCAGTTTTTTTACTAAATATACGTCTCCGCCGCTTCCTGTTATGTCATAATAGCTCTGCACGCTGCAGTCCATATCCAGCACCTGGGGGTGAAAACCAAAGGCTACTACCCGGTTCTTTTTGGTAAGCCGTGAACAAAGTTCCTTACAGCCTCTTCTTTCCCAGCTTTCGTGTCTGTGATAACGGTGGTTATAGTACCCCTTACCTGCCAATTTAAATGGTGTAAAGCCCGGACACCCCGCCCAGCTGGTAGAGGATGTGACCAGAGTATTAAAGAGAAGGAATGGAACTGCTAACAGGCAGATGCCGATCCTCAGGGAATCCTTACCTGACAGCCCCGTTTTGCGGATGGTACACTGATCTTTACTGTCCCTTACAGCTGCTGTGCCATTGTTTTCCGGTTCTTCTTTCTTCAACCAGTCCCCTGTGATCCGCATGGTACTGATAACTACAACTGCATACACCAGCATAAAATAGTTTCCATCTACCTGTGAAAGTGTATAAATGCTGGCTGCTGAACCTGCTAACAGCGTGATCATGAGAAAACCGTCAAAAAAATCCAGCTGTGAGATCTTCTGACGTTTTATAACTCTTATTATTACCTGAAAAATCCAAAACAGCAAAAGTGCCGTTACCAGAATACTTCCCCAGGCAATGATTACATGATCCATATCTTCTCCCACCGGAGAAATAAGGATTCCCTTTAAACGCCCCAGCAGCCTTTCTATTTTTTCCTCAGTGGAAAGAATAGACGGATCACCGATAACATGTGAAAAGTTGTAGGGATATTTTACTTTAAAACCTATTTTTTCAAAGAAATTGGCAAATACAGAGGTAACAGGAACTCCTGTAAGAAGCCAGGTGCGATACCACAATCCTGCAGTTGCCAGTATAGGAAAGATCCAGGTTAAAAATCCTCTTTTATCCTGTTTTCCTGCTTTTTTGAAAATAAGCAGGCACACCAGTCCCACACCGCCCAGGGCAGTAGAAAATATAAGGGCTGTTGGTTTATAAACAAGAGAAAGGATATAAACAGATACGGCGAAAATAAGCCATGGAGCTGTATTACACGACCGCTCTGTTTCTGTCACTCCTGTTACAGGATTTTCCCTGATCTTCTGTGAACTATTTGTGCAGACATTTTTTTCTCCATCTTTTCTGGTAACTGCCAGACACAGCATATCGTAAATAATAAGCTGGCACATCAGAGTTATGCTGTCACTTTTGGCAGAAACTGCCATGTTCATAATACCGGGAACTGCGCAAAAAAGTGCCCCGGTCCAGAAACCGGCCTTTTTTCCACCATAACGTGTTCCGATCACCACAGCCGTTATCACACTGACTGTTGTGGTCCAGAAAGTGAATGAAAGCAAAAAACCATAGGTAGGTGTACCTGATAATGGAAGCACCAGCACCTCTGCACCTTTGCTGTAGGTATACACCAGATTGATCAGTCCCAGATTCTCATAAATACCTTCTCCATTATCCAGTATATACGGGGAACGCAGTCCATAATGAAGGGAATCATAATCCAGCTCATGGTTTAAACGGCCCGCCTGAAGGAACAGCATGGTAAGAATGAATGCAAGAAGGGCTGCCTGAAGCACATCTTCCGGCATAATTGCATGAAGCATATTGCTGCATCCACTTACTGCATTCTGTTTCTTCATCCCCTTTTTCTCTGTACTGCTGTGGTTATCCACAGACCTGCTGAAAATTTCTTTGTTTTTCCACAGCCAGACTGCCGCTATCCCCACACACAGCACAACTGCTATCTTTCGCCAAAGTCCGATACCTCCATGACCTGTAAGGGAAATCCCACATACCATGACCATCCAGGCAGCGCTTCCGGTGGTCAGCCCTAAGGTGATCTTTTCCCAGACCGGAAGCAGGTATCTGGTCTTTTTACCGGAACCACTTAAAAAACAGTTATTGATGCAGATACCATATCCCATCACCGTTGCCATCCATATGCCGGCACCAATGAGCGGCAGCAATATACTGTGTCCCCACAGGAAAAACAGCCACCCGGATACCAGACACGCTGCTGCCATCTTTCTTTTTCCCCTGTGTTTTACTGCCAGGCACAGCCACCATAAATTCCATAAAAACAGGACAGACAGTTCTAAAAGCATCCATCCTGTTTCTCTCTTTTGTAATGTTTCCCCCACAGGGCCATGAAGTATCAGTCTGTTTGCAGCGGTTCCTATAAGGATAACTGCTGCCAGCCAGAATACAGCCAGCAAAAGACCTTCTTTCCTTTTTTCACTCCCCATTTTTACCTGTTCCTTTATTTCTTTATTCGTACTCCTTATAAGCGGAAGAGTATCCCTTCATGATCAGCCTGACCACCGGTTCTGGCCAGAATCTGCTAAACATTTCTGTTTCTTCTTTTGCCCTGCGGTTGTCTTTGATGCAGGCATTTGTAGTCGCCCCCTCATGGACCCGGTAATAGATCAGAGGCTTCTCCACACAGATAAACCGTCCTTTTTCTCCTGCCAGCTGTACCATGTGGTCCCAGTCTAAAGCAAACTGATACCCTGACTGGACAAATGGCTCTCCTAACAGCTTTTTACTGTAAGTAGTTGCCGGGCAGCAGATGGGATTTCCAAATACAAGAGGCATTATTTTTACTGGTTTTAAACTGCAAAGCCTGTGAAAACGCAGGGGAATACGTAAAAAACGCTTCACCCACAGCATCTTATCCCCGGTGATCACCTTTTTGTTTTTCAAAATGGCATAATCAGAAGTAAATACAGTCATATCCGGATATTTGGCTGCTGCCTTTAACAGTTCTTCCCCATAGTTTCTGCAATACCTATCGTCCTGATGGGCTATGGTGACAAATTCTGCATCTGCCATGGAATATGCATAATTCCAGTCATCCCGTATATTGCTTTTTCCTTCCCGGATATAGTAGGGCAGATCATATTTTTCTGCCATATCTGCTAAAAACGGGCTTGGGGTGGATGTGCACAGGATCACAGGAGATACCACTTTCTGTTCCTTCAGAGATTTAATACAGCTTTCCAGATAAGGTGAATCACCATAGGCAGGTATTGCATATACATGCTTATGACTCATAAAAATGATCCTCCAGCATCAGGCACAGTGCATGGTATACAGGAAGATGAAGCTCCTGGATCTTAAAGGTCTCCTGCTCTGGAACCACGATGGAAACATGGGAAAAGTCTTTGATCCTTCCACCGTCACGGCCAGTCAGTCCGATCACAGTCACACCTAATGCTTTGGCCGCAGCTGCTGCATAAAGTACATTTTTAGAATTTCCGGATGTAGTGATCCCCAGAAATACATCGCCCTTTTTTGCATAGCCGTAGAGCTGCTGTGCAAAGGTAAGGTCTCCGTTTACATCATTGGAGTAGGCAGTTGTCAGGGCACAGTGACCGGTCAGTGCAATAGCCGCAAGTCCTCCCTGAAGATTGTCAGCCAGAATTTCTCCCATCTGCGGGTCTGCTGTCTTTAATGCCCTTGCCAGCTCTTCTGATACAGGACGGCGTTTTACAAAGCCTTTCATCAGCTCTCCTACAATGTGTTCACTGTCGGAACAACTGCCGCCATTTCCTGCGATCATCAGTTTCCCGCCATTTTCATAGCATTCCCTCATGATCTCATAGGCTTTAAGGATATCTCCTTTTACCGGTCCAAGTACCGGATAACGCTGCACTAATTCATCTAAAAATCTAAGTTCTTTCATATACATTTTCTCCTTTTGGCCACTATGTGCTCCCGGAATCTTTTGGGTTACAGTTCAGCCATGCGCTGGTTTGAATGAGAAAGTGTGTTGCAAGCATGCTTGCATAAGCACTTTTTCATCCAGATCAGCATATGGTGGACCCACCATGCTTCTTGTTTTCATGAATATGGAAACAAGAAGATGTAATGGCTGAACTGTAACTCTTTTTGTACCTGATCTTGCAAGAAGTTTTTTATCAGTTATACCCAGATCTCCTGTTTTATTTTCTTTCCAGTATCCACTGTGCTGCCTGGCCAAGATCCTCTGCATAATGATCATAGGACGGTTTTTCACCTTTTTCCTGCTGTTCTTTATGAAGCTCTGCCCCATATCCGGTTCCTACCAGAATAGAGGTAACGCCAAATCTATGTCCAGCCTCTGTATCAAGAAGCTTGTCCCCGATCATATAGGAAGCAGTCTTGTCCACCGGAAAGTCTTTCTCTGCCATTTCAAACATGCCTGTTCCCGGTTTGCGGCAATTGCACACTTTTTTATATGCACCAATACCATGTACCGGATGGTGGGGGCAGTAATAAAAAGCATCGATCTGGGCTCCGTCTTTTTCTAACAGCTGGTTCATATACTGGTGAAGGATCTTTACATCTTCTTCTGTATAATAGCCTCTTGCCACTCCCGCCTGATTGGTTACAACGATCAGCTTATAACCGGCGTCTTTTAACTTTTTCAAAGCCTGGGGCACACCGGGAAGAAGCTTCATATCTCCGGTCTTATGAAGATAGTTCACTTCTTCGTTTAAGGTGCCATCCCGGTCTAAAAATACTACTTTATTTAATGTATGTTCCACAGTCTTGTTTTCCATTTCTGCGATTGTCAGATTTTTATATAAACCTTCTCTGTTTTACAGACCTGCCTTTATTTCAGGTCAAAACAGTATTCCCCGTTTGGCATCTGCACTTTTACCTTATCATACTGCCAACGTTCTTCGTCTGCTACCCAGCTCTGGGCACCGCGCAGTTCAAAATTCCAGTCAGCCAGCTGTCCGCCCATGGACTCCATGCGGGCTGCCACCTTATGACGCACATTGTATGGGCAGTACATTAACAGGTATCCGCCGCCGCCTGCGCCTAAAAGCTTTCCACCTAATGCACCTGCCTTTAATGCCTCTGCATACAGCTCATCGATCTGTGGATTGGAAATCTTATTGCTCATACGTTTTTTGCTCTGCCAGCCGTAGTCCAACAGCTTTCCAAAGCTGTGAAGATTGCCTTTTAACAGCTCATCCTTCATAGCATAAGCCAGTGCTTTCACCTCGCACATAGCTTCAAAAGCATCTTTCTTTTCATAGTTCTGCACCTGGTCTTTAATGATATTTGCAGAAACATGTATCTTTCCAGTATAGCATAACAACAGGTTATACTGCAGCTCATGGATAATGTCTTTTTTAATACGCAAGGGATTTACCACTACATTGTTCCGTCCATGGAACTCAATGAAATTAAAACCTCCAAAGGTTGCTGCATACTGATCCTGATAACCGCCATCGATCTTTAAATCTTCCCTCTCTACCTCATATGCCAGATCAGCCATTGCATATGCATCTAACATAATGCCTTTCCAGCGTGCCATAGCAGTAAGCATTGCCACCATGACTGTAGAGGATGTTCCAAGACCAGAGCCTGGAGGTGCATCGCACTGTAAATACACTTCGCAGCCCTGTTTGATATCCATTGCCTTTAAGGCAGCAGTTACCAGGTCCAGACGTCCGTCGTAAACGTAGTTTTCCCTTGTGTTGTATTTTACTGTCATATCGAAATCCAGTGAGTGAACAATGATCTGATCATCCTCTCTTGGTACAATAGAACAATATGCATATTTATTAATGGTACTTCCGATAATAGCGCCGCCCTGCTGCTCACAGAATGGTGCTACATCTGTACCGCCGCCGCCAAAGCTGACGCGAAGGGGCGCTCTGCCTCTGATCACCATATATTTTTCTCCTTTCGGACTTACGATTAATGTACCACTCCTGTTTTTACATCTTCCTGGAACTGGAAATAAGCTTCTGGAATGCCAATGTCAATAAAATAGCCGTCATTTACAAAGCCGCCCAGTTTCTTTCCCTCAGAAAGCCACCTTGGGATCATCTCATTTTCAAGAGATACCTTACCTTCCGGTATCTCATCTAACAAGCTTTTTTTCATCAGATAAATACCGCCGTTAATGGTTCCCGGCACCGGATCTGCTGTTTTTTCATTAAATCCGGTAAGAATACCGTTTTCATCTAAAATGGCTTTACCGTAACGCGACACGTCTGGCACCTGACGCAGCACCAGAGCCATATCCAGATCCTGTTCATCCTGCTGCTTTGCCAGACGGGTATAGTCGATCTGGTAAAAGGTATCTGCATTTAACACATAAAAACGGTCTTCTGTAATGAATCTGCCTGCATTTTTAATAGCTCCTGCTGTACCTAAAAGAGTTTCCTCATAGGCATAGGAAGCGTGAAAGCCAAATCCACTTCCATCTTTAAAATATTCTTCCACCATGGAACCTTTATAGCCTACAGCGAAAATGATCTCTGTAATGTCACTGCGCACCAGCTCTCTGGTCACGTATTCCATAAATGGTTTATCCTCGATCAATGCCATTGGCTTTGGACGGTCGCTTACAACACTGCGAAGCCTGGTCCCCAAGCCGCCGGCTAGTAAGATTGCCTGCATTTTAATCTCCTGTTCTGTGTTTCCCTTTTTCGCACTGCTCATTGCTATCGGGAAAAGTCATTTTCTATTACTTTCCATGCCCCATCCATGCTGAAGTGTTCCCTGATATACCTCTGGGTTTCTTCACACATCTGACGGCAGCGGTCATTATCCTGATACAAAGCCACAGTCTTATCTGCAAATACCTTTGGATCGTCTTCCACCTCAAGTACCTGCCCAACCTGTGGGATACCTTCTGCACCGGTGCTGGTGGTAATGATCGGTGCGCCGTTGTAGATCGCCTCTACCACTTTGCCCTTTACACCTGCTCCATAACGCAGCGGAACTACCACTACCTTACAGGAAGCGTACAGACCTGCCAGCTCTTCTTCACTGACAAAACCTTTGATGATAATACCGTTTCCAGGCTGCTCTAAAGCCTTGATCTCATCAGTTACCTTAGAACCAACTACATAGAATTTAATATCCGGCAGCTGTTCTCTGATATGGGGGAATATCTCCTTTGCAAACCAGAGCACAGCATCTGCATTTGGCGGATGGGCGAAACCACCCACAAACAGCAGTCCTTCTCTCTTTGCAAAGTCTTCCTGGATATCCCCCAGAAAGTGATCGTATACATAGGCAGTAATGGCCTTTGCATTGATCGACCGGTCAATGGCATGGATGGCATTGATCTCTACATAAGAGGGATAATAGGAAATAGCCGCCTTGCGCATCATGGAAAGTTCAATGGCTTTCCAGTAATCTGCCTCTCTCTTAATATCAATATCCCCGGTCAGCTCATATTCACGGCCCAGACGTAAGAAATGCAGGTCATGACCATAGTAGATCACCTTGATATTGGTATTTTCCTTGATAAAATCCACGTATTTTGTAGCAATATGAGGCCGGTTCAGGTAAGCTACGTCAATCTCGTCTTTATTCAATTTCAACCAGTCCCAGATACCGGTTGCCCAGTGATCCCCATAAAGGATCTCAATCCCCATCTGCTCAAGAGTAGTAGAATATGGTTCTTCATGAAGGAAGTTATCACCTAGGAACTTGACTACATAGCCCTTCTTCAAGAACATTTTCAGGTACTGATACGTTGTCTTGGATCCAGCATCCTTGTCAAAGGTAGGAACATAATGATCCACTACTAAAATGACTTTCTTGCCCTGACTGCGCTCTCTTGCACGGAATGGGTTTGGATTTCCATCATTGACGCACTGTTTCTTAAACTCATCTGCCCATTTTTCCTTTAATTTCTGGCTGTTTTCCACCTGATAGCGCTTTAAGCCGGTACCATTTACATCTGTACCATTGGAAACACCCTCAAAATGGATCACCTTGGAAAGAGGCTGATAAACTACCCTATAGCCTGCTTTTCTCACCTCAAATGCCAGATCAGAGTCTTCACAGTAAGCCGGGGCAAAACGCTCATCAAAGCCGCCGATCTGCTTCCATAAATCTACTGACAGCAAAATAGCTGCACCTGAAATATAGTCTACATCTTTTACATAGTTATATTCTGCCTTATCCGGATCATCCAGACGGCCATAATTCCAGCCGGAACCATCACTCCAGATAATACCTCCGGCTTCCTGCAATCTTCCATCCGGATAAACCAGCTTGGAACCGACCATACCAATGGTATCATCAGATTCGATAAGATTTACCAGAGAAGACAGCCAGCCTTCTGTTACCTTGGTATCATTGTTTAAGAACATGATATACTTACCTTTTGCAGCTTTTGCAGCCTGGTTACAGTTGCGAAGGAAGCCCTGGTTGGTCTGGTTACGGCAGATCACCAGTCCATCCACAAAACGGCCGATCTCTGCGGTAGCATCTGTAGAAACATCATCTGCAATAATAACTTCATATGTCACATCTTTTGTGAATTCCAGAATGGACTGCAGGCATGCATAGGTATAATGAATCTGGTTATAGCATGGAATTACAATGGAGACCATCGGATTCTCATACTGTGGGAAGGAAAGATGTCCGCCGGTAAGATAACCGTCACCGATCTTAAAATCACCCTCAATGAGATTACGCCCCTCTTTGGTTGCATACATTTTTCCGTATTTGACCGGATGCTTTACAGTATTAAAGCTATAATTTAAGATCTTACGCTTCCTAGTCCCTTTTGGAAATGCCTTGTTTACCTGCTGTCCCAGTTTCCGGCGCATTTTAAATACAAGTGCTTCATGACCATTTAAATAAGTAGCCAGCTTGCCCAGTTCGTTGACCTCATGGCGCAGGTCCTTGATCATTACCTCCAGGTTGGTCACATGGTTATTGGTAAGACGCAGGATCTCCTGATCCTTCTTTACCTGGATATTGCGCTCTTCTACCTCTGCCTGAAGCTGGTTGATCCGCTCTCTCGCCTGAGCCAGCTCCTTTTCCTGGGCCTTTAATTCTTCCAGTGTCACCAGACGCTGCTTATAATTGCCCATATATCCCTGAGTTCCGTCGCCGTGTACCCAGGTCTGGAATGCCACTTCCATAGAAGCATAAATTTCTGCCAGCTTCTCATCCATTCCAAATTCACTTAAAAACTGAACAGCATTTTCATAGTCCAACAGACCTTCATACTTATAATAGAAATAAACCAGATTACGGTAGCGGATGAAACCTGCCGGGATCGGGAACTCAAATACCCATTCATAGTCCAGGCAATAAAGCCCATCCTGGGTTTCCATCAGGTTTTCAAAAAGACCATCAATGTTGCTCACTTCATAGGAAGTATCCTGTAAGGAAAGGATCTCTTCACTGTCACCAAATACCTCTTTAAACTGATCCGTTGGTGTAAATGGTTCTTTTTTCAGAACTGCCTGTCCAAATACCCGGTCCATAGCAGCTTTTAAGGCTTCTACCGGGGCTTTTTTTCCTGTGATCTGCTCCCCTAAGATCTCCGCCAGCGTTTTTCCCTTTAAAAAGCCAAAGCGGACTGCCTTGTTATCTTTGGAATAATGTGGCTCTAATACCTTTACTGCCGGATTTACGCTGATCAATTTCTCATATTTTTCGCGCATAGACCGGATATGAGCCTCTGCCGCTGCTGTAAGGGCTGTCTTTTCCACATATCTTTTTCCATTTTCTTCCAGGATCGCAGTGCGTATCTGGAAATCTTCTTTTCTGGTGCGGTTGTATTTTGCAAATACTGCCTTGAAAGAACCGGCTCCCTTAGAAGCCACTGCCAGATATGCATTGGCAAACAGGCCAAAGGCCTTTTCCTGTACCAGCTTATCTGAGATCTCATCTTCATGGATGCAGGCCCAGCGCTGTCTGTCGTATACAGCGGTCACATGGGGGATATCTCCCTTTCCCGGAAGATACCTGTCAGAATAGACAGATGCCGCCCGCTTATATTCCGGCATGGGGTAATAAAATTCCACCCTTGAAAGTCCTGCTTCTTTAAATGCTTCTTCCAGTTCTCCCTTTGTAAACGCAGTCTCATCCTCATCATGGACAGCGCCGGAAAGAAAGCTTAAACCAAGAGCATTTTCACATGCAAAGATCAGTCTGCCTTTTTCTGAAAGATAAGAAGCAGCCTGAGCGAAAATAGTTTTAATATCCATCTCTGAACGGTCTGACCGTAAGACCACCAGATCGTATTTTCCTTCTTTTTCAGTTGTTTCCATTTTCTGGAAATCAGCCGCTTTGATATAGGAAACATTGGTGTAAGCATCATTCATTTTCTGGTTTACTACCAGATTTTCATCTCTTTCATCTACGACTGCAACATGGTCACAGCGCTCTGCAAGTAAACCGGTGATCACGCCATAGTCAGAGCCTAACTGCAGTACATTTTCCTGTCCTGAAAAATCCATCCAGTCCATAAGGTTGCGCCGGATATCTGAAAGGGCATACAGAACTTCCGGGCGGCTGTCTGCCTCCAGGATTTTTAAGATGCCCTCTTTATCTGCGCCATATTTCTTAAATAAGTCAAGGATTTCATAACTTATGTCATTCATCTGCATTCCTCTTTTCCGCCTTTACCTGTGATTCCATATCGTAAACACCAACAGTATTTTTATTGGAAATAACGGTAATATTGGTTACATCATAAAGCCTGTGATATACCACATGTTCCCCCTGCTCAAAGCCGGTGCAGCTCATGCTTAACAGATACTCACCGCCCTGAAGGTTCATTTTCTGGGTAAATTCTACGGTATATTCATCTCCATTTTTTACCGGCTTGATATCCGCCCCTTCAAACATAGTGTTTGTTCCGGTAAGTTCTGTTCCCTTTTTATCTTTGATCGTATAAGTAAAAATAGGTGTCTGGATATCCGCATGGAAACGGATGCACTCTTTTATAGTAAATGTTTCACCCTTTAACAGCAGATTAGTTACATTTCCCCTGGCATCTAAAAGCCCCAGATCGTAGATCTCCGCTCTTCCGTCCCCATATTCGGTGCGGTCGGTGTTGATGGCCAGCTGGTCACGCATAAGACCGGTATGGGATAAATTCATTCCGCCGGAAAAATCAGACATTTCTGTGCCTTCATTCTTTTCGGTATCCGTTTGTGCGCTGCTTTTTTCCTTTAAAAGTTCCACTGCATCTCCATTTTCTGATGCTTTTTCCGCTGCCAGCTCTGCCCGCAGATCCTCCAGCTTTCCAGCCAGTATCTTTTTGTACATATCTACAACTTTTCCAGCTGGGCCTTCTGCAATAAATTCGCCTTTGTGCAGCAGCACAACTTTATCACAATATTTGATGATACTGCCCATATCATGGGTAACCATCAGGATGGTAGTTCCTTTTTTACGGATTTCTTCCATTCTCCGGTAACATTTTGACTGAAAGAACACATCACCTACAGACAGCGCCTCATCTACGATCAGGATCTCCGGATCTACGTTAATAGCCAACGCAAAGGCCAGGCGCACGAACATACCGCTGGAATAAGTCTTTACCGGCTGATATACGAAATCACCGATCTCTGCAAAATCCAGGATATCCTGCAGCTTTTCATCCATCTCTTTTTTCGTATATCCCATCATGGTTCCGTTCATGTATACATTTTCAATTCCGGTATAATCCATGTTAAAACCGGCTCCCAGTTCCAGAAGGGCAGAGATCTTACCGTCTACATTAACCTCACCGGAGGTTGGTGTGAGCACACCGGTAATGATCTTTAAAATAGTTGACTTGCCGGAGCCGTTTGTTCCGATAATACCTACAGTCTCTCCCTTTTTTACCTGGAAAGACAGCCCCTTAAGGGCATAGAAATCACGATGATAATTTTTATGGGAAATACTCATAGATTCCTTCAGCCGGTCAATAGGCTTATCATACAGCCGGTAGACCTTTGTTACATCCTGAACGCTGATGGCATTTTCCTTTCCCTGTTCATTTATTGACATATGTTTCTCCATCTCTATCGCATAGTTTGTACTGTTCATGTGTGCATGACCATAGTTCTCCACTTTAGGGTTTAGTATAGCATAAAACCTCGCTGTTTCATACTATTTCTAAAAAATTGTTACATGCTTTACACTCCCGCAATTCTAAAAACATTCATGATCCACTCATTTTTATTCAAAAAATAGTCATCCCCGTTTTCCGTCGTAGTACTATGAAAGTTCCGACGTTTTCAAATTCCTCCCTACATCTCAAATCGCACATATATCTAATAAGCCTTGATTTTGCTGGAAAATTTGATGTCCTCACAGGGCATTTTTTATTGAAAAAATTTTTGATATGTTGTATAATAATAGCACTACATAGTACTCTGCCAGGAGGGGCATATGGCATACTATTTACGACAGGATAAAAAGAAAAAAGGAACTTATCTGCAGATGTATGAAAGTTACTGGGACAAAGAAAAAAAGCAGCCTCGTTCAAGAAATATCGAAAGCTTTGGATATGTCTCCGATCTCATTTCCAATGAGATTCCAGACCCGGTTTCTTATTACCAGAAATATGTGGAGAAAAAGAACAGAGAACACGCAGACTCTGTTGCTGATCAAACACGCCCCCGGGCATTCACTGCCCAGCTTGAAAAAAACATCGGATACTTTCTTGCTTCCTCTCTTCTTTCGGAACTGAATGTAAGAGAAACGATCGATATCCTTGCATCACAAAAAAGATTCCAGTTTGACCTTTATGACATGATCGCACAACTGATCTATGCACGGATCCTTTACCCTTGCTCAAAATCCAAAACGGCATCTACCGTATTCCCATATCTTTATCATGGTGTTCCTATTTCTGAAGATCAGATTTACGATGGCTGTGCGTTTATCGGAGAATCTTATAAAAAATATATCGAGCTGTTCAACCATTGTTATGAAGAGCATTACAAGCGTAACTTCAGCAGTGTTTTCTTTGACTGCACAAACTATTACTTTGAAATTGACCTTCCAAAGGAAGATAAACAAAAGGGACCTTCCAAGGAAAACAGGCATGGACCGATCATCGGGCAGGCCCTGCTTCTGGATGCGGATCTGGTTCCACTTGCGATGCAGATGTATCCAGGAAATGAGTCAGAGAAACCGTATATCCGGAAGATCATACAGGAAATGAAAGAACGTTATAAAGTAGCCGGAAAAACTGTTCAGGTCGCAGATAAAGGCTGAAACTGTGCCAGAAACATTTATGCTGCTGTTGTGGAAGCTCCGGACGGATATATTTTCTCAAAATCCATTCATGGAAAAGGACTGAGTGAAAAAGAAAAGCAGTGGCTACTTCTCGAAAATGATGCGAATGTCTATACGAACTATCGGGATAAAGACGGAAAGCTTCTATTTCGCTTAAAATCCTGTGTGGATACTTTTTCTTATAAATTCAGGGAATCGGATCCTGAAACTGGTAAGGAAAAAGAGATCTCTTTTCAGGTAAAAGAAAAACGCATTGTTTCCTACAATCCTTCCCTTGCACAGAAACAGAAAGCCGAGATCATGAAAATGGTGGACAAAGCCACCAACTATACCACTTACAAAAAAATGGCACGGGAGGATCTGGGGGATTCTGTCAAATATATAAAGATCACAAATACAGATAAAAACAGAAAAAACAGAAAGCCAGTCATTGAAATCAACCAGGCAAAGATTGAAGAAGATCTGAAATATGCAGGATATAATCTCCTGGTGACATCAGAATTGGACATGAACCCCCTGCAGGTATATCACACATACCACAACCTCTGGAAAATAGAAGAGTCCTTCCGTATCACCAAATCTTATCTGGACGCCCGGCCTGTTTATGTACAAAAAAAAGAAACAATCTATGGGCATTTTTTAATCTGCTACCTTAGTTTGTTTCTTTTAAGGATCCTGGAGATCAAATGTTTTAAAAACGAAATCAATTCCTATGATCTTGTAAATTTTATGCGTGACTTCAGGGTTGTTGACAAAGGCGATGGGACCTATATCAATATTTCCCAGAACCAAAGAATTAATGAAAATATCAAAAAACTGATCGGTTTAACCAATCTCGACGCACTGTACCTGACTGAAAAAGAGATTGAAAATATCTTTGAGTTCACCATGCTGGTTGATGACTGAGTACTATGTTTTGAGAGAAACGACGGAAGTTTTTATTCAAAAAATAGGAATCCTGCAAAATCATCTGTTTACAGGATTCCCATCTTCAATATTGCTCATATTTCTGTTTTAAACATCACAATGCCCTGATATCCCTGATCAGTCGGTCTTTTTCAGCTTCTGTTGTGGCCCAGCTGGTACAAAAACGCACTACCATGCTTCCATCCGCCAGATCCTGCAGATATTCAAAGGTGTACTCTTTTCCCAGTACCTCTGCCTGTTCTTTTGTAAGAACTACAAACAGCTGGTTTGTATAGCTTTCCACATATTCCCGGATTCCTTTTTCTTTAAAAGCAGCCTTGATCTCTAAGGCATAAGCATCTGCCTGGGCTGTCATTTTTTCGTAAGTGCCATCCTCTAACAGGCTGCAAAACTGCATGCCAAGAAGCCAGCCTTTCGCCATAACTGCTCCGTTCTGCTTCATATAAGTACGGAATTTCCGTGCCAGCTTCTTGTTAGTGATCACAAGAGCTTCCCCAAACAATGCGCCGCACTTAGTACCGCCTATGTAAAATACATCCGTCAGTTCTGCCAGTTTTTCCAGCGTCAGATCATTTTTTACAGAACCAAGACCGTATCCCAGTCTGGCCCCGTCTGCAAACAGGTACATTCCATACTCATCACATACTTTGCGGATCTCTCTTAATTCCTGTTCTGAATAAATGGTTCCCCATTCTGTAGGAAATGAAATATACACCATCTTCGGCTCGCAGATATAGTTTGGCTCACCGCTATTGTAATAAGAAGCTGCCACCTCCCGGATCTGCTCTGCGCTGATCTTTCCGTCTGTTGAGGGAAGAGGCACCAGCTTGTGTCCGGTATTTTCAATAGAACCTGCTTCATGGGCATATACATGGCCACTGTCCGGACAGATCACGCTCTGGATAGGGCTTAAAGCTGCCGCATGGACAATGAAGTTAGCCTGTGTAGCTCCCGGCAAAAAGTGGATAGCAGCTTCCGGTGCCTTACACTTTTCCCGGATCAGCTCTGTCGCCTTTTCACACCATGTATCTTCCCCATATCCATCATAACTTTCCCCATTGATCTGTGCCAGTTTCTCTAATATCTTTTTACATGCACCACGGTTGTAATCATTGTGTAAACGGATCATGTTTTTGAATTCTCCTTCTCATGTTTATGTGTACACAGAATTTTTTCTATAACTAATAATACCATGATGTTCGAGGATTGCGGGAATTGCATAGCAATGGAGCAATCCGGTTACATCAGTGAGTGACAAAATTTACTTTTGACACTCACATCATTTTATCATACCTACATCTTTATATCGGCATCTTTATTTTTTCAGATAACTACTTTAATTTTTCCCTTACCATGCAGCGTTTCTTGAAAAACGAAATCCCATAGCAGAGAACCTGATCATAGTCATCCTCATATTCCTTTGCATACATCCGATTGTCGATCTGCTGCAAAGCCGTATCGCAGTCCTTCTCCAGGTTTCCCAGGGTCTTCGTGTACTTCGCTTCGAAGATCGCGACGCGCGCATTGATGGGATCATAAACGACCACATCGCTTCGCCCTTCTCCATGCTCCTTATTGGAGTCCACCATATATCCAGCGCCTGTAAAAATGCCCGCGAGAAAAGCGTGGTAGAAGTCCTCCCGATAGTCATGGTAGCTGATCGTGCGTCGGAGCAGGGCATTCATTTCCCTGCTTATGCCTTCACTGTCACCACGCCAGACGGCATCAAACAGCGCATTTCGATTCCACTTCTTCGCGCTGTCATCAAACCATTTGATGACCGTTGTTTCGAAAATCTCGTTAATTTCTGCATTCGGAATCATGAGGGCTACCATACCGTCTGGAACTTCACCCTTATAATCCTCTTCCCGCGCCCGTGTTAAGTATCCCGTCAGATACAGTGTACTCCAGAGGTTATCTTCTGATGAATGGAGATAATCATAGGTCAGGTTTTCATCCACACGCTGGACGATGCAGCCGCCCGCCATCAGTGTCTCAAGCTTCTTTGTAATCGTACTGCCCGCATAATCGATAAAGGAACGGATGATGGCATTGTCACTTGTGTTTTTCCAGTAGCTCATCGGCTTCGCCTTCGGATTGTGCTGAAGCTCCAGCATATAATTCATGACATCCCACGGACAGTAGACATCGAAATCCCCGAAATGGTAGCCATCGTACCATTTCTTCATGTTCTCCGCCTGTTCCGTCATGTCAGCAGCTTTCAGCAGCTCATCAACCTCGCTCTGTACGAAGCCGAAATACTCGTTGAGACGAGAATTTGTGATCGTATCCGATACAAAATTATTGGTTCCCGTAAAGATGCTCTCTTTTGCAATCTTCAGACAGCCTGTCACGACAGCAAAACGAAGTGCCGGATTGTCTTTCAGGGCCTGCATCAATCCCTTCATAACATCAAGCATTTCATTATAGTAACCGTTGTTGTTCGCTTTCGCGACAGGGACATCGTACTCATCTATAAGAAGAATGACAGGCTTTTCATAATGCTGCTGCATCATCCTGGTAAGCAACATCAAGCTTCCTTTCATGTCCTTCATGGAAGCCTGTCCCCATTCCAGCTGTTTCGCGATCTCCTTATCACTGGTGCCGATTCTGTCGCTGTCCAGCAGATAGCGATGCTCTTTATATAGTTCTGAGATAACCCATGTAAGCATATCGTATGCTCCGGCGAAGTTAAGGCCATCTACCTGTCGAAACGAAACAAAAACCGTCGGATACTGGTTCATCCACGCATCGCACAGTGCCCGGTTTTCCGAAATCTCTAACCCTTCAAATAACGCTCTGCTGTCCTTTCGGATATCGAAGAAGCTTTCCAGCATACTCATGCCCAACGTCTTTCCAAAGCGCCGAGGACGGGTAATCCACGTTACTTCCGTGCCTCTCCTGTTGAGCAGCTCTCTGATCAGCCCCGATTTATCGATGTAGTAATACCCGTTTTTACGAATTTCTTCAAAGTCTGAAACTCCAACAGGGATATTCATTTCTTTCATCTCTGCTGCTCCTTTCGTCGTAATTGCTTTTTTAGCCATTAATTGCGGTCAGCCGAATTATCCCCAAACAATGTTTGCATATAATCCCTTTTCTCGTAAATAATTCTGATCACTTCGATATAATCATCTTTTATTCTATAAAATGCCATGTACTTTTTTAAAACTATAAAATAAAATCCCGTAAATAAGCCTTTATATCGGAGTGGTATACCCGATGTCGGAATTTGCTTTTTTTTGGTAATCGTGTCTATAAAATCTTTTATATATTTATCCGCTATATCGTAACTTTTTGAAGCCTGATATACCTCATCCCATACAGAATCCATATCCCGCATAGCCTGTGGCGTATATCTTAACAGATACATGGTCAGTCCTCGTTTCTTTTGTTAATGAAATGACTTTTTAATTCTTCCTCCGAAACCCAATCTTCGTCTTCTGCGGAGCGAAGTCCTGCATTCAGTTCACACATCAGTTGTATCATTGCTTCTGCTTTCTGAAAGTTTTCTTCGTCCTTTATGTCACGTATGCTATAAGCGCCGCGGCCATTTCTTGTCAAGTAAACCGGAGAGCCGATACGAACTTTTTCAAGAACATTTCCATAATTTCTTAAATCCGATACTGATGTTATTGTAGGCATAAAGTACACTCCTTTCGATATATTTGTAGAACCATTATACTATTTTTTTGTATTATTCTCAATATTCTTTCGACATATTTATCGAAAGTCGATTTCACAGGTTAATATTTTCGGGTTTTCAGGTAAAATAAAGAGGCCGATTGCTCGACCTCTGTTTCTGTCACATATCAGTATCAGTCATACCGGTTATGGGATTTCTTAAAAACCTTCAACTGTTTAATAATACGATTTGCATACTTAGGATTATTTTCCGTAACCCATGTTTCAATACCGGAGGTATCAAAGATAGTCATGCCAGCAAGATCAGGATTCCGTTTTTGGCATATCGGTTCGGTCAGATTTACAAGATGGTCGAACATAGATTGTAAGTCCGATAAGAAATCCTGTTTAAAGCGGGTAAATTTAGAAGCATCTGGTGCAAGCTTGCTTGCAGAGGATTTGTGACCCTGGGACCCGCCAAAAACATGAGTAAGAAGCCATTTTTTGAAGAAAAATACCTTTTGACCCCAACATCTTCCATTTCTATGTTTACATCAGTTTCCCATACATTTCAGGCCGTCTGTCCCGGAAAAGTCCCCAGGAAAGGCGGTCTTCCATCAGCTGGTCCAGGTCAAAGGTAGCTGCGATAAAACCTTCTTCCTGTCTTCCCATGGATACCTGTACCTCGCCACAGCCGTCTGTGATAAAAGATGATCCGTAGAATACCAGGGAAGAACTCTGTCCTGCATTTTCTGCACATGGCTCTACCCGTTCCTCGCCTACCCGGTTCGCTGCAATTACAGGCACCAGATTAGAGGCGCTATGTCCCTGCATACATCTTCTCCAGTGAGGCATACTGTCTGTAGAAAGGATGGGTTCACTGCCAATGGCCGTTGGATACAGAAGGATTTCTGCGCCTTCCACTGCCATAGCTCTGGCAGTCTCCGGAAACCACTGGTCCCAACAGATGCCAACACCCACTTTTCCGTAAGCTGTATCAAATACCTTAAAACCAGTATCTCCCGGTGTAAAATAAAATTTTTCCTGATAAAAATGATCATCTGGGATATGGGTTTTCCGGTAAACTCCCAGAATGGAACCGTCTGCATCGATCATGGCAACGGAATTAAACAGCCGGTTTACATCTCTTTCATAAAAACTGATTGGGATCACTACCTGCAGGCTGGCGCAAACTCTCTGGAAATAGCGCACTGCCGGATTTTCCATCACCGGCGTGGCAAACTGATAGTAATCATATCTGCGCTCCTGGCAGAAATACTGGCGTTCAAACAGCTCCGGAAGAAGGATCACCTGCGCTCCTTCTGCTGCTGCCTGACGTACCAGAACCTCTGCTTTTTCTATGTTTTCTGCTACATTTCTGCTGCAGCACATCTGAACTGCGGCACATCTTACGTTTCTCACTTGCTGTTTCTCCTTCTTTCCTTCGATCTGACATTCCTGTTTATGTTTGATCCGTTGTTTTTCCAACATTCAAAAGATTCTCACCATTTTTACATCAGTTGACAATTTTTTCTGTTACCGCGGGCTGTCACACCTTATTTCCCAATGCCAGAAGGTATCTGCTGTGTAATGCAGTGGATATTTCCGCCCCCTATAATGATCGCCCGGGCGTCAATAGGGCAGATCCTGCGCTCAGGGAACAGCTTTCCTAAAATATCACAGGCCAGCTTATCATGTTTATCCTGAAACTGTGGAACCAGAACTGCTTCATTTGCAATATAGAAATTTACATAGCTGGCTGCCAGCCGTTCTCCTGCTTCTCTGGTATCTTCTCCCGGCTCAAACATAAGCCCTTTTAAGTCTTGTTCCTGGATACATACCGGCTTCTCAGGAATTGGCAGCTTATGTATCATAAACTTTCTGCCCTTTGCATCTGTTTCATTTTCCAGAATCTGGTAATCTTCTATAGAAAGAGCATACTGGGGATCCTCTTTCTCATCTGTCCAGGCTAAAACAACTTCTCCCGGCTTTACAAAGGCGCACACATTATCTATGTGTTCATTAGTCTCATCCTGCCATATGCCATTTTTCAGCCAGATGACCTTTTCTGCTCCCAGATATTCACAAAGCTTCTTTTCAATCTCTTCTTTTGTAAGATGGGGGTTTCTTCCGGGACTTAGGAGGCATGCCTCTGTTACTAATAAAGTTCCTTCCCCGTCACTGTGGATGGAACCGCCTTCCAGCACAAAATCACCGACATCATACACCGGATAATCAAGGGCATCGCAGATTGCCTCTGCTGCAGCATCGTCCTTTTCCCAGCTTGCATAAAGGCCATCCACTTCTCCACCCCAGGCATTAAAACGCCAGTTTATGCCACGAACTTCCTTTCTGGCATTTTTAACAAAGGTAGGTCCTACATCCCTTGCCCAGGCATCGTCCGTTTCTATAGGCAAAATATGGATCTTTTCTGACTTTCCGGAAAAAGCTGCCTTTGCAGACTCCAAGGAAGAAGGTCCTGCTAACATGTAAACCTCTTCTCCTTCTGCTATAGCCTCTGCGATTTTTGCAAAGGCTTTTCTGGCATCCTTTGCCCCATAGGCCCAGGAGCCGGGACGTTCCGGCCAGATTATAATGGTTCCTTTGTGTGGTTCAAACTCTCCCGGCATGTGAAATCCATCTGCTGCCGGCAGTGTTTTTAGTCTTTCTACCTGAACTGTTTTATCTGCTTGATCCATTTCAGCGGTCATATCTGTCTTTTCCACCATCACCATTATGCCAGTCTCCCCTTAAAATCTCCATATCCAAAAGTACGGATAAGTTCACAGTCTCCGTCTTCTTTCATTACAGCGATCCCCGGAAGCGGGATCCCATTAAAAGTATTATTTTTCACCATGGAATAAATGGCCATATCCTGAAAATACAGCTTATCTCCCACATGGATCTGTTTATCAAAGGAATAATCCCCGATCACATCTCCCGCCAGACAAGTGCAGGAGGAAAGACGGTAGGTAAATGCTTTTTCCCCCGCATTTCCACTATCCTTTAATGGCGGCCGGTATGGCATTTCCAGCACATCCGGCATATGACAGGCAGCAGAGGCATCTAAGATCAGCACAGACAGCCCGTTTTCCACAATATCCATTACCTCTGTCACCAGATAACCGGCATTTAATGCAATGGCTTCTCCCGGCTCCATATATACCTCCACTCCATAAGTGTCTCTTATATGTTTGATGCATTTTATAAGCAGTTTTCTGTCATAGTCATCTCTTGTAATATGATGACCACCACCCATATTCAGCCATTTTATCTTAGAAAGCCATGGGCCAAAGTTTTCTTCCACTGCTTCCAGGGTTTTAGCCAGATCATCTGCGTTCTGCTCGCAGAGAGTATGGAAATGGAGACCATCCAGAGCATCAAAAAGCTCTGGTTCTGCCTCTATTTCCCGTACAAACACCTCTTTTGTAACTCCCAGACGGGAACCGGGAGCACAGGGGTCATAAATTGCATGATCCCCCTGAGTGGAGCATTCCGGATTAATACGCAGTCCCAGGCTTTTCCCTGAAACAACGTCTTTATGACGGCGAAGCTGGGCAAAGGAATTAAAGATAATATGGTCGCATATCTCTCCCAGCTCTTTTATATCCGCATCCTTGTAAGCCGGGGCAAAAACATGGTTTTCCTTTCCCATTTCTTCTTTTCCAAGTCTTGCCTCATACAGACCACTGGCTGTCGTGCCGTCCAGATACCGGCCGATCAGAGGATATTCATAAAAACATGAAAAAGCTTTCTGGGCAAGAAGAATCTTGCAGCCGGCTTCTTCCCGGATTTCTTTTAAAATCTGTAAATTTTCTTTCAGTTTCTTCTCATCGATCACATAACAGGGAGTGGGAAGCTGATCCATTCTCATTTTTTGTTCTCCCTATTCTACGATCTGAGGATCTTCGCATACCTGCCATGGAAGTCCCCACTTATTTAATGCATCCATAAATGGATCCGGATCAAATTCCTCTACATTAAATACGCCGTCCTTCTTCCATGCACCAGTAACTACCATCATAGCACCGATCATAGCCGGGACACCGGTAGTATAGGAGATTGCCTGGGAACCAACTTCTTTGTAGCATTCCTGGTGATCACATACATTATAAATGTAAATGGTCTTTTCTTTTCCGTCTTTCACACCGGTAAAAATACAGCCGATATTGGTCTTTCCTACAGTTCTTGGACCTAAGGAAGCCGGATCAGGCAGAAGGGCCTTTAAAAACTGGATCGGTACGATATCCTGTCCCTGGAACTGGATCGGAGAAGTAGAAAGCATTCCTACGTTTTCCAGACATTTCATATGGGTTAAGTAGCCCTGTCCAAAGGTCATAAAGAAACGGATCCGCTTTACACCAGGGATATTTTTTGCAAGAGACTCGATCTCTTCGTGATGAAGAAGATACATATCCTTCTTTCCTACTTCAGGGAAGTCATACTCTCTCTTGATCTCCATTGGCTCTGTTTCTACCCAATGGCCATTCTCCCAATAAGAGCCGTTTGCAGATACTTCACGTAAATTGATCTCAGGATTAAAGTTAGTCGCAAATGGATATCCATGATCTCCGCCGTTGCAGTCTAAAATGTCAATGGTATGAATCTCATCAAAATAATGTTTTAAAGCATAAGCAGAAAATACGCTGGTAACACCCGGATCAAATCCGCTTCCTAAAAGAGCGGTAAGACCAGCCTCTTTAAAACGTTCATTCAGATCCCACTGCCAGGAATAATCAAAGTATGCAGTAAAGCCTTTTTCCTTGCAGCGCTTTTCATAAATAGCTCTCCACTGTGGATCATCTGTATTTTCAGCCTCATAATTAGCTGTATCAATGTAATCCACACCTGTACGAAGACATGCTTCCATAATAGTAAGATCCTGATAAGGAAGTGCTACGTTTAATACTGCATCCGGCTTATAGGAACGGATCAGTGCCTCAAGTTCTTCTACCTTATCTGCATCCACCTGGGCAGTTGTGATCACTGTATCTGTTTTTCCTTCTAACTGTGCTTTTAAAGCATCACATTTTGATTTTGTGCGGCTTGCGATCATAAGTTCTGTAAATACACCACTGTTCTGGCAACACTTATGTACTGCTACGGAAGCTACGCCCCCACATCCAATTACCATTAATCTACTCATTTGTTATTTTCCTCCTCTTCTAACAGGTCCTCCACATATTTTGGCAGCATAAACGCGCCTGCATGGAGATTTGTTGTATAGTACCATGTTGGTATATGAAGCCCGTTCCATTTTTCCGCCTGAAGATCATTTAAAGGATGATACTTCTTTGAGGCAAAGCCAAACAGCCAGTAGCCTGACGGACAGGTAGGAATATGGGCCTGATATACGCGGCTTACAGGAAAGGAACGATATACCTTTCTGTGCATGCTGCGGCAGGCAGCTTCATCTTCATCATAAAATGGACTTCCATGCTGATACACCATGATCCCATCTTCCCGCAGTGCATTATAGCAACTGCCGTAGAACTCCTTGGTAAACAGACCTTCTGTATGTCCAAACGGATCTGTAGAGTCATTGATGATCAGGTCATAGCAGTTTTTCTTTCCCCGGAGAAAACGCAGTCCGTCATCGTAATATACATGGACCCGTTCCTCGTCTAATCCGCAGGCTACCTCCGGGAAGATCTCCCTGCACACATCTACAAACATTTTATCGGTTTCCACTACATCAATAGATTCAATTCCCGGATACTGGATCAGTTCTTTTGCCACACCGCCATCTCCGCCGCCAATGATCAGCACATTTTTCACGTTAGGATGGACAGCCATAGGCACATGTGTCACCATTTCATCATAGATAAATTCATCTTTTTCAGAAAATACGATTTCTCCATCCAAAGCTACAAATTTTCCAAACTCAGCAGATTCAAATACGTCGATCCGCTGATACTCACTTTCACCGGAAAACAGCTGACGGTCCACACGGACAGAAAGCTTTACATTTTCCGTATGAAACTCCGAATACCAAAGTTCCATTTTCTTCCTCCTGATGTTCTCCCACAGCGGGGGCAATTTATACTAAAACCATCAGCCGTTCGATCTTCGGATCTTCCGTTCCCTGCATGGAACATCCCTTTTCCTTTGCGTAAAGAATGTATTCCACAATCTCCTGGGTGATCACCTCGCCTGGCGCCAGGATCGGGATACCCGGTGGATAACACATAACAAATTCACCGCTGATCTTTCCTGCTGCCTGTGCAATGGGAAGAGATATCTTTTCCGCATAAAACGCCTTCTGTGGTGAACATTCTACCTTCGGTGAAATGTATTCCCCTGTAAGCATACCGGTCTTGTCTTTCCGGTAAAGCCGTTCAATATCTGCCAAAGCTCCCACTAAACGTTCAATATCCTGGATCCGGTCCCCAATAGAAATATACGCCAGAATGTTGCAGATATCTCCAAACTCAATCTGGATGTCATATTCATCTCTTAACAGATCATAAACCTCGATACCTGCCAGTCCGATCCCCAGTGTATACACAGAAAGCTTGGTCACATCAAAATCATAGACACTGGTACCATTGACCAGATCTTTTCCATATGCATAATAGCCGCCAATGGAATTGATCTCATTTCTGGCATATTCTGCCATCTGGATCACTTTCCCAAAGGATTCATCCCCCCGCAGTGCCAGGTTCCTTCTGGAAATATCCAGACTGGAGAGGAGAAGATAGGATGCACTGGTAGTCTGCGTCAGGTTAATGATCTGACGCACATAATCCTGGTTCATGCCCTTATTTAACAGAAGCATGGAGCTTTGTGTCAGGCTTCCTCCGGATTTGTGCATGGAAACAGCTGCCATATCTGCACCTGCTGCCATTGCATTTACCGGAAGGCCTTTTCCAAAGTACAAATGAGTTCCATGAGCTTCATCTGCCAGCACCTTCATTCCTTTTTCATGGGCCAGCTTTACGATGCCCCGCAGATCAGAGCAGATCCCGTAATAGGTGGGGTTATTTACCAGAACTGCTACAGCATCCGGATTTTCTTCAATCGCTTTTTCCACCTTATGAATGTCCATTCCAAGAGAGATCCCCAGATCTCCGTTTACTTCCGGATTTACATAAACCGGAACTGCCCCGCAAAGTACCAGGGCATTGATGGCGCTTTTATGTACATTTCTTGGCAGAATGATCTTATCTCCTGCTTTACAGACTGAAAGGATCATCCCCTGAACAGCTGAAGTGGTTCCTCCTACCATAAGAAATGCATGACTGGCACCAAAGGCCTCTGCTGCCAGTTCCTCTGCCTCCCGGATCACAGATACCGGATGGCACAGGTTATCCAAAGGTTTCATGGAATTTACATCTAATCCAACACATTTTTCCCCTAAAAGAGCTGCCAGCTCCGGGTTTCCCCGTCCTCTTTTGTGTCCCGGTACATCAAAGGGCACTACCCTTTTCTTTCTAAAACGCTCTAACGCCTCATAAATAGGCGCACGCTTTTGTGCTTCCAGGTCCATTTTACCGCCTCCTCATACTCGCCGTCCCTTTTATCCATAAAAGAATCCATAAAAAAACAGGTGACGGCATATTCCATCACCTGCTGTATGTGTTTTGTCTTTAAATGTCTCTGTCCTTTTAACAGGCAGAAAAAAAGTGACCCTACTTTCCCAGTTCTCCGCTCTGTTTTGCCAGAAGCTCTTATTGACCGTTTCACAAGTGACGTGCCTTTTTGCACTGATAAAATTACGCATACTGCGTATCGACTTATAAAATTTGGGCTCTTAACCCAATCAATAATGTGGTTTCCCACTTTCGGCTTCTGACCCGCCTGTCCGTCTGGGCTTAACTCAATATATTGAGTGGTCACACTTTTTAAATTAACATAGTCTTAACAAGCTGTCAAGATTTTTTTACGGTTCTTTCTTGACACAGATATGAAAGTATCTGCTTTTTTCAATCATATTACCAATCTCCCGTTAATTTTTACATTTACATCTTCATTTTCATGGCTTATAGTAAAAAAGAACTTAATGTCCTCTCGGAGGCTTTCCTGCACCTGCCTTTGTGGCCGATTTTCCGCCAGTCGCACCCGAATTTCATCACCGTACGCACCGCGTACGCTGATGAAATTTGGGCACAACTGACAAAAAATCTTCGCACAAAATCAGGCACAAAAAGATTCCGAGAGAACATCTTATCTTTCTGGAGGAAACCATGGAATTAAATATAAAAGGAGCCAGTAAGGGCCAGATTCTTAAAAAGCTCTTTCTCTCAACATTGTATCTCAGTGCCTTTACCTTTGGCGGCGGATACGTGATCGTTACTTTAATGAAAACAAAATTTGTGGACCAGTATCACTGGATCGATGAAGAAGAGATGCTGGATCTGGTGGCTATCGCCCAGTCCTGTCCCGGAGCAATCGCCGTAAACGGTGCCATTGTTGTTGGCTATAAACTGGCTGGCCTGACCGGTGTTTTATGCTCTGTGATTGCTACGGTAATACCACCTTTTGTCATTCTTTCTGCTATCTCATTCTGTTATGCGGCATTCCGTTCCAACCTGATCGTTGGGTGGATGTTAAATGGCATGCAGTCAGGTGTAGGGGCAGTTATTATGGAAGTCAGCTTTAGCATGGCATCCGGTATTGTAAAAGAAAAGCAATACCTGTCTATTTTTATTATGGCCGCAGCTTTTATTGCCAATTACTTTTATAAAGTCAGTGCCATTGTACTGATCCTGATCTGTATTGCCCTGGGTGTCGTCCTGACACTGTACCGGGAGAAAAAGGCCAAAAAAAACGACCGTAATACTTCCCAGGATAATGCACAGAAAGGAGGCACCTTATGATCTATTTACAGCTTTTTCTCAGTTTTCTTCAAATCGGTGCCTTCAGCTTCGGAGGCGGCTATGCTGCCATGCCTCTGATACAAAACCAGGTGGTCCAACTCCATCCATGGCTTTCCCAGTCAGAATTTACGGACCTGATCACCATTTCCCAGATGACACCGGGACCTATTGCCATCAATTCCGCTACCTTCGTAGGCACCCGTATTGCCGGAATGCCGGGGGCTTTGGCGGCTACTGCCGGCTGTGTTCTGCCATCCTGCATTTTAGTTACCTTACTGGCAAAGATCTATCTGAAATACCGGAATTTAAGCCTGCTCCAGGGCGTCCTTAAATCCCTGCGTCCAGCAGTTATCGCCATGATCGCAGCTGCCGGTGCAAGCATCCTGGTCAATGCTTTCTGGGGAGAATCAATTGCCTCCCTGACCGCAAGTCAACTTTTACCAAATATCAGCATTCGAGCCGTAGGCATTTTTACCGGCTCCCTGATCCTATTGGCCCGCTTTAAAATGAATCCCATCCATGTAATGCTTTTGTCGGGAGTGGCGGAAGTGGTGCTGCAGGTTATAGGTAACATATTTAATATTTAATTGAGAATTTTATTACATAATTTTCCCTCATTTTGTGGTATGATATAAGTGCTATAAAATTAAATGATCAAAATCAGATACAAGGAGGTTTTTTATATGACACTTACACATTTAACATCTGAAACATTTGACCAGGCAGTAAACGCTGGTGATGATCTGGTAGTAGTGGATTTCTTCGCTACATGGTGCGGTCCCTGTAAAATGCTGTCTCCAACTGTAGAAAAAATGGCAGAACTCCACCCGGAAGTTCATTTCTATAAAGTCGACATTGACGAAGACATGGATCTTGCAACCCGTTTTAAGGTAATGAGCGTACCAACTCTTCTCTATTTCAGAAGAGGCGTGGTTGCCAATAAGACCATTGGCGTTATCTCTGCTTCTGAAATGGAACAGGCGATTGCCAAAGCAAAGTAAAAAAGCAATCTTTAGCAGAGCTGTATAAAAGCAGCTCTGTTTTTTTCTGCATAAAACCACTGTCACTCTTCTTTTCACAATCGAAAAAAACACCAGAATATGATATACTTATGATACCAAAGGCAAAAGGTTATAAATCTGATGCAAGCATGCTTGCAGGAGGAATTTTGAACTTGAGACCCGCCAAAAACATGAGTAGGAAACCTGAAAACCAACAAGAAAAGCACCAACACGGAAGGAGGTTCCCATATTTATGAATAAAACACCCAAACTGTTTATACTGGCCGGAGCTGTTTTGGCATCCCTTTTTCTTTTCGTGAGCATTGTTTACAACAATTTTGTCCAAAAAAGTATTTATGAAGAAAATTCCCGTCACCTGCTGTCTACTTATGAGCAGGTAGACAAAACCTTTACTATGTTTGTCCAGTACAACTGGAATGCACTTTCTGACTGGAGCAATAATTTACAATACCTGGATGATACCGAAAATATGAAAACTCTCTGGTATGAATTTACCAGACGCAAGGATGCCTGGCAATATCAGGATTTTTATATGTTTAATGAGAACTGTGATTTTATAACTGCTGCAGGACGGGACGGAAATGCCCCAAATATACAGGGGATCTTTCTGGATATGTATGCAACCGGACAGCCTGTTATTTCCAGCTATATTGCAAGTGATTCCAACCGCCGGATCGTATTTGCACTTCCCATGGAGGTTCCATATACCATAAATGGCATAACCTATTCCGGACTTGCTGTCAGCTATAATAATGATGTGGTGGAAAAGCTGATCGCAGGTAATATTTATCAGGGACAAAGTGACTGCTACATCCTTACATCTGATGGCAACGTCCTCCTTTCCCTTGAACCCAAAACAGAATTTCTCCAGCACATATCTAATCTCTTTGATTTTTTAAATAACTATACGGATATGACAGAAACTGAAATAACTGACCTGAAAAAGAATATTAAGAATGTTTCTACCGGAAGTCTCCAGTGCCGTTATAACAAAAAAACTTATTATCTGGTATACGAGCCCACCGGGATCAATGACTGGACCATAGTGGGCATTATCCATAATGATGTTGTGGATGCCAGTATGCGCCGTATGCAGTTCATTACCATTGTCCTGATCCTGATTCTGAACGGATGTATCGCCCTGCTTCTTATAGGTACTGTTTTTGTCCTGATGGATTCCAGGCTGCGCATGAAAGAACATGAGCAAATGATCCTGCTAAAGCGCAAAGAGCTTACGGAACAGATGTTTTCAGGACTTGGAAGGATTGTTGACCGCTTTGCTGTAGGAGATTTAAAAAACAACCGCTATGAATATCATGAAAACCTGCTGAAGCATCCCATATATCCAGAAACCGGATACTATGATGATCTGGTTAAAAATATTTCCCGTCAGTATCTGGTGATGACTGATACAGAAAATAAAAAGATGAACCATCTCCTTACACCAGATTATCTGCGCTGTGTACTGAAAAAAGAGGATGATATCTTTAAAATTGAATACTACAACCGTTCCATTGATACATACCTGGTCATGCATGTTGTCCCTGTTGAATGGGATTCTGAACATGAACTGGAAAAAGTTATGCTTATCGCCCAGGATATCGGTCAGAAGCATGAGTTAGAAAACCTTGCCAACACCGACGGCCTTACTGGTTTATATAATGAGCGCTATTTTAACTCCATACTGCATAAAAAGGAACTTCAAAAGCTCCCTTTCATACTTTTCTATCTGGATCTGGACCATTTTAAATCTGTTAATGACACCTATGGTCATGACATGGGAGATAAGCTTTTAAAAGAAGCTGCCAACCGGCTTCAGTCCTGTATCCGCAGCAATGACTATGCCTTCCGCATCGGCGGTGATGAATTCAGCCTGGTAGTGTGTACTGAATTTGATGAAAGTCTCTGCTGCAGGATCAAGGAACAGATACAAAACCAGCTCTGCGCTCCTTTTGATATTGACGGAAAAACTCTGTATATTGGTTCCAGCTGCGGATATGCCGCCTATCCCAATGATGCATCTACTGCTAATGAGATCCGTATCCTTGCAGACCAGCGTATGTATGCGGAAAAGGAAAAACATCACATGTTCAGCAGTTTAAGCAGCTCATCCACTGGAAGTGGTCTGGAAAAATAATATCCCTGGATCATATCTACACCTCAGCTGCTTAACAGACTCATTTCCTCTTCTGTCTCTACTCCTTCTGAAACTATGCTGTAACCCATCCGGTGGAAGGTTTCAACAATACTCTGATAAAACATGGCACGTTTTTTATCATTACATATATCAAAAAGAAGGGTTCTGTCTATCTTGATGGCAGAAAATGGCAGTCTCATGACTGTATTCAGGTTTGCATATCCAGAACCAAAATCGTCCAGACACAGTCTGACCCCGACAGCCATAAACCCATCTATTACCATTCCTAATCCTGCGTTGTATTCTGTAGCAACCGTTTCTGTGATCTCAAACTGTATCCAGTCATGGTGGATATCCATATCATCCATCATACGGATAAAATGGCTGCTGCAGTCACTGCGCATCAGATCCAGGGAAGACAAATTTACTTTTATATTAAAGAGCTTCTTCATCAGATCCCGGTGTTCATTTATAAACATGCAGACGCGTTTAAATTGCAGATCTGTGATCTGTTCGATCATATGATTTTTTCTGCAATCTGTATAAAGACATCCGGTGCGATCCAGCCTAACTCCGGATGATGCAGACGGCTTAATGCTTCCAGTGTAACAAAATCATTTTTCTCTGTAGAATAAACCGGCTGATAATATACTTCAAAAAGATCCTGGGCAATAGCCGTGTGCAGATACTGCTCTACTTTTTTATTATATAAAAAGCCATCCATGGTCTGCTGATCATCCTGTATCACCTCTATCATGCCATTTTGCAAAGATAATGATTCCAGATACTCTTCATATTCCAGCATCAGCCCGCTGGTTCCAAGCTTTTGCCCATGGACGATCCCACTGAGGATCACAGGCGTTGCAGGTTTACTGCTGTCTGCATCCAACTGCATATCTGTTTCAAACCTCTTCTTTATCTGGGTAATATAATACTCACACTCCTGCAATGACATAGTCAGAACTAAAAAACGTTTTCCCGTAATACGGAAAACCCGGCTTCCACACAGTTCTTCCAGTTTTTTGCTGCAAGCTGCAGAATATGATCACCGCCTTCAACTCTGGCAACTTTATTGATATGCTTTAGCTGGTAAAGGTATATTGTGATGATATGGAAGGATTTTCCTGCTGCGATCAGTTCATCGCTCCTTCTGGTAAGGTAAAGGTGATTATATACTCCTGTAAGGCTGTCCCGGTTCGCATTTGGATTATTGATAGTAAGAAACAGAGCCAGTATTCCAAGACTCATGCCAAAACCTGTCATCAGCAGAGAGTAATGCAAAAGCTGGATCACTCCCCCGCATCCGCACAGGATCAGGATAACCAGGATCACCTTTATTTTCTGAGGGCCAAATTCTTTTCTCCATGAGGTAACAAGGATCAAAATCACTGCCAGATGGAAAAGGGCGCTGTAATACATCAGTCTATACCATGGTCCTTCCACATATCCGGCTGATACATCAAAATAAAACAGTTTTTCAGTAAAGGGATTGGTAAGCACAATACTGGCCAGTAAAATAGTTGCAAGACCCGCCAACAGCATCTTTTTCACCGAAATAAGCTTATTATCGTGCAATGTCATAATATAACAAAGAAGCGCATATGGAAGCAATGCCTGAAACAGATAAAAAATAGTTGTAGTCACCACTGCCGCCAGGCCAAAATCCCCATCTCCTGAAGTTATATAATAATTGCTTACTAATTCAGCGATCACATCCAGGATCCCAATAACTACAAAGAAAAGAAATACCCTGCTATTTAAATCCTCTGCCCTTTTCTGATCCAGGAAATTTCTCAAAACCAACAGCAATATGACCACTGCTGCGATCAGAAAATCTGCATTATACATCATCATAAATAGCCCCCTTCGTTTTTTGCAGCATGTGATCTGCCTGACGTTTCCAGTCACTTACTGTATTTCGTGTCCCATCCTCATTTTTCAGATAACCATATCCGAATTGTAAAGAAATATAATACCTGTTTTCCGTTTCCTTTTTAACTTCATTTTCAAGGAGGCATTCCAGCTCCTGCGGCTGTATCTGGAGGTCCATTACGATCACTGCAAACTCCGTACCACCATTGCGGAAACTTTCTATCTTATGCCTCTGGTCACTATCTGCTGCCTTTTGGATACACCGGGCTGTCTGGATCACTGATTCATCTCCTGTTTTCATTCCGTAGACATCGTTGATCTGTTTCAGTCCTGTTATCTCGATAAATAAAAACAATGCATTCTCAAGCCGGATCTTTCCTTCCTGGATCTCCTTTATGTATTTTTCAAATGCGTTCCTGTTTTTTAATCCAGTCATTCTGTCTTCCATTGACATTTTTTCATAAACCAGCTGCTCCATCCTGAACTGACTGTCCCTGGATGTTTTTTGCAGCAAATGCCAGAACAGGATTGATGTATACAAAAAGATTCCTGCCTGAAAGACCATATCATACCAGTAGATCGAATATACCCAGTACAAAATAAGGGCTGTCATACCGCTGACTCCCAATGTGGCAAATGCCAGCAGACAAACCAGAATTTCTTCCGCTTCATTTCTTTTGTATTCTTTCCACAGAAGACAGATCATGGATATAACCCCGGAAAACAGCATAATGTGTGTTAAAAACAGCATATACACAAATGGGATATGAAACAGGATATTGAGTATTCCCTGTAAAATGGCATTTCCATTAAGAAGGAAGATCCATACCTGCGGGACCTACCGTACTTTCTCACTTATTGTATTCTGCACAAACCAGAGCATTGGAACTGACATAAGAATAAATGCATAAAAAGAAAGAACCATCCCAACAGCGCCATGCTCTCCGTACATCTGATAAAAACCTGAGTCCAGGTAACACCACAAACCACAGATGAACATAAACAATGATGCATCCAGAAAACGCTTTTCAACAATATGATGGGCTTTCATATACCAGAAAACAATAGTAGAAACAATTCCCGTTCCCCACATTCCAAGGATCATGAGAAATGAAAATACAGATTCCTGGAAATGCTTTTGTGAAACTGCCGGACAGCTTCCTAAAACAGGTGCCTGTATATAAAGGGAGGCTCTGTTATTGCTTTCATAAACAAGGCAGACCGGCTCTTTTCCTGTATCTTCTGCCAGCCACACATCTGCCCACATTTTTCCCTTCATCTGGTCATTCTTTAAAAAATCGTTTTCTTCATACCAGAACAGACACTGTTTTCCCATCCACACTTCCGGCTGATCCTGAAGACCGTTTATTGACAGGACCTTATTTTTATCTTCCGGAGTCAGTGTATTATTATAAAGCATGATCTTTCCATCCTGATCTGCCTTAACCATGGCAGGAAGATCAAGGGCCTCTTCTTTTTCATCTACTATCTGATACCAACCACTGCTGACAGAACGGATATCTGCCATTTCTCCATCTGCCCCTGAATTCCATAACATATGTATCAAAACCATCAGGATAAAAAATATACAGATCAAACCGGCCCATTCTGTTTTTTTCCATACATTGCTTTTTTCATGATCACTATTTTCCTCGCCCAAACAGACAATTCATCCCCCCTACTTAAAAAATTATAACAGAATCTATATTAATTGTCCCCATTTGCAGTGCTGGATTTCATTTTTCTATCAACGTAAAAAGCAGTAAAACCATATTGTTCTTTCCGGTTTCACTGCTTTTTTAATGCGTTATATGTCTTTATTTACTTTTCGTGCTTTTTTTCCACTTTCTGTATCAGCTTCTCCACGCTCCCAAGATAATGATCTGCAATAGCCTGTTCCACCTGGGCGGGAGTACCTGTTCTACAGGCACTTAACAGTTTTTCGTGGATGAGATACTGCCTTTTGATAACCTGATCACTGTCCACTGCCATATTATATCCCATTACAATATTTCCGTAGTTTAAGTCTTCCCAGGCTTTTTTAAGGCGCATAAAGCTTACAAGATCCAGGATCGCTTCATGGAACTCATTATCCAGTTCAAATACCTTTCGGTATTCTTCTTTATGAAGCTGCTTCATCTGCTCTAAAACCTGTTCCATTTTCTCAATGGTTTCCCGGGGAAAAGGAGCATTATACAGTCTTACTGCCATCATTTCATAGTTAGCACGCATGTAGTATATCTCATAAACATCATCCATGCCTATATGCTTTACTGAGCAGCCCACATTTCTGGAATATTCCACCATACCTTCCTGCTCCAGCTGACGCAGTGCTTCCCGCACCGGGCCACGGCTGATTCCAAATTCCGATGCCAGTTCCTGCTCTATGATCTTATCTCCCGGTTTCATGTCACCGTTTAAGATCTTCATCCTTATCTCGTCTGCTACATTTTCCCTTAAAGTCCGATAATCAAGCTTTCCCATAATACTCTGTAAGTCCCTAAAAAATTCCTAGTATAATCCACAATAATTATCCGCCCCTTTCACTTGTCTAAATTTCCATCTGCCGCGTCAGCTTCAATCGACGATGCTACCGGCATCGCCTCATTCAGCTTCCTTGCACATGAAAATTTATCCTGCGTGTAATGGATCGGTAATTATCGTGGATTATACTAGTACATTGTTTCGTAAATAAATGTACTAATCACTGTCATAAACATTAATACCAACATCTGTTGTTGGTTATTTTACCATAACGCGTTAAACAAGTAAACTAATTTTTCTGCTCCCTCTTTGCGATCTCAGGAAGGATCAGTCCTAAAGCAGTCAGTACAACCGGAGTAATAACATTTAATGCAAAGGTAAATGGATTTTTGTCATACATTCCAAGAAGACAGCTGGCTGCTGTTACTAAAAAGCACCAGATCCCGAAGAACTTTGCTACTGCCTGGTTCTTTACAAAACGATATTCTGCTGGAATACGGTCAATAGCACCTCTTAATGCAACATAGGCTACAAATACCCATAAGTAACGCATTGGCATACATACAGAATTTAACTTTGTCAGCTGGCGGAGAACTGCTGCTGCACCAGGTACAAAAGACTGTACCAGGATAATAGCACCGGAAAGCACAACTACCATTTTGATACCATTGCTGTATACGCCGCATTTGTTTTTCTTTCTTAATGCAGATGGGATAAACTGCTGGGTATTTTCATTGTCTAAAAGCATACGAAGCGGTGCGTCGATGCTTAATACCAGAACTGAAAACTGGCTGATCACATTACATAAAGCATAGATGATCAGGAAAGTATCACCAACATGATAATACTGTCCCAGCTTCTGGAATGCCCAGTAAGAACCATTTGCCACGTAGGCATTGAAAGTGTCTTCACTGCTGTTGATCACTGCCGGGTCAAACATACGGCTCATAGCCAGTGTACCAAGTATGGCACATATAACCACCATTCCAGCAAGTGCGATCATTCCCTTTGGGAAGCCCTTACTTGGATTTTCTACCTTGTTTACATAAGGTGATATCTTTTCACATCCGCCTACAGCAAATACCAGGATTGAAATGGAGGTAACATATCCCAGATTAAACTGCGGGATCATGTTTTTTAATGAAAAGTCTGCATGTGTATACTCAGCTGCCGGATTAATGGCAGGTGCAGCAAACATCATGACAATGTATAACAGGGACATAACGAAAGTTGTGGTTCCTGCAACAGTCAGCATTTTCTTTAATGGAGTTAAACCTCTGCTGGCTACATAACATCCAATAAGGAACACGATCAGTGTTGCCACCTGGATCATATGGGTTGGCAGAGTATCATAAGTTTCCGCATTGCGGAAGATGGCCCAGCTTAAAGCCTTTAAACCACCGCTGGATTTGCTGGCAATATAAGTGATGTGACATGCCCAGTAGGTCCAGCCTGCATAATAAGCTAATTTTGGTCCTGTAGTTTCATACAGCCAGCCGCTGACACCTCCGCCGGTTGCCTTAAAAGCAGAGCCCAGCTCACCTACCATCAATGCATATGGAATAAAATACAGGACAAACATCAGTAACCAGCTGAAAATAACCTGAACACCGTTAAAGTAAACGAAGCCATTTAAAATGTTGCCGAAGCTCCATACAGTTGAGAACGCCATTAACGCCAGGGCGTTCCATGAGATCTTGTTTTTGTCAGACATACCTCTTCTCCTTTTTTTCATTTTTTGGAACCAATATAGTCTACCTGTAATTTTGCTGATTGTAAATAGTTAATTGTAGATTGTTGACAATTTATGTCGTATTCTTACCTTTTAATATCACATTCTTCCCCTTTGCTTGAAAAATATGGCAGGAAAAAGTAAACTTAAAAAATAAGAAGATTCCGAGAGAACATACATTTCTGAGGAGGATTTATCACATGACGCAGGAAGAATTAAAAGTGAAATTAACTGAATGGAGACATTATCTCCATGCACATCCGGAAACTGCATTTGAAGAGACAAATACCGCTGCTTTCGTAGCAGAAAAGCTGAGAGAAATGGGGCTTACTGTTCATGAGCATATTGGCGGTACCGGCGTTGTAGCTGACCTAAAGGTTGGTGATGGCCCACAGGTGATCGGACTTCGTGCTGATATGGACGCTATTAATCTGAAGGAGACCACCGGACTTCCTTATCAGTCCCTAAATCCCGGGAAAATGCATGGATGCGGCCATGATGGCCATATCACTGCCTTACTTGGTGCCATGCTCTTACTTTCAGAACGCCGCAATTTCAATGGAACTGTACGCTGTATCTTCCAGACTGCAGAAGAACCAGGAAAAGGCTCCAGGGCTATGATCGATGACGGACTTTTGGAGAAATACCCAATGGATGAGATTTATGGCATCCATAACGCACCATTTCTTCCAGAAGGAGAACTGCATACTAAAACCGGCGGCATTATGGCAAGTGAAGACAACTTCCGCATTAAGATCAAAGGAAAAGGCTTCCACGCTTCCAGCCCCCATATGGGCATCGACCCACTGGTAACTGCTTCCCAGATCATCCTGGCATTGCAGACTGTTGTTTCCAGAAATGCTTCCCCTTTAGATGCTGCTGTTATCTCCTGTACTGAACTTTTCACAGACGGCGCACACAATGCAGTTCCATCTAACGTAGAGATCTTAGGCGATACCAGAAGCTGTACTCCACAAATACAAAGGCTGATCGAAGACCGGATGCGTGCCATCTGTGAAAATATCTGCCGTATGAATGGTGCAGAATGCGAATTTACTTACACCCATGAATTTGCCCCAACTGTCAACTGGGATCAGTGCGTCCAGACTGCAGTGAAAGCAGCTACTGCTGTGGTAGGTGCTGACAAGGTAAATGCAAACTGCGTTCCGTGGATGGCTTCCGAAGACTTCGGCACATTCTTAACCAGGATCCCAGGCTGCTTCTTATTCCTTGGAAGCGGAAAATGCCAAAAAGCCTCTGACAACATCATGTGCCACAACTCCCAGTATGACTACAATGACAATATACTGGTAACTGGCGCTGAGTTTTTTGCTGAGCTGATTGCAGAGAGACTGCCAATTACAAAATAAGAGGATCCTGCTTCCTTTTTCAGTTTAATGTCCTCTCTGAATTGAGGGGACATGTTTATAAACATACTTTGTCAATAGACATTGTTTTTCATATTGCCTTGCGGAATATATGTTTTCTGGTGTATACTATGATGTTGAAGTCAAAAGGTATTTAGATCCTTCTGATACAGGATTGCTGCGTGCTTTGCACTCCCGCAATCCTGTTATATGATAATCTGTGAAAAGGAGAATTGGATAATGATCGTTTCTACAAAAGGCCGTTACGCACTGCGGGTCATGGTAGAACTGGCCCAGCATCAGGGAGACGGCTATGTTCCTCTGAACGTGATCGCTGAACGGCAGGATATTTCTGAAAAATATCTGGAAAGTATATTAAAGGTACTTGTACAGGACAAACTCCTTACAGGACTCCGTGGACGTGGCGGCGGCTACCGCCTGACAAAAGTGCCCGAAGATTACACTCTGGGCGAAATTCTCCGGCTTACCGAAGGTTCACTGGCTCCTGTGGCCTGCACAGAAGAAGGAGAACATGACTGTCCAAGGAAAGAAATCTGTCCATCCCATCCTGTATGGCAGAAACTGGATCATATGATCAATGAATTTTTTGACGGGATCACACTGGCAGACCTGATACAGCCGACATCAGACAAAGCTGAAAAAGATACTGCTAAGTAAATATATCGTTAGCATGTTTAATAATCTCTCCCGTTTTCCTTCAGCCACGCCCGTCTCGCCTTATAATCCGGCAGCACTTTTTCTACCTCTGCCCAGAAAAGGGGCGAATGGTTCATCTGTTTTCTGTGGGCAAGTTCGTGGACTACTACGTAGTCTAATATTTCCGGCGGCATAAGGATCAGTTTCCAGTGAAAGTTTAAATTGCCTTCCCCACTGCAGCTTCCCCAGCGCGTTTTGGCAGCCCGGATGCTGATCCGGCCGTAGGTGACACCCATGAGCTTTGCATACCAGGCAGTGCGCTCTATGATCTTTTTTCTGGCAGCCCGGCGGTAAAAAGCTTCTATCTCCGGATGTCCTTCATAATCCGGCTTTGGAGCTTCTGCCTTTTTGCGGCGGTGTTTTTCTATGAGGAACCATTTTTCCACGATCCATTCCTGCCGGTCATTTACAAAATCCATCAGCACCTTTTTAGTGATACCTTTTGGGACCCGGATCAGCACTTTACCATCTGCCTGTACCTCCAGCCCAATGGTACGCCGTTTGGAATATACTACATCTACCGGGATCGTTCCTTCTTTTTCTCCCTGACGCCATCCAACTTCAATCCTGCTTACCATCTTATCACCTCATTCCTGTCCTGTAGATATATTGCACGAAAGCAGATCACGCTGCAAAATTTTTATTTTCAAAAATACCCCCGGCACAAAAACGAACATTTTTCCTTTTTGTACTGAGGGTATATCATCTTCTTTTATCTGTCTGTCGCCTAGTACATCGTTTCGTAAATAACTGTACTAATCACGTAGGATGCGGATTTGAGTGTGCAGGTCTAAAAACGCAGGCGTAGCGGGCTACGCTGAGGCTTTTAAGCCTGTGCAATCAGATTCGCAGACAAGTGAGTGGTATAGTTATTTCGAAAACGATGTACTAGGCACATTAGCCGATCACAGCCTACAGCACATCTGAAAAATGAGGCCGCAGCTTCTTAAACATCTTAAGTCCCACTCCAAATACAAAAAGAGTGAAGCCCCAGTAATAAATGGTCAGTTTCGGTCTTTCCCAGAACCAGTTACCTGTGATCATACTGTCCTTATAACCGGTTACAATGTAATAAAATGGATTGATCTTAAATAATGGTTCGATCCAGGGTAAACGGTTGGTAAACATGGACTCATGGTACATGATGGGCGCCATCCAGATACCAAACTGAAGGCAGATTCCTACGATCTGGGACATATCCTTGAAAAATACATTCACAGAGGAAGTAAAATATCCCAGTCCCAGAGCCAGCATAGATGCTGCAAAGCTATAGTAGATCACCTGGATCCAGGAAAGCATTGGCGTTCTTCCTGCTACCAGATACATGATCATCATAATAAGAACGAAAAAACCATGTACCAGCAAACAGGATATCAGCTTGATCATAGGCAGTATCTCTACTTTAAATACTACTTTCTTGACCAGATAGCTGTATTCCTGCAGACAGCCCGTGATCCCATTTAAAGCTTCCCCGAAGAAAAACCAGGGGACAATACCCGGAACCAGCCAGATCACATAACTGACTCCCGGAACCGGAGGCGGTGATTTAAAGCCTATGCCAAAGATAACCGCATAGATCACAATGGTAACTACCGGCTGGATGAACATCCACACAATACCAAAATAGGATCCTACAAAACGCTTGCGAAAATCTGCTTTTCCCAGATCCCATACCAGTTTTCTTTTTTTAATGATCTCTTTTAAAAGAGACAGCGCATAATTCATAAATTCGTTTCCTTATACTTTTTTCCTGGCAGAACTGTCTTAGAACTTAAAAGTATCCTTTAAACCGCTCCACTTTTTGTCCTTATCAGAGATGATCAGTTCCATACCCGGTTCGATAGGCCAGTCTACGCCGATCTCAGGATCGCTCCATAACAGACCGCCTTCATCACCTGGATGATAGAAATCAGTACACTTATAAGCAAACTCTGCTTCATCAGACAGAACTAAGAAACCATGTGCAAAGCCTTCCGGAATATAGAACTGCTTTTTATTCTCAGCAGATAAGGTTACACCAAACCACTTTCCATACGTTTTGGAGTCAGAACGCAGATCTACTGCTACGTCAAATACAGTTCCGCGAACAGCACGTACTAATTTTCCCTGAGGATACTGCTTCTGGAAATGAAGCCCTCTTAAAACACCTTTTACTGACATGGACTGATTATCCTGGACGAAAGTCATGTCCAGACCCGCTTCCTTGAAATCGTTCTGGTTGTAAGTTTCCATGAAATAGCCTCTTTCATCTTTAAATACAGTAGGCTCGATCACATAAAGTCCTTCAATATCACAGGTTGTTACTTTAATCTTTCCCATAATGCTTCTCCTTTATTTTTCTTCTGATTCCTAGTATAATCCACAATAATTATCCGCCCATTTCACTTGTCTAAATTTCCATCTGCCGCGTCAGCTTCAATCGACAATGCTACCGGCATCGCCTCATTCAGCTTCCTTGCACATGAAAATTTATCCTGCGTGTAATGGATCGGTAATTATCGTGGATTATACTAGTTTTTTGTTTATCGGCTATAACTTAATAATGATATATTTTCCACATTCATCTGGAAATTTTACCACGTTATAAACAAGTCTGCAACTGTTTATCCCCACATTGTCACCATGTTCCCGGCATGTACTAACACAAAAACACTACAGCCTTAAGCACACCACTGCGAAAATGCGGAGGATCACATACACATCCGCTGCCATCATAGTATACAGGATCAGCCTGTCATCTGTTCCTGTCCGTACCACCTTTTGGTTTTTAAGGGTAAACAGGAAAACAGGAAGCAGGGGAAGCATATATCTTCCCTGGACTCCCTGGACCATATTGGAGCTTTTCGGAGTCCATGCAAGAAGCATAGAAAACATCAGCGCTCCAAAGATCACCAGGCAGATAAACCAGATCCACAACCGGTCTTTTATTTTCATAAAAATCTCTTCTCCCGGCTTTTTAAGTGCCAGCAGTACCAGACATGCAGTAAGCACTAAAATGATAACATAAGGCGTATTTAACACCGGATCCCGGTTGCCTAAGGACTCTCCTAATATTCCCGAATACAGGCTTTCTCCCTGCCACGATACTGTATTATAGAAAAGCTGTAATACCCGGACCGGCTGGTGGATCAGCTCTGCAAAGGAATACCCTGCTTCTTCAGCCCAGGCAACATAGCTGTCACTTTCCTGTGTATACATGGCAACTGTCCTTAAATTCACCACTGCCATAGCTGCTAAAAAACTTCCAAGGACAGCAGCCGCTGAAAGCATCCATTTCCCAAAATTTCCAAACTTTCTTACCGGGACCAGCAGGCAGAAGCCTGCAATGGCACCATATACCATTTTACAGGGCCCCATAACTGCCATGACCACAGCCAGGACGATCACATCCCCTACCTTCACTGTTTCTGCCTTATAAGCCAGATCCAGGCACACTGCCGTAAAATAACCTGTAAATGCCAGTATAACCACATCATAAGATAAAGAGGCCGCCAGATGAAGACTCATTGGTAAAATGGATACACCAAAAAATACATTTTTGCCAAAAGGCAGCCGTTTTATAGTCAATGCACCAACTGCCGCAAAAAGCAGGAGATTAAAAAACCGGCCCAGATATAAAAGGGCAATGCTATTAAGCCCCAATATTCTTGCCAGAGTAAATCCCAGTGCCTGTGGCATATAAGCTAACGGCGTGGTACGCACAGAGGGCTGGCGGGAGACACGCAGACCAGCTGTTTTCACACTGCTGTCCATACCTATACTGTCTCCTGTACTTGTACTCTCCTTTGTGCTTTCACTGTCTGCAGACGGTTCCGCACTCTGTTCACTGACCGCTCTCCTATTATGGATCGCCACGTAAGTTTCTTCTTTTAAGGTCTGTCCAAGGATAATGGGCTTTCCTGCATCATTCTCTCCACTTTCCCCGTCCAACGCTTCCTGTCTGCTTTTTTCTTTCCAGTCCCGGAACTCCTGGTTCACATCCTCCAGCCAGTCATCTTCTGCCCGGACATAGATATAACCATCTTCATCAGCTGCCGGCAGTCCTAAAAAGCAGTTGGAAAGCTTATAAGCACTGATATAGTGGCTTACTTCATCAGGTGCCGAAAGCGGAGCCAGAACCATCATATATAAAATGCCAAGACACATGACAGTTCCAAAGAACAAACCTGGAAGTTTCCGATTTTCTTTTCCTGAAACCATTTTTTCCCCTGGTTCACCGGAAATATCACCAGATTTTTCCCATTTTTTTCCAAATAACAGTGTTCCCATTCCTATCAGCATTGCCAGACTCACGAAAAACAGGCCCCCATACCAGCCATACAGCCAGCAGTGGCCTGTCTCTGTTACAGATGCCTGCACATCCAGAAGATGCCAGACTCCCAGAAGAAACACAGTGAAAGGCCATAAAAGCCACACAGATAATTTCTTTTTCATCTTTTCTTTCCTTTTTATTCACCTTTCCTGCATGTTTCCAGAGCAGCTTCCCTTTCTTCCAATACTGTCTCTTTTTCTTCTATCTCTTTCTGTTCCAGCGCCATTTTCTGGATCAGCTCCCTCTGCTTGCTTTCAAGCTGGGATATCTGGATCGTCATGCCAAATGCTTTTATGATGAGCAAAAAGATCATAAACAGGAATAAAAAATTCGGGGTAGAGTAAATACCTAAAAGCCTTGCACAAAGATCAGCCACTCCCGGCACCACTGCAAATATTACAAGGAGCAGCGCCATGATCACCCAGAACATGGCAGCTTCGATCTGAACTTTCGCCTGACGTATCTTACGCATCATAAATGTCATGGTAATAACAGAAACTACAATCAGTATCACACGAAGCATCATTGTCATCATCGTCTGTCACCGCCTTCTTTTTTCTCCAGCCAGTATTCCCGGTTCATGGTGCATTTTAAGATCAGCCACCGTGGAAGCATGGAATATACCTTTCCCATGCGGTATCCCATATACTTAAAACCGCTTTTTACAAACATTCCCGGGATCAGCCATGGTCTGTGCTGCTGCGACAGATACCTAGCCGTCTGCTTTACCAGACGGATCCCTTCGCTTTCCGAATGGATACCGCCAAATACCTCCGGATGATCTGCCTGGGATACTGCCAGATCAAAATTCCGTTTAAACTGCTGGGTGCAGTTGTAGTTATGGGAATGGATCACCTTTGCATCAGCCACATAGGCAATGGCATAATCATCTTCCATGACCGCCTTTCCTGCAAAGATCATATCTTCATTAAATATGGCATTTTGAATAAATCCCCCCTGAAACCAAAACTTCTCCCGGTCATAGGCACAGCATACATTGGAAGCAAAGAAGGTCTTTATCCCCAGCCGCTTTAGATCTGCCTTTGTCTTTAAGCAGCTTTTCTCCGGGTAATTAAAAGAACGGGTATAACGTTCCGCCAGCGGGCAGTCCTTGTCAGGAAGCTGCCTTGCATAAGCCATGATCACAGCTTCTCCTTCCGGACCTCTCTGTTCAAATGCCCCTACCAGTTTTTCAATTAAAAATTCATCAGCCGGAACCGCATCATCGGTCATGAACACTACAATGTCTGCCCTGCTGAACCGCATTCCCCTGTTTCTTGTAGCGCCATGGTCAAATTCCGCTTTCGTCAGGTGGTGGACATGAAGATTGCCGATCCCTTCAAAGCCCTTTTCATTCCAGAACGCCTTTTCTGTATTCATTACAATGATCTTCCCTACGGGATAGGTCTGCTTTTCCAGCATTTTTAAAAGTCTGGAAAATTTCTTACCTGGTTTATAGGTAGGAATCACCACATCCACCCGTGGTTTACGAAGAGCATTTTCACTCTTTCTTTCCTCTGTCATTGTCTTATCTCCTTTTCCTCACTTCTGCAGGACTTTACGGTACAAAGACCAAAACCCGCCGTTTCTCCTGCCATCAGCAGCAGATAACAAAGCGCCGCCCCGTCAATGCCCAAAATCCCGACAAGATTTCCTGACAGGAAAAACGCTGCTGCTGCTGCCGATGCATATACAAAAAACACGGTTTTCTGCTTCCGCATGATAACCAGTGCGTAATACATCAGATTAGCCAGGGCATAAAAACCGCCTCCAAGAACGATTCCTGCAAATGCCCAAAAATAAACGGTCAGTGTTCCCTTTTCGCCTCCCATAAGAAGCTCCATAATGGAAAGTGCCCATTTTCCTAAAACAAGCGTACCTGCCACTGCAAGTACAGTAAGCCCTAAAATAACCGCTGCGATACGCACCAGTGTCTTCTTAAACTCAGTGATCTTTTCTTCTGTCCAAAGATCTGTAAGAGTTGTCAGGTAAGGACGTATCACAAAATTGGCTACCATATAAATAACAGAGGTAGGCATAAAAATCAAGTTGAAATATCCTGATGCCGCATTGTTCATATGAGCATCAATAGCATATTTCGCAGAAGAGAAAATATAAAAATCCAGAAATACGGAAACAAACAAAAATCCTGTATTTTTAAACAGCTTCGCCACTTTTCCCTTTGTAATCGTCCAGTCTACATGATCTAATGCATGGATCACATCCAGGTCAAACAAAAAAACACCCATTGCCTGGGCAGCCACTGCCATGAGGCAGGCAAACAGCAGATGGTTAAATGCCCCCAGGATCACTGTAAATACAGCTACAGAAAAAATAGTCCTGAAAAAGTTTGACTTTCCTGTAAGATATAAGCATCCCTGGCGCTGAAATTCTGACTCATATACATCTGCATATCCGTCAATGACCTTATAGATCACAAGAAGAAGCAGGATCATGCATTTCCCTGCTGTATAATCCCCGATCCCATTTCGGAAAGCTATGGTCCTTGCAGTCAGAAACAAAGCACCTGCAACCAATGCAAGCATACAGGTCATATTTCTATGTTCCCTGTATTCCCCAAAAGAATACTCACCTTTTCCGTCTGTGATCTGGAAAGGTCTTATTCCAAAATAAGCCACTAAAAACAGCTGCTGACCCAATGTAGAATATCCAAAGGAGAATATGCCTCCCTTTTCCTCTCCTGCCATACGTATGACCAGAAAAGAGAGTACCATGCTTGCAAAGGCATATACAAAGCTGCCTGCAATATTCCATATTACATTGGCTCTTGCAACATTATCTCCCTTATATAATAACCGCTTCGTAAGATTTTTCATATTTAACCTGCTTAACGCTTTCTGAAATTCTGGATGACCAGTATGGATAACAGCATACGCACCATATAGCTTACTGCTGTCAATGGTTTCAAATAGCTTTCCCCAGCTGTCCGGTCATCAATAGTAACCTGCACTTCTGCGATCTTTGCTCCCTGACGGATAAGGAAGGATACGGTATCTGGCTCCGGTCCGTAATTTAAATTCCAGGCAAATTCCCCTATCATCTTCCTGCTGAAAAGACGCATGCCTGAGGTAGGATCTTTGATCTTTGCTCCTGTAGTCAGCCAGATCGCCGTTCCGATCAGCCGGCTTCCAAGCATCCTCATGGACCAGCTTTTCTTCTCTGTTACAAAGCGTGAACCAATAACAATGTCATAACCTTCATCCATTTTTTCTTTCATGGACTTAATATATTCCGGTCGGTGCTGTCCGTCACCGTCAAACTGTACAGCGTAGCTATAGCCCTTCTGCCATGCATATTTCATACCGGTCTGGAAACAGCCAGCCAGTCCTAAATTTACCGGAAGATCAATAAAATTATATCCCCGTCTCCGGCAAATGGCAGCCGTATCATCTTTTGAGCCATCATTGACCACCACATAATCCAGTTCCGGAAAATCGTTTTTAATATGGTCTACCACTCTCTCAATGTTTTTTTCTTCATTATAGGCCGGTATGACCAAAAGTACCTTATCCATTGTTTCTATTCCTCTATACCCTGTTACAGTTCCACCAAGCTTCTTGTTTTCATGAATATGGAAACAAGAAAATCTCATGGCTGAACAATAACACTTTCTTCTTATCCTGTTACACTATTATCCCCCATTACCAGCGCATCTTCAAGACACCTGTGAGAAATTTTACTTCTCCCAGGACCACCGCCAGAAATGCTTTTGCCACAGCCAGTTCCATTTTTCCCAGTTTCAGGTAATGTTGGTAGTAATATAACTTGCTCTTATGAAGGAGCTTCTGTTTATCACTTATCTTATTATAGCTTTTATCAATGCTTACAGAATGTGCATGAACATAGGAAGCATCTGTCACTAAAAGCTCTTTTAATCCCATTTTCTTTAATTTCTGTCCTAATATTTTCTCCTCATAATAGAGAAATACGTGTTTATCAAACAGCTCTTTTAGATCTCCAGGTGTGAAACAGCCTGTTTTTACCATGAAAAAGGAGCCTGGAAGAGCTCCCACTATACGGCTGGTTCCATCTGCTGCCAGCAAAAGCTTATCTAACGGTGTTTTTAAAAATGCCCGGAACAGCCGCCTGGTCACTAGCCCGGTATCTAAAAGATCCAGCCACATAGACTGCAGATCCCAGTAGCTAAAGGATGGCTGTCCATTTACATCTGTCACCATGGCAGAAGCCACCGCTCCGTCCTCCTGCTTTTCTAAAGCATCTGCCACCCGCAGGATACAGGCATCGCTTACCTGTACGTCAGGATTTGCGATCATAATATAATCCGGCTCCAGATACTGGACTGCATAATCGATCCCCGCCTGGTTTCCGCTTCCATAACCTCCGTTTTTTGCAGTTCTAAACAGGTGCAGCTGCACTTTATCCAAATTATCCGAATTATCTGTATGGTCAGAAGCAAATTCTTCTTTAAATTCTCCCAATCTTTCCCATGAGTCATCCGTCGAACAGTTGTCCACGATAATGATATTGCGGATTACTTTGCTGTCTTTCCAGCTTTCTGTAAGTTTCATGGTTGTCTGTGCATCATTATAATTTAATATTACGGCACATATATTCGTGTCTGCGTCCATAATCCCTTTCACTTTCCCTGACGTTTTTTGCGATCATCAATGACCTTCATTCCCAGCCGCCTGCTGATCGCAAGGCGAAATTCCGGACATATTCTTGTGATCTGGTTAAAACACCACCAAAGCTGCATATACCAGAATTTTCCCTTCTGCATGGACATATCCTTCCATGGGGTCATAGCCAGATATTTCCTGTACCATTTTCCATAATGGTTGTGGTTTCCCCTGATCCAGGGACGTTCATCTCCCAGAAAATGGATGATCACCGGCTTTCTCTTTGCTGCTGCAAACTCCTTTTTGCCTACCGCCCGGTAAGCATCGCAAAGCTGTACCAGTGTATTATACCTGAAATACCGGTAATTGGTAAAGAAGTTGTACCTTGGAGACAGAGGTAAAATACGCCCTTTTAATGTCCCGTTAATAGTGTCCTGGTCACAGGCAAAAAGGCTTCCTGCATGATCCCCGTAAAAATCCAGTAACTTTTTCAGCACATTTTCCCTGCGCCAGCCTGCAAGATCCATTAAGATCACGCCGGAATTAAAATAGGCATCATCCTTTTCCATATGAATGGACTCTTTCATTTCTTTATACACAGTCGGTTCCATGATCATACCCGCCAGACAGCCTCCTAAATGTGTCCTGTACATCTTTTCAATGGAAGCGCAGACAATGGTATCACAGTCCAGGTACAACGCCTTATCCACAGTCTCCGGCAATACCTCCGGCGCAAAAAGCCGCCCCATGGCACTGATATCAAAGCCCCTGGTATCTATTTTATAAGGAAATCTTTCCTTCAGGTCTCCCAGTTCTACTGCATAAAGCCTGCGTCCAAAACCAGCTGCCAGATTTTTAAGCCGTTCCTTAAACGCTTCGCACATCTGGGCTGAAAGCACATAAATATCCAGATCATTTATATGGCGGTTATTGTCCAGCAATGAGCATAATGATGCCGCCAGATGTCCGGCATAACCGTCATTGGAAGCATAGATCACATGGACCGCCTGTTCGTTTTCTTTCATAATACCTTCCATTTCTTACATTCCGTGGTCATTTTATTTACGATTTTACAATACCACTTTTAAAATGTAAATCCTATATGGCATTTTTCCCCTGATTATGATAAATTAGTAGAAGTATGATTATTGTTATATAAACAATAACATGTAACTAACCTCAGGAGGTTTTTATTATGCACAAAAGTTTTAAATATCTGGCAATGACAGCTCTTGCCTCTGCACTCATCGCAGGGCAGGCTACCACTGCTTTCGCATTCAAAAATGATTCAAACAATGGTCCTGGCGCCGCAAAGACCAACGAAGTGTCTTTACAGGCACCTAGCGATACCAGTGACAATTCCCAGGCATCTGGAAATAATGATTCCCAGACTGCCATTACAGAAGATTCTTCCCAGCCTGCAGGCAATTCCCAGTCTGAAACTTCCCAGACCACAGAAAACGCTTCTAACACCACAACAGAAAACACAACTGCAGCAGAAACTGTTACGGAAGACACTTCTGCCCAGGTTCCGGCCAATCAGGCATTTTTACAGGTACAGCTTCTTCGTGCTTCTGATACAACATGGAGCGATCCGGTCCATGATGACTCTGTTCTTTCTGTAGGTGAATCCGGCTTTTTAAGCATGTGTATCTATGCGAACAATCTTCCTGGTGATGTCCTCTACCGTACTTACAGCAGCGCACGGGGCTGGAGCAACTGGGCGATGAACGGCGGACATACAGATTGGGCAGCCGGTAATCCAATTGAAGCTGTACAGATCCGTTTAAATGGTATTTTCGGTGACCGTTTTGATGTTTATTACCGTTCTGATCTTTCTGACGGAACAGAATGCGACTGGTCCAGAAATGGCGGCACCAACGGTGCTATGGCCTGCGGCCGCATTATTACAGGTATGCGCTTCTCCATGTGGGGCAAAGGCACAGAAGGCGCAGCTTATAAGATGGACAAGCCATTAGTATCTGCTGCTCCTGACGGCATTCAGTTCGTAAATGGCACGCCTGTATTTAGCAATGGTACCGGCGATAACTTTACCGGATGGGTATGGAATGACAGAGACCGTTATTATGTGGTAGACAATTCCATTGTAACCGGATGGCAGTACATAGATGGATATAAGTATTATTTTGAAGGCGACGGCAGGCTGGTTACTGATCTGGAACCTTACTTAAATTATCAGGGGCAGTTTAAGATCAAGATCAACAAGCAGATGAACTGCCTGACTATTTATATTCCAGATGGGGACAATGGCTATATCATCCCATACAAATCCTTCCTGTGTTCTACTGGTGATGACACCCCATTAGGTGAACACAAGACTCCTGAAAAATACCGCTGGAGACTGATGAACACCGATGAATACTGCCAGTACCTGACCCGTCTGGATGCAGGTATCCCGATCCTTCTTCACTCTGTTATTTATGAGAGACCAGATCCGTATACCTTAAAAGCATTTACTTACAACTATTTAGGCGCTACCAAATCTCACGGATGCATCCGTCTGACTACCGCAGATTCCCGTTGGATCTACGAGCACTGCGCACTTGGAACTTCCATCACTGTATACGAATCCCCGATTCCAGGTCCATTTGACCGTCCGGTCATCAAGACCATGATCCCGGATACACAGACCTATGATCCTACCGATGCAAATGTACCGGAAAATGGATTACAGTAGTACTTGACCTATAAAATACCTCCTGACCAGGTGATGTTCCTATCATCTGAGTCAGGAGGTATTTTTTATTGTATATCCAGATATTCTTTTTTAGTTGGCGGCGGATAAGCCTGATCTATGGCTTTGTAATCTTGTTCCGTCAACTGTATCTCATCTGCCCCAGCATTAAGAAGTGTATGTTCTGCCTTGCCGCTCCTTGGAATTGCAATGGTGTGTCCGTCCCGAATATTCCAGGCCAGCATGATCTGCTCTACGGTGGCATTATGCTTTTGGGCGATTTCTTTTAAAACCGGGTTATTTAAAATGCCCCTTCTCAAAGTCCCCGCCTGTGCCAGTGGGCAATAGGACATTAACGCCACATCATGCTTTCTCATCCATGGCAGAAGGCTATATTCAATCCCTCTGGATCCGGTATGATAAAGGACCTGGTTTACCAGACAGTTTCGGCCTTCCGAGATCATCCATAATTCTTCCATATCATCAATATCGAAGTTGGAAACGCCCCATTCTCTGATTTTTCCTGCCTTTTTCACCCGTTCCAGCTCTGCTACGGTTTCTTCCAGAGGATAGCTCCCCCTCCAGTGGTACAGATAAAGATCCAGATATTCTACACCCATGCGCTTCATAGAGTCATCTAACGCCCGCTCCAGGCGGTGCTTTCCCGCATTGTTTGGCAGAACTTTGGATACCAGAAAAAGATCATCCCGTTTTTTATCAGAAATGACCTCTTTTATAAGACTTTCCGCTTTTCCATTTCCATACATTTCCGCTGTATCGATCAGCGTCATGCCTGCTGCAACACCTGCACGCAGACTTTCCTGTTCCCGCTCTCTGGCGGACTTATTCTCTCCAAGGAACCAGGTTCCAAGCCCTAAGGCCGGAACCTGCACTCCATTTCTTAATGTAACTGTATGTTTCATATTAGATCAGACCTGCTTTTTCCATTTCTTTCTTCATCTTATCATAAGACGCACCTTCCGGTGTTGGAAGATTTGGTAAATATGGTTTTCCAGCTGCCAGTCCACGCATGATTGCCATATCTTTTGCTGCTACCGGGAAGCTGGCTCCGTCCATAGCCAGACGCACCGGATTTAACTTATACTGGGCTGCCAGGGAACCTTGGATGTCTCCGGCTACATATTTATTGTAAATATCTACGATCAGCTCCGGCATAAAGTTTCCGGCTGTACACACGCCGCCTACAGCTCCGATACACAGGCTGGCATATAACAGTGTGTCCTTTCCGCCAAATACCTTAAAGCCTACATCTGCATTTCTTCGGATAAATTCCTCTGTCTGGTTGATATCACCGGAGGTATCTTTCATACCAACGATGTTTTCCACCTCATGGGCCAGTTTTTCCACCAGATCTGCGCTTAAGGTATAACCAACTCTTCCAGGGTTATTATACAGCAGAACCGGTGTTTCCGGAACTGCCTCTGCGATCGTTTTAAAATGCAGGAACAGTTCATTAAAATTCGGTTTTAAAAACATTGGCTGTAAAATGGAAATGCCTGCTGCGCCATTTGCCACTGCCATTTTTGCCAGGCGGACACATTTCTTTGTATTGATAGCGCCGATACCAAAGTAAACCGGAACTCTTCCAGCAGCCTGGTCTACCATGATCTTAAATCCGCGCTCCATTTCCTCTTCTTCGATCTGGTAAAACTCGCCGTTGGAACCAAAAGCAAGGATCCCGTGAAGACCGCCATTAATAACATAGTCTACCTGCGCACGCATGGCTGCTTCATCGATCTTTTCATCCTCATCAATGACTGTAATAATAGGAACGATAACGCCCTTGATAAAATCTGTATTCATAATATTTCCCTCTCAGATCAGCAAAGAATTATTTCTCTTTTACAATAGAAACACCTGTCATTCTCTCATAGTAACGGATGATGTCATCATGATCACAGCTGCCTTCGTCATGGTTCTTTAATTCCTGCATTACTTCCATCAGATGGGCAGTCATTGGTACTGGCATGTTAATAGCGTGGGAAGCGTTTAACGCATTGTTTAAATCCTTGATGTGCAGGTCAATCCTAAATCCAGGCTTATAATTTCCAGCTAACATCATTGGGACCTTTGCGTCCATAACCGTAGAACCAGCAAGGCCGCCGCGGATCGCCTGATATACCAGCTCCGGATCGGTTCCCATCTTCTTTGCGAAGGTCATTGCCTCTGCGCAGATGCCGATATTGGCTGCTACTACCATCTGGTTTGCCAGTTTTGCTACGTTTCCGGAACCAATCTCGCCTACATATACTACAGAGCTTCCCATTGCCTTTAACAGATCTGTAAATCTGTCAAATACCTCTTTCTTACCACCACACATGATAGATAAGGTTCCGTCGATTGCCTTTGGCTCTCCACCGGATACCGGGCAGTCTAACATTTCCATGCCGGTTCTTGCTTTTAATTCAGCAGCGATCTTTTTGGACTCTACTGGGTCGATAGAGGACATGTCGATAACGACTGTATCCTTATCTGCGCCCTCTGCAACACCATTTTCACCTAACAGAGCAGCTCTTACATTCGGAGAATTTGGCACCATGGTGATGACTACGTCTACGCCCTTTGCTACTTCTGCGTTATTTGCACCTGCTGTAGCGCCTGCTGCTACCAGTTCCTCTACTGCTTCTTTGTGGAAGTCATTAACACAAACCTGATGACCTGCCTTTAAAAGATTCTTTGCCATTGGCTTTCCCATAATTCCTAATCCGATAAATCCTACTTTCATTGATCAAATCCTCCTGTTATTTGAAATTTACTCTCGGAATTAAAATTTACCAGTTTTTCGGATAATAAATTTCCCGGCTTTCCATAAGCCCATCTTTTTCCAATTTCTCAATGTCTAAACGCTGTGGATTGCCTGGAAGATCTGGCTGACAGTAGAAACGACCGTTCTTTTCCTCAGGCTGGAACAATGTGTAGGCTCCCACTGGACGACTGATGGGCTCATGATATTCGATCCATTCATTTTCGTTGTATAAACAACCAAAGATAGCATTTAAATAGATTCTTCCGCCAGATGTGAATTTAACTCCCTTTTCACGGGCCAGGTCACGGATCCTTATGATGTCATCCATTCTTGTCATTCTGCCAATAGAAGGCTGAACGTGATCCACGCCTTTTTCAATATAAGTTTCATATTCATAATAAATCCTCATGGACTCTCCAAAAGCAATGGGGATCGTCACCCCCATCTCCTTTAAGCGGCGGATTCCGTTCATGTTGTGGGAATGGATCGGTTCCTCCAGCCATGCCAGATGATATGGTTCACACATTTTTGCAAACCGGAATGCATTGTCCACATCCCATCTCTGATTGCAGTCAACTGCTACACCGATTTTGTCTCCCACTGCCTTGCGGACCTTCTCGATTCTTCGCAGATCCCGTTCCATATCTGTGCCGTCGTTGCTTCCCACCTTAAATTTAACAGTGGTATATCCTTCTTCCACGTACCGGACCATATCTTCTACCAGCTCATTGTCTTCTAAAAGAAGGGAACCGCCTCCCTTGTAAGCCTGTGCCCAGTCCTTAGTCGCACCCATAAATCTGTGAAGAGGCTTTTTCGCCCTCTGAGCCAGAATATCCAGCATCATCAGATCCAGCTGTCCTACCTCCACTGCCTTTTCGCTTTGAAATCCGGCGTTTCTTATCTTCCAGTAAAGGCTGTTTCTCCACTCATTGTAGCTGTGTTCCTCTCCATTCAAAACCATAGGAAGGATATCAGTAACAAATCCAGGACCTACAGTCAGGTGAGCACATGCTCCTTCCTGATCATACAGTTCAATACATCCCTGCTCAGGAGCGAACTTTCCCATTCCTCCGGTTCCGTCTTTAAAAGGCTTTGGAAGGGGAATCTTATGAAAATGATAATACACGGCTTTTGTAAATTTTATTTTATCCTCAAAATCAAAAGTAAACATCCGCGTTGCCTCCCGTTCATCAAATTATGTATTACAGTTATGTACTCCCGGAATCTCTTTGTATACGCTTTTGTACGAAGATTTCTGTCAGCTGCATTTACAACCGAGAGTACACCTATTATTTATTTTTTTCTTTTTATCTCATAACGAAAGATCTCATGAACCTGAAGCAGCCAGCTCTTTTGCCACCCCATCCATTACGATCTGCGCACAGGACATGGAATCACTTTCTCCATAGCTGGAAAGCTGAAGAGCATTAAAGAATGTACCATCTGCGCCAGTAAAAGAGCTTCTTTCAAAGGTAGGATCCATCTGGAAGCTGCTCCATTCCATTACCTTTGCATTTGCCTCTGCTACCTGGCTTCCACTTAAATCCAACATAGCTAAGCCCGCCTTGTTGGCCGGAACACCACGTGTATCTCCCAGAGTCTTTACACCGTCTTCCTCAGCTACTAAAAACTGGATCAGCGCAGCTGCCTCTGCAGGATGCTCTGTGGTTGCGCTGATACCAAATGCCTGATTTACCTTAATAAAGCCTCCGTGGTAATCTCCCATCTTAATGTAATCGCCAATCACAAACTCACCGTCTTTTACTGCTTCTGCATGCTTTACAACAGAGGTATCATACAGAAAAATACCTGCATAATGGCCATCGATCCAGTTTGCGTTTGTATCAATCAGATCGGCACCGTCTCCTGCTACCTTCTGAAGAGTAGGAATTACGTGATTATCCTCCAGATTCTTAAGGAAATCAAATCCCTCTGCAATCTCCTCCTGGCTATACTGCAAAGCGCCATCCTTTACCCAATCCTTACCATACTTACACTGCAGGTAATAAACCATAAGGAATGCACGGTCCAATTCCTTCGTGACCATTGGATAGTAAGATTCGTCATATGCCTCAAAGGCTTTTCCTGCTGCCAGCAATTCATCTAAAGTAGTAGGAATCTCCACACCAATCTTGTCAAAGGTGGTCTTATTCCAGCAGAAAACTCTTCCTGTATTGCTGATAGGGATCGCATTCAACTTGCCATTGATGGTAAACACGCTTTTATCTCCATCTGTATAATTGTCCAGATCCAGGATATTAGACACTTTATTCAGATCATAGAAATTATCTCCGTTTGGTGAGTAGGTAGACACCCAGCTCCAGTCCAGCTGCATCACATCTGCTGCATTACCAGATTTGATTCCCAAAGCGATCTTTTCCTCATGACCGTTAAATGCCTCGTACTCAGCTGCCACCGTGATATTTGGATATTTCTCCTGAAATTTATCAATAGCTGCCAGTGTAGCCTGATTTCTGGAATCCCCGCCCCACCAGTTTAATCTCAAAGTAATAGGTGTCTGGGTATCCACCTCAAGGTCTGCAGCTGCTGCGGTTTCCCCTGTGTTCTGTGCAGTACTGCTTTCCTGGGCACTCTGTCCTCCTGCAGAATCCTGAGATTTTGACGTAGGCATACAGCCTGCTGTCGTAACAGCCATTGCGCCAGCCAGAAGTAAAGCTTCTAATTTTCTTACATTCTTTCTCATTTTCGTTTCTCTCCTTCTACATTATTTATTTGCAAAATAAACTTCATAAGCATTTTCATAAAAAATCTGTTCTTTTTCCTGTTCTGTGAACACAGGGGATTCATCTATATAGCCGACATAATGCTCATATACATCCTCTTTTAACGCCGATGGCATGTCTGTGCCAAACATCAGTTTTTCTGATCCTACGATTTCTTTGGCCAAACGGATAAACTCAATGGCTTTAAGATAGGGATAGGTATCTGGCCTGCAGTTATGGACCAGACTTGACAGATCAAACCACAAATTCGGAAACTGCAGCACTTCTAATGCCTGCCGCAATTTATCCTTATCTTTATCCGATGGAGCCAGCAGATGACAGGCTACAAATTTCATTTCCGGATATCTTTTAACCAGATTTCGAAGTCCCAAAACCTGCCAGCTGTCACTTTTGCATTTTCCGATATCAATTACGAATACGTGACCATGATCACAGGCGTAGGAACAGGCCTCATCCATCACAGGTCCATCCACCTTAAATTCAGGATGAATGGCCATCAGACCGGAACCGGTACTTACTTCAAACTTCTCTATCTTAAAATTCAGTTCTTCAAACAGATATCTACGGATTCCATCCCGGTCACGGGAATAGGGATCATATGCGCCAGCTCCTGCGAATCGGTCCGGATACTTTTTAGCCGCCAGATAGGTATAGTAATTCTGATATCCGTAAAAATTTCCCTGAAGCAGCACTGCCTTTTCTACCCCGTTTGCATCCATCACTTTCAGCAGATCCTCCGGCGTCACACAATCCCCGCCGAATTCCTCAGGTATCATCCTCACAGTCTGACCATTAGCATAAACGGCCATTCCATTTCCTATGCTGCGCAGTTCACCGCCCGCACCTGTGCCGGCAATATACTGAACCACATGGGCGTGGCTGTCAATGATCCTGCTTTTTCTCATCCTTTCACACCTCCTGCCGCAATTCCTTCTACAAAGGAATCCTGTGCTGCGAAGAATACGATCAGAGATGGGATGATGGCGATCAGTGACATAGCCAGTACTCTGTTCCATTCAAAGCCTACATCAGCGTCCATGGACATACGAAGGAAAATAGATACCGGATATTTGGATACTGTATTAACATAAATCAGTGGTCCCATAAAATCGTTGGATGCCCACATAAACTGGAACAATGCGCAGGAGACAATGGACGGTTTCAGCATAGGAACGATCACATACCATAATCTCTGCATGATTCCGCATCCATCAATTTCAGCCGCTTCTTCCAATTCTCTTGGTATCCCTCTAAGGAACTGGATCAGCATGTATACAAAGTAGGTATCACCTGCCAACAGAGAAGGAATTATGATGGGAAGGTAAGAATCCAGCCATCCCACCTGGTCAAACAGTATATACTGAGGTACATTCAGTACTACCTGAGGCAGGAAAAGGGTTGACAGCAGGATTGCAAAGGAAAAACGTTTGCCAACAAAATTAAACCGTGCAAATCCATAAGCGGTCAGCGTTGCTGAAGCTACCGTAAAGATTACTTTTGGTATTACAAACTTATATGTATTTGCCATGAAATGAAGAAGCGTCATTCCCTGGTATCCTGCAAAGCCTTTTTGATATCCACTGAAAGTAGGTGCCTTTGGTATAAAGTTTACACTTGAAAATATCTGCTCATTGGTCATAAAAGAAGCCCCGATCATCCAGATCAGAGGATATACCATGACAACTCCCACCGCCAAAAGGATGACATATCGTAAGACCATATTTACTTTATAGCGTGTTTCGCGAGTCATTACATTTACCTCCCATCTTCATCTGAATAATATACCCAGTACTTCTGGCTCAGGAATGATACCGCTGTCAGGGTCATGATGATCAGGAACAGCAGCCATGCAATGGCACTTGCCATTCCCATTTCATAGCTCTTAAACGCATTGTTGTATACCAGCAGAGATACTAACGTAGTAGAACGAAGCGGTCCTCCCTGCGTTACAATAAATGGTCCGTTAAATTCCTGGAACTTATTGCACAGCTGAGTAACAAAATTATAAAAAATAACCGGTGTAATAAGGGGAATAGTGATACTGAAGAACTGTCTCCATTTTCCGGCTCCGTCAATGGATGCCGCCTCATATAGATCCTTTGACACACCCTTTAAAGCAGCAAGAAAGATTACCATAGGGGAACCAAACTGCCAGATCTTCAAAAATACGATTACCCAGAAAGCCCCGGTTGGATCTCCTAACCAGTTAAATGGCTGGATTCCAAACCTGGATCCGATCATATTCACAAGTCCCTCTGTTTTAAACAGGAATCTCCACAATACTGCGATAGAAACCGATCCGCCTAAAATGGAAGGAATATAATAGGCTGTTCTGAAAAAATTCACACCCTTAATCTTAAAATTCAAGATATAAGCAATAAACAGCGCAAATATTAATTCCAGCGGGACTGTAAGAAACGCATATTTAAAGGTCTGTATAAAGGCCTTCATGATCATAGGATCTCCCAGTATTTTTTTATAATTGTCCAAACCAGAAAAAGTGGCTGTCCTGAAAAGATTGTAATCATGAAAGCTGTAGATCAATGATGATACAAATGGGTACAATTTAAAAATTGCAAAACCAATCCACCATGGCAGGATCAACAGCAATCCCACATTCTTTTTCTTGAATGTTTTGAATTTCGTTTTTTCCTTCATGTTCTCCTTCTCCTTTTTTCATAGCATTTTAAATATAATATTTTCGCGCTATGACGTTGACATTTTTAGCATTTTTGACCTTATTTTCATGTCATACGTCTTTATATTTTGTATTATATACTTGTATTTCTTATTTTACAAAGCCATATTCATTATACTTATCATGGCATTTTAGTTATACTAAATGTATTATTTTGACATTCCATGGATTTTATTTATAATGAAGATAGAAATTAAAAAGGGGATTGATCTCATATGACAACACGACACTTTTATTATCTTACAGTTATAGCAGATATGGGAAATCTTTCAGCTGCGGCTGAGAAACTACAGATCTCACAGCCTGCTCTGAGCAAGTTTCTTACAGAATACGAAACCTCCCTTGGTTTCCAGATTTTTCTCCGTTATCACCGTCATCTGGTACCTACCTCTGAGGGCCGCTGTGTCATAGAATACGCCCATAAGATTGTAAGTGAACAAAACAGGCTTTCCCAATCCCTACGGCCTATCATCAATATGAATCATACCTATATCCATCTTGGAACCGGTCCTAATCGTGGTTCCATGATATACAGCCGGATCTATCAGCCATTTATGAAGCGTTACCCGGATATTTCTCTGTCGCTGACAGAGCTGTACTCCAGCAAACAAACAGATGCCATACTAAAAGGCCAGGTGGATCTCGCTATCGGCTCTGGAAAATCTTCCGATAAAGTAACCGATATCCCCGTTGCCCGTGAAGAGCTTTTGGTAGCCCTTCCTACTGCTCATCCTCTGTCATCTTCAGATAAAGTCCGGCTTACCGATTTGAAAGACACTCCTTTTGTACTCCAGGGCCCACGACACAATATCCGCATCCTTGCAGATGGGCTTTTTAAAGAAGCTGGTTTTGAGCCTGTGATCACCTTTGAGTCTGATAATGTGATCATCGTGGATTCCATGCTCCACCAGGCTGCCGGAGCAGGCTTTGTATCTAAAAAATATGCTGCTCCCTGCAATGAATTAGTTTTTCTCCCACTGGATCCGCCTGTGTATCAGGAAACCCACATCCGTTTCCCCTTGGGTCATAAACTGACAGAGCCTGAACAATACCTTGTTTTTCTTCTGATCCGTGATTTCCAGTCAAATCCAGATCGCCGTTTCGAGATCATTCCTTCAAAAGAAGTAAATGACTTTCTCCAGGCTGCCAATCCGGCTGTCAGCAGTACAAATTCTTCTGTTTCTACACCGAACAGACATATGACTGCATCTTCTGTACAAGCTCCTTCTAAAGTAAGTCTGAATCCTCAGCTACTCCGGTATGTGATCGCCATTGTAGATGAAAAAAGCCTGACAAAAGCCGCTGAAAAGTTTTACCTGACACAGCCCACACTTTCCCGATACCTCCATGGGATAGAAAAAATGCTGGGTACCAAATTATTTACAAGGGAGCATAACCGGTTACGTCCCACAAATGCTGGAAAAGTCTTTGTAAACTTTGCCCGCAATATCTTACAGATTGAAGAGGAAATGTCGGAACACATCAAAACCTATCAACAAGGACACGAAGGCAGCATTTACCTGCAATGTGATTCAAGTCTGCTCCACATCATCCAGACCCAGGTTGTCCCTGTTTTTAAAGAACAGCACCCGGATATCCAGTTGAATGTCAATACCAACAGCCGTGAGCAGATCCAGGAATCACTTTTAAATGCCTCTGCCGACTATGGAGTCTATTTTTCCTGCGAAGAGGAACACCCCATTTTAGACAGCCGTATCCTCAGTGAAGATGAGCTTGTATATTGTTCCAGAAGCACTCCTCTTTCTGATCCATCGGAACTTTCAAAAACCATGACTGTTCCAAAAGGGAATCCACTTCGCGACGAACAGGAACGTTTGTTTAAGCAGTTATATCCGACGGTTCCCCGTCCGTTCTGCGAAGCAGTTCCATCCGTTCTGCTCTTTCTGGAAAGAAATGGTGTTGGAAATACAATACTGCCGTCAAAAATCATGAGAGATAGCCAGGAAGATTGTCACTTTCTCACACCTTCCCAGGGATATTTTCTCATCATGGCCCACCACCCCATTCGCACCATGCCTCCGGTGACCAGAGATTTAGAAACTCTGCTTTACGATACATTTGAAACATATTTTGAGCATTATGATGAGATGTTTTCATAGCTGGTTAAAAAAACAGCTGTCGGACTGTAACTGGCAGCTGTTTCTTATTTTTTCCTTATTTTTTCAGATACTCACCAAGCATCTGTGTTACGCATGTCTGTATTTCATCTATTATCTGTTCACAGGCAGCTCTTTTCATACTAGCTGTCATTCCCACCGCCAGAAGTTCTTTTCTTCCTGGATTTCTTCCATTTCCATCAACTGTGGTCGTATGTTCTCCATAATAAGTATTGCTGTAGGTAAGATCATAGGCCGGGCTCAGATGCCATCTGTCTTCTGTTTCATTATATAGATAGGTGAAATTTTTCGAGTGGTCATCCCGGTTATGTGCAAATACATTAAAACACATTCTCCGGAACATATTTTCCACATCTTTTTCATTATCCCTTGTTAATATTTTCGTCAGTTTCATCAGACTATGATAATCCAGACTCGGCTGTTCAAAATCTAATTCTAAAAGAGCTGCCGCTGTCAGCATATGGATTCTCTTTCCACCTGGTCTTCTGTCAAATCTTTTGGTTCCAAAATATCCTTTGCACCTGTCAGATGGAAATAGTTTCGTTTCACTCATAGCAATTTGGCATTGCTTTGCGCAGCAGGAGTAATCATACTCCATCTTTCCTGTATCTTTCCCATCTACATGTGCAGGAAATTTTATAATCCATTCTTCTCCATGGATTGTTGTCATAATTTTAGGTCTTGCACCGCCGCTGGTACCTCCCAAATGATACAGTTCATCTAATTTATCCGAATATTCTGTATTTAATATTTTCTGACATTCTTCTGCCAGTTCATCTAAATCCAGCTTCCCTGTTTCTTCATCAAAACTCTTTTCCGGATAATACGTCAATGCTCCCATTCCAGAACTTCCAACAATCGCCAGTCGGTCTAAAATCGTCAGTTCATCTGGATTCTGCTGATGTGCACGAATCAGTCGATCCAGCAAAAGTCTTCCCCAATTGTCTGGAAGACTATCTGCAAATACTCCAAAAAGGCCTGAAAAATAATCTTTCGTTGGAACAAATACCTGGTTTTTCAAAGGCAACGAAAAAGGACTAATGGAAAAGCCATTTTCCAGCCATTCCTGTGCGTATTGAAATGCAGCTTTGTAATCTGCAGTCAACGCCAGTGTTCCTACAAGTTTTTCCCCATAATATACCTGAAGCACATTATCTTCTTTCATTGATAACCTCCCGTATATCCTTGTATGGTACCTGCGTAAAAAGATTTCTCAATTCATCTGCCATATCCAGTGCCATAGCGATTTTTGTTAAGGATATTAATGATATCTGCCCTGTAGCTTCAAATCTCTTAATAGATCCATAACTTACCCCACTGATTGAAGCTAACTTTTCCTGTGATATAGAGCGGCGTTTTCTGATATTTCGTACACGAAGCGCAAGATTCTGATCCAGTTCTTCCGCTGTTTCCCATATAAATTGTTCCATAAATGCCTCATTTATTTTCTGCTAATATTTTATCCAAAACAGCATTTTTTATATAAAAAAGATAATATTTTATCTATTTGTATTTTAACATTTACTTTCACAGTGCGCAACTTTCTTTTCCGTTAAAAACGTTTCCGTTTCTTTATTTATTTTTTCAGATACTCCGTATAAGGCACATCTGGATCCAGGATCAGACCGCCGTGCATGGTTGGTGCTTTAGCTGGTTTCATATAATCGCCGTATTCTGCGGTCAACCTTCCATCATAGCCCACCGGCACCGGTATCCTGCGGTTTTCAAATGGCATGTAGACCGCTTCCTTAAACCACTCCCGTTTCCAGGTGTTTTTTTCCAGATAACGAATAAAAACCGTATCGCACACATATTCCGTATCTTTTCCTTTAAAACGAGTACACAGTTTTTCATAACCCTTATACGCCTTGCGCATAGGAATATGAAGAATGCTTCCCACGCCATGAAGGAGCTTTCCGAAAAATGTTGCATTTTCATAATAATCAAACCGATACCATGTATAAAGTACGGTCCAGTAAAACTGGATCTTCTTAGCCCAGCTTTTTCTAGCTTTTTCCGTCTTTGGCATACCATCTAATGGGAAAATGTCAATGAAAATGCCGCAGTTATAACCTGCTTTTTTATCTTCTTCATTGCAGCCGCAGGTCTTACTGTTGCGTATCTGGGCATGCCCTCTAAGATAGTTTTTTTCTGTATATACAGTCTGGAGAACCAGATCTTCTTTCAGCCAGTCCGGAGCGATCTGTACGAATTTATCGTAATCTTCCCTTAACATCACCAGGTCAATATCATCATCCCAGGGAATATATCCTTCATGGCGGATAGTGCCAATGAGAGTTCCGCTGTCTGCAAAATATTTAAGCCCATTGGCTTTGCAGATACGCTCCACTTCATCTAACATTTCCAGCTGTACCGCCCATACACGTTTTGTCTTTTCATCTACCGTATATCCGCAGCGTATTTCTTCTTTGTAGAATTCCGGCTTTTCTTTCAGCATGTCCTATGATCCTTCCAAACTGTTTTGTCTAACACAATCTTTCTTTATATAGTTAAAACCTGCTATGGCTGTCCCGTCAGCCGTCTGTATATGATTCCCAGATACCGGTACAGGAACGCATCATGCATAACCAGAAGCACCAGGAAATATACCACTGCCCCGGCTCCGATCTGTACAAAGGTAGTGATCGGTCCAAGTCCACGGACCTGTTCCAAAAACTGTCCTGTCCATACCACAGCTCCCAGCATAACTACAGCTGCCGCAAGCCGCTTCCAGCCATAGCGCACCAGCATCTTCGGTTTTATAAAATCTCTTCCCAGCCACAGATAGAGAGATATGATAAAGCACTCTGCCGCTACAGAAGCCGCAGCAGCCCCGGAAGCCGCAAAATGAGGGATCAGCAGGAAATTTAAGCAGGCATTGACTGCGGCTCCTGCCACGATCACTTTACCACTCTGGGCACGTTTTCCGCCTGGCGTTAAGATCTGGCTGCCAATACAGTCGCTTAATCCCACAACCAGTACCAGCGGACTGCACACATACATCAAAAATGTAACCGGCAGATAGCCATTTCCCAAAAACCAGGGAATAAACTGGGCTGCGATCCCCGCCAGTCCCAGCATAATAGGCATTGCCATTAAAAGCACGAAATCTAACGAATCCCGGATACGCTCATGTACTTCCTCGATACGCCCATTTCCAAATAAATAAGACATGCGGGCAGACATAACCGCATTAAAAGACATGATCAGTATCTTCGCCATGTTCACAAAGCCGGTAGCATACTCATAATAACCGTTCTGGGACTTATTTTCCCCAGAGAACCAGCCAAGCATAGTCTTATCTAAAATGGTGTACACAGAAGTTGCAATGGTGGGGATAAAATACACCAGCGTTTCTTTTAAATGCCGCAGCGGACAAAGTTCCTTTAAAACAGGGCGCTCTACCTGCCCCTTTAAATACCCCCACATGGAGATATTTCCCAAAAGTCCTGTGGCTGCCGTCAGCGCCACATACAACAGCAGGTCCTCTTTTTTACGGATAAATAAAAACAGCATGGCAATACCCACAAGCTTTACTGCCGTATTTCGCAAAACGATGAGAGAATACTGCTCCAGCCCGCCAAAAAACCAGGAAATATCAAAGGCAACAGCAGTCAGCGTCATGGTAAGCACGATATAATAAGGACGATATTCTCTGGCAAAACCAATCACAAACAGCCAGATCATAAGGCATGCCGCCGTGGTTGCCATGCAAAGCGCCTCGATCTCCCAGAAAAGACGGTTGCGCATCTTTATGTCATCTCTGTGCCTTGCGATCTCTCTCTGCCCATAAGAAGCTGTTCCCAGTGCCGCCAATATGGCAAAATACTGGACTACAGAATTGGTATAACTCTGCACTCCCGTTCCGTCTGCCCCCAGAACACGGGAAATATAGGGCGTTGTGATAAAGGGTGTGATCAGAGTCATCACCTGGTAAATTAAATTGTATATATAGTTTTTCCGAACACTTGGTGCTTTTGCCATAAGATCTTCTCTATACTCCATTTACATTTATGTTCTCTGGAAATCTTTTTTGTCTCTTGGCTCATTATACCCATGGAAGACTTTTTAAGCAAGGTCTTTATCATCCTCAATTCTTTCAAACATCATTGACAAATTACCCTTTTTGTGCCTATTCTATACTTATAATGTAACCGTAATAAATACAGATCTAAAAATGATCACAAGGGGGATACATATTATGAAAAAAACATTGGCTGTTCTCATCACTGCTTGCAGTCTTTCCTTAGGCCTTACACCTGCGCTTACCGGAATTTCTGGAAACCTGGTCATAGAAGCAGAAGCACATCCAGGGCGGACCGACGCAAACGGCGGACACCGTGATAATAAAAATGTAAGCGGCCTTGGAAGTTACCACTATCACTGCGGCGGCCATCCAGCTCACCTGCATCCTAATGGCGTCTGCCCTTATGCAGGTGGTTCCACTGACGATAATTCCCGCTCATCCGGCGGTTCTTCCTCTAAAAATCAATCTTCTTTTGGAAACCAGACTCCAAAAGAAACCGCAGCCCCGCAAGTTTCCACCGGCTGGCAGACGGACGATCACGGCTGGTGGTACCGCCTTTCCGCAGACAGCTACTATGCTGACGGCGTAGCTGATATTGATGGTTCCACCTATCTTTTTAACAGTGACGGCTATATGCTCACTGGCTGGCAGCAGTTAAATGGACACTGGTACTATTTCAACCCAAGCGGTGCCATGGTGACCGGTGGTCAGATCATAGAAGGAAAATATTACTATTTTGATTCCGACGGTGTACTGGATGAGACCTATTATGATGCCGTAGATGAGCCAGGTGATGACACAAATGAAACAGCCGAAGATGACACAGACTATGACTACGACTATGATTACGATTTAGACGAATATTAACAGGCAAACCACCGGCTGTCGCAGGAGCATTACACGCAGATGCCCCTGCGGCAATTTTCATTTTTATATAAAAACATATAGGATTCCTCTGTACCTCTTTTGAAATTCAGTCGAATTGACTTTGATATAAGATACTCAATAGAAATTAGATTCTGCCATTCAGGCAAAACGGCTCATAGGATATGAGCCGGACTTTGTTATTCATAGAATTTACGATCATCACTCTTTATTATGACCATCAAAATCCAAACTCCTGCAATAACTGTTTCAGATATACAGGATCTTTCAGTGCACGCTGCAGATCATCTGCACGCCCTGATGTCAGAAGACAAGAATATAATTTATTCAGTCTGACCGTAGCTTCTTCCTGGCCTTCTGCATGTCCTTCTGCACGGCCTTCTGCACGGCCTTCTGCCAGTCCTTCTTCCCAGGCTTCTTCCCGGATCTCATCTGCATGCTCCTGAACATACTCTTTCATATACTGCTCAAACATCATATAGCGTTCCCCCATTTTCCGGCTTCTTTTAATCTGACGCATGGAATTCTGAAGCTGTTTGACAAATATATCTTCATAATCAGCTTCGCTTCCAATCAGATCAGCCTTAACAAAATCAAGTAATGATGTCAGTTCCTTCGGTACTTCCTCTCGATTTTCTCCGTTTGTGTTAAGAAAAACGGTACAGACCCCGTCACCAAATACATTTCCTGTTTCTTCACAATATCTCCGGATAGTGTAACGGCATTTTTTCTGTCCCAGTGGATCAAAGTTACAAATAAAAATGACATATGTATCTGCCAGTTCTCCATAACTCTTCCCTTTTTCCAACATTTCCACATCCATCTGACTGTGGTAATAACGGCTGCGTTTTTCCAGACTGTCTTTTTTTACCAGCTGCATCTCAATGTCATAATGTGTCCTGTTTTCATCTTTTGCAAATACATCCATGCGAATGCTTTTGCATTCTGGATTAAAAAAGAAGCCATGCTCCGTACTGATCTCAACTCTTTCAATCCGGATCTCCAATACACGTTCCAGAAAACATCTGCAGTTTTCTGCATCCATCATAACAGCCGCAAACATAAAATCGTCATGAAATACCAGTTCTTCCAGTGTTTTTTTACTCATTTTTCTTCCTCCGTAATACAGAGGAATCCTATATTGGTAGATTATCACATTTCTTCTGTATATGCAACAAAATTCCCCCACCCAAATCATAGCTACGTAAATATAACACTAAAATTGAAACTGCCAAAGAGATTTTTTTGACTTTCCCAGATCAATTGCGTATACTATAAAATAACGGTGTTTTTCCATACCGTTATAACGAATATATCAAAGGAGCACACCCGTGAAATTCGCAGTTACCATCGTTACGTACAACCGGCTGGAATTATTAAAAGAATGCGTACAACAGGTTCTGTCGCAGACAGTTCCCTTTTCCTATATTTGTATAGTAGACAACAATAGTACAGACGGTACTTCAAAGTATCTGGACCAGCTGGTGGCTGAGACCCAAACAGCTTCCTCTGACAAAAATAAACCGGAATTTCATATTCTTCATCTTCCGGAAAATATCGGCGGAGCAGGCGGCTTTGCAAAAGGTATTGAGAATCTTGGAAAAACAGACTGTGACTGGATCCTGATCATTGATGATGATGCCATGATCGCAGCCGATTATATAGAACAGCTTCAGAAAGCCATCTTAAAGACAAATTATCTGGCATATTCCGGTACAGTAACCACTGCCGGATCCATTGACACCACCCACCGGCGTTTCATTAAATGTCCCCGGCTGATGCTTTATGGACCAGTACCGGAAGAAGCATATGCCAAAGCTTCTTTTGAATACGATATCAGCACCTTCTGCGGTCTGTTGGTAAAGGCTGACATGGTGCGAAGGATCGGCCTTCCAAAAACGGAATATTTTATCTGGTTTGATGATACAGAATACTGTCTGCGTTTCCATGATCAGTCACGTATCTTAAATGTGACCACAGCTGTTTTAAACCATAAAACAACACCTGCCAGTTCTGCCCCGGCCATCAGCTGGAAAAACTACTACGGCTTCCGCAATGCCATTGATATAGGAAAGACCTATTCCAAGAATCCCCGCCTGTACATGGCATATATCTGGCTGAACCACAAGGCTCACATTTTCTTAGATACCCTCGGACTTCTGTTTGGAGACCAGAAAGAAATGCGCCGTTACCGTATTAAAATTTACAAAGATGTACTGAAAAACCGCCATAAAACACCTGACGGGAAATCCCCGGATTACCTGCCTGGAAGTGAATACAAAATAATTTGATCTTAAAAAGATATTAATGTCCTCTCAGAGTCTTTCCTGCACTTGATTTTGTGAGAACATATTAATTATAAGGAGAAAACTCATGCAAGCAATCATCCTGGCTGCCGGAATGGGAAAACGTTTAAAGCAGCTGACACAGAATAATACAAAATGTATGGTAAAGGTAAACGGTGTTCCTCTGATCAACCGCACCTTAAGCCAGCTAGAACAGCATGACCTGTCCCGGATCGTTATTGTTACCGGTTATGAAGGTCAGAAGCTTCGGGAACATATTGAAAGTCTGCATATCAAAACACCTGTTGTCTTTATCGACAATCCGGTCTATGACCGCACTAACAATATCTACTCCCTTTTCCTGGCAAAAGACTATCTGTTAAAGGAAGATACTCTTCTTTTAGAGTCCGATATCATCTTTGAAGACTCTGTATTAAACAGCCTTACTGATGATCCAAGAGACAGTCTTGCCCTGGCTGCAAAATACGAGTCCTGGATGGATGGAACCTGTCTGGTCCTCTCTGATCAGGATGATATCGAAGCCATGATCCCAGGCAAAAAATTCCGTTTTTCCGATACAGAACATTATTACAAGACCGTAAATCTTTATAAATTCAGCCGTGAATTTTCCAGGACACACTACGTCCCTTTCCTGGAAGCTTATACAAAAGCACTGGGAAATAATGAATACTATGAACAGGTATTAAAGGGTCTGGTAACTTTAGATGATTCGGGCATCAAGGCAAAACGTCTGGATGAGAACCAGCGCTGGTATGAAATTGACGATATCCAGGATCTGAACATTGCTGAGTCCATTTTCGCACCGGAAAAGGAACGCACCCACCTGATCCAGAAGCGCTTCGGCGGCTACTGGCGTTATCCGAAAATGCTGGATTTCTGCTATCTGGTAAACAGTTATTATCCGCCTGAAAAAATGATGGATGAGATCAAACATAATTTTGACGTCCTTGCAAGACAGTATCCTTCCGGAATGGCTGTAAACTCTCTTCTGGCTGCCAGAAACTTCTCCCTGCGCCAGAACCAGATCGTTGTAGGAAATGGCGCTGCAGAGCTGATCAAAGCCCTTATGGAGCGTGTAAAGGGTAATCTTGGTGTGATCCGTCCTGCTTTTGAAGAATATGCAAACCGTTGTGACAAAGAAAAGGTCATTGCCTTCGTTCCCCAGACAGAAGATTTCTCCTATGATGAAAATGATGTAATGGACTTCTTTGAAGGTAAAAATCTTGACTGTCTGGTACTTGTCAATCCGGACAATCCTACCGGCAATTATATCTCCTGTAAGGGCATGTTAAAGCTGGCCCGCTGGACAAAAGAAAAAAACATCCGCTTCCTTGCAGATGAGTCCTTTGTAGATTTCTCAGAAGAAGCAGAACCTACCCTTTTGGTGGAAGAACTGTTAGATGAAAATCCACATATGATCGTGGTAAAAAGTATTTCCAAGTCTTATGGTATCCCCGGACTGCGTCTGGGAGTGGCTGCCAGCGGCGATACTGACCTGATCGGACAGCTAAAAAAAGATGTTGCCATCTGGAATATTAATTCCTTCGGTGAATTTTATATGCAGATCGAAGAGAAATACAGAAAAGACTATGACTCTGCTTTAGACAAACTCCGTGGAGAGCGAACCCGTTTTGCAGAAAAACTAAGTAAGCTCCCAGGTGTCCGCGTCTTCCCATCCCAGGCAAATTACCTGATGGTGGAACTGACAGGCAAGAGCATCAGCGCCACAGAGATAACAGAGCTTCTTTTGACCCGCTATAACCTGTTTATCAAAGACCTGTCCTCCAAGATTTCCAGAAACGGCCGCCAGTTTTTACGGATTGCCATCCGGAACGAGGCAGAAGATAATATACTGGTAAAAGCCCTTAAAGAAATTTTAGCTCAATGCTCTAAGCAGTAACAATATAAAACCTTTTTTAATGGACTGACAGTAAAAGACCGCCTGAACCTATTTCCCAGGCCAGACGGTCTTTTTATTGTATTTGCAACATATTAACTCTTTTTCTTTTTATAATCTCCCCATGCATACATAACCAGTGCCAGAGCGATAACTCCATAGGAAATAAATACACGGAAATACTCACCAATGGCAGCATCACCAAACAGGTTCTTTCCTGCAGATGGGGCTACGATGAAAAGTAAGTGGAACAGGATACAGCCAAGAAGCGCCTGTCCGTTAGTAGCCTTTTTAATGGATGCACCGCCTACCAGGATAGCTGCGCCTGCATAAAGACCAACCTGCTCATGGGCACCGTAAGTCTGGAAAGAGCCCATGTTCTGAACAAAGATCAGCTGTCCCCAGCCAGCCAGTACAGTAGAGATCACAATGGCTATCACACGAACCCGGTCTACATTGATTCCGGAAGCATTGGCAACCGTACGGTTCTGGCCAACGGCACGGAACTGCTGACCGATCTTTGTTTTCATCAGTGCATTGTTAAATATACAGAGCAATCCTACAACGAAGAAAGTGACCATTGGTACACTGACCATGGAAAATAGATTTTTCACAACTGGAAGCTGTACCATTGCAATTGCTCCCACGCAGATACCGGCATAAGTAAAAGCTTTTTTCTTCTCCATTTTCTTCATTGCAAACATTACTAACGCCCCCACTGCCATAATACCGCAGATAACGAGAACGGCTGTGCTGAAGGAAACACGCAGCAGGCCATCTAAAGCATATTTAAAACCACGGTCTGTAGAAAGATCGATGGTATTGGCAACACCGGTAGATCCCTTGATCACCAGTCCCGGTGCCTTTAACGGGATCAGATTGCCGAAAATAAACAAGAACAATAACTGATACAATCCATTTGCAAAGTAACCTAAGATCAGGCCTCCGATCATTTCCTGGCCTTTCATCTTGTTCATCAGTTTACCGATAAGATAACCAAAAAACGCTGCAATAGGCATGGTCATAAGCATGGCAACCAGGAATCCGGTTAGTCCGCTGATGCCCCATTCTATCACCCACAAAGCTGCGATCTGGGCTGCCATGGCACCAATGGTAATAGCAAAGTTGATACCCATACCGGCAACGATAGGAATAATAAGTGCCAGTACGATAAATGCATTTCGGCTTAAGCGGCCGAATAATTCATACATTACATAAGAAACTGTCTGTCCAGAGCAGATGAGTCCGATGATACATAATACCACGAACATGACTGTAACTGCATTTTTCTGCAGTATTTCACGAATATCTAATTTACTACGCACGAGACTCACCTCCTGACTTTGTAAGTGCGTACAGAATGATCCCGTTGGAGATCAGGATACGCAATGTTTCAGAAATAGTAGAACCAGGTACTAATACGTTTGCAACCGGCATTCCCAATGTTAAAACGCCCTGAAACAGAAACGTACCAATAAGAACATGGCTGATCTTGCACCTGCTTGTGGAAGCGCCGCCAATAAGGATAGCTGATGCTGCAATAAAACCCATCTGGCGGGGTGCTGTGTACAGCTGCATAAAACCGTAACTCTGGGAATATACCAGAATTCCCACTGCACCTAATACTGTTGAAAATACAGTACCTATAATACGCATTTTATCAACATTGATACCTACAGATTCTGCAAAGCGCGGGTTGTTTCCTACTGCCTGCATAGCCTGACCGGTACAGCTTCGTGAAAACATCCATACAACAAAGCAGCTAAATAACATAAACAAAAGCAGTCCTGTTGGAATGGTAAAATCACCGATCTGGAATGCCAGAAAATCATTTAAGATATGGCGAAAATTAGTCCCGTCCAGACCAATGGTATTTCTAAGGCCGGTTCCTAATGGCCAGCGAAGCTTTAATGACTTAAACGGAAGCACCAGCCATGCTATACACATTAAAGATACAATAGAAAAACCAACGTAAGTGGTAACAGACATTTCAGAGCCCTTTAAGCGGTTTAGCATAAGTGCATACAGATAACCGCACACAGCTGCCAGTGCTGAGCCTGAAACAATGGCAAAAAGGAAACCTCCCCATCCTGGAATTCCAAGTTCAATGGTAAGCAAGCCACCGATCAGGCCTGCAACCAGACCAATAGGAAGACCCAGGTTCAGGCTGATACCGCACTGGATACCAGGAACCATTGCCAGTACCATGATAGCATTCATACCCATTCGCACGATGGTATTGCTAAGAAGCGTGGAAAGAGATAAATCATACCATAAGGTCATAAAGCAAAGCAAAATAAAGAACACTCCAATGATCACTCTTGGAATACCCAGTTTATCAATAAGCCAGCTGTTAAATAATAACAGCACAGTCAGTACCAGAAGCGCAAAGCCTAAATAAACCAGGTCATCTCCATGGCGGATGAGCCGTCCTGCATTTGTCTCTTTGATATTGCTCTGTTTAACATAACGGTCATACTGGGAAGAAAAACTGTCACCAGACTGATAAAGAATGCCTTCTACAGTCTCTTCCAGTGTTTCTAAGGCTTCATCTGTCAGCACCGGATAGATTTTTTTCAGCTCAGCTCCTACATTTGCATACATAGCCTTTGCTTCTTCCTGTTTCTCAAGCATTTCAGGAGTTGCCTCAAAACCGGACATATCTACCACTACTTCTTCATCTTCCGGAATTTCCTCTCCTGCTGCCAGCATTTCTTCATGTTTCTTCTCTAAAGCTGCCTCTGCTTCTGCATAATGTGCCTCTTCATAAGCAGCACGGGCCTGGGCCTGGGCTTCCGCATAAGCCTTTACAGCCTCTGTATATACGTCAACGGCTGTCAAAAGACCTGTTGTATCAATACCGGACAGATCATTCTGGGCACCATTTTCATATTTTTCCCTTGTTTCTGTTTCTGCTTTTTCTACTGCTTCACGGATAGCCGCCATGCCGCCCCCGGATGCCTTGGCTGCTGCCTGGGCCTCCTGCTTTGCAATAGCCACATAGCTTTCTACCACACTATCACCGGTAGCATTAAGCAGTGTCTGGATACGCATAGTGCGAAGGATCTCCTGACCTGCCGTTCCGTTCTGTTTGGGCATATTTATAAATCCTAATACCATACAGAAGGCTGCTGCTGCTGCGCAAAGAATGGCAAGGAGTCTCTGGATCTTATTTTTCGTCATTCTTCTGTTCCCCCTTTCTCTGTATGTTCGGACGGTTTAATGCCGGACATAGCCAGACCATAATCTGCATCTGATGCCTGAGGAGACAAGATATCTACCAATTTGCCTTCAGAAACAATGGCAATACGGTCAGAAACACTCTTAAGCTCCTGAAGTTCTGAGGAAACTATGACAACGGTCATTCCCAGCTCTCTGTTTAAGCGTACCAGCGTCTCTAACACCAGCTTTTTTGCACCAATGTCAATACCACGGGTAGGTTCAGAAACAAAAAGGAATTTAGGGGACATGCACAGCGCCTTTGCAATACAAACCTTCTGCTGGTTGCCGCCGGATAATGTACCTGAATGCTGGGTTGGTCCAAAACAGCGGATATCCAGATTTTTTATGTACGCCTGGGCTGTTTCCCGGATCTTTTTGCTGTCGATCTGGGTAAATGGGCCAAATTTCTTCAAATACTCCCCTTTGATCTGCATAGCATTAAACACGATGTTATCTTCAATGGAACGGTCTAATAAAAGCCCCACGCCTTTACGGTCTTCTGAAACCATGGCAACGCCCGCCTGTAAAACAGACTTGGTATCTTTAAAGTTTAATTCCTGTCCAAACAGTTCTACTTTTCCATCTGCATCATAAAGGCCCATAATACCATTTGGGATACCCAGTTTTCCCTGGCCTGCCAGACCGCCGATACCAAAGATCTCTCCCTCGTAAATATCCACAGATAAGCCATTTACCTGCTCACCTGGCATATCTACATGGAGATCATGGATGCTCATAGCCACCTTTTCACCTGGAACAGGTCTTAGGGCTGCTTCTACCATAGCTTCCCCTTTTCGACCTACCATGAGCTCCGCGATCTCGCGGATGCTGGTCTTTGCAGTCTCTCTGGTGGCCGCTAACTTTCCGTCACGCAGGATCGTAATACTGTTGGAAGCTGCCATTACTTCATCCAGACGATGTGTGATAAAGATAATAGCGATACCGCTTTCAGAGATCTTCTTCATAACGGAAATAAGCTGGGCTGCCTCACTTTCCGTAAGAACAGCAGTAGGCTCATCAAATACCAGAAGCTTTACCCCTGTTTTATCGATTTCACGGGCGATCTCAATAAATTGCATATAGCCAACGGGCATTCCATGAACCAGGGTTTTTTCATCAAGATTCATTCCTACAGCATCCAGCGCTTTTCTTGCGTCAAAAGCCATTGCCTTCATATCCAGGCTTTCCAGGTTCTTTCCAAAAAGGCGGCTCACCGGATTAGGATTTGTGATCTCACGGTTTAATTTGATGTTTTCAGTAATTGTAAATCCTGGAAGGAGCATAAATTCCTGATGTACCATACCAATTCCCTTTTCCATAGCATCATAAGGAGAATAGATATGTGTTTCTTCTCCATCTAAAAGGACTTTTCCTTCAAAGCCCCCTGTGCTGTGGATGACTGGCATACCAAACAGTATATTCATCAAAGTGGATTTACCGGCTCCGTTTTCTCCTAAAAGTGCATGGATCTCACCTTTTTTCACGGAAAGAGACACGCCATTTAATACGGTATTTTCACCATAATGTTTGGTAATGTCTTTCATCTCAAGAACATACTCTTTTTCTATGTTCATTGAAATTCCCCCTTTCTGTAGCTGAAAAGGCCCACCCGAAATCAACAGGGTGAGCCTTTTCTCCGATTTCAAGTTTCTTATAAGTAATCATTAAAATCAACTGGAGCAAGCAGAATGGTATAGTAATTATCAAAAGTTTCACCTTCTGCATTGGTATAATTATTGATCTTTGCCCCTTCAACTTTAGAGTTAAACATCTCAACCAGCTTATCAGCATCATTGCGGTCTGTGATCTCGCCTGTGATATATCCCTTTGCATAATCAACACCAACTGCAATAATGGTCATAGCAACCGGGGATGCCCATGTAGAGTAACGTCCTACTGCGTCATGCTCCTTTAATTTAGCTGCAATCTGCTTTAATGCGTCTTCGTCATCACCGCCAATTGCAAGTTCCAGTCCTAACGTAGCCGGAAATGCGTGATATGGACTTGGGCAGCATGGCTGTGGATAATAAGCATTAGGCTCATCTAAGCAAGCGGTCTGTAAAGACGGCTGCATACCACAGTTAGTTGTGAAGAAAGCAACTTTCTTGCCTTCATATTTTTTCAGCTGCTGTGGAACATCTTCCAGAATGAACTGCTGGGAAGCAGAAACTCCAGCCTCTGCTGTCGGGTCCGGAGCAGTAACATCTACCATTTCAATGCCAAGTGCATCTGCGTTCTTCTTAAGAAGTTCGTGACGTGCTACGATCAGCTCCATTGCCATATGACGTGGGAAGGAATAATGAATAAATACATCAATGCCCCAGTCTGCACATTTTTCCATAATGGTATCGCCCTGTGCTGCTTCATCTGCATATAAAACAAGATCTGAAGCTGCGGAAATAACAGCCGGGTCTTCCTGTGGAGTACCTGCGATCAGAAGGATATCATCTCTTCCCATCTCACGGACCTTATCGAAACCAGCCTTTGCACCAGGCACTGCCTGACACATAACGATAGCTTTTACATCAGGATCAGATGCAAAAGATACGATCTGTGATACAGTGGTCTCCATCTCGGACATAAAGTTATCTGGATAAGTGGCTGTAACAATGTGCTCCGGTCCATATGCAGCTAATGCTTTTTCTGCTGCACGGAACTCTTCCTCGCCCTGGGAAACAGTACCTGTTAAAATTGCAACCTTCCAGTTATCACTGCCTTCTGCTTTCGCAGCCTCTGTTGCTTCTGTAACAGCTTCTGCTGCTGTAGTTCCTTCCGCTTTTTCAGTAGGTGCTGCTGTGGTAGCTGCGGTATTTCCACCACCACATCCTGCAAGACCAAATGCCATCGCTGCTGCTGTAACAAGAGCCATCATTTTTTTGATTTTCATACTTTGTCCTCCTTAATCATTGTTATGTTCTCGCGGATCCCCCTGCATGTTTCCAACATAATTTTACGCTGTTCTCATGTCCGGTGGCATACAAATATTTCTTTGTACGTCCACGGTCTACATGTGTGTGTAAGTGTAGCACACCCCTGTCAAAAATGCAAGTTTTTTTGTTGTTATTTTGTATTTTTTTACTGTTTTTTCTTTGTGATTACCCTAATTCTTATTCCTTAAAGCTGAAAATTATACAAAAAGCTTTCGACTTGTCACTTTTATATTCGTCATTTTACAACTTTTTTTGTGTTAAAGCAGCATTATAAAATATACATATGGAAATTTATGGAAATGATACTGATTTATAAATTAACTAAAAAGCTGCTGCAAAATGGTTATTTTCCATTTCGCAGCAGCCATCACCTTTTGATCCTGCATATACTTTATTGTAAATTTTATGCCCCAAAGATTTCTTTTGCCCGCACCATGGCAGAAGCAATCACTTTGTCCATGTCATAATATTTATACTCGCCTAAACGACCGCCGAAAATAACATTTTCTTCTTTTTCAGCCAGTTTGGCGTATTTCTGGTACAACGCCTGGTTCTTTTCATCATTGACCGGATAATATGGTTCCATGCCTTCCTGCCAGGTAACCGGATATTCCCTGGTAATAACAGTCTTTGGCTGGGTGCCAAATTCAAAGTGTTTGTGCTCGATGATACGGGTATATGAAGTTTCACGGTCCGTGTAATTCACGACAGCAACGCCCTGATAGTTCTCCTCATCCAGGATCTCAGACTCAAAACGCAGACTGCGGTATTCCAGTTTACCGAACTGATACTTATAATAAGCATCAATGGTTCCCGTATACACGATCTTTTCCCCTAAACTGTCGTAATAATCCTTCTTTTCCAGATAATCTACACCTGTTTCAATATCACAGCCCTCGAAGAGACGGTGGATGATCACATTGTAGCCACCGATCGGGATTCCCTGATATAAGTCATTAAAATAATTGTTGTCATAGGTATAACGCACAGGCAGTCTCTTAATGATAAAAGCCGGAAGCTCAGTACAGTCTCTTCCCCACTGCTTTTCCGTATATCCCTTTACCAGCTTTTCATAGATCTCGCGTCCTACCAGACTGATCGCCTGTTCTTCCAGATTCCTTGGCTCACCCGTAACCTCTTTTTTCTGATCCTCAATGATCGCCTTTGCCTGATCCGGTGTGGAAATATTCCACATCTTGCTAAAGGTATTCATATTAAACGGCATATTATACATTTCACCTTTGTAATTGGCAACCGGGCTGTTAGTATAACGGTTGAACTCTGCCAGAGAATTTACAAACTGCCATACTTCTTTATTACTTGTATGAAAAATGTGGGCACCGTATTTATGTACGTGGATGCCTTCTGTCTCCTCACAGTAAACATTTCCGCCAATATGATCTCTCTTTTCCACTACCAGACAGGACTTTCCATGCTGCTTTGCATACCAGGCAAAAACACCAGAATACAGGCCGCTTCCTACTAGTATATAATCGTATTTTTTCATTTTATGCCGCTCCTTTTCATTCATAAGTCTCAAAAAGCAAATATCTTGTTCTATTGTACCAAAAAAATGGTCTGCACACAATCAACAGATTTCTCTCCTGTGTACAGACCCTTATAAAAATGTCTTATGTACTATCGGGGAACTATACCCAAAGTAACGCTTCTGACCACCACCAGTATCATTAGATGCACTGGATAAAACCAGTAAAACAGGTATTTAAACCTCTGATTTCCACGTTTTCCATTATAAAACCAGATAGGTATTGCTGCCAGTGCCCCTATACCAAAGTTTAAATCCAGTGTCTCCAACCCGCCCAGTACAGCTGCCGACAGGCTGCGCCCTGCTCTGCTTGCGTGAAATTCGTAAAAGGCTGCAATGATAATGATCCCTATATAATCATAATCGGCCTGTATAAATACCGCTGCCATACAGCCTAAGGCTACCGCAAATATCTTTCCTGCCTCCACTGTCAGCAGTGTTTTTCCAAAAATCACGGCCTGTTCCATGCCCCACAAAACAGTAAGCCCTATGAGAAACTCAAAAAAAACATTCTGATAACCCAGATAAAACCAGCGATTGCTTGCAGCCAGATCAAAAGGGATTTCTGATATCAGGGCAAATAAAAGCATCTGAAATGTATAGCGTTTTCTGCTTCTTGTATGAAAAAATCCTTCTACCAGAAGGAAGCTGTACAGCAAAAAGGATGGCCGTCCAACCATACGCATCAGACGCTGAAAGGTATACAGCCACTGTCCATTGCCACTGTCCAGAAGCCTGCGAAAAGTCTCTGCCCCGCCCTGGTAATAGAGACCATATTCCATCACCACTGCCCCAATATGATCAATGAGCATGGTGATCATCGCGATCCATTTAAGTGCTGCACCGCTTAAGCCAAAGTTTCTTCCTGTATCTGCCAAAGCACTTTCCCCCATGTGCATATTCAATAGATGTTAGTGGCAAAATATTTCCTCAATACAGCCAGCAGGCCCTGATGCTGGTTATCTGCAGGAGTCACAAACGGCGCCGCCAGCTTCACCTCTTCCGGTGCGTTTGCCATGGCAAAACCTGCCCCTACTGCATTTAACATATCCAGATCATTTTGTCCGTCCCCAAAAGACATTGCCTGTTCTAATGATATGTTGTATTTCCCACATACGATCTTCACCCCGGCTGATTTGCACACGTTTCCGTTCATCACTTCCAGATAGACCGGTTTAGATCTTGCTATAGAAAGTTCTGGATAAAGCTCTTTCAACCGCTTTTCTGTCTGGATGACTGACTTCTGTTCTCCCATAAAAAGAAACTTATGGATACCTCCGTTTTTCCCAAATATTTCCCTTATATCGCCTGTTTCAGGTACCAGATGGGTAATCTCCTGTTCCCGGAGTACCCAAGGATCAGACCCATCATCTACTACCCAGTGTTCCCCGCCGTATGTGCCGCAGACGACCTGGGGAAATTCTTTTTCAACCAGTTTTTTGATCTCACAGGCCAGATCAAGATCCATCAGACAGCTATAGATTTCCTCATTATCCGCTCCCAATACCAGTCCGCCACTGTAGCACACCATAGGTGCATGAATGCCCAGTTCTTCCCGGATCGGACGCATTCCTTCCGGCATACGGGCTGATACCAGTACAAAAGGAATTCCTCTTTTGTCCAGACTTTGCAGTTCTTCTACAGTTTCTTTCGGAACCTGGTTTTCATCATTTAAAAGAGTTCCATCAATATCACTAAAGATTATTTTATATTTCTTCACGCTGTTTAACCTCCATATTTCCAAGGATGTTCTCCCGGAATCGTTGTTCATCTGATCAACTACTTACGGAACATATCTCCCGCCAGTGCCCTGATCCTCTTTGCTAAAAATGCCGCCATAACGCAGAGAAGAAAATCTTCCATAACTGTGATCAGAAAGCAGTTGATCACCACCAGTTTCCATGAAACCGGCATATGGATCACGAAATTACTGATCACGTAAAAATACACCATTCCGGAAACATAGTAAGCCATCATTCCCCAGAAGGCACTGAACAGATCCCAGGCAGTACCTGCTCCCTGACGAAGGGAGGATAATTTTCCTGTGATCCATGCTGCAAATACAAACCCCAGCAAAAAACCAAAGGTTGGACGGATCAAATATGCCGGACCGCCGCCTGCTGCAAATACCGGAATACCGGAAAGTCCTACTGCCAGGTAGATTCCTACACAAATAGCGCCTTTTTTCGCCCCAAGTAAAAATCCAGCTAAAAGAACAAATAAAAACTGCATAGTAAAATGCATGGGAAACGGCTGAACCGGTATATTGACCTTAATATAAGCCCCCGCTGCAATAAGTGCAGTGAACAGGCCGATCTGAGCCATTTCCCTTGTAGTAAGCGCCTGGACACGGGCCACTTTTAATTCATGCATGAATATTTTTCCTCCGTGATCTATAAATGTTCTCTCGGAATCTTTCTGTACCTGATTTTATGAGAAGATTTTTTGTCAGTTGTACCCAAATTTCTGTGGCGTACGCGGTGCGTACGGTGATGAAATCCGAGTGCGACTGGCGGAAAATCGGCCACAAAGACAAATACAGGAAAGACTCCGAGAGGACATATAAATGTCTTGAAACATTGTAACATTGACCACAGCCTAAGTCAATGAAGGAGCAAACCTATATCTGCCTGACAGCACTTCCATAACAGAAAAACGCATTGCCATAAAAGACAATGCGCTTTTGATCTTTACTTTTATTTTATGCCGGTCCCGGCATGAAAGTTTTATTAATAGAACAGTCTGTTTACTGCACTGAAAATACCACGGATAGATGCTCTGGTAATATTGGAACTGATGCCTACGCCGTAGGTTGCTTTTCCGGTGGTCTGGTCTACTAAGTGGATATAGGAAGCAGCCTGTGCGCCAGAACCAGATGCAAGTGCATGTTCGGTGTAGTCTAATACCTTGATCTGGATGCCCAGTGCCTCTTCTAAGCCTCTCTGGACAGCATCGATCGGTCCATTTCCAATGCCATCGAAATGCTTCTCAATGCCATGGTCAGTATAAGTAAGCTTAACAAGTGTTGCAAACTCGCCATCTGCAGTCTCTGTATCGGTAATGCGGCACTTGCGGAAATGCATTGGTTCTTTGCGGTCCAGATAATCCTTCTTGAACTCCTCCATGATCTGCTCCGGAGCAACCTCACCCTGCTTCTCGGAAATAGCCTGGATCACATCGGCAAACTCCTTGTGCATGCCCTTCGGAAGCTTGAAGCCGTAGAAAGTATCCATAACAAAGGCTACGCCGCCCTTTCCGGACTGGCTATTGATACGGACGATCGGCTCGTACTCTCTTCCGATATCGCTTGGATCGATAGGCAGATACGGAACTTCCCAGTACTGGCTGTTTCTTTCGTGGAGAGCCTGCATACCTTTGTTGATGGCATCCTGATGGGAACCGGAGAATGCGGTAAATACCAGCTTGCCTGCATATGGATGTCTTGGCGGGATCTGCATTTTAGTACAGCGTTCATAAACCTCTGCGATCTCACGCACATTTTCAATATTTAATTCCGGGTTGATACCCTGGGAGAACATGTTGTAAGCAACGGTCAGTATATCTACATTACCAGTACGCTCGCCATTTCCAAACAGAGTTCCCTCTACACGGTCAGCACCTGCAAGAAGTGCTAATTCGGTAGCTGCAACGCCTTCTCCTCTGTCATTGTGCGGATGTACGCTTAAGATAATGCTTTCCCTGTTCTTAAAGTGTGTGTGCATCCATTCGATCTGGTCTGCATATACATTTGGAGTATTCATCTCAACAGTAGATGGAAGGTTGATGATGATCGGGTTCTCCTTGGTAGCTCCCCAGGTCTCCTGAACAGCAGTACAGATATCAAGGGCAAAATCCAGCTCTGTGCCGGTAAAACTCTCCGGAGAATACTCAAGACGGATCTGCGTATCACATTCTGCTGCATATCTCTGTACCATCTTGGTACCTACAATAGCGATATCTTTGATCTCGTCCATATCTTTGTGGAAAACAACATCTCTCTGAAGAGTAGATGTGGAATTGTAAATATGTACGACAGCCTTTTTAATACCCTTTAATGCCTCAAAAGTCCTCTTGATCAGATGCTCACGGCACTGTACTAATACCTGAACTTCTACATCATCCGGGATCAGCTTGCGGTCAACCAGGGTGCGAAGAAAATCGTATTCAATCTGGGATGCTGCAGGGAAGCCAACCTCTATCTCCTTAAAGCCCAGCTTTACTAAAAGGTTGAACATTTCTACCTTTTCTTCTACTACCATTGGTTCTACCAGTGCCTGGTTTCCATCACGCAGGTCAACGCTGCACCATACAGGAGCCTTTTCAATCTCTTTATCCGGCCAGGTACGCTCTGGGAAATGGACTACAGGTACGCTTTTATATCTCGCATAATTTAACATAATAACTATTTCCTCCTTGTGTTTATCTCTGTCTTTTTCTGTTACATGCTTTGCACTCTCGCAATTCTATTTATTGCTGCAACCGGCATTTCAACGGATCTGCTTTGTATTTCCTTTTAATTCCAAGCCCTTCCGGGCAGTCGCTCGATCACACCGTAACGGCAGACGATAAACAGCAGTACTTTTACTGATTCAGCCCCACGTTTCATCATTCCTTTTCTCATAAAATCATGTGCAGAATGGCACTTTACCAAATAGAATGTGCCTTGGCACATTCTCGCGCCGAGCGCGGTCGCTTGCGACATGTTTCTTCTTCGCGCGAGTGCGCATCATTGGCACGTTAGTGTCTTTTTATGTAATAGGAAATTTCAAAGAATTTCCTATTACATAAAAATGCTCCGGAGCAGCTTTGTCTCCGGAGCATCCAGCCTCATTGCTGCAACATACAATAAAAGTATATGCTACAGTATACCATATACCATTTATTCTTACAAGCAATGAGATTTCATTTTATTATTCGTTCTGGTTATGGTTAATATTCCAAGCCAGCTTTTTCAGACGTATCAGCTTACCTTATAAGCAGTGTCCCTGTTCTTCCATAACTTTAATTACCTGGTCAACATATTTTTCGCAGGTTTCAAGATCAGAGGCTTCGACCATAACGCGGACAACAGGTTCTGTACCAGACTGGCGGAGTAAGATCCGTCCATCGCTTCCCAGGCTTTCTGTTACTTTTTTAACTTCTGCCTGGACTTTTTCATCATCCTGGGCTGCTTTTTTGTCTTTTACCTTTACGTTCTTAAGAACCTGTGGATAAACTTCATACTCAGATGCCAGCTTTGCAAGTGTCTGCTTCTTCTCTAAGATAACTTCCATTACCTTCAGGGAAGTAAGGATGCCGTCACCGGTGGTTGCATGCTTACTGAAAATAATATGGCCGGACTGTTCACCACCTAAGCAATTGCCGGTAGCTGCCATATTTTCGTAAACATATTTATCGCCTACCGCAGTCTTTTCATAGGAAATGCCTTCACGGTCAAATGCTTTATACAGGCCGAAGTTTGACATGACCGTAGTAACAACTGTATTGTGGAACAGGCTTCCCTGCTCCTTCATGTATTTTCCGCAGATATACATAATACCATCGCCGTCTACTACATTTCCCTTTTCATCTACAGCGATACAACGGTCTGCATCCCCGTCGTAAGCAAAGCCTACATCACAGCCTTCTTCTACTACAAACTTCTGTAAATGCTCAATGTGGGTGGAACCGCAGTCTGTATTGATATTTAAGCCATTTGGTTCATTATTGATCACATGGGTCTGGGCGCCCAGAGCATCAAATACATTTTTGGCAATAGCAGAAGCGCTTCCGTTTGCACAGTCCAAAGCCACTTTCATGTTCTTGAAGGAACGGGTGGCAATGGAGATCAGATAGCCAATATAACGGTTTCTGCCTGCTGCAAAATCTACGGTACGGCCGATCTTATCTTTCTTGGCAAAAGGGATCTCCTCTATTTCACCATCTAAGTATTTTTCGATCTCTGTGATCACAGATTCTTCCAGCTTTTCGCCTTTTTCATTAATAACCTTAATACCATTATCGTAGTATGGATTATGGCTTGCGGAAATCATGATACCGCAGTTAAAGCCTTCTGTACGCACTACATAAGATACGCTTGGTGTGGTGGTTACATGAAGCAGAAATACATCTGCACCAGAAGCAGTCAGACCTGCTACCAGTGAATACTCAAACATATAGCTGCTTCGTCTGGTATCTTTTCCAATAACAATACGACATCTTTCAGCCGGATTTTTCTGTCCATAATACCAGCCTAAGAAACGTCCTACTTTAAAAGCATGCTCAACAGTCAGGTTTACATTTGCCTCTCCGCGAAAGCCGTCTGTTCCAAAATATTTTCCCATTTTTTACAGTCCTTCCTGTCCTTTTAATTCCTTTAAATAACGTCCTAAAGCGTCCTGCCATGCAGGAAGTCTCTCAAATCCCTTTTCTGTCAGTTTTTCTTTGTTTAAGCGGCTGTTGGACGGACGTTTTGCTTTAACCGGAAATGCTGATGAATCTACCGGTGTTACCTTTACTTCATCCATACCAGCCTGACGGAAGATCTCGCAGGCAAAGTCATACCAGCTGCAGAGTCCTTCGTTGGTTGCATGATATCTGCCATATTTATCCGTCTGGATCATGGCAACTAACAGCTTAGACAGATCATAGGTATAAGTTGGAGAACCGATCTGGTCATTTACAACGCTGACAGCGCCTCTTTCTTTGCCTAAGCGGAGCATGGTCTTAATAAAGTTCTTTCCGTTTATACCAAATACCCAAGCAATGCGGACAATAAAGTACTTATCCAGGTTCTGTTCTACTGCGATCTCACCTTCATATTTAGTCAGTCCATATACATTTAATGGCTCTCTGTGGTCATCCGGCTCCCATGGACGCTGTCCTTCGCCGTTAAATACATAGTCTGTACTGATGTACATCATTTTTATGTCTAAGGACTTGCACACTTTGGCAATGTTTCTTGTTCCTTCTGCGTTTACCTTACGGCACAGTTCCACGTTGTCTTCTGCAGCATCTACTGCAGTATATGCTGCACAGTGTATCACTGCATCCGGTTTTGCCTCTGTAATTACTTTTTCGCAGGCTGCAGCATCTGTAATGTCCATTTCCTCTACATCTACGCCAATCCCTTCGATGCCCTTTGCTGCCAGTTCGTCCATTACATCATGTCCAAGCTGTCCTTTTACACCTGTTACCAGAACTCTCATAAATGATCCCTCACTTTTTGTTCTTGCTTTCTGATATCAGACCGCACTGCATAATATACATCTGCAATCCTCATCATACATGTCAATGGCTGGCGGAAATTTCCGTCAGCCACAGTTACTTTTTGCTTATGGTTTACTTACAGACGGTTTCCGTACATTTTATCGAAGTAATTACTGTACTCACCGCTTAAAATGTTTTTCCACCATTCCTGGTTATCCAGATACCACTGGATGGTCTGCTGAATTCCCGTATCAAAGTTATATTTTGGCTTCCAGCCTAATTCTGTCTCGATCTTAGTTGGATCGATAGCATAACGACGGTCATGTCCCGGACGGTCTGTTACAAACTTGATCAGGCTTTCCGGCTTATTTAATGCCTTTAAGATGGTCTTTACAACTTCCAGATTGGTTCTCTCGTTGTGTCCGCCAATATTGTAAACTTCACCAACGCGGCCCTTGTGGATGATCAGATCGATAGCCTCGCAGTGATCGGATACATGAAGCCAGTCACGTACATTTTCACCGGTTCCGTATACAGGAAGCTCTTCATCTGCTAAAGCACGGCTGATGATCAGCGGAATCAGCTTCTCCGGGAAGTGATATGGGCCGTAGTTATTGGAGCAGCGGGATACTGTTACAGGCATTCCGTAAGTTCTGTGGTATGCCAGCACAAACAGGTCTGCACTTGCCTTGGATGAAGAATATGGGCTGGATGTGTGCAGTGGTGTTGTTTCTGTAAAGAACAGGTCCGGACGGTCTAATGGCAGGTCTCCGTAAACCTCATCCGTAGATACCTGATGATAACGCTTAATGCCATAGGTACGGCATGCATCCAGTAAAGTTGTGGTTCCCATTACATTGGTGCGTACAAATGCCTCTGGATCGGTGATAGAACGGTCTACATGGCTTTCTGCAGCAAAGTTTACTACTACGTCTGGTTTTTCTTTTTCAAATAAGTCAAAGATGAACTTTCTGTCAGCGATATCGCCTTTTACAAAGCGGTAGTTTGGCTTGTCCTCTACCAGCTTTAAGTTTTCCAGATTTCCTGCATAGGTCAGCAGATCCAGGTTGATGATCTCATAATCTGGATATTTATTTACCATATGGTGTACAAAGTTGCTTCCGATAAATCCGGCACCGCCGGTTACGATGATCTTCATAATGTAAATATTTCCTCCTAAAATAGCTCAAAGTGAGCATTTACGCCACGGTAAACGCCGTGACGAACGCCTGTGATCATTAGAACTCTCTATTGTGTAACTTATCTACATACTTACCGTCTAAAACGTCCTTCAGATACTTGCCATACTGGTTCTTCTTCAGGACTTCGTAGGTCTCTAATACCTGCTCTTTCGTGATCCAGCCGTTTAAATATGCGATTTCTTCCAGACATGCGATCTTTCTGTGCTGATGGGTTTCTACAGTCTTTACAAAGTTGGTCGCCTCTACTAAAGACTCATGGGTTCCTGTATCCAGCCAGGTAAAGCCCTGTCCCAGTAAAATAACATCCAGATCACCATTTTCCAGATAGATACGGTTCAGGTCTGTGATCTCTAACTCGCCTCTTGCAGATGGCTTTAAGTTCTTTGCATATTCTACAACACGGTTGTCATAGAAGTAAAGTCCTGTTACACAGTAATTAGACTTCGGTTTTTCAGGCTTTTCTTCGATAGAAATAGCTTTTCCATTTGTATCAAATTCAACAATACCAAAACGTTCCGGATCGTCTACATAATAGCCAAATACCGTTGCACCTTTTCCCTTGTTGGCAGCAGCCTTTAATCTTTTATTTAAGCCCTGTCCGTGGAAAATATTATCACCTAATACCATAGCAACTGAATCACCGGCAATAAACTCTTCACCAATGATAAATGCCTGAGCCAGACCATCTGGACTTGGCTGTACTGCATAGCTTAAATTAATACCAAACTGCTTTCCATCACCTAACAGAGCCTCAAATCGAGGGGTGTCATCTGGTGTGGAGATGATTAAGATATCCCTGATACCTGCATTCATCAATACAGATAATGGGTAATAGATCATAGGTTTGTCATAAATAGGAAGCAGCTGCTTCGATGTAACTTTGGTCAAAGGGTAAAGTCTGGTGCCGCTTCCGCCGGCAAGTATAATCCCTTTCATTTTTTCCTCCTTGCAGGTCCCTATAACCATCTTGCCTCCTGTTTTAAAGCAGACTACGGCCGGACCACTGGTTATTCTTTGTTCAATATACCATACTATACTCCATTTTTCAAATCTTCAGGGAAATATTTCGATATAATTCATGAAAAATTAATAAGCGATTTTTTTCAACTGGTGATTAGGGATTGAAAAAGGATTTCTTATTATATATGATGTACTAGTACATCATATGAACAGAAAAATCGGGGGAAAACATATGCTTTTAATGAACAAAACACTTTTAAAGCTTGCACGGGGACTATGGCTTTGGATCTTTGCCATAGCAGGTATGGGCTTTCTTACCTTGGTGGGGACTACTGCACTGGCTGAGATCATTGCCGGTTTCCTTGGTACTCTTTTTCAGCCTCAGGAGATCCTGCATACTGCCTGGGGCGCTGTCAGCGCTGCTCTGGCTGCCGCTGTATTTACCTTTCTTGCCCAGCTTTTAAAGGGACTTCTGGAATACAGGACCGCTGCAAAAGCAAGGGAAGGCATGCGGAAAATGATCTTTTCAAAGGTACTGGAACTGGATGCAGGCGGCATTGAAAAGATCGGTCCTGTTTCCGCTATCACAGCTTCTGTGGATGCAGTAGAACAGATGCAGACCTATTTCAGCACCTATCTTCCAAGCCTGATCTACAGTATCATAGCACCTGTTTACCTGTTCTTTCACTTAAAGGGCATCTCTATGCCGGTGGCTGTTTTATTATTGGTGGTATCACTTTTTCTTCTTCCCATTAATAATGCATTCCGCAGCAGGATTGAAGATATCCGTAAGATCTACTGGCGTTCATTAGATGATATGACCGGTTATTATATGGATAGCCTGCGCGGACTTACTACTTTAAAGCTGTTTAACAGAGATAAAGAACATTCTCATATCCTTGGAGAAAAAGCAGATATATTGAATAAAAATATCAACTGCTTTATGAAAATCAATTTTACCTCTTTTCTGGTAACAGAGGCGCTGATCTACGCTGCGCTGGTGACTGCCCTGGCAGACTCCTGTATCCGTATTACAAGAGGCACCATCACCATTTCACAGGCATTAGTGGTTCTAATGCTTTCTTACAGCTATTTTTCTTCTGCCCAGCAGCTGATGAGCGCTTCCCACAGTGCCCTGACTGCTATTTCTGCAGCCGGAAAGGTAGAAGAGATCCTGGATACTGATACTTCCCGTCCCTTTGATCCATTACTGCCGGAAGATAAAGAACATTTCAACGGGATCCGAATGGAAAATGTGTCTTATGGTTATAAAGGACGGTCCAAAGCCTTACAGAACCTTTCCCTTACTGTTCCCAAAGGTTTTGTGATTGCTCTTGTAGGGCTTTCAGGCTGTGGAAAATCCACTACTGCATCCCTTTTAATGCGTTTTTGTGACGCATCAGCAGGACATATTTATATGGAAGGCAAAGATTACCACAGCATGAAACCGGAAGAACTGCGAAAATATATTGTAATGGTTCCCCAGCAGGTAAACCTGTTTTCCGGAACCATCCGGGAGAATCTGCTCCTTGCTGACCCGGATGCTGACGATAAAGCTTTAATGGAAGCCGTAACAGAAGCAGGTCTTTTAAAATTTGTCCAGTCACTGGAAAATGGTCTTGATTCAGATATAGGTAATGCAGGTGCTTCTCTTTCTGGCGGACAGAGGCAGAAAATGGGCATCGCAAGAGCCCTTTTATCAAAGGCTGAATACATGATCTTTGATGAAGCTACTTCCAGCGTTGACCCGGAAAGTGAAAAAGAAATCTGGGATACCATTAGCCGCCTGGCTCACACACGAACCCTTATCATCATCTCCCACCGGATGTCATCTGTACGCAGTGCCCACTGCATTTACGTCTTAAAAGACGGTCAGGTAGCACAGCAGGGCGATCATGAAGCTTTAATGGCACAGGATGGCTTATACCGTCAGTTAGTCCTGCGTCAGCAGACAATGGAGGTGACAGAATGAAGGGAAAATTCAGTTATTCAATGAAAGAAATGAACCGGCGGCTTCTGGCAATCGGAAGACCGATCCGAAAATATATTGCCATATCAACGATAGCCAGTGTACTTGGGGCCCTTTCCCACATGGGACTTATGGGCTTTGGAGCTTTATGGCTCTTAGCTGCAGCCGGTTTTTGCAATGGGACAATAGCTTATGCAGCCCTTACCATCGCCTGCGCTGTTCTGATCGCAGTATGCCGCTACCTGGAAGGTTTATTCTCCCATTTAGGTGCTTATGGTATTCTTGCGAAAATGAGAGTACATCTTTTTGATGCTATCGACCGCATCTCACCTGCTTATATGATCGGACGTGAAACCGGCGATATTATGAACATTGCTGTAGCGGATATTGAAACTCTTGAATATTTCTTTGCCCATACCATCGGACCCATGTTTACAGTTATTTTGCTTCCGGTAACTACCATTGCTTTAGCATGGTTTGTAAATCCTCTGTATGCACTGGTGCTGATCCCCATTTACGTTATGATCAGCGTTGTACTGCCTCTTGGTGCATTAATAGCAGGACGTGGAATCGGTATTCGCTACAGGGAACAGCTTGGTGACTTAAAGTCAAAAATACTGGAAAGTGTATACAGCATACGGGATATCCAGATCTTTGGCGCCGGAAACCGGAAAATGAATGATGTGATGCTGGCAAACAACCGGGTAAATAAAGCTGCTTTAGGGCTTACGCTCCACAGGCAGACCATTGCTTCTTTTCCCAGCTTTTTCATCTATCTTGCAAGGATACTGATCCTGGTATGCGCCGGATATCTTGCATCAAAGGGGATTGATAACCCGGTAGGGACCATTGCTATTTCCTTTGCTGCAACTGCTTCTTTATCCTCTTCTTTCAGCCTTACCTTTGTGGTAACAAGTCTTCTGGAAGCTTATGGCGCTGCAGAACGTATTTTTAAGATCGAAGATACATTGCCTGAAACAGAAGAACCTGTGCATCCTGTCACCTGCGGCGAGATCCAGACCATCGAATTTAAAAATGTGTCTTTCGCTTATCCAGGTACAGAGAGAAAAATCCTGGAACACTTTAACTATGTGATCCATAAAGGAGACCAGATCGGTATCGCCGGTGAATCTGGTGCTGGAAAATCCACACTGCTGCGCCTGTTACTGCGGTTTTACGCACCTTCTGAAGGCCAGATCCTGATAAATGGCATTCCATTAGAACAGATCAGCTTCAGCGAACTTCATAAACGGATCGCATTTCTGGAACAGGATACCTATTTGTTTGATATGACTATTGGGGAAAATATCAGGATAGCAAAGCCCGGTGCATCCATAGAAGAGATCAAGGATGCCGCAAAACAAGCCGGTATTGCAGAGTTTATTGATACACTGCCAGAGGGCTATGATACAGACATGGGACAGATGAGTGCAAGGCTTTCAGGCGGGGAACGCCAGCGGATCGGCATTGCAAGAATATTGCTGCGCAATCCAGATATCTGCCTTATGGATGAACCTTCCAGCGCTTTAGATGCCCTTCACGAGAAAGAACTTCTCCATACACTGCAGACAGCTTATGCAGGCAGAACATTACTGCTGATCTCCCACAGAAGCAGTACGCTGACGGGATGCAGCAGGATATTACAGGCTGGGGAATTAAAATGTTACAGAACGATCTGCAAATAGCAATCCGCAAGTAGTGATCCACAAAACAAAAAGAACAGCTGTGTACCAGACAGATATGTCCGGACACTCCTGGTCTTTTTTGCGATCTAGTACATCGTTTCGTAAATAACTGTACGAATCACGTAGGATGCGGATTTGAGTGTGCAGGTCTTAAAACGCAGGCGTAGCGGGCTACGCTGAGGCTTTTAGACCTGTGCAATCAGATTCGCAGACACGTGAGTGGTATAGTTATTTCGAAAACGCTGTACTAGTTTCGTAAATAACTGTACTGATCACGTAGAATGCGGATTTGAGTGTGCAGGTTTAAAAATGCTGGCCTATGAAATAGAATTTACCGTATAACCTGCATCTTCTACTGCCTTTTTCAGCACCTTCTCATCAACCTCACGGTCATAAGAAATAACAGCTCTTTTTCCCTTTAAGCTGACATTTGCAGATACACCGTCTATCTTGTTTAAAGCATGCATTACACGATTTACACAATGCTCACAGGTCATACCTGAGATCTGCATAATCTTTTCACCGACCACAGGGCCTTCCAGTTTACTTGGCTCTTCTTTCACCTCGCTGGCTCCGCCGCCGCCACAGCACGGGCTTTCGCCTTTCATATGTTTGATAGTGCCTCTGACAGCGAACACTGCGATTAGGATCAATATAAGTATTACGATTATATTAACCATTTTTATGTCCCTTTCGTTTCTGTAACAGGTCTGTACTGCCTACTTTTCTTCGCGGAATTTCTTATCTCTTGCTTGTTCCCGCTTTTTCTGGATATATTTTACTCCCTGGTAGATCCCCATTCCCACTACATAGATGATAATAAGGGCAACTACCATATAAAGCATGGAACCAGATGAATTTCCCATTTTTCTGTTCCTTTCTAAACATACATAACGTACATATCACCAGAAAATAGCACCATCATAAATACAGGTCCATTGCTGCGTGTAAATACAGACAGCAACTGGATCAGTGCTTTTTCATCGTTTTATGAACGTCCCCATGATGTGCATGAACACTTCCACAACTGCTGCAATGTCCGCTGCAGCCGCCGCAGCCACCGCCACAGCCACTTTTTCCGCTTCCACAGCTGCTGCAGCTGTCCTTTAACGCACCGGTACGTTTCCAGTAAATCACCAGACCACAGTAGCCAAATATAAGGAGCAATATAATTACATTTGCTATCATAAATATTCCCTTCTTTCTTCTTGATGTACTCTCGGAATCTTTTTGTACTTGATTTTGCGAGAAGATTTTTTGTCAGTTGTGCCCAAATTTTTGAGTCGTACGCGGTGCGTACGCTGATAAAATTTGGGTGCGACTGGCGGAAAATCGGCCGCAAAGGCAAGTGCATGAAAGACTCCGAGAGTACATCTTAATGTTCTCTCGGAAACATAAAACGATAAATATCTGCCAGATCCATTTTACCACAATGCAGCAGTTTTAAAAAGGGACCGGATGTTATCACCCGGACCCTTTCATTATGCCGGTATGTACCGACTGATACTTTTATAAACTTGCGGACTGTACAGAGCGCTTGGAATAGGTCTTCTGATCCTTATATGGATCTGGACGGAACAGCATGTACAGCATGAACAGCAGCACTACGAATGCCACAACTGTACCTGCGCCGAAGGAGCCATAGAATAAGAAGCTGCCGATCTGGTATACACAAAGAGTAACAGCGTAAGCAAATACATTCTGGAACAGGATCGCAAACCAGAACCACTTTCTGTCCTGCATCTGCTGGGCCATTGTCGAAATAGCTGCAAGACACGGAGAGTCAAGAAGGTTAAACAGCAGGAAGCTGAATCCGGCTAAAGCGGTTGGGAACCACATTCCAACACCTTCTGCAACGGTTTCTGCATCTTCAACGTCACCGGCAACATTTGCAAGTACGCCCATGGTAGAAACGATACCTTCTTTTGCACTGAAACCGGAGATCGCAGCTGCAACCGGCTGCCACTCGCCCCAGCCAAGAGGAGCAAAGAGAGGCGCGATCGCACCGCCAATGATAGCCATAAGGCTGTCTGCGGAATCTTCAACAATACCAAAGGAACCATCAGCAAATCCAAAAGTAGAAAGCAGCCACATTACTACGCAGGCAAGGAACAGGATAGTACCAGCCTTGATGATGAAGCCTTTCAGTCTTTCCCAGACATGCATCAGAACAGTCTTAGCAGATGGGATATGGTACTGTGGAAGCTCCATAACGAATGGAGCCGGTTTTCCGGAGAATGGTTTTGTTTTCTTTAACATGATAGCTGCTACAAGAACAGCTACGATACCTACAAAGTACATGATAGGAGCCATCATGCCAGCTACATCCCAGCCAGTTACATAACCAGCCATAACGCCGCCCATTAAAGCGATTACAGGAAGTTTAGCACCACATGGGATAAAGGTTGCTGTCATAATTGTAAGTCTTCTGTCGTTATCCTGCTCAATGGTCTTGGAAGCCATGATACCTGGGATACCACAACCAGAGGAGATCAGTAACGGGATGAAGCTCTTACCGGACAGACCAAAGTGACGGAATACACGGTCCATAACGAATGCGATACGTACCATGTAACCGCAATCTTCCAGGATGGAAAGGAACAGGAACAGGATCGCCATCTGAGGAACGAAACCAAGCACTGCTCCCAGACCGCCGATGATACCATCAACAACCAGGCTTAAGATCAGGTCACTTGCACCGGCATTTTCAAGGAATCCGCCTACAACTTCCTGAATAGCACCTACGAATGTATCGTTAGTCCAGTCAGTTACGAATGTACCTATTGTAGTTACAGAGATGTAATATACGATCCACATTACCAGCATAAAGATCGGAATACCTAAGAAACGGTTGGTAACGATCTGGTCGATCTTATCAGATACGGTCAGCTTCTCGCCGCTCTTCTTAACAGCAGTCCCAACTACCTTCTGGATGAATTTGTAACGCTCATCAGTTACAATACTTTCCATATCGTCATCATGAGCTTCTTCGATGGCTTTTCTTGCGTTCTCAACAATAGACCTGCCGGAAGCAGAAAGAGGGGTGCTCTCAACTACCTTGCTGTCATTTTCAAGAAACTTAACAGCATACCATCTCTTCTTGTTCTCAGTGATGTCTGCCGGCAGTACGCCTTCAACCTCAGCTACTGCTGCTTCTAATTCCTTAGAAAAGATCTCCTTAGGAAGATCAGCTTCTTTCTTCTTAGCAACCTTAACTGCTTCGTCGATCAGCTTATCAAGACCGGTCTGCTTCAATGCAGATGTTTCAACGATCGGACAGTCAAGAAGCATGGAAAGACGCTCAATGTCGATCTTAATACCTCTCTTGGCAAGCAGATCTGCCATATTTAATGCAATCACTACCGGAATACCAGTTTCGATCATCTGGGTGGTCAGATATAAGTTACGCTCAATGTTTGTTGCGTCAACCAGGTTTACAATAACGTCCGGATCATCCTTTAACAGATAATCACGGCTGACAACTTCCTCCAAAGTATAAGGAGACAGTGAATAAATACCCGGAAGGTCAGTAACGATCACTTCTTCGCTCTGGCTCTTGCTTTTTAATTTTCCCTCTTTTTTCTCTACCGTAACACCAGGCCAGTTACCAACATACTGATTGGCACCTGTTAATGCATTAAACATAGTTGTTTTTCCGCAGTTTGGGTTTCCGGCAAGCGCGATCTTAATTGCCATTTTTCATTTACCTCCATGAGTCCATTGCAAAGGACTCCTTTTAATTCTCACGGTGTGTTGTGTCCGTTTATTTTACTTCTACACACTGAGCATCATTTTTTCTTACAGAAAGCTCATAACCTCTTACTGTAATTTCAACAGGATCTCCTAAAGGAGCAACTTTTCTAATATAAAGCTCACTTCCTTTTGTGATCCCCATGTCCATAATACGACGTTTGTAAGCGCCATCACCTGTGATCTTAGTCACTACTACAGTGCTTCCAACTGCTGCATCACCTAAAGTCATTGCTATGTCTCCTTTCTTCTCTTTGTCATGTTCATTTATGGCTATATCACCCTTAGGCAACATGTCCATTTAAACCATGATATGTCTTGCCATATCCTGATTTATTGCAACTCTTGAATCCTTAATATTGACAATAACATTTCCACCGATGGCAGATACAACTGTGATCTCTGCTCCGGCAACAAATCCCAGGTTTTCAAGAAAACGCTTTGTTTCTTCATTTCCGCCTACTTTGCGGATGGTATTTGCTTCTCCGATTGAAGCCATTGTTAAAGGCATCTTCTTCACTCCTTTTTTCAAGTTAGTTTTTCCTATTCAAGGTTAGTCATTGCTACCCCGATTATCTTAGTTAGAATACGCTAATTTAAGTTAGTTGTCAATAACGCAGACTATTTATATGCTGATAATATTTCTCAATAAGGTGCATTTTTTTTATTTTTGCTGTATAATTCATAAAGATGTTGGGGGCAAAAGGTATTTTGACCCCTCTGATACCGAATTGCTACGTGCTTTGCACTCCCGCAATTCTTCATAAATAAACTGCCGTCAGCCACAAAGGAGAGCTTCTATGACATTACAGCAAATGCGATATTTTATTGGTGCTGCTGAATCCGGTTCGATCAGCGAAGCCGCTAAACGATCTTTTACTGCCCAGTCCAGCATTTCCGGTGCTATTAAAGAAGTGGAAAATACTTATGGGATCACTGCTTTTGTAAGGGACAGCAAAGGGGTCCGCCTTACCAGAAGCGGAGAAGAGCTTCTGATCGAATTTAAATGGATATTAAACCGACTGGATTATCTGGATGAAAAATTCAATGGTTCCAAAAATCGTCCTTTAGGTTTATCTGTTTCCTCCCAGCATCATATCTGCGGTATGAATTCTTTTGTATCGATCATCAACAGCCTGAATACAAGTGCCGGACCTTATCACTGCGGTTTTCACGAATGCCGCACATCTGAAGTTATGGACCGGGTAGAACGCGGTCTGGATGATCTTGGCATCGTTTTTGTTACAGAATACAGCAAGGGCCAGATGATGCAGGAGTTAAGGAACAGAGGCATCATTTTCAATCATATTACCTATCAGACTTCCCATGTATACATATGCCAAAACCACCCTCTTGCTGGCAGCCGTGAAATCGACATAGAAGATCTGATCCAGTATCCTTTTATCACCTATGACCGGTCTTCAGATACGAATTCTGCTTATACTGACCTGATCGTCCCTTATCATCAGTTAAACAGGGTGATCCAGGTTTCTGACCGGGCTGCTTCTTATTCTGTTATGCGTTACTGTCAGGGATTTGCTGTCGGAAGCGGCTATCGGCCGTTTGATGATAACTACAGCGATATCGTTTCTATTCCTATTAAAAACGGGCGGCGGCTTGAAATAGGATGGATCGTACGCCAAAAATATACTCTTTCTGATACAGCCAGCCGTTTTGTGGATCTTTTAATGCAGATTGAATCAGTTGTCCTGTGACCTTAAAGCCGGTTTTCGTAAAAAGCGATGGAAATCCATCGCTTTTTGACGTATTCGCAGAAAACGCTTCCTGTGTTATGTTTAAATCACAAAAATAATTCCTGCACAGACAGAAGAAAGGGGTATCTTGTATGGAAAAGCTGAAAACTGTTATTAACAAGTACTGGAAGGTTTATGTTGTAGCCTTGATCCTTGCTACGGTATGCGACCTGATCGGTACACTTAAGTTCAATATTGGAATTGGTACACTTACCTTATTTCCAATGGTATTTGCCACGATCTTTGGAGGCCTTTTAGGACCGGACGCCTTTAAGCTTTTCAAAACAGAAGAATCAAAGCTTGGAGGAAGCCTTGTTTTAGTAGCCCTTGCACCTTTTATGGCAAAAATGGGAATCTCAGCAGGTGGAAATCTTGCAAAACTGGTTGCTGTAGGACCTGCGCTTCTGCTGCAGGAATTTGGTAATCTGGGAACCATCCTTATTTCACTTCCTCTTGCACTGCTGCTTGGTCTGAAAAAAGAAGCTATCGGTGCCTGCTATTCCATCAACCGAGACTCCAACCTTGGATTAACCACTGATATCTTTGGACCGGATGCCCCGGAAACCCGCGGAACCTTTGCTGTATATATTGTTGGTTCTGTTATTGGTACCGTTTTTATCAGTATCCTGGCCAGCATCGTAGCTTCCTGGCATATTTTTGATCCTATTGCCCTTGGCATGGCTTGTGGTGTAGGAAGCGGATCAATGATGACTGCCGCTGCCGGAACATTAGGTGAGATCTACCCGCAGCAGGCTGAAAGTATTATGATCATGGGCGGCGCCAGTGATATGCTTACTGGTATCACCGGAATTTATATGGGAACATTCGTAGCTCTTCCTCTTACTAAAAAACTGTATGCAATACTGGAACCTAAAATCGGTCACAAAAACAATAAGTCCAGCTAATAAATGTCAATAGAAAATGGAAAAAAATTTTCTTAAAAAAAGGGTAGGCTGCCCCCTTGGTGAATATATCGTTCTTTTGCAAGAGATTGATTCGTTGGATTTACAGTATTTTATGCAGCTATATCGCATTTAGCAGCATTGTATTGTTTGATGTGCTCTTGTGGAGTGATGATTTCAAAAGGTTTGTTGTCTCTTAGTATTGCAAATATCATGTTGCATACTTTATGTGAAACGGCTCCCATTGCTACGAGCTTTGGTTTTGAATCACATTTCTGGAGATAGTATTCACGAAGAACTGGATTTTTAGCTTTTCCATTACGGGAAATACTGATACTTTGCAAGGATAATGTGTGAATCACACGTCTGGCAATAGAAGAACCACGCTTAGACATTTGAACCTTGGTGCCTTCAAATTTGCCGGATTGTTTCACAGCAGGATCAAGACCAAAATAAGCGAAAAGCTGTTTTGGTTTTGAAAAAGCAGAAAAGTCACCAATTTCGCCCATGATGGTTGCAGCAGACAAGAAACCAGCACCTTTGAATGTTTCAATCAAATGAACCTGTTTGACAAATTTAGTATCTTCATTTGAATCAACAAGCTTATGAAGCGATTCAAGAATATCGTTGATTTCTTCATCATATTTACGTATGAAGCTGATATAAAGACGGATACGCTTGATGTTGCTTTCTATGATGTAGCCAAACTGATTTGCATCAGTTGCCGCCTGAATGATGGCATTATACTTATTCTGAGCATATGTAAGCCCAAAGCGAGCTGTTGATTTGATGATATCAATAATCTCTTGCTTGTCTGCTTCAAGAAAAGCTGATGGAGAGGTATAAGTTTCTAACAATGTAAGAGAAGTGTTGATAGTAACCTTGGAAAAGATGCCAAGATACTGTGGAAACGCCATGCGTAATTCACCCTGAAGCTTATTCACATAGGCACTGCGATTATCCATTAAATCGTAGTATTCACGGCATAGGTTACGGCAGTTTAGGGCAAGATCTGATGGCATAAGTGAAACCTTTAAATCCGGTTTCAAGCCAACCAAAGCAGCTTTTTTTGAATCAAAACGATCATTATGCACTTTTCGGATGTTGATGTTTGTGCTATTCTTAGTGATGATAGGATTAATAACGGAGCAGTTAAAACCCTTATCACGAAGATAGCAGAAGAGTGGGTAATGATAAATTCCCGTGGATTCGAGGAAAATGCGACTTTCCAAAGAATACAACTCTTCTGCTTCTTTTATTTTAGAAACAGCGGTTGTAAGGGAATCAATACTGTTATGCAGGATTTTGTAAGGTTTTCCTACGAATTGTTGGTTTGGAAGTGCGATAGACATCCATGAGAAGTCAGCACCGACATCAATACCAACAGAGATGAATAATTCATCAAGATTAAAAATAACTTTGTTTGACATGAGCGATAGCTCCTTTCTGATAGGAATCCATTTCCAATCTGGCAGGTACACAACCTAGCGCGTTATTCGGGTATTGCCTTCCGGCTCCCAACCAGCTAAAACATAAAACCCTGTCGAATGGACTAATTGACTTTCTTGTAGGTATCAGTCACAGAAGTGACTTCCCAAGGAGGCGAACATTCTTTGTCCTATCCTAAGAGATAATACCTTATGTTTTATCTAGTGTCTATCAGGAACCGTCAGACATGATAATTATTATGGATAACATCTGATGAAGGAGGAATCCCTTCTTCTGTTATCTGATTTATAGAAACTTATTAACCAAGTAGTCTTGATTGACTACACCATTATTATACTAGGAGGCTAAATAATGGTCAGAAAATACTTTTTACAGCAGCTTGGACTGCTTATCATGGTTTCTGTTATCATGGTACTCACAAATATACTGGGCTACAAAATGCCGGTAGGTGATTCCATTGCCGGGATCCTGGTATTATGCGCTATTGCTCTCTTCGGACTTACAGTAAGTAAATTTATGAGCCAGTTTATAAAGCTTCCATCTATGATGTATGTATCTCTTACCGGACTGCTTCTTGCATGCCCTATCTCACCGGTAAAAGACTTTGTGATCGGTGTTACATCCCAGGTTGCATTTATGGCTCCTACCACTGCATTAGGCGCATTTGCCGGGATCTCACTTGGAAAAGACCTGAAGGATTTTGCTAAAATGGGATGGAAACTGGTGCTCATCACCTTATTTGTAATCACCGGAACATTTATTTTCTCTGCCTTAGTAGCAGATGTTATCTTAAAACTTACAGGTGCCATTTAACATGAGCGAGGTAAATTTATATGGAAAAATATGATATTTTAATTAAGAACTGTCAGGTTTTAAACCCTGATATGACGGTTTCATCTACCTGTTCTGTAGGAATTAAAGACAGCTGGATCAAAAAGATCGGTCCTACAGATGAATTGATGGCTGACAGCTCTGCCAGTGAAATAATCGATGGCAAAGGAAAGCTTGTCATGCCCGGCATGGTAGATGGCCATACACATACCTGCCAGCAGCTTTTAAGAGGGCGTGTTGCCGATGAATATCCTATGGTATGGACCCGTTTCCTGGTTCCTTTTGAAAGTAATCTCCAGCCAGAAGATTCTTATATCAGCGGCCTTCTGGCATGTCTGGAAATGATCAAAAGCGGAACAACTGCTTTTGCTGATTCCGGCGGTGTACATATGGACCGGGTTGCAGATGCAGTCATTGAATCTGGCATGAGAGCTGCCATTGCAAAATCAACCATGGATATGGGAAATGCCATTACTGGTGCAATGAAAGAGACAGCTAATGAGGCTATCGAAAACACAAAGAAACTGTATCAGAAATATCAGGGGGCTGGCGATGGTCGTGTTGATATCTGGTTTGCTATCCGTCAGGTAATGACCTGTTCCAGGGAACTGATCGCCATGGTAGGTGAATCTGCTAAAGAATTCCATACCGGCATTCATGCCCATCTGTGTGAACATAAAGACGAGGTCAGCTTCTGCCTGCAAAATTACCAAAAACGCCCTGCAGAATTTCTGGAAGAAATGGGCATTCTTGGTCCTAATCTTCTGACTGCCCACAATGTAATGCTGTCAGATCACGATATTGCGCTGATGGCAGAACGTGGTGTGAAAATGATCCATTGCCCAAGAGCCAACCTGGCAAACCACGGTTTTCCAAAAGCTCCCCAGATTCTGGAAGCCGGTGCAAGCCTTGGCTTAGGCTGCGATGGTGCTGCACCTTCCAATCTGGATATTTTTGACGAAATGAAGGTTCTTCGCTATGCTATGATGGCTTACTGGGGAATTCCATCTTTTAATCCTGTAGTAATGACCTGTCCTACACTTTTAAAGATGGCCTCCCAGGGCGGTGCAAATGCTCTTGGACACGGTGATATCCTTGGATCCGTTGAAGAAGGCAAGAAAGCTGACCTGATCCTGTTAAATATTGACCAGCCTCATATCACTCCAAGCCAGAATCTGGTAAATACCATTGTAGATGCTGCAAACGGACATGATGTGACTGATTCTATCATCAACGGCAAGATCGTAATGAAAAACCGTGAGGTCCTTACTCTGGATGAAGAGCGTATCCGCTTTGAAGCTGAAAAGCATATGAATGATATTATTAAACGGGCATACTAAGATATAAAAAATGACGGCACTGTTTCCAGTTTGGGAAACGGGCCGTCATTTTTACAGCATTTTTTGATCATATATAAGGCTGCTTTACATTTTTTCTTTTTTTATTACCGGTTTACCACATTCACCGGATCTCCATCTAAAAACTGTTTAAGATTTTCCACAGACATATCCATGATCCTCTGCCTTGCTTCCTTTGGCGCCCAGGAAATATGAGGGGTGATGATACAGTTTTTAGCTTTCAGAAGAGGATTGTCACTCTTAATAGGCTCTGTACTTACCACATCCAGTCCTGCTGCATATACTTTTCCACTGTTTAATGCATCTGCCAGATCTTTTTCCACAACCAGCTGTCCACGGGAGTTATTAATGATGATAACTCCATCTTTCATCCTGGCAATATTATCTTTATTGATAATGCCTTCTGTAGACGGGAACAATGGGCAATGAAGCGAGATCACATCTGATTTTGCAAATATCTTATCCAGTTCCACATACTCAGCAATAGCACGTCCTTTATCATTTGGATGGGAATCATAAGCCAGTACATTCATACCCATTGCCTTTGCTATGGTTCCTGTTTTCTGTCCAATACGGCCAAAACCAATGATCCCCAGTGTTTTTCCTGCCAATTCTATCAAAGGATAGTCCCAGAAGCACCAGTCTGGGGCCTTCTCCCATCTGCCCTCTTTTACAGCCTTATCATGATGTCCGATGCGATGGCAGATCTCTAAAAGAAGAGCAATGGCAAACTGTCCTACACAGTCCGTTCCATAAGCAGGAATATTGCTGACAACGATCCCTTTTTCTTTTGCATAATTAACATCGATCACATTGTAGCCTGTTGCAAGGACACTGATAAACTTAAGATCCGGGCATGCATCCATGGTTTCTTTTGTGATCGAAGTCTTATTGGTAAAAACGACCTCTGCATTGCCAATACGATTTACCACTTTCTCTGCCGGTGTTCTGTCATAAATCGTCAATTCTCCGTATTTTTTCATCTCATCCCAGGAAAGATCTCCCGGATTTTCTGTATATCCATCAAGTACAACTATTTTCATCTGCATTTCTCCTTTGTATGTAATGTACTTACAAAAACTTTTTATACTATAGTCTTATTGTTTCTTTATCCCATCCCGATACATCGACGGTGAAACCCCGGTGACATTCTTAAATGCCCGGTTAAAGTGGGCGGCATCTTCGTAGCCTACTGCCAGGGCAATGTCTAAAAGCTTCAGGGACGAGTCTTTCATCAGTTCCTTGGCCTTTGTCATGCGAAGCTGAAGTATGTAATCTCTCACTGTCATATCCAGCTGCTTTTTAAACAAACTGCTGAAGTAATTGGGGTGGAGATGGAACTGGGCAGCAATGTCTGAAAGGAGAAGCTGTTCAGAACAGTGCTTTTCCATGTATTCCTGTGCCTTTTTTACCACATATTCTTCTTTCTTTTCCTGCTGTTTTTTCAGCTGTTCCATATAAAGCAGCAGGATCTGTTCCATTTTCTGTCTTAACTGACTGATGTGGGGCTGGTTTTTAATCTGGGCAGCCAGGTCATTATCTGACAGCTTGTAACCTGCTATAATAGGGATCAGGGCTGTATTTTTCTGCATTAATGTGTAGAGAAATGCGGAAAATACCTGCTTAAACTGTTCTTTAGTCACAGCTTCCTGGGATAAATGGGAAAAGATTTCCTGGATCTTATCTTTTGTGCCCTTTTCGTCCATGGACAAAAGCCCGGCTGAAAGATGTTCCATTTCTTTTTCCAGATCTTCTTTTGTATAATAAGGTTTTTTGGCCGGAATATCAAAATAATCCCCCTGTGTTTCCGGACGCACACAGCTTACCTCTTCTGCCTGCAGCTTTACGGAACTGTCTTTTAACCGCGGGATCAGCAATCTGAGCATGGACACAAAATTCTGTATATTCACAGGCTTTAACAGATAATCATAAGCCCCCAGCCTCAGTGCATTGCGGATATAGGTATAATCATCATAACCACTGAGCATGATCACTACACTGGGAATCTGGTTTTTGCTGATCAGCTCCAGAAGACTGATGCCATCCAGCTTTGGCATACGGATATCCGAAATGATCACATGATAGTAATCTTCTGTAAGACGGTTTAAAGCATCACTTCCATCGCAGGCACTGGATATAACAAAGATATTTTCAAAATTTTGCTTTATAATACTCCCAAGACCATCTACAATATTCTGGTCATCATCTACTAATAGGATCCGGTACATCCTGTTCCTCCTTCTTCGTCCGCTCTTCTTCCATATCATCACTCATGTTATCTTTCCATGGAAAACAAAGCATGATCATAGTTCCCATTCCTTCAGCACTTTCAATGGATACCTTATACTCCGGACCATAGTTTAAGCTGATCCGCCTGCATACATTACGAAGTCCGATGCTGTTGCTGGAAGGACTGTCTATATCATGGCGCAGCATCTCTAACTGTTCTTCACTCATACCACATCCATCATCGGAAACCTGGATATATAGGCGGTCCTCGTCTCTATATCCCAAAATATCAATATGCAGGATCTGATGACTGTCTGTAATACCATGGATCACTGCATTTTCCACAATAGGCTGGAATACCAGCTTTAAAACATGGCAGGAATACAGCTCCCTGTCAATGCAGATGTTAAACTGGATCCGTTCATTGTACTGATATGCAAGAATAGCCCGGTAGATATTTAACTGATGGATTTCTTCTTCCAAAGGCACTTCTTTTGTGGTATTCCGAAGGCCATACTGAAGATTCTGCCCTAACAGTTCTGCCATGGTAGCTGTTTCATAATCCTGGCACATATAAGTCTTCATGTGCATGATCTCCAGAGTATTATACAGATAATGGGGATTGATCTGGGTCCTTAAAAGCTGCAGTTCTGTTTCCTGTTTTTCCTGTTGCTTTACAAATACCTCATGGATCAGCAGATCAATACGTTTTGACATTTTATTAAAAGAGGATACCAGAGTCTGAAATTCCTCTGGAAGTCCTTCTTTTGAAACTTTATTTATGTGACCCAGTTCAAAATGATTACAGGCTTCGATCAGACGGTTTAATGCCTTTAAGATCCGGCCTAACATCTGAAAGATCAGAAATATGATCCCACCTAAGATCATACCTATGGGAATGATATTTAACATCTGGATCCTTCCCATATTTCCAAAAATGTCAGACAAAGGAGTCTGTAATACCAGAGTGTAGCCATTAGCGTGGCCGATCACATTGTATACACAGGAGTTTTTATCACTGTGCTTTAATTTTCTGCTCTGGTAATTTTCTTTTCGTTCTGTTTTTTTCAGATTTTCTTTTACAAATCCCTGATAGCTTTCTTCCTGTTCTATATTTCCGTACAAAAGCTTCCCATCTTTATATACCGCAAATCTCTGATTCGGTGTCTGACGGTTCTGCTCAAAATAATTCTCCAGATAAGAAGTATCTATTCCTGCCACGCAATAGCCTACGATTTTGATCGTATTCAGGTCCAGAATGCCTCTGCCAATACACAATGAACCGCCGTCACGCATATTCATACCCGATCCTCTAAATTCCTGCGCAGCTATGAGAAGAGGCCTACCTGTTTTATAAGCAGAAATTTTTTTATACCATTCTGCCTTTTCCTTATCCAAAAAGCTAATTCCGTAATTTGCCCCTTTTGAAGTGTATACGCCATTTCCTTCAAGATCATAAAGAGCAATAAAGCTGGTAGAGTCTGTTGTGAAACGTATCTGGGCCTGAGTATTAAAATACGAATAAAAACGGAAATTTTTAAGGATGGGACCTTCCCTTAGTGTACTGCACAAATAGGGGTCATTATTCTGGGTATATAACTGAGCCGGGAAAAAAGTGGCCTGTTCCAATTCTTTTACAGATATCTCTACCCGGTCTAACAGCTGCTCTCCTGTCTGGAAATACCGGTGGGTAGCCATATTATAATTCTGGTAGGCACTTACAGTTACAAGATAACATAAAAATGCCATGGTAAGGAATATCTGCAGGCCTGCCAGAAGGATCAGCCATTTTTTAATTGAATCTGTTTTTGTCATATTTTTCTTTATATCTTTCCAATTCACTATATATCTTTTCGCTTTCTGCCGTTTTTTCATATATCCATCGCACCTCTTTATATAAAAATATACAACAATCTTTGAAAATGGCAAGTAAAATTTGAATATGGTATTTATAATTTCCCTGAAAAAGCCTATACTTTGGCTACAAGTTAAGGCTGTACAAAAACCATATGTGAAAGGGGAAACATTATGAAAAAAAGATTTACAGCATGTATGATCGGAGCCACTCTTTTAACAGCTGCACTGACCGGTTGCTCAGGAGGAAAGACCGCTGATGCTCCTGCTTCCAGTGCAGACCAGACCACAGCTGCCGAAGCTGCCAGCACAGATGCTGCTTCCGAAGGCAAAGTAGCCATTGAGTTGTTCTATCAGAAACCAGAAAACGTAGAGCTTTACAACACTCTGGTAAACAAATTCATGGAAGAAAACCCGGATATACAGGTAAACCTTACTCTGGCTGAATCCACCACAACTACACTGATCTCCCGTGTAGCAGCAGGAAACATTCCGCAGTTAGTATCTGTATTCCCATGGAACGCATCCTATAAAGATATGTTCAGGGAAGGACTTTTCATGGACCTGACGGATCAGGACTTTATGAAACGTGTAACTCCTTCCGTTCTGGAACGCTGCGAAGTGAACGGAAAACAGTACTCCCTTCCGCTGACCACCAACTCCTTTGGTCTGTACTACAACGTAGATATTTTTAATGAACTGGGACTTACCATTCCAAAGACCATGGATGAAATGTGAGGTGTATGCGACAAGTTAGTTGAAGCCGGCATCCAGCCATTCTCCTTCCCGGATAAGAAAGCAGTCCGCATCAACCAGCAGTTTGACCGTATGCTCATTGGCTGTGTGGACCATGACTTCTATAGCAAGTGTGATGAACAGATCAACGGCAGCTACAACATTAAAGATGATCCTAATATCCGCAAATATGCAGAAACCATCTTAAAGCTGCGTGAATATGCAAATCCTGATTCTCTTGGATATGATGACGAACCTGCTTACGAAGAATTTACCAGTGGAAAATCTGCTATGTACATTGATGGTTCCTGGGCAGTAACTACATTCGAGACCATGAATCCGGACCTGAATTTCAACTGCACCGCTATTCCTGCTATTACAACTGATGATTTCTGGATCGCTGGTACTGTTGATACTGCTTATTCTATTTCTGCTGACTGTACACCAGAACAGCAGGATGCATGCATCCGCTTCCTTGATTTCCTTGTACGTGAAGATATTGCACAGGAATTCAGTGACGGTGACAAAAACCCAACTCTGATCCAGGGTGTCGAATACAACGTTCCACAGCTTAAAGAGATCAACGACTACATTAACGAAGGCAGATTTGCTCCTTCTTTAGCAAGTATCTGGACACAGGATTTAAGAAACAGCCTGGTTGTATCTGTACAGGCCCTGATCTTAGATAAGGATGTAGATACCTTCTTAGACGAATTCCAGTCTTTAGTAGAAGAATACTATACTCCTGCTGAATCTGAATCCTAATTTTTCAATTCTTATGTATTACTGGGATCTTTCTGTGATCCCAGTAATACATTTCTAAAAAAATGGAGGCAGCATCATGAAATCAACGAAAAACCGTGATCGCAATATCACACACTTTTTATATGTACTACCGAATCTGATCATGTATTCCTTTCTCTCTATTGTTCCAATTGTCCTTGGGCTGTATTATAGCTTTACCAACTGGAACGGCATCGGTAAGAACTATAAATTTGTAGGCCTGAAAAACTATATTAAGATTTTATCCGACAATCGTTTCCGGAAAGCCGTACTATTTAATATACGATATGCCGCAATGCTGATCATCTGCGTAATGCTGCTGTCTGTTGTACTTGCACTGTTAATGAACACAAAGATCCGTGGCCAGAACTGCTTCAGAGCTATCTATTTTTTCCCGGCCTGTGTCAGTATGCTGACCATTGGACTGATCTTCAACTATATTTTCTTTCAGGGAATCCCCAGTCTTGGAACTTCCCTTGGGATTGAAGCATTACAGAAAAACATTTTATCCGGCAGAAGCACTGCTATTTACGGTATCCTGATCACAAATATATGGAAAAGTGTTGCAATTCCAACAGTTTTAGTCATTTCTGCTTTACAGACCATTCCAGGTGAGATTATCGAAGCAGCCATTGTAGATGGGGCAAATGGCCGTCAACGCTTTTACTACATCACTCTTCGCTACATTCTGCCTATTTTAAGTATTATTTTTGTCCTTGTCCTGAAAGAAGGACTTATGATCTACGATTACATTATGGCAATGACCTCCGGTGGACCGGCAGGCGCAACAGAAAGTATCACTCTTTCCATTTACCGTATCGGCTTTGAGGACATGAAGTTTGGATATGCCATTTCCCAGGCTATGATCGTTGCCGTTATCATTGCAGTTATTTCCATTACCCAGATCCGATTTACTGACAAAAAGAAGATCTACGATTAAAACAGGAGGTATCCCATGAAAAAAAGAAAAATCTTACATGCTCTGACCTATGCAGTGCTGACTCTGGGCGCTCTCCTTGTATTTTTCCCATTTTATCTTACCGTAGTTTCTTCTTTAAAGGATATGAGCGACATTTTCAGCAATTTCTTCGGTCTTCCAAGGCATATTGTTTTTGACAATTTTGCTTATGTACTCCAGAGACCGGATTATTTCATCGCACTGAAAAACTCTGCGATCATCACTGGTGTAGCCATTGTTGCCATGGTATTTTTTCTTCCCATGTGTGCTTATGCCATTTCCCGCAGAAGATTTACATCCCGTTTTTACAGCTTTCTCTACTTTTTCATGGTAGCCGGTATTTTTATCCCTTTCCAGGTAAAAATGCTTCCCATGGTAAAGTTAATGAGCAATATCGGTCTTCTTAACAGGACTGGTGCTATCCTTTTCTACATTGCAAACTCCACCTGCGAAGGTATTTTCCTTTTAGTAGGCTATCTGTCTTCCATGCCTATTGATCTGGAAGAAGCTGCCTATATTGACGGAGCTACTACAAACCAGGTATTTTATAAGATCGTTCGTCCTATTATGAAGCCTATCATCTCCACAGTTGTTATCAAAAACTCCCTGTGGATCTGGAATGACTATTTTATGCCATCCCTTGTATTAAACCAGTCTAACTTAAACCGTACACTGACTCTGTACCAGTACTCATTCCGTACAGAAAACTCTACCAATTTCACTATTGTATTTGCTGTTATGCTTCTTTCTATCCTGCCGATCTTTATCGTTTACTGCCTGTTCCAGAAACAGATCGTCTCCGGCATGATGGAAGGTGCTGTCAAAGGTTAGGAGGTATATACATTGTCTTTATTACATGTGAATTTCCACTCAAAGGTCCTGAATATGGACACTAAGATCGGCGTGATCATGCCCCAGAAAATGCAGGGCATCGGTCTTGCCGGAAGCGAGCAGGCAGACAGCTTCCCGGTTCTGTGGCTGTTGCACGGACGCAGTGATGATTATACCATCTGGATGCGCCGTACTTCTATCGAACGCTACGCAGCTCCTTTAGGTCTGATGGTCATTATGCCGGAGGTTAGCTACAGCCGTTATATCAATATGAAGCATGGTCCCCGCTATTATGACTATATTTCAAAGGAATTGCCGGAATTTTGTGCAAAATTATTCCCGAAAATGAGCCGGAAACGGGAAGATAACTACATTGCCGGACTGTCCATGGGCGGCGGCGGCGCTATGTGGGTAGGCCTGAACAATCCGGACAAATATGGCCGGATCTGCATGCTTTCTACTGGCGGAGTTGCTCCGCTAGAGCACCTTTGGAGAAATAAAAGTGGCAGTGACTATATGTTTAAAAAATGCAATGAGGACATTTACGGCACCTCTGATTCTGATTCCCTTGCAGGAACAGAATATGACATTTTAAAGCTGATCCAGGATACTGCGAAAGAGCATACTATACTGCCAAAAATATACCACGCTATGGGTACAGAAGATGTCCGATATCCTGTTGCCATGGAGATCAAAAAAACCTTTGAAAACATTCCCGGTAATCCATATGAGTATGAATACCACGAAGGTCCCGGTGTCCATGAGTGGGGCTTCTGGGATGAATGGATCCAACATTTCCTTGACACTCTTGCGTTGAAAGGAGGAAACTAACATGGCTCTCATACTGGACCACTTTTATTCAGCTGCCCTTACGGAATGCAATTCCCTGACAGCTATTGTTCCTATGGAAAACAATGAAAAAAGCTCTTATCCTGTTTTATGGCTGCTTCCCCCTGCAGGCTGTGACCACACAGCATGGCAGCGCCATACAGCTGTAGAGGATCTGGCAGATGAACTGGGCATTATCATTGTGATGCCGGATCTGAAATTAAGCTACGGGCTTGATATGATCCATGGATTTACTTATTTCCAGATGCTTACAAAAGAGCTTCCGGAAATGATTGCCGACTATTTCCCAGCTGACCTGGGCTTCCAGATGATCGCCGGTGTAAAGGAAGGGGGCTATGCAGCCTTAAACGCAGCTCTGTCTGTTCCCGGACAGTACCATATGGCAGCGTCTTACAGCTGCGGTTCTCTTACAGATGAGACTTTTGACCCCGAAATGGATAAACAGCTGGATAATGCATTTGGAACCACTGATCTTCGCACATTGAATGGCACGGATAAGGATCTGAAAATGCTGATCCAAACAGCCAAAGATCACAATATGGCCCTTTCTTTAGAGTATTCTGAGAAAGATGACTATAAAGCTTCCTCTGCTCTTTTAGCTGACTGCATTCTGAAAAGTTCTTTTGCCAGCCGGTCTGTACGGGTACAAAAAGAGGCTCTTACATGGGCAAAATGGACTGAAGCTTTAAAAACCGATATTAAAAATGCTTTGAAATAGCTTTGATCAGGCAGATTAAGCTTTACAAGAAAGGATGATATCATATGACTCCTGGTGCTTATTGTGACGGGATCCAGCATATTGGAATCCCAACAGATCATTTGGAAAATACGATCCATTTTTACGAGGATCTGGGATTCCAGGTCATCTTAAGGACTTGTGTCCCGGAAAAGAACCAGCATGTAGCTTTTTTGCAGTTGGGAAATCTGGTGATTGAAACTTATGAGGATCCTGTGGCTCTCTGTGACGGAGCCATTAACCACATTGCCTTAAACTGCCTGGATATTGAAAAAGCCTACGCAGCTACTTTAAACCAGAAGCATCTGGTGTTGAGCAATGGCATTGAAGCTCTTGATTTCTGGGAAAGAGGTGTGCGCTTCTTTATCATCCAGGGACCAAACAAAGAGCGGATCGAGTTTTGCCAGAAACTGTAAATTTGATTTTTAGGGGAGTATTGGTATAGATCACAGAACGCGCCTTCTGGCGCGTTTTCTGTGTGGATAAAGCAAAAGCGGGCTGCACATTTTTATATAACGTGCAGCCCGCTTTTGCTATGCATACAGAAGAGCCTGCCATGAGGCAGTTTCTGTAAGTAAACTATCCTAGCTTTAGCTGATCTTATTTTCCACTGGATAAGAATATCTGTATCCTCTGCTTAAAAATCCCATTTCCTCTAATACACCTACCATTCTGTAGACAGTTGCAAGTCCGATGGTCGGGTCCTTTTTAGAAGCCATGTAGTAAATCTCCTTACAACTGGACCAGTTTCCTTCCAGTATGACATCTAAAAGGATCTTTCTCTGTCCTGTGATCCGTTTTCCTTTTCTCTGAAGTTCTCCAATGATCTGTGCTTTCTGTTCTGACATAGGCTCCTCCTTCTTTTAAGCACCACGGATATCCTGTCCCGCTGCCTTTTATCCATATTTTCTACATATTTCTTACATAGTCTGTTTCATCTTTTTTATTTTATACATTTAGGATCTGTGTTGTAGTTAGTTTAGGCTAATTTATCTAACTGTTTATAAGATTAGCACCAACTAACTTTCTTGTCAACTGTTTTTTGATAAAAAATATGCAACAAGTACTATCTGTTAAGGTTCTCCAGCTTTATGGCACATGTCAGAAATTTCAGATGTATTTTTTTAATCTTTGATTGAAATGATCTGCGACATAGTCTATACCTCCTGTTACATTATAATGATGTTGGGGGCAAAAGGTATTTTGACCCCTCTGATACCGAATTGCTACGTGCTTTGCACTCCCGCAATTCTAAAAACATTCGTAATCCGCTCATTTTTCTTCAAAAAATGGCTTCTTACTCATGTTTTTGGCGGGTCCCAAGGCCACAAATCCTCCTGCAAGCAAGCTTGCACCGGATTTATGACCTTTTGACCCTGGTATCATTATAATTATGTTATATTATGATGTAACAGGATTGCTCCATTGATATGCAATTCCCGCAATCCTCGAACATCTCAAACTCCCATAAAATGGCGTGTTCACACCATTTTATTTATCTCATCATTGTTAACCCCATATATCCAAAAAAGCTATTGCAAACTGATCTTACATCATCACTTTGCAATAGCTTTCTTTATACTGTATCTAAATCTTAATTCTCGTTCATTTTAGCCAGTTTCGCAGCCTGATCTGCTGCGATCAGATTATCTAACAGCTCCTGAATATCACCGTTCATAATAGAATCGATCTTGTATAAAGTCAATTTAATCCTATGATCAGTAACACGTCCCTGTGGGAAGTTATAGGTGCGGATCTTCTCAGAGCGGTCTCCGGTACCGATCTGGCTTCGGCGTTCTTCTGCTTCGGAATTCTGGCGTTTTTCCAGCTCTAAATCATACAGCTTGGAGCGTAACAGGCGAAATGCTTTTTCCTTGTTCTGCAGCTGTGATTTTTCTGTCTGGCTGTAAATAACGATCCCCGTCGGCATATGGGTCAAACGTACTGCTGAGTCAGTGGTGTTGACACACTGTCCGCCATTACCAGATGCACGCATTACGTCAATACGGCAATCATTCATATCGATCTGAACATCTACTTCTTCTGCTTCCGGCATAACTGCTACCGTTGCTGTAGAGGTATGGATACGGCCGCCGGACTCTGTCTCAGGCACACGCTGTACACGATGTACGCCGCTTTCATATTTCAACTTGGAATAGGCGCCTTTTCCTGTAACCATAGCTACAACTTCCTTAAAGCCGCCGATACCATTTTCATTGATACTGATGATCTCTACTTTCCAGTGCTGGCTGTCTGCGTAGTTGGAATACATACGGTAAAGCTCAGCTGCGAAAAGAGCTGCCTCGTCACCGCCTGCGCCTGCACGGATCTCCAGGATAATGTTCTTATCATCATTAGGGTCTTTTGGAAGAAGAAGGATCTTTAACTCATGCTCCAATTCCTCAATGCGTTTTTTTGCATCGGATAACTCTTCCTTTGCCATTTCACGCATTTCCTCATCATTTTCTTCATCTAACATTGCCAGACTGTCTTCTACGTCCTGCTTTGCCTGCTTATACTGCTTATAAGCTTCTACGATCGGTGCCAGTTCAGCCTGTTCTTTCATCAGCTTGGTAAAGCGTTTGGTATCCTGGGTCACATCCGGATCCCCAAGCATAAGCATCAGTTCTTCATAATGAATCAACATATCATCCAGTTTATCAAACATAATTTCTACTTCTCCTTCCTGGCACATACTACCCGGTCATTTCCAGTCATGTCACGGACAGTCCTAAGCCCTTTAAATCCCATTGTTTCAAATATTTTTGTTACATCCTTTGCCTGATCCCAGCCGATCTCCATATAGATCTCTCCACCGTTCTTCAGGTATTTTTTTCCTTCTTCTGCTAAAATGCGGTAAAATTTCAATCCGTCCGGCTCACCGTCTAATGCCATCCGTGGCTCATGGTCTTTCACCTCCGGCTCCAGCCCTTCTATCACCTGACTCGGGATATAAGGGGGATTGGATACGATCACATCATAGCGGTTTTCTGGATCTAAAGCAGAAAACATATCGCTTTTTATAAATTTCACTGGATGATCCAGAAGTTTTTCCCCATTGGATTTTGCCACTTTCAACGCTTCTTCTGACAAGTCAAGAGCTGTTACATCTGCATAGCCTCCAAGCTTTGCCAGACTGACAGCAATACAGCCGGAACCGGTACACACATCTAAAAGTGAAATATTTTTCTCTTTGTGCTCGTTTAATATCAGTTCAACCAGTGTTTCTGTATCCTGTCTTGGGATCAGAACATGTTCATTTACATAAAATTCCAGTCCCATAAACTCCTGGACACCAGTAAGCTGCTGAAGAGGGATACGCATTTCTCTTTTACTTATCATTTCCCAGTATTTATCAATTTTTTTCCGTGTATCCGTATCTGCTTCTGTTACATTTGTCCCATTTTCCGTTTCTGTAAGAGGGCGATCCCTTTTTACAAGAAAAGACGCAAAATTCATGTCAAATACATCTAATAAAAGGAAACGGGCATCTAAAAGCGGGTCAGGAACACCTGCTTTTTCCAGTTTTTCTTTTCCTTCTTCTAAAAGAGTCCCAAGGGTCATTTTCATGCCTGTTCCTCTTTCTTCTCCCAATCCGGGAAGTTTTCGTCCAGATAAGCCCGCCAGTCAAACACTTCCTCTACAGCAGCGATGGCTACTTCGATCATAGTATCGTCTGGCTCTTTGGTGGTCAATCCCTGCATCCACATTCCCGGACGGCTTAAAATATCTACCAGTTTAGAATCATGTTTTCCTGCAAAGCTTAAAAACTCATAGGAAACACCTGCGATCACAGGGATCAGCACAATGCGGCTCACTATACGCAGCCAGATGGTATCGGTGCGGATCACCATAAAAAACAGAATACTGATGACCATAACGATCATAATAAAGCTGGTACCGCAGCGCTTGTGCTCCTTGGAGCTGGCCCGTACATTGGCTACATTCAGCTCTAAACCATGTTCAATACAGTTGATGCATTTGTGTTCGGAACCATGATACATAAAGGTTCGTTTAATGTCTTCCATACGGGATACCATTTTTATATAAATAACGAAAATGGCAATACGGATAAATCCTTCTAAAATCGCCATCACAGTATGGGACGGGATCACTTTTTTACATATATTGGAAATAAACATAGGCAGCAGCATGAAAATCCCAATCGCCATGATAAAAGAAAAGATCATAACAACGGTCATAAGGATGCCTTCTAATTTTTCGCCGAAGACCTTATCCAGCCACTGTTCAAAGCGGCTCTCCTTTGCATCTTCGTCATCTTCAAAGAAGCTGCAGGACCAGGTAAGTGCCCTCATGCCTACGATCATGGAATCTGCAAATTTAAACACGCCCCTGATAAAGGGAATACCCAAAAATGGATACTTTTTTGTTACGCTTCTGTAAGTATCTTTTTTAACCTCGATCTCTCCATCGGGTTTACGGACGGCTACTGCATAGTTTTCACCATTCTGCATCATAATGCCTTCGATCACTGCCTGTCCGCCAATTCCTGAATATTTCATCTATGCATTACCTTTCGATTTTCATGTACTTTCGGAGTCTGAATCCGAAAATGCATTTTAACGCAAAGGGGCTGAGCCGCAAAAGCTCAACCCCTTAAATTCTCTCTTATAATTACTGAGCATTGATGCCGTACTTACGATTGAACTTATCAATACGTCCACGAGCTGCAGCAGCCTTCTGCTGGCCAGTGTAGAATGAATGGCACTTGGAGCAAACCTCCACATGGATGTCCTTCTTGGTAGAACCAGTTACGAACTCGTTGCCACAGTTGCAAACTACCTTTGCCTGGTAGTAATTTGGATGGATTCCTTCTCTCATTTTATTCACCTCTCTGATATAATTTGCGGTTTCCGACCGCGGCCTGTATGCCAATCTGCCTCTGTACACTGCAAGCAGCCGGTAGGTACCGTCACCAGAACGCACAGATATCAGCATCTTTTAAGTTATACGCATCCTTCCCGCAAGGTTCTGACTCACGCGAATGCTAAAACTGCCTGTCTCAGGGCATAAATATCTTATATCTCTGAACAGCTATATCAGTATAGCATAGTTTATACACATTGACAAGAGAAAAAATGATTTTATGCACAAAAAAACCTGGACATCTCTGCCCAGGCTAAATCTATAAAATCTATACATACCTTCAAAACCACATATTGAACTACCGAATATCAACCACAACTTATTTTATTCCACAACTTAGCGACTCATTCATAAAACCTGACGGTTTTATTCATGTCATTGGCTTCGCCAATGACTGAAGCTTTTCGGATCCAGCCTTATGAAAGCAAGCTTTCAACGGCTTCCTCCGCAAATCTTGTGTCGCTCTCTCAGACCTTTTGGTCAAGCCCTCGACCGATTAGTATCAGTCAGCTCCATGTGTCACCACACTTCCACCTCTGACCTATCTACCTTGTCGTCTTCAAGGGGTCTTACTACCTGCGTATGGGATATCTCATCTTGAGGGGGGCTTCACGCTTAGATGCCTTCAGCGTTTATCCCGTCCGGGCTTGGCTACCCTGCCATGGAGTTGGCACTCCAACAGGTACACCAGCGGCCCGTCCATCCCGGTCCTCTCGTACTAAGGACAGCTCCTCTCAAATATCCTACGCCCACGCCGGATAGGGACCGAACTGTCTCACGACGTTCTGAACCCAGCTCGCGTACCGCTTTAATGGGCGAACAGCCCAACCCTTGGGACCTGCTACAGCCCCAGGATGCGATGAGCCGACATCGAGGTGCCAAACCACTCCGTCGATGTGAACTCTTGGGAGTGATAAGCCTGTTATCCCCAGGGTAGCTTTTATCCGTTGAGCGATGGCAATCCCACTTTCATACCACCGGATCACTAAGTCCTAGTTTCCTACCTGCTCCACCCGTCGGTGTCGCAGTCAAGCTCCCTTATGCCTTTGCACTCTTCTAATGGTTTCCAACCATTATGAGGGAACCTTTGAGCGCCTCCGATACCCTTTCGGAGGCGACCGCCCCAGTCAAACTCCCCGCCTGACATTGTCCCCCAGCCGGATCACGGCTGCAGGTTAGAAATCCAATACCGCAGGGGTGGTATCCCAACAGCGACTCATCTCAGACTGGCGTCCAAGTTTCTCAGTCTCCCACCTATCCTGTACATGCAGTACCGAATCCCAGTATCAAGCTGGAGTAAAGCTCCATGGGGTCTTTCCGTCCTGGCGCGGGTAACCAGCATCTTCACTGGTATTTCAATTTCACCGGGTGCATTGTCGAGACAGCGCTCAAATCATTACGCCTTTCGTGCGGGTCGGAACTTACCCGACAAGGAATTTCGCTACCTTAGGACCGTTATAGTTACGGCCGCCGTTTACTGGGGCTTCAATTCAGAGCTTCGCTTGCGCTAACCCCTCCTCTTAACCTTCCAGCACCGGGCAGGCGTCAGCCCATATACCTCACCTTACGGTTTTGCATAGACCTGTGTTTTTGCTAAACAGTTGCTTGAGCCTATTCTCTGCGGCCTGGTTTCCCAGGCACCCTTTCTCCCGAAGTTACAGGGTCATTTTGCCGAGTTCCTTAACAATGCTTCTCCCGCCGGCCTTAGGATTCTCTCCTCATCTACCTGTGTCGGTTTACGGTACGGGCACGTATCACACAATAGCGGCTTTTCTTGACAGCCGGAATCACACACTTCGCTACTTATATTCGCTCCGCATCACAGCTTCGGATCGTCAAGCGGATTTGCCAGCTTGACTCCTACCCTGCTTGCCCCGGTCTTTCCATTCCCGGGCTGTGCTGTCCTTCTGTGTCCCCACAGTTCTGATGATACGCGGTACAGGAATCTCAACCTGTTGTCCATCGGCTACGCTTCTCAGCCTTACCTTAGGCCCCGACTTACCCAGAGCAGATCAGCTTTACTCTGGAAACCTTGGATATTCGGCCTGGAGGATTCCCACCTCCATCTCGCTACTCATTCCGGCATTCTCTCTTCTTAAATGTCCACAGCTCCTTGTCGGTACTGCTTCTTCCCTTTAAGAATGCTCCTCTACCAATGTATCACTACATTCCTAAGCTTCGGTGTTGTGTTTCAGCCCCGGACATTTTCGGCGCAGGACCTCTCGACTAGTGAGCTATT